>JBAXBQ010000026.1:0-45079 GCA_037141865.1 Comamonadaceae bacterium | reverse complement strand
ACCGCGATGACGCCGACGCTTTGCGTTGGCTTTTGCGTCACTGTGGTGCCATCCGAATAGGTGAAGGCGGTCCAGGTCCAGTCGTTCACGCTGGCGCGCTGATACACCACATCCATGCGCACTGCAGAAGCCTTGTCCAGCGAGTACTTGCCGAACAGTTTCAAGGCGGTCTGGCGGTACACTACATCGGGCAAGCCACCGCTGCTGGCCAGCAGATATTGGCTATAGGCATCGGTTGCGGCATCGAACGATTGCGCGTAGACACTCTTGTCGCCAACATAGGTCAGATTGCCGCCGACTTGCAGGGCGCTGCTGGCCTTGCCGGTAAAGCCGATGCTGGCGCCGAGGTTGGTGTTGTCAAACGCCATCAGATAGCCCGCCGGTCGCGCCTGGTTAAAGGTCTGCACGCCGCGCGACGCGTAGCCATTCAAAGCCCAGTTATCGGACAGGGTGTAACCCCAGTCAACGCTAAGCTGATTCATGCCGGTGTCGCGCAGTCCATAAAGGCTGGGCGTGGTGAACTTGTCGGACCCTTTTTCAGCGCTGAGCTGCAAAGTCAACTTCTCGCTGGGCTGCCAGTCGGCAAACAGCTTGACCTTGTTGCGCTGGCGATCAGCCAGCGTGGGCATGAAGATCGCCGTCGGCAAAAAGCCGGTGACGGGGTCGGTCGGGTTGGTGACTTCAGTAAGGCCTAGACCACTGTTGTCTTTCAACCAGTTGGAGCCGTCGCGTCGGTTGCTGGAGACACCCACCGTGGCGCTGAAGTTCTCTGCCATGCGGCCACGCAGTTCTGCGCGCAAGCCAGTCTCCTGGGTCTTTTGGCGCAGCGCATTGATGCCAGACACTGCGCTGGTCGCGGTGTAGACGCCGCGATTGATGGTTTCATAGTCGGCACCCAGCGTGCCGCGGTAGTCGCTGTTGAACTGCCAGTTGGCCTGCAATTTGCCGTTGGTCCTTTTGCTGGAAAGATCGCGGTTGGTGTAGGTGAATGGCAAGGCAGGCAAGGGCGGCACTGCGCCTTCGAGGTTGTAGGAGGCGATGGGCGTTTGGTCGTTCTTGTCCTCATAGCGCACGTCGGCCAGCAAGGACAGCTTGGCTATCGGGCGCGAAGTCAGGCCGATCTTGGCCAACCTCGTGTTGACCAGACCACCCAGGTTGCTGACACCGGCCGGAGCGCCGCTCAGGCCGGCGCTGGCAAAGTCGGCATTCTGCGTGGCGGTGGCGTAGCCCAGCTTGAAGTTACCGCGGGTGCTCAGCGTAAAGTCGTAGCTGCCGCTCAAGTCAAACTGGTGCGCCTGGTTGTCGGGTGCCAGCGCCACCGGATTGTTCAGTATGCCAATCAGCGCCGCGTTGGCATTCAAGCTGCCAGGTACATTGGGGTTCAGCGTGTCGTTGGCGTTACGGTAGAACGAACCGTAATAGCCCAGGTTAAAGCGCAGCTTTTCCAGGGCATAACTGAGTCTGGCTTCGACCTGCGTGTGACGGGCATTGATCGGTTCGGGCAGCATCAGCAGCGCCCAACCGGTGTTGGCGCCACAGCTGGGTGCGATCACCGATGGGCAGTTCATGCCGATGCCGGACAGCCGTGCGCCTTCCTTTTTTTCGCTCTTCAGGTCCAGCTCGAACTGCAGCGCCGGGGTGATAAATTTTGCCAGACCGATACCGAGTCCGGTGCGCTTGGTTTTTAAATCGTAGTCGGTGCCGTTGCCGGCCAGCAGCGGCACCACCTGTGGCGTCGTGGACCCGACACCCAGCAGACCGGTGTTCACCGTGTAGGGGTTGTAGCGTGTCAGCTCGCCATAGTCGGCGCTGAGTTTCCAGCTACCTGGGTTCTTCCAGACCAGGTGCAGTTCACGCGAGTCTCCCAGCAGGTTGGAGCCCTCAAGCTGGACCCAGGTCGGCGCCTCTACCTTGCGCAGGCTGTAGTCGATGTCTGCAATGCCAATGACTTTGCGGTCGGTGTGCAGGCCGTTGTACTGGCCGAATTGTGCGCGGTCAGCGCTGGAGCCGGTGACGGCACCCAGTCCGAGGCTGATGCTGGTCTGGGCACCTTCGGTCTGCGCTTGTGCGGCAAAGCAGACGGCGCTAACCGCCAGAGCGATCACGGTTCTGTGAGCGCCAAAAGAAAAAACGGATGGGGTCATGGTGGTTCTCCGTGCTTCAGCGCAGCATCAGCTGTGGCGTCGGATTGGTCCTCGACGGGTTGTTGGAGCCATGAACCTGCGTATGGCAGTTCAGGCAGCTTCGCCCCTGCCACAGGTTGGCGACGTTCTTGCCACTGCTGCCAGGGCTGGGTACACCGACGGCTCCGATGCCACCCGCAGTGTGCGGCGTATGGCATTGCTGGCACAGCATGGGTGCGCGCGTTTTGAGCATGCCGTCAATGCTGCTGCCGTGTGCGTTGTGGCAGTTCGCGCAGTCTTCGGCGACCGGTTCATGCTGATGCACGAAGGGGCCGCGTTTTTCGGCATGGCAGGTGTAGCAGGTGGCATTCGTGCTGTCGCGCTTGGCCAGCTTGGGGCCGGCTGAGCCATGCACGTTATGGCAATCAGAGCAGCTCATCTTGCCCTCGGGGACCGGATGATGCGATACGCGGTTCATCTGGCTACGCTGCTCTTTGTGGCAGGTGTAGCAGACCTCGGGCTGGGCTGCCTTGTTCATTATCTTGTCGCGGTTGGCATGTATCTTGTGGCAGGAATTGCAGGCAAGGTCGGCGCTGTCATGCTGGCTACCAGCCCACAAGGCGCGCTTGGGGTCTTTGGCGTGGCAGGTCAGGCAGACCGCACTGCGTTCGTTGGCAGGTAGCGCAAATTGCCGGATGAACATGCGGTCGGGGTGCGGCCGTTCCTTGACGTCAGCGGGCTTCTTGGCATGGGTGGGGCTGGCGCCGTGGCAGGTGATGCAGTCCGGCACCCGTTTGTCGACAGCGAAGCCGTGCGCCGAGCGGCTCATGTCCGGCAGGTCTTCTTCATCGTGGCAAGTGACGCACAATGCGGCGCCGGTTTCGCCGGCACTCCAGGCTGGCCCGAGCAGCCCGAACAGGCAAAGCCCGAAGATGGCGGTTAAACGCTTGATACGCATCCCGAATCCCTTCAAATAGTCCATGGTTATTTCTGACCATGGACGATGTCCACGCTCTTGGAGCCGCCGCTGGCGTGGCAATCGTCACAGGTCTCACGCGGCAAGCTGGTGCTGCTTGGCACGGTAGAAGTGACGTCGGCCTGCGTCCTATCGCCAAACGTGCCACCGCCAAAGTTTTGGACGTGGGTGATGGCGGTGATTGAATCGTGGCAGGCCGTGCAACTAGCGGCTTTGGGCGAGATGACTTTCCACAAGTTTGCATCGGTCAGCGCGGTTGCGGCGCCAAAAACTGCCGGGCCAGTTGCCGCAGCACCGAACTTCAGCACGACGGCACCCAGTGGGCTCTGGTCGCGCTTATACGAGTCGTTGACATGGCAGGCGTTGCAATTGATGCCAACGCCAGGCCAGGCTACTTCGGCGGCGTAGTTCTCGACACTAGTGAGAAAGTTGAGGCTCCCATTGCAAGCCGCCGTGGCAATGGCGCTGCTGTTGGCGGGGTTGCAGAAGGCACCTACCACCGTGTTGCCGTGTGTAAACGGAAAGGTGCGCTTGGAGTTGCCATGAATGCCATGGATCATGCGCTTGAACTGGTAGGACTCATTGAGCGCCAGGCCGTTGGTCATGACTGTCGAAGACACCCGGTTTGCGTCGTGGCAGGTGACGCAGGCTTCAACCGTATTGCGGGCGCCGCCGTGGAAGGCATTGGCCAGCGTATTCGAGCCGGAGGTGGTGCCCAGCGCGCCGTGGCAGACGTTGCACTTCTCGTTGGCGACGATAGTGCGGCGCGGTTGCAGCGTGCCGGTGAGTGCGAGTTCCTGGGAGGCGTGCTGAACTACCGTGTTAACAAAAACCTTCGGCACCACTTCGGGTCGCGGATCGGTTGACCACTGGATTTGCAACTTCGGCTCCTTGATCTGACCGATGCTGACGACGCGGGCGGTGCCCTTTGCGATGGCCGTTGCGCTGTCATCGGGCACCGGGACGTTCACTGTGTAATGGTTGCTGCCGTCGTTGGTTCCTGCATGCGCAAAAGCGTTGGCATTGTTGCCGCCGTTGTTGTAGGCCGAGAACTCGGTCACCACATCCGACTGACCGACCATGTTCTGGTAAGCAAGGTAGAAGCGCAGGTTGCCAAACCTTGTGTTATTGGGTGTGCTGGGGGTGGTGGTTGGCGGCACGCAGGGACCTGCTGTTCCGGTGTAGGTACAGTCAGGCGTTACCAAGTTGTAAGCGGTGTTGCCGTTGGTCGGATCCGACAGGAAATACTTGACCGAAACACTGCGCGCCTTGTGGTCGGCCGTGTCGTTGAAAGCGACGCTTTCGATGTTCATCTTGTACTTGGCCGCGTTCACTTCAACCTGGTTGAAGTGAACGCGTTCTGCCGAAATTGCGGAGCCGACTTTGTGGCAATCGGCGCACATCTGATTGGTCATCGCGCTGACCGGTGTTCCGCTGCCAAGAATCATCCCGACAAGAACCGTGTGAGTAACGTCCCAGTTAGAGCCAACGCCGCTGGCATGGCAAGTCAGGCAGGCTTCCTTATTAGGTTTGGATTTCCAATTGTCGCCTTGCGGGGTATTGGGGTTCGTGCCTGAATGGCACTTGGTGCAGTTGCGCAGGTCTTGCGGAAAGCCGACTTCGGCGTAGCTGTGTTTGCTGCTTTGGTAGCCCCAGATGGTGTAGTCCTCGCCACCCGTGGCAAGTTTGCTGTGCAGCAATTTGCCAGCATGAATTTTGTGCGCCATGGTGGCCAGGGTGAGCACGTTGCCGCTGTTGGCGTCGATCGTGCCGGGGTTGTGGCACATCACGCAGTATTGGGTGTCGACGCGACCACCACCGTGCAGCGCCAGCTTCTCATGGCAGCTATTGCAGGACGATACGTCGGTCATTTTGCGGGTTTTGGCCGGGTCAGTGACTGCGACGGACTTGCCGTTGGCGTCGACGGTGAAGTCAAAGTAAGGGTTGACTTTGATAGCCTCGCCGGCGGCATTTTTATAGCTCAACTGGATGGCGATGCGATGCGTCAAGGTCGGTTCGAAGACAACGCCGTTGGTTTGGGTGATGTCCTTGATGTCGGTCTTGAAGGTGTAGGTGTAATAACCGTCGGCGTTGTAGACCAGTTGGGCTGCCAGCAGCGCTGCGTCGGTCTGCTTGCCATCGGTGGTTGCTTGTTTGGCGCTCGCCAAGGCTGGCGTGGCACCGGGCCCGGAGCCAACATTGTTGGGGGCAGTGCCAGTTGACTCGGTCCGGTAGATGTAGTTCACCCATTGGTCTGGATTGCTGTTGGTGCCTGGGACCAGCTTGGCGATGGCGAAGCTGACATCCGTGATTTTCAGATCAGACTTGACCTTGCCATCCGAAAAAACAGTGAAGTTGACCTTGGGCGGGCTGTTCACAGTGACGGCCGCAACACCGGCCGTCTGCACCACCGTGAAGGGTGCGGCAGAATTGATCGCTGTGTCGTTACCAGCCACGGCGCTGGCAGTGGCGATTGCGCTCAGAACTGCAGCCGGGGAGACGGGCGGCACGCTGCCGCCACCGCTGCCGCCGCAGCCTGCCAGGGCCAACAAAACCAGGCAAGCAGAGCCCCATCGAGCCAATGAATGTTTCATTTTTTCTCCGTCGTCTTCCGGTTGAACGATAGGACACGAGCCGCTGAAAGCGGTTAGCGTGATACCGTTACTTCACTGCAATTCATTCTTGAATCAACTGAACCATCCTTGGCTCGGTGGGGTTGTTCAGATGTTACTGGGCAAGAATCCAGTCAGCCAGATTTTTCAGCGCTGCCTGATCTTTGGTGTCAATGATCTTGTGCTCTTCTTCCGTGCCGTCGTCGAGCTTGACTTTGACGCCGGTCGTAAAGTTTTTAATGACACTGGCCTGGCCGTCAGCCTTGCCTTTGTACTTGGCGGATATCTTCTTCAGGGCCGGGCCCTTTTTTGTTTTATCGACGGAGTGACACTTGGTGCAGTCATTCTTTTTGAACAACGCTTGAGCAGCGTCGGCATCAACCGCCGCCAGCGCATGGGTTGAAAAACTGGCGAATGCTGCCATGGCAACTGGGAGAACGATGTGCGTCAATTTCATTTAATAGCCTTTCGGGTTGGGGTTAAATAGGTTCAAGTTTACTTAAGCTTTACCTGTAAGCGAGCATAAACCCTGCGGCATCCGGGGTCTAGGCGACAGGGTTTATTTTTTGATCTATATCAAACTTTGGCGTCTGCTTATTGCACAGAACTAACGATCAAACCCATGCAACCAATGCTCTATCTCCAGTACTGCGGCGTCGGTAGCCGCCGTCATGGCCCGCACACCGCCATAGGCGTCGGCACTGGGCGCGCTGTGTTGCGCGACGAGGCTATGTTGCGCCACCAGTTTTGGCCCGGTTGCGCTGCGCTGTGTCAGGGTGACTCGCAGGCGTAGCAAGCCGACGCTTTTGTCGGGCGCCTCGAATAGCTGGCTGAATTCTTCCAGCTCAACACGCAGCGTCAGGGGAGGGTTTGACTGGGCGTTGGCGCCAGACCCGCCGTTGTCCTCGGGGTTGAGCAGCAGTCTGCCTTGTCCGAGGCCTTCGCGCAGACGTTGACGGATCAGTTGCGCCGGCGTCATGCTCCAGCGCGCCTGCGCGTAGGGGCGGAGTTGCTGGTCATCGGCGTAGACCAGGCGGTACAGCACAGCGTTGCTGTCCAGGGCGGCGTTGGCTTCGACTTCGGCCACCACCAGCGGCGTGCGCTTGCCGACGTCGACCGCCGGCAATATTGTCTTGGCGCCAGGGCCAAAGTCGTAGACGGCCGGTCGCGCCGGATGGCTCGGCAGGGCGCATCCTGAGACGGCCAGAACCAACACAAACAGGCAGCTCTTCAGGTTGACCGGCTCGCGCGTGGGGACTGAATTCATGGCGTCTTTCAAGGTTTGCCCTGGCTGGCAACAAAGCCGGGCTCACCCGGGCCGGGCGGTATCGGCGCATTGCCGAAAAGAAGGGACTGCGGGTTGTCATTGAGTGCGCCTGCGGCCTGACTTAGCTGCCGCGCGGTGCGGGCAGCGTCGTCGACGGCCCGATGGACGCGCGGCAGTGTTGCGCCGGTCAATGTCTGGCCGGTGTGGCTCAGTGTGACAGCGCCACTGGCCAGTTGGTCCAGCGTTCCATCTTTGGCGTTCATGCGCTCGGTCACGGTTTTAAAGGCGCGGGCCGAGGCGCGTGCCTCGTCGGCACTCGCTCCGACGCGGATGGAAGTGTCCTGGATAATTTTGAGTGTGGCGTTGGCGTCTTGCACCAGCTGCGGCAGCACCTTGTTGCTATCGGCCGACAACTGCCCGATGCTGGCGGCAGCTTGCCCCAGGCTGGCAATGGCCTTCATCAGATTTTGCTGGTTGTCGGCGCCAAGCAGCAGGTTGACGCGGCGACTCGATTCCTCCAGCTGCGACAACACGCTGCTGCTCTGGTCTGACAGTTTGGAGAACAAACCGGGGCGCATCGGAATGCGTGTTGGCAAGCTTGGGTCTTGCGTCAGTCTTGTGCTGGACTCGCCGCTGTCGTCGAGCTGGACGAAAGCCAGACCGGTGACGCCCTGAAACCCAAGCGTGGCGAAAGTTGATGAGGTGATCGGTGCCAGATCGTCAACCGCGATGCGGATCAGCACCTGGCCAACCGCTTGTGGATCGAAACCGATGGCGGTAACCTTGCCGACGTTGACACCTTTGAAGCGCACGGAAGCCTGCGGCTGCAATCCGGTCACGGAGTCTTTGCTGGACAGCTCGTAGACCCGCAGCTCGCGCGTATCGCGGGTCAGCCAGATGGCCAGGGCCACCAGCAAGGACAGCAGCAGCAGCACAAACGCACCGGCTGCCAAGGCGTGGGATTTGTTTTCCATGAGATTACCGTCAGAGTCTCTTTCTACCCTGCAAAAGGGTATTTGTGCAACAGGGCCGCCGCGCGCTGTCCGCGTTCACCCAGAAAAAAGTCATGAATAAACGGGTGTGGATAGGCTATCACTTCGGTCGGAATTGCGTTCACGATGATGCGCTTGTCGGCCACCACTGCGATCCGGCCGCTAAGTTCAAACAGGGTGTCCAGGTCGTGCGTGACCATGACAACGGTCAGACCCAGTTCGCGATGCAAGGAACGCAGCAACAGGCAAAAGTCGTCAGCACTGTCGGGGTCCAGCCCGGCGGTGGGCTCATCCAGCAGCAATAGGGGCGGGTCCATCACCAGCGCCCGGGCCAGCGCGGCACGCTTGACCATGCCACCGGATAAATCAGCCGGCATTTTGTGCGCCTGCGACGGTTCCAACCCGACCATTTGCAGCTTGACCATGGCGACTTCGCGAATCAGGGAACGCGGCAGAGTTTTAAGTTCGCGCAGTGGAAAAGCAATGTTTTCCAGCACGGTGAAAGCAGAAAACAGGGCGCCGTGCTGGAACAGCATGCCGACCCGGCTGGCGGCACCTTCAGCCCCCAGTTGTTCGGCCGGTTGGCCTAGTACAGTGACAGTGCCACGCGCTGCGTGTTCGAGCCCCAGCATCTGGCGCAGCAAAACCGTTTTGCCGCTGCCGGAGCCGCCGACGATGGACAACACCTCACCGGCTTCGATGCGCAAGTCAAGGTCCTGGTGAATCACGGTCTCGCGCCCCGCGTTGCGAAACACCGTCCACAGCTTGCTGATCTCTACCACGGGTGGCAACGCCTGGCTCATAAGCCAATGTCCTTGAAAACGACGGCAAACAATGCATCAACCAATATCACCATCGTGATGGAGGTCACCACCGAGGCGGTCGTGCCCTGGCCCAGGCTTTCGGTATTGGGTTTGACGCGCAGGCCGAAATGGCAGCCGATCAACGCAATCAGCAGTCCGAACACCACCGATTTCGCCAGTGCCAGAAACAGGTTGGATATCTGCACCGCGCGCGGCAGTGCGGCAAAAAAATAAGCCGGTGTCACGCCCATTGCGAGGTCTGCCGCCAGCATGCCGCCGGCCAGTGCGGCCAGCGTCGTCCAGACGGTCAGCAAGGGCATCGCCAAAGCCAGGGCGATGGCGCGCGGCATGACCAGCCGGTAGCCCTTGGCAATGCCCATCACGCGCATGGCGTCCAGCTCTTCAGTGACGCGCATGACGCCAATTTGTGCCGTGATGGCGGAGCCGGAGCGCCCGGCAATCAGGATCGCCGCCAGCACCGGACCGAGTTCACGGATGAGAGAAATGCCCAGGATGTTGACGATGAAGGCGTCGGCGCCAAACTGACGCAGTTGCAACGACATCAGATAGGCCAGAACGACACCGATCAGAAAACCAACCAGCGCAGTGATTGGCAATGCGGTGGCGCCAATGCGGTAAAGGTGACCTGACATGTCGCGCCACGGGCCGCGGCTTGGGTGGCGTGTCAGTTTGAGAATATCCAGTAGCAACTGGCCGGTCAGCCGGATGAAATATTTGATGTGGTCGAGCAGAACCCACTCCATGACGCCGAGTGACAAAAAAAATTGCCAGGCAGATTTTCGGGCTGCCAACGGCGCCGGCATGGCGAACTGGGCGACCCGTGCCAACATGGTGCGCTGGTCGGCCAGCATCAGCAGATCTGGCGGCCAGTGCCGACCCCAGGCGTTCCACAGCAGTTGGGCGCCGGTATGGTCGAGTCGCTGCAAGGCTCGCAGGTCCCATGTCGAGTGTTTGGTTGCGGGCCTGCCAACCAGCGCCAATTCCAACTCGATGTGACGCCACGCCGTGGGGTCGGCCAGTCGCGCCGCCGTCCAGCAGCCTGACAGCACCAGGCTCGACCCGGTGGCCGTCGCGAGCCGTGCAATATGAGGAGCGTTTTGCGCCGTAGCGGGGGGCATTGGCAAAATTTTCAGTGGTGGAGCTTGTTGGTGACAGAGTGTAGTCAACCGCTGCGTTGGCGTTTTCCGGTTGCGGCAGAATGTCGCAAACTGGAGACAATATGAGCCACCCTATTTTTGCCTCGACGTCCGAGCTGAAGCTGGAACAGCGAGGGCCGGCGTTGTGGCTGACCATCACGCGTGAAGAGCGACGCAACGCCATGAGCCACGGTGTGCTGGCCGGCATGGCGCAGGCCATTTCCGCGGCGCAAGGTCAGCGCGACATCCGCGCCATCGTCATCACCGGTGGCGGCGTCAAGGCTTTTTGCGCGGGTGCCGATTTGCAATCGGCCCAGGCTTTTACCACCGACTATTCAGAACCGCATGGCCACCTGGCGCAGCTGCTGCGGGTGGCACGAGCCAGTAACGTGCCGCTGATTGCGCGCGTCAATGGCGCTTGCATGGCCGGCGGCATGGGCTTGATGGCGATGTGCGATATGGCGGTGGCGGCGCGCCATGCGATCTTTGGTTTGCCGGAAGTGAAAGTGGGCCTGTTCCCGGCCCAGGTGTTGAGCGTGTTGCAGCATTTGATTGGGCGTCGCACACTCAACGAGATGTGCCTGACCGGCGAACCCATCACTGCCGGGCAGGCACTGCAGGTGGGGCTGGTGAATTATGTCGATGACGATGTTGACGTCAAATTGCAATGGCTACTGGAGCGGCTGCTGGACAAATCGCCGGCTGCCATTCGGCGTGGCCTGTACACCCTGAAGAAGGTGGAGACGATGGCGTTTGAAGAATCCATGTCGTTCACCGAAAGCCAGATTGCCTTGTTCACGTTGACCGACGATGCCAGAGAAGGGCAAAAGGCGTTTCAGGAAAAGCGCAAACCGGTTTGGGTTGGGCAATGAAGGCAAGGCAGCTATGAGCACCGCATTCGACTACATCATCGTCGGCGCCGGTACCGCCGGTTGCCTGCTGGCCAACCGCTTGTCGGCCGATGCGACCAAGCGCGTGTTACTGATCGAGGCCGGAAGGCGAGACGATTACCACTGGATTCACATTCCGGTCGGCTATCTGTACTGCATCGGCAACCCGCGTACCGACTGGCTTTACAACACCGAACCAGATGCTGGCCTGAATGGCCGCGTGTTGCGCTACCCGCGTGGCAAAACGCTGGGTGGCTGCTCCAGCATCAATGGCATGATTTACATGCGGGGCCAGGCACGCGATTACGACCAGTGGGCCAAGCTCACCAGTGATGACAGCTGGAACTGGAACAACGTCTTGCCATATTTCAAATTGCATGAAGACCACTACAAGGGTGCCAGCGCGGCGCATGGTGCACGTGGCGTCGCCCCGGAGTTGATGCGGGACGGCGCCGACCCCTACCGCAAAGTTTTGCGGCATCGCAACGCCGGTGGTGAATGGCGGGTTGAAAAGCAGCGCCTGCGCTGGGATGTGCTCGATGCCTTTTCACAGGCCGCGCAGCAGGCCGGCATTGCCGCTACCGATGACTTCAACCGAGGCAACAACGAAGGCGTTGGTTACTTCGAAGTCAACCAGAAAGCGGGCTGGCGCTGGAACACGGCCAAGGCTTTTTTGCGGCCCACCTGCTACGCGCGGCCGAATTTTGAAATGTGGACTTCGGCCCAGGTGGCCAAACTGTGTCTTGAACTGCAGGCAGACGGCAGCCAGCGCTGCACCGGCGTACAAGTGTGGACCAGTTCCGAGATGGTCACCGCCACCGCGGCGGCCGAAGTCATTTTGTGTGCCGGCAGCATTGGTTCACCGCAACTGTTGCAACTCTCCGGCATTGGCCCTGCCGCTTTGCTGCAACAACATGGCGTCGATGTGGTGGTTGACGCACCCGGCGTCGGTAGCAATTTACAGGACCATCTGCAAATTCGGGCGGTGTTCAAGGTGTCCGGTGTGAAGACGCTGAACACGCAGGCCAATTCGCTTTGGGGCAAATCCATGATTGGCCTGGAGTATGTCCTCAAGCGCAGTGGTCCGATGAGCATGGCGCCATCGCAATTGGGAGCTTTTACGCGCAGCGACGCCGCGCAACCCTACCCCAATATCGAGTACCACGTGCAGCCGCTGAGTCTGGAGGCATTTGGCGAACCGCTGCACAATTTCAATGCCTTTACTGCCAGTGTTTGCAATCTGAACCCCACCAGTCGTGGCACCCTGTGCATCAAGAGCAATAACTTTGCGGATGCGCCGGCCATTGCGCCCAACTACCTGAGTACCGAGGCGGACCGCAAGGTAGCGGCCGATTCACTGCGTCTGACGCGCCGCATTGTGGCGCAGCCGGCGCTGGCCCAGTACCAGCCGCAGGAGTGGAAACCGGGCACCCAGTTCCAGACCGACGAGGAACTGGCGCGCTTGGCCGGCGACATCGCGACGACCATTTTTCACCCCGTCGGTACTACCAAGATGGGTACCGCAGACGACCCGATGGCTGTTGTCGATGCGCGTTTGCGGGTGCGCGGCCGCCAGGGTTTGATTGCCGGGTTGCGCGTTGTCGATGCCGGTGTCATGCCTCTCATCACCAGCGGCAACACCAACTCACCAGCCCTGATGATTGCCGAGAAGGCGGCGCAGTGGATTGTGGAGGACGCTGCCCAGCTATCAGGAGGGTAAATCGGTAAAGGGTAAGTCCTAATGTTGCAACACCGTTAGGCGCGTACATTTGCGCCAATCGTCAACCGACCCAAAAGGCCGGTTGAAGGAGAAAGGCCCTGGAGACAGCCCTTGTGGGCAAGTGAGTGAAATAAGAAAACAGGAAAAAGCACCGCCATCCGCGGTGCTTTTTTATTGCTGTGAGCGCTGTTAGCGGGCCTCGGGCGGCCAGGCCACTTCGGCGACGGTGCGCACTTTGCCGATCGGCGCTGGTGCCTGCGCCTTTTGCACGGCCTCAATGTCTTCCAGACTCGGGTACTGGCCCAGCAGCCAATAGTCAAAAATTCGCCTGGCGATGGGGGCCGCATTCTGGGAACCAAAGCCGGCGTTCTCGACCACCATGGCGAGTGCAATTTTCGGATTATCAGCCGGCGCAAACGCAGTAAACAGTGCATGGTCGCGAAAACGTTCTTCCGTTTTGGAGGCCGAGTACTTTTCGTTCTGTTTGATTTGAACCACCTGTGCGGTACCGGTCTTGCCGCCGCTGGTGTAACCGGCACCGCGAAAGGCCCCGGCCGAAGTGCCTTCAATGTTGACACCGATCAGTGCACTCTTGATGATGGCTATGTGTTCGGCCTTGGCAATTACCTCACCCATCGCTTCGCGCGTAGTTGTGGTCGGGGCATGCGTCAGGATGTCGACCACTTCCTTCACCAGATGCGGCTTCATTTTGATGCCGTCGTTGGCCAGCGTGGCAGTGGCTGAGGCCAGTTGCAGCATGGTGAAGTTGTTGTAGCCCTGGCCGATGCCCAGCGAGATGGTTTCGCCGGCATACCATTTTTGCTGGTCGGGGCGCTTGTAGGCCTTGCGCTTCCAGGCGGTGGAGGGTAGCAGGCCGCGCACCTCGCCAAAAATATCGATGCCGGTCAGCTCGCCAAAGCCAAAACGCTGCATCTGATCATGAATGGTGTCGACCCCGAGGTCGTTGGCCAGTATGTAGTAGTAGGTGTCGCAGGACTGGACGATGGAGCGGTACATGTTGACCAGGCCGTGACCCCCTTCCTTGTCGTCCCGGAAACGGTGGTTGCCGAACATGAAAAAACCGGGGTCTGAAATCGACTGCTCGGGCGTGCGCTTTCCGGTTTCCAGCGCTGCCAGTGCCATGAACGGTTTGTAGGTGGAGCCGGGCGGATAAGTGCCGCGCAAGGCACGGTTAAGCAGGGGTTTGTCTGGCGATTCGTTGAGCGCCTGCCAGTTGTCGCTGTCGATGCCTTCCACAAACTGATTTGGATCGAATGTTGGCTTGCTGACAAACGCCAGGATCTCTCCGGTCTTGGGGTCGATTGCCACCAATGCGCCGCGGCGCTCGCCGAACAAATCCTCAATTAGATTTTGCAGCTTGATGTCGATCGACAGCCGCACCGTGTTGCCGGGCGTGGCCGGACTGCTGGCCAACTTGCGCATGGCGCGCCCGCCGGCCGATGTCTCCACCGATTCGACCCCGGTGATGCCGTGCAACTGGTTCTCAAAACTTTGCTCGACGCCGAGTTTGCCGATGTATTCTGTGCCACGGTAATTGGCCTGGTCTTCGGAATCGTCGAGCGTCTCCTTCTCGGCCGGATTGATACGCCCGATGTAGCCGATGACGTGGCTGGCCAGCTCCCCATACGGGTAGTTTCGAAACAGCCTGGCTTTGATGTCGACGCCGGGAAAGCGAAAGCGTTGCGCGGCAAATCTTGCAACCTCTTCATCGTTCAACCGGGTGCGCATAGGCAGTGACTCGAAGCTCTTGGATTCCTCCAGCAGCTTTTTGAAACGACGCCGGTCACGCGTTGCGATCTCCATCACCTGGGACAACTCGTCAATCGTCTGCTCCAGGTTGGCAATTTTGGAGGGTGTGACTTCGAGTGTATAGGCCGAGTAGTTGCTGGCCAGCACGATGCCATTGCGGTCCAGAATGAGGCCCCGGTTGGGCACCACTGGAACAATCGCGGTGCGGTTGTTTTCAGCCTGTCCCAGCAAGTCGTCGTGCCGCACAATTTGCAGGTACGCCAGCCGCGAGGCCACCAGCAAAAAGCAGACAACGACGACGATGCTGGCGACCAGCACCCGGGCCCGAAAGCGGGACAGGTCGGCTTCGACGTTGCGCAGTTCAGTCATGAACGTGAGTGCAACAAATTTTCAAAGGGGACGGTGCGCATCAGGGTTGGGCGACCTTCTTTGCGGCAACAATAAAATCACACTCACCGCGGGCCACAGCAGCGACTCAAGCACCGGCGCCAGCAATATCAAATAGCCGGGGAAGGCGCCACCAGCCATCATGCGGACAATCAACTCAATGGCGTGACAAGCGGCAAACAGCGGCAGCACTTGAAAGGCTTGCGACGGCGCACTGAACCACAGCAGGCGCCGGTGAATGGCAATCGCCAAAAAGCTCAGCACCGTGTAGCCAAGTGCATGTTGTCCCAGCATGGCACCCTGATGCACATCAACGAATATGCCGAATACAAAGGCGACACCAATGCCGATGCGCTGCGGTTGATGAATGCTCCAGAACACCAACACCAGAGCCAAAAAATCAGCCATCCAGGCGGCGCGACCGAATAAGCCAATGTTCTGCAACATGTTCAGGCCCAGCGCCGCCAGCAAAGTGCCCCAGATGAAAAGTGGATTGGCCGGCAGCAGCAGCTGATGGCCCGGGCGCATGATCACTTCTTGAGCCCTTTCTTGACCGGACCGGGCGCCGCTTCGACCGCCGGTCGGGGTGCTATTTGGGTAGTCACAGGTTGCAGCACCATCACTTGCCCGACGCCGGCCACCAGGGCCAGCGGCAAACAGCTGATTCGGGCGAAAGCCGAGTCGACTCGTCGTTCAACCTTCTCCACCTTGGCTACCGGCAAGCCCGGCGGATAGACGCCGTCGACGCCGCTGGTGGTCAGCAAGTCGCCGGCCTGCACATCGGCATTGGCCGCCATGTAGCGCAACTCCAGCGCATTGGCTCGCAGTGCGGGATCGCCAAACGCCACGCCACGCGCCCCGGTGCGGGCATTGAGCACGGGAATCGCCTGGTCCCGGTCGGTCACCAGTGTTACTTCGCTGACCATCGAGTAGACCCGAGTCACCTGACCCAGCACACCGGTTTCGTCCAGCACCGGCGAGCCGGCCAGCACACCGTCCATCAAGCCGCGGTCGATGATGACTTTGCGGGTGTACGGATCGGCCGCGTCATACAGCACCTGGGCCGCTTGCGATGACGTTGTCAGCCGGTCGCGCAGGCTCAGCAACTGGCGCAGACGCGAATTTTCAAGCACCAGTTGCTCCACCTGATTGGCGCGCTGCGATTGCAAATTCAGCTTGCGACGGGTCGCTGCTTCGCTCGCCTGCGACGCCTTCAGCGACTCAAAGTAGGTGGCGCCGCCCTGGGCCCACGCAACCGGTTGAAGTGCCAGCCATTGGGCCGGGTACAACACGGTCGCTACTGCCACGCGCAAAGGCTTAGCAAGCTCAAAGCGAGCGTCGGCCAACATCAGGAACAGAGCCAGTGCGCTGAAAAACGTGAGCTTGGACAGCGCCGAGGGGCCCTGTCGGAAGAAGGGAGGAGGAGTACCGTCCAGCGTACCAAGTGGCATCGCTGCACCCGTTAAATATTATTCGCTGGTGAAAATGGAGCCCAGACGCTCCATCCGCTCCAGCGCGATGCCGCAACCCCGCACCACACAGGTCAGCGGGTCTTCCGCCACCAACACCGGCAGGCCGGTTTCTTCGGCCAACAGGCGGTCCATGTCGCGCAACAGGGCGCCGCCACCAGTGAGCATCATGCCGCGATCGGCAATGTCGGCGCCCAACTCGGGAGGTGTTTGCTCCAGCGCATTTTTAACCGCCGACACAATGTTGTTGATCGGGTCCGTCAGGGCTTCGAGAATTTCGTTGCTGGAGATGGTAAAGCTGCGCGGCACACCTTCGGACAGGTTGCGGCCACGCACTTCCATCTCGCGCACTTCACTGCCCGGAAAAGCGGAGCCAATTTTTTTCTTGATCGACTCGGCCGTTGGCTCTCCGATGAGCATGCCGTAATTTCGACGGATGTAGTTGATGATGGCTTCATCAAACTTGTCACCGCCAACACGCACGCTACCTTTGTAGACCATGCCACCGAGCGAGATCACGCCGACTTCAGTGGTGCCGCCACCAATGTCCACCACCATCGAGCCACTCGCCTCTGACACCGGCAAGCCCGCGCCGATAGCGGCCGCCATCGGTTCTTCAATCAGGTAAACGTCGCTGGCACCGGCGCCCAGGGCCGACTCGCGAATGGCGCGGCGCTCGACCTGAGTGGAACCACAAGGCACGCAAATGATAATGCGCGGGCTGGGGCGAAAGATGGAGCGCGGATGCACCATCTTGATGAACTGCTTGAGCATTTGCTCGGTGACGGTGAAATCGGCAATCACGCCGTCTTTCATGGGGCGTATGGCTTCGATGTTGCCGGGTACTTTGCCCAGCATCGCTTTGGCTTCCTTGCCGACCGCCTGAATCGTCTTCTTGCCTTGCGGGCCGCCCTCGTGGCGAATTGCAACGACCGATGGCTCGTCCAGCACAATGCCTTTGTCACGCACGTAAATCAGGGTGTTGGCGGTACCAAGGTCAATCGCCAGGTCAGTAGAAAAGTACTGACGGAATGCTCCAAACATTAAAAATCCTCTCGGGCACGGCGGGCGGTTCGGCCCGCCATCGCCCTGTTGTCTGTTTCTGTATATTTCAGGCAAAAACTGCGGTGTCGCAGCCATCAAGCCAAAGACAGGATAATACTCCATCCCCTGTCTAAAATTCAGTCTGCATCGCCTCCCACAAGGTGTTTTACACCCGGTTTCCAACGAAAATACTTTATGTCCCTGACACCTTCTGACATCGCTCGCATTGCCAATCTGGCCCGACTGGAACTGAAGCCACTTGAGAGTGAACGCATGCTGACGCAAATCAATGGTTTCTTCGATCTGGTCGAAAAAATGCGTGCTGTTGACACCCGCGGCGTGGCGCCACTGGCACACCCGCTGGCGACTATTCAGGACATAACTTTGCGTTTGCGCGAGGACCGCGTCAGTGAACCGAATAATCGGGAAGCGAATCAGCGCAACGCTCCGGCCGTCGAAGTTGGCTTGTTTCTGGTTCCCAAGGTGATTGAGTAATTGCAGTCAGGTGCAGACAGAATTTGCCCGCAGTGCTCAGCCACGGCGTGACCTAAAAATAAACATGAAAAACTCATCCGCATTACATGACCTGAGCGTGACCGAATTGGTCAGCCTGCTGCGCGAGCGCAAAGTATCGGCCGTTGAGACGGCACAACATTTTCTGGCCCGAGCCAGGGCCAATGTGTCATTGGGTGCCTTTCTTGACATCAATGAAGAAGTGACGCTGCAGCAAGCGCGAGTTGCCGATCTAGCTCTGGCAGCAGGCACTGCGGGTGCCACGCTGCTGGGCGTCCCGATGGCGCACAAAGACATTTTTGTGACGAAGGATTTCGTCTCGACCGCTGGCTCCAAAATGCTGGCTGGCTACCGTTCACCTTTTGATGCGACGGTGGTCGCCCGGCTGGCCCAGCAGGGCGTGGTGACCCTGGGCAAGCTCAACTGCGACGAGTTTGCCATGGGTTCGGCGAACGAAAACTCGGCCTTTGGCAGCGTCAAAAATCCGTGGGACAGCACTCGCACACCGGGCGGCTCATCAGGCGGCAGCGCAGCCGCCGTCGCAGCGCGTCTGGTACCGGCTGCCACGGGTACCGATACCGGCGGCTCGATTCGCCAGCCCGCCTCTTTTTGCGGCATCACAGGCATCAAGCCGACCTACGGCCGCGCCTCCCGCTACGGCATGGTGGCATTCGCCTCCAGCCTCGATCAGGCCGGGCCACTGGCCCGTAGCGCTGAGGATTGCGCTTTGCTCCTCTCAGCCATGTGTGGGCCGGACCCGGACCGCGATTCCACTTCGCTGGATGTACCCGAGGAAAATTTCAGCCGGTCGCTGGATGATTCTCTAAAAGGATTGCGGGTTGGTGTACCCCAGGAATTTTTTGGCCAAGGTCTGGCGCCCGACGTGCGCTCTGCTGTGGACGCTGCCTTGAAGGAATACGAAAAACTGGGCGCACGGCTGGTGCCTATTTCGTTACCTCGCACCGAGCTGTCGATTCCGGTCTATTACATCATCGCTCCAGCCGAGGCGTCCAGCAACCTGAGCCGCTTTGACGGCGTCAAATTTGGCCACCGCGCCGAGCAATACACCGACTTGACCGATATGTACAAAAAGACCCGGGCACAGGGGTTTGGCGATGAGGTGAAACGCCGCATCATGATCGGCGCTTATGTGCTGTCGCACGGTTACTACGACGCCTATTACCTGCAGGCGCAAAAAATCCGGCGCATGATTGCCGATGACTTTCAGCAGGCATTCAAACTGTGCGATGTCATTGCGGGGCCGGTCGCACCCACCGTGGCCTGGAAGCTGGGGGATAAAAGCGACGATCCGGTGGCCAATTACCTGGCTGATATTTTTACTTTACCTGGCTCCCTGGCCGGCTTGCCGGGCATGAGTATCCCGGTCGGCTTTGGCGCTGGCCACATGCCGGTTGGCATGCAACTGATTGGCAATTATTTGCAGGAGGCCAAGTTGCTCAATGTGGCACACCGATTCCAGCAGGCGACCGATTGGCATGTTGCCAAGCCGCAAGGATTTTGAATATGAATACATCCAGCTCGCCCTTGGTGTTGGGTTATGAAGTTGTGATCGGCTTCGAGACCCACGCCCAGCTTTCCACCCAGTCGAAAATTTTCAGTCGTGCTGGCACGGCGTTTGGCGCCGCGCCGAACACCCAAGCCTGCGCAGTGGACCTGGCCCTGCCGGGCACTCTGCCGGTCATGAACAAAGGTGCGGTGGAACGCGCCATCGAGTTCGGTCTGGCCGTCGGGTCCCACATTGCGCCGCGCAGCATTTTTGCCCGCAAGAATTATTTTTATCCGGACCTGCCCAAGGGTTACCAGATCAGCCAGTTTGAAATTCCGGTAGTGCAAGGCGGTGACGTCGAGTTTTTTATGGCCCCTGCGTCGGGCTTTGGACCAGCGGAAAAACGAAGTGTGCGGTTGGTGCGCGCGCATCTGGAAGAAGACGCCGGCAAGTCGCTGCATGAAGACTTCATTGGTCAAACCGGCATCGACCTGAACCGTGCCGGCACGCCGCTGCTGGAGATCGTCACCGAGCCCGATATGCGCTCCAGTGCCGAAGCGGTGGCGTATGCCAAAGAGCTGCACAAGATCGTCACCTGGATTGGCATTTGTGACGGCAACATGCAGGAGGGAAGCTTTCGCTGTGACGCCAATGTGTCGGTGCGTAAACCCGGCGCCGCGTTGGGCACCCGCCGCGAGATCAAAAACCTGAACAGTTTCAAGTTCATGCAGCAAGCCATCGACTACGAGGTGCGCTGGCAGATTGAGCAACTTGAAGACGGTCACGCCATTCATCAAGCGACCGTGCTGTTTAACCCCGATAGTGGTGAAACACGCGCCATGCGCAGCAAGGAAGACGCGGCCGATTACCGTTATTTTCCAGACCCGGATTTGCCGCCGCTGGTGATTGAACCGCAGTGGATCGAGCGCGTGCGTGCCGGGATGACGGAACTGCCGCGTGTCATGGCGCAGCGTTTTGTGGCCGACTACGAATTGTCGGAGTATGACGCTACGGCACTGACTCAAAGTCGTGCCATGGCGGCCTATTTTGAAGCCACCACCAAGGCCTGCGCTCAACCCAAACTGGTCGGCAACTGGATCATGGGCGAAGTGTCGCGGCGCCTCAACATCAGTGAACTTGGGATTGGACAGTCACCGGTCACAGCGCTGCAACTTGCGGCGCTGATCGAACGAATTCACGACAACACGATCTCCAACAACGCGGCGAAGTTGGTCTTTGAGCGACTTTGGACGATGCCCGATTCACCCGTTCAGCCGATCGGTGAACCAGGTGGCTTTGCGAGTGCACTTGAATTGATCGACAAAGTCATCGCGCAGGACGGTCTGGCGCAATTGAATGACTTGAGTGAGTTGGAGAAAATCGTTGATGACGTGCTGGCTGCCAACGCCAAAAACGTTGAGCAATACAAGGCCGGTAATGGCAAGGCGCTGAATGCTTTGGTGGGACAAATCATGAAGGGCAGCAATGGCAAGGCCAACCCGCAGCAGGTCAATGACTTGTTGCGCAAGAAGCTGGCTTGAGTCCACCGGACTCAGACTGGTTTAGCGCTTTTTGCCGGGGGCTGCAGGAAAGGGCGATTGCATGGTCCAAAGCTGGTTCAGTCGCTCCAGCTCTTCGTCAAAGCGTGCGCTGACGCGACGCGTTTCTGCGTCCTGGTCGGCAATAAAACGTGTCTGAACTGACATGCTGATGCCCACCTCGTCGACCTGGCGGCGTAACGACGGTGGCGCTTTGTTGGGGTCTTTTTTGTAGAACTCCATCTCGTCGGCGAGGGCTTTGCGCTGCCGCTGCAATTCCTCCATCCGGTTCACCGAAGCCTGGCGCACGACACCGATCTGAGCCAATGCTTCGGTACGTTCCTTGTCGTGTACTGCCTTGCTCGGGTAGCGGGTTAGCAGCGCTCGGTCCCTGCGCTTTTCTTCATTGAGACGGGCTTGCTCTTCCAGTTCTGCCTTTTCCTTGGCTTCAATTTGAGCGCGTTCCTGCACCGTCAGCGTAGGACCAATTCTGGTCTTGACCGTACCGCTGGGATTCAGTACTTTTTGTTCGCGGTCGGTGCAGTCGGGGATGGGTCGGTCAGACGTCAGTTTGCGACCCCGGGCGTCGACGCAGGTGTAGATGCCTTGCGTTGTTGGCTGCTGCGTTTGTGCCAGGGCCACGAGTGGCAGACTTGTCAGTGACAAGCCAAGACAAATACACCGCAACAACTTTCTGCTGGATCTGAACATGATTAACTTTCTTCTACGCCATAACGCTGCCGGTAGGTCAGCACGCGCTGGTAATCAGCGGCCAATGAACCGGCGCGGTGCTGGTCAAGATACTGCATCAAATCGGCCAGTTTCGCAATCGCGGCGACCTGCATCCCAAGCTGCTTTTGCACGTACTGCACGGCACTGTAGGCAACATCCATGCCGTTCTCGGTTGCCATTTCCTGTCGGTCCAGCGCAATGACGACCGCGTGCGCCGTGGCACCAGCGCTTTGGATGATTGCAATCGATTCACGCGCCGCCGTGCCGGCCGACATCACATCGTCCACAATCAAAACCCGCCCTTGCAGCGGCGCGCCGACCAGGGTGCCGCCTTCGCCATGGTCTTTTGCTTCCTTGCGGTTGTAGGAAAATGGCACATTTCGCCCGAGGCGCGCAAGCTCTACGGCCAGTGCAGCGCCCAATGGAATGCCTTTGTAAGCGGGGCCAAAAATCATGTCGAATTCAATTCCGCTGGCCAGCAAGCGCTGCGCATAAAACTGCGCCAGTCGTCCCAGCTTGGCGCCATCGTCAAATAATCCGGCGTTGAAAAAGTACGGACTCATCCGACCCGCCTTGGTTTTAAACTCGCCGAAACGCAGCACGCCGCAATCCAGTACAAACTGCACAAAATCCTGGGCCAAGGTATCCTGCGGCGCGGCTTGCCCGGTTTTTGTTGCAACACTTTCTGACACGGAGAATTCCTTGTTCAAATTAACCACACTCAATCTCAACGGTATCCGGTCTGCCACCAGCAAAGGTCTTGAAGCCTGGCTGGCCGAAGTCAAGCCGGATTGTATTTGTATGCAGGAGGTCAAGGCGCAAGCGCTAGACGTGCAGGGCCGGTTTGAGGAACTGGCGGGTCTGCGGGGCCATTTTCACTTTGCCGAAAAAAAGGGCTATTCGGGCGTCGCTGTCTATTCCCGTCATCAGCCCAGTGATGTCCGGGTCGGTTACGGCTCATCTGAATTTGACGCCGAAGGGCGTTACGTGGAGTTGCGCTTTGACACGGCAAAGGCCAAGCATTCCATCATCAGCTGTTATTTCCCCAGCGGTACCTCGGGTGAGGAGCGCCAACAGGCGAAGTTTCGCTTTCTTGAGGAGTTCTATGGGCATCTGAACAAGCTTAAGTCGGAGCGCGAGTTCATCCTGTGCGGCGATGTCAACATCGCACACCAGGAAATCGACTTGAAGAACTGGCGCGGCAATCGAAAGAACTCCGGCTTCTTGCCCGAAGAACGGGCCTGGGTGACCAGGTTGCTGGGTGAGGCGGGCCTGGTGGATGTCTACCGGCAACTGCATCCCACCACAACCGAGGACGCCTACACCTGGTGGAGCAACCGCGGGCAGGCTTATGCCAAGAACGTGGGCTGGCGTCTGGATTACCATTTGGCGACGACCGGCCTGGCAAGCGGCGCCCGTGCAGCTGGCGTTTACAAGGATGAGCGTTTCTCAGACCATGCCCCATTGACAATTGAGTATGAATGGAAAAATTGAAGGGCTATTCCTGGCTCATCCCGGACCGCTGGATTGAGAAAGTTCTGGATTATTGAATTCATCATCGTCTCCAGTGAGCGCGATCCGAACCACGATCATGAGCAAGGCTGACTTGCGTCGCATGGACGTTCTCTGCGAATGAAATCCAGATCGGTTGGGCTTTTGCTCGTGTTGCTGGTTCTGCTGGGTCATTTGTCAGGTTTGTCCTGGTTGCATGACCAGATCCAGGTCTTCCAACCCCTGGTGCCCATGGCAGAACCCCTGTTCACGCGAACCATCGTACCGGGAGAACCTGTGCAAGTCAGTGTTCCGAAACCGTTGCGCGAGGTCGAAGCCAAGCCAGACCGAGCGCCAATGCCAATGCCTGCGTCTACACCAGCGGACCCGATAGCCGAAGCTGGAGCTGAAGAAATGCCAGCCACTGCCCCCGCGCAAACCAGTCAGGAACCGCCGACTGAACCACCGGCGAAAGTGATTGAGGCCAGCGAGCCGGCAGTTGCCCCAATGCAGCCTGTCACCGACACCTGGCCGGCCGACACGCGTCTGACTTACCGTTTGACGGGCAACTACCGGGGCCCAATTTACGGCAGTGCTCGGGTGCAATGGCAGCGCGAACAAAACCGCTACCAGGTCCGGGTCGATATGAGTCTGGCGCTGGTGATCCAGGTTGCCATGATCAGCCAGGGCCAGGTGACCGACCATGGCTTGTCCCCCAGTGCCTACGAGGAACAGTATCCCGGTAGCGTGCAACGCATGACTTTTGATGGCGGCTACGTCAGGTTTCAGGACGGCAGCCAAAAGTTACAGCCGCCCGAGTTGCAGGACACCGCCAGCCAGTTCGTTGAGTTGAGCCACCGCTTTGCGACTGGGCGCGCTGCGCTGAAAATAGGGTCTGAAGTGCCATTGTGGCTGGCCAGACCGCAGGGTATGGCCTTATGGACCTACGATGTGGTCGAGGTGGATACGCTGCAGACCACTGCGTTCGGCCCGCTATCGGCGTTTCATTTGCAGCCCAGACCGATTGCCAATCCGCGAGGCGCCATCACCGCCGAGATCTGGTTTGCGCCGACCCTGCAATACCTGCCGGTGCGGGTGCGAATCGCGCTCGGAGCTGACAACTTTATCGACCTGCTGGTTGAGCATATTGAGCAGGGCGCAACACCTGCGCCCCAGGTAACCGAACAGCCTGGCAACCCTTAAGGTATGGTATTGATGGCCTCCGTGTCATCGGCTGGGCAGTTAGGTGCGTTTCTGTTTTGATGAGCCATTTCAATACACAGTCATTGGCTCATTTGTCTTGATAAATCGGAGAACCAATGAGCGCCTATCCCTTCTTCCGGTTGATTTTGACGCCGGCTTGCGCTCTATTGGGTTTGCTCGCTGGTTGCGAGACGCCAGTTCTGGACGTCGGGACGTCTGTCAGCTTGAGAGCCAGTCAGCTATCGCCAGCGCAAATCGACTCCGTAAGCTTGCTCAACCGCGTGACTTGGGGTGTCAATGTCGTTACCGCGCAGCAGGTGGACAGGCTGGAGCTGGAGCGATACCTGGATCAGCAATTGCACCCAGCTCCGACGCCAATGCCGGCTGCGGTACAGGCTCAAATCGCCAGCATGACGATCTCTCAACGCAGCATCGAATCGCTGACCCAGGACTTGGAGCAAAGTCGCAGGGCAGCTGATGCAATAGCTAACGATGATGAAAAGAAAGTTGCGCGCCAGGCTTACCAGCAGGAACTGAACCGCTTGGCGCGCGAAGCGGCAACCCGGTCTTTGCTGCGTGCACTGTATTCGCCCAATCAGCTGCAGGAGCAGATGAGCTGGTTCTGGATGAATCATTTCAATGTGCATCAAGGAAAACACAATCTGCGCGCTCTGGTGGGGGACTATGAAGAGCGAGCGATTCGTCCCCATGTGCTCGGGAGATTCCGCGATTTGCTGTCGGCTACCGTGCATCACCCGGCGATGCTGCGCTACCTTGACAATGAGCAGAATGCGGTCAACCACATCAACGAAAACTACGCTCGCGAGTTGATGGAGTTGCACACACTGGGTGTGAACGGCGGCTACAGCCAGCGCGATGTGCAGGAACTGGCGCGCATCCTGACCGGTGTCGGCGTCAACTTGGGCTCGACCGCGCCGAAAGTGCGGCGCGATTTGCAAGCCCAGTATGTGCGCCAGGGGCTATTCGAATTCAATCCGAATCGGCACGATTATGGCGACAAGCAACTATTGGGGCAAACCGTGCGCGGGCGTGGCTTGGCAGAGCTGGGTGAAGCAATCGACAGGCTCAGTCGTCACCCCGCTACGGCCCGTTTCATCTGCGGCAAGCTGGCCGTTTACTTTGTTTCCGACAACCCGCCCGCAGCTCTGGTGGCGCGCATGTCGCAGACCTTCCAGCGCACGGATGGCGACATTGCAGCGACGATGCGCACACTGCTGACTTCAGCGGAGTTCACACAGTCGTTGGGTCACAAGTTCAAGGACCCGCTGCACTACGTCGTCTCGGCAATTCGTTTGGCGTATGACGACAAGCCCATTTTGAATGTGGCACCGATGCTCAACTGGCTCAACCGAATGGGTGAACCGCTGTATGGGCGACAGACACCGGACGGTTATCCCCTGGTCGAGGCGGCGTGGGCCAGCCCAGGGCAAATGACAACGCGCTTTGAAATCGCCAGGGCTATCGGATCAGGCAATGCCGGTTTGTTCAAGACGGATGAAGCGCAACCGCAGGAGCGCCCGGCATTTCCACAACTGGCCAACTCGCTGTACTTTCAATCCCTGCAAAAGACCTTGAGTCCGGCGACGCGTCAAGCGCTGGATCAAGCTGGTTCGCAGCAGGAATGGAATACGTTTTTGCTGTCCTCGCCCGAAATGATGCACCGTTGAGCGAGAGGAAATTCTGATGAAACGACGCCGTCTGCTCCAATCATTGGTGACTGTGGCAATGACAACCAGGGTCGGGGGTTTGTGGGCCGCGCCGGCCAGTAAAACACGTTTGCTGCTGGTTTTTTTGCGCGGCGGCTATGACGCAGCCAACCTGTTGATACCGACCTCCAGCCAGTTCTATTACGAAGCCAGGCCGCATATTGCCGTTGCGCGTCCCGGCGCCAATCTGGACTGCGCGCTGGTGCTCAATGGTGATTGGGGATTGCATCCGGCATTGCGAGACAGCATCTATCCTTTGTTCACCAGTGGTCAAGCGGCCTTCGTTCCATTTGCCGGGACGCAGGACACGTCGCGCAGTCATTTTGAAACCCAGGACAGCTTCGAGCTGGGCCAGCCACTGCAGGGCAGCCGCAATTTCCGTTCAGGCTTTCTCAACCGGCTGGCGGCGACGCTAAACGCCACTGGCGCCATGTCTTTTACCGACCAGTTGCCGTTGATCATGCAAGGGGATTTGCTGGTGCCCAACACGGCGCTGCGCGTGATCGCAAAGCCCGCCCTGGACAGCCGGCAAAGCAGCATCATCGCCGCCATGTACCAAGGCACGTCGCTGGCGCAGCAGGTCAACGAAGGATTTGTCATGCGGGACGACGTGATGCGGGAAATGGCGGGTGAAATGGAAAGTGCCAACCGCAATGCGATCAGCGCCAAAGGGTTCGAGCTGCAAGCCCGCCGGATCGCGAAACTCATGAAAGACAAATACAACATCGGCTTCGTTGATGTTGGCGGTTGGGACACCCATGTTGCAGAAGGTGGCGCCAGCGGTTATCTGGCCGGGCGGCTGGACGAACTGGGTCGTGGACTGGCCGCCTTCGCACACGAGATGGAGCGCGATTGGCGCGACACGGTTGTGATCGTGGTCAGCGAATTCGGCCGCACCCTGCGTGAAAATGGCAACCGTGGCACCGACCACGGGCATGGCACCGTGTATTGGATTTTGGGTGGAAGTATCCGTGGTGGGCAAGTCCTGGGCGAACAAGTTCGCGTGGAACCAGCAACCTTGTTCCAGAATCGTGACTACCCGGTGCTCAACGAATACCGAGCTGTTCTTGGTGGCCTGTTTGCGCGGCTGTATGGTCTGAATGGCGCGCAAGTCGATCATATATTTTCCGGTGTGACATCGCGGGACATCGGCCTCTTGTAGATTTGACGACAATCTTTGAGAGGTAAGCACCGGCAGCTTCCGGTTTTGCCTGACAAATCCCTATTACCATGTGGGAGCATCGTAATCATTCGGTGCCTCTACCTCGCAGGGGGTTCACATGCAAGCCAGCGAATCATTGGACCTGATCATCATTGGTGGCGGCATAGGCGGCGTGATCAGCCTCCACTATGCAAAGAAGGCGGGACTCAAGGTGCTGTTGCTTGAAAAGCAAGGTGTTGTTGGAGGACTTTGGTCCCAACTACCGGCTTGGCAGGACATACAGAACAACCCAATCGATTGGACCTTGGGTGACATTCCCATCAGTGGGTCCTATCAGCCCAGCATTGCCAGCAACATTCAGGCGTGGGTCGACAGGTTTGATCTGTCTTCTTTGATGCAGCTCCAGACACCGGTGAGCAAGGCCAGGGAAACTGAAAACGGCTGGATGGTGACGACACCCCGGAAAGTCTACTTTTCCAAATTTCTGGTGTCGGCTACCGGTGCGCACAACCGCGCCTTCATTCCGCGCATCGAACGATCCAACCCGTCGATTCGTGAATACCACTCGTCCGCGCTGCGGGATCCGACCGAACTCACCGGCAAAGACGTCGTCGTTGTCGGTGGTGGCGCTTCCGCTTACGACTTGTTGGAGCTGTGCTTCGAACACAAAGCGCGACGAGTTGTTTGGGTCTATCGCAGCCTGAAATGGATGGTGCCCACCAGAAAACCCAAGCAGCTGGCCGGCGATATTCGCGGCCTGGCCAAGCAGCAGATGCAGGGGGTCTCGGTTGAACAGATGAATCTGGAAGTCAACCTCGATTTACAAGGGCGGTACGAGAAATTCGGTCTTCAAGAAATACTGCCGTCAGGCCAGTTTGACTTCAACCGTGATCAGCTTGTCCCGGGTCGTCGCAGCATGATTGAAAATTTCAGCAAGATTGAAAGACACCGAGGTGAAATAACCCGGATTTTTGATCGAACGGTTCAACTGTCCTGTGGCGAACAAGTCAATGCTGATTTGATTCTTTGGGGAACCGGATATCAAATTGACCTGGGCTATTTTGAATCTGCACAATTGGCTTCCATCACGCGGCTCGGTGAGTTGACAAGACGATGTGGCGGCCTGTTTCGATCGCTTGATGCGCCGAACCTTTTTTTTCTTGCAACCGGACTCGATTCGACCGGCGTCACGCCCTGGGCCTACGCACACGCATGCAGGTCCATCGTTTCTCACATTTGCGGTAAGGCCTATCTGGACGATGCACCGGTATTGCGAAAAATAAACCACTTCGAACTGGTCAAGTTCCTCGCTGATCGGGACCCGGAGAATTATTCCCCGGACTCCTGGTTTTCGGTTTACAGAACCTTGGCCTTGACCCATCCGGATTCAGAGCCGATGCCTGTTCCTTAAAGAGAAATCAAGGTCATGGTCGATAAGACCAACGGGTCACCACCGGCAAGTTCCACCTCGGCAAAACATCAACCCTGATGAGATGTCAACCATTCAGGCCCGGACTGTCAATTGTGAAATATTGGCATCCAATGCCAGCGACGATGTGATGTACGACTCAAAACAATTGAATTCCGGGGAGCCAATATGCTCGAGGACTACGCCGAGACGGGCAATATACAAAACCTGTTATCCCAAATTGGTGCCGGGCTGAATCAATATCTGAAGTTTGAGCATCCGGATGCATTGCACCCGGGTAACAAGTGGCGCGAATGCCTTGACATGGGGTTGCCCCAGCAGGGTGTCGGTATCCAGCAGGTGGCCCAGGAACTGGTCAGCCAAATCATCCCAAACGGCTCGGCGGTCCCCAAGCCAGGGTTCACTTCCTTCATCACCACGGGTGCAACCAGCGCCGCCACCTTGGCAGCCACAGCGGCAAGCATCGCCTCACCGCAGCGTCATGGTCTCACCGCTTTTAATTTTCTAGAGGAACTCTCGCTACAGTGGCTAGCCTCCATGTGTGGCGTAAAGGACATGCGGGGGGTCTACAGCAGCGGTGGGTCGGTGGCCAATTTGCTGGCATTGGGCGCCGCAAGGCAGTTCACCTTCGAAAAAATCGGTCATGATGCCGCAGCCCATGGCATCCCCAGACCCGTGGGAGTTTATGCCAGCGAGGAGGCCCACCATACCATTCAACGATCTGCCGGTGTACTGGGAATCGGCCGCCGTGCGATTCGACCCATTGCCTGCGATAACCAGGGCCGCATGCGGGTGGACGACTTGCTGCGGGCGATAGCTCACGACAAGCAACTGGGGGTCTTGCCAATGGTCATTGTGGCCAATGCAGGCACCACCAACCGAGGCGCCATAGACCCGCTGCAACTGATAGGTGAAATCGCAAAGACGAACGGAATCTGGTTTCATGTCGACGGGGCCTATGGTTTGCCCGGCCAATTGGATGAACGAATCGCTCATCTTTATCAAGGGTTGGAATTGGCCGATTCGGTCATTGTCGACCCGCATAAATGGCTGGGCGCTGCTGTCGGTGTGGCGGCAACCTTTGTGCGTGACCGCCAACTGTTGTACCGCGCATTTACGCAGGAGCCGGCAGACTACCTGGAAGGCACTATCGCGCAGGAAGGAAAACCACCGAACGTCATTGAACACTCGATGGACGACTTTGGTATTCCCTACTACGACTACGGAGTTGAGTTGAGTTCACCGTGTCGCGGCGTTGTTGTCTGGGCACTGATTCGTGAAATTGGTGTTGAGGGCATGACCCAAAGAATCAAGCGCCACAACGATATGGCCAGCCACATCGCTCAAGTTGCCAGAGAACATCCCAATCTGGAGTTGCTGAACGAGCCCACCTTGTCGATTTGCTGTTTTCGTTACGTTGCTCCGAATATCACCGATCTGGATCAATTCAATCAACGACTGCACCGTCGCCTGATACATGAAAATGAAAATTTACCAAGTACAACAAGAGTCAATGGAAAGCTGGCCCTGCGCCCTTGTTTCATCGGTGCGCGCACCCATCAACCACAGGCTGATGCGTTGCTGAAGGCCGTGTTAAGGATCGGGAATGAATTGGCGCAGGAATTGGAAACTGAGATTGCGTTGTAGCTCCGTGCCCGGCACAAAACACAGGCGTCAATCCTTGCCCGTCAAGCCAAAGGAAAATCATGAAGTCTTCATCGATCTGTCATGCTGTCGGTCTTTCTTTCGCACTCGCCGCAGTGAACCCTGCCTGGGGACATACTGAGGGCAAGTCCCCGGAGCAACTTGGCGAGGTGTCGTTCCCGACCTCGTGTGCGCCGGCTGTGCAAGCACAGTTCACCCGCGCTGTTGCGTTGTTGCATTCGTTCTGGTTCAAGGAAGGTGAAAAGGCGTTTCGAGAGGTGCTGGCGCAGGACCCGCAGTGCGCCATTGCCACCTGGGGCATTGCTGCTATCCTGATTGACAACACCTTCGCCGGCAACGCCACACCCGAGGTCGCAAAGAAGGCGCAGGAGGCGATCGATCTGGGACGTGCCATCGGCGCCAGGACCGAGCGCGAACGCATGTACCTGGAAGCGGTGGCGCAGTACTGGCAGGACTTCGCCGGTCGACCGCATGGCGCCCGCATGAAATCACTTTCCAACGCCTTCGAGCAGTTGGCAAAGCGTTTTCCCGAGGACGACGAAGCGCAGATTTTTTCTGCCATCTACCTGACGGCAACGCAAGCGCCAACTGACGCGACGTTTGCAGCGACCCTGAAGGCTGCCGCCATGCTCGAATCGCAGTTGGCCCGGCACCCCGAGCATCCCGGTGTGGCGCACTATCTCATCCACAGTTACGACTATCCGCCCATTGCCTCGAAGGGGTTGACTGCGGCCAGACGTTATTCCGAAATCGCGCCGTCCGCACCGCATGCGCTGCACATGCCATCGCACATCTTCACGCGCGTTGGGGCGTGGCAGGATTCAGTGCTTGCCAACCGACGCTCCGCCAACACCGCCAAAGAAGACAAATCGCCTGGCGACTGGTTGCATGCGCTGGACTACATGACCTACGCCTATCTGCAACTTGGGCGCGACACGGATGCCAGTGCCAGCGTTGCTGAAGCCGGCAGTGTGACGAACCTCAATCCGGCCGTGATGAGCATTGGCTACGCCCTGGCGGCAATGCCGGCGCGCTACACCGTTGAGCGCGGCATGTGGCAGGATGCAGCGATGTTGGAGCCGCGCAAGAGTCGCTTTGCGTTTGCAGATGCTATGGTCTGGTTCGCCAAATCCCTGGGCGCGGCACGCAGTGGTGACGTTGTGCTAGCGCAGCAAAGTGCGAAGGAACTCGCTGAAACGGCTGACCTGCTCAAGGCCGCCAGGAACGACTACTGGGCGGCCGAGGTGACCGTTCAGCATCAGGCGGCGCTGGCCTGGATCGCCTACGCCCAAGGCAATCGTGATGCGGCGCTGACGCAGATGCGCAGCGCCGCCGACCTGGAGGATTCCAGCGAAAAAAGCCCGGTCTCGCCGGGACGCCTGATTCCGGCGCGCGAACTGCTGGCCGAGATGCTGCTGCAAAGTGGCAACCCGACCGAGGCACTGGCGCAATACGAACGCTCGCAGACGCGCGACCCGAACCGGTTGCGCAGCCTGTACGGTGCTGGAATGGCTGCGGCGCAGGTCAATAACCGCGACAAGGCAAAATACTTTTACACCCGTGTCACGCAACTGGTCGGCAACTCGGACTCACGGCCCGAATTCAAGCAGGTGCGCGATTATCTGGCGAGCAACTGAAACTTGCTCCTGAAGTTCAACCGCATCTCGAGAACAACCAATAGCCAGAGATGCGCGCCTTTTTTACCGGTTACCTGTGCTGCCACGCGGGAGGTTGACACCTTAGTCTCATCTAAAATGGTCCGTGAGACACACAAAATCCGGTCAACTCCATCATCTGCCATTCTTTTTAAGCGCAGATACCGGGAAACTGAGCACTAAAAAATTGCTTTGCTATCACACCATTCCTGTCACCGCCTTCCAGCAAAATTGTTCCATTGTCTGGTGTGATGAAACCTTGCAGGCGGCAGTGATCGACCCTGGCGGTGACCTTGACGTGTTGTTGGCAGAGGTCAAGCGCCGCGATCTGATACTGACGCAGATCTGGCTGACACATGCACACATTGACCACGTCGGCGGCGTCGCTGAGTTGGCATTGAGACTCAAGCTGCCGATCATTGGCCCGCATCCGGCTGATCAATTCTGGATTGATGGCCTGGCTGCGCAGGGTCGCATGTTTGGCTTCTCCCGCGCCGAGGCCTTCACGCCGTCGCGCTGGCTGTTTGACGCCGACACGGTCACGCTGGGTCATTGCACACTGAATGTGCGCCACTGTCCTGGCCACACGCCGGGCCATGTGGTGTTTTATTCACCGGACATTGGTCGCGCTTTTGTCGGCGATGTGTTGTTTGCCGGCTCGATCGGTCGCACCGATCTGCCGCAAGGTGATCATGCCACGCTGATTGCCAGCATCGTCGAGCGCCTGTGGCCGATGGGCGATGGCACCGTGTTCATCCCAGGTCATGGACCCGAGAGCACCTTTGGGCACGAACGGCGCAGCAATGCGTATGTCGGTGGCACTTGAAGTGAGTGTTAGCGCCGGTCATACGCGCACGTTTGCCCCTATGCAGTCGGTTGCCGCTTTCTTTTTCATGGCATTGCCCTGGCTCAATCCGTTTTCCTTTGGGCCTTCGCCTTCCGTTGTGCAGTGGTTGTTTACGCTTTGGAGTTTGGGCTTTTTTTTGCTGTTGGCCCCAAGGGTGTGCCTGGCGGATGTCGCTGCGTCTGCCTGGCTGGCGGCTGCACTGCTCAGTTCGCTGATCGGCCTGCTCCAGTATTTTGGCGCGACCGCCTTGTTCGGCCCCTGGGTCGACAACGCTGGCGTCGGCGAGGCCTTCGCCAATCTGCGCCAGCGCAACCAGTTTGCGACGCTGACCAGCATCGGTTTGGCAGCATTGTTGTGGTGCGTGGCGGAGCGTCACCCATTGCCCGCTGCGCCAGCCGTCGCCGAGCGTTTGCCGCGGCGCGGCTGGTCTCTCGTTATCTTTATGGCGGCAGCAGCTCTGCTGGCCATGGGCAACGCGGCCTCGTCGTCGCGCACCGGGCTGGTACAGCTTGTGCTGCTGACGGGCTTCACATTCATGTGGGGCGGTTGGCGCCAGTCGGAATTGCGTCGGGTGGTGCTGGCGGCGCTACTGGCTTATGGCATTGCCGCCCTGGTGTTGCCGCTATTGGCGGGACTGAACCCGCATGCCACTGGCATCCTGGTGCGCTTGCATGACGGCGATTCCCTATGTGGCAGTCGGTTGACCCTGTGGGCCAATGTGTTGCACCTGATTGCCCAGAAACCCTGGTTGGGTTGGGGCTGGGGCGAGCTCGATTTCGCGCATTTCATCACGCTTTATCCGGGCTCACGGTTTTGCGATATTTTGGACAATGCGCACAACCTGCCATTGCACCTGGCAGTAGAACTGGGCGTGCCGTTGGCCTTGGCACTGTGTGTTGGCGCGGCGTGGCTGACATGGCGGGCCAAGCCCTGGCTTGAGCGCGATGCCACCCGCCAGTTGGCGTGGACCGTGCTGGCGCTTATTTTGTTGCACAGCATGCTGGAATATCCGCTATGGTATGGGCCGTTCCAGGTGGCGTTTGGTTTGAGTCTGTGGCTGTTGTGGCGAGCGCCTGAGAGTTCCGCCGGAAAATCAGTCAGTGTCAATCCGATGACGCCAGTCGTCTTTGCGGTCACGGCAACTTTGCTGTTGGCCATGGTTGCCTATGCCGGTTGGGACTATCACCGCATCAGCCAGATTTACCTGAGTCCTGCAATGCGGGCCGAGGCGTACCGGGACAACACGCTGGAGAAGATTCAGGACTCCTGGCTGTTTCAGAATTCAGTGCGCTTTGCCGAACTCACCACTACCCCGCTGACGCGTGACAATGCGGCGCACATCCATCAACTGGCGACTGACCTGTTGCACTTTTCACCGGAAGCAGGCGTGGTTGAAAAATGTATCGAAAGTGCCGCGCTGCTGGATCACGACGATGAGGCGCAGTTTTACCAGGTCCGCTACCAGGCCGCATTTCCCGACAGTTATGCACTGTGGGCGGCACGGCAGTCGCCTGGAAAAAGTGCTCTGGGGACCTCTACGCCGCCCTGAAACTACCCGACTTGCCGCCGTGTTTTTCCAGCAATTTGACGCCTGTGATGGTCATGCCTCGGTCCACCGCTTTGCACATGTCGTAAATGGTGAGCAGTGCCACTTGCACCGCGACCAAGGCCTCCATTTCGACGCCGGTCGGGCCCACTGTCTCTACCGTTGCCTTGCAAAATATGCCGCCGGTCATCGATTCATGTTCGCGAACGATTTCAAAATCAATCGCAATCCGGGTCAGCGCCAGTGGGTGGCACAGGGGAATCAGGTCGCTGGTTTTTTTTGCTGCCATGATGCCGGCGACGCGGGCGATGCCCAGTACGTCGCCCTTTTTTGCGTTACCCGCCAGGATGATGGCCAGCGTAGCGCTCTGCATTTCAATGCGGCCCCCGGCCACCCCAATGCGGTGTGTGCTGATCTTGCCGGCGACATCCACCATGTGGGCTTGGCCCAAGGCGTCAAAATGGGTGAGAGAGTTCATGAGGAAATTCGTTACAGTTGAACAATCCTTGGCAGTCGCCAATTTACATTGCCTTCACATTGGACCCGCATCATACGATCATGCCAACACCGGTTGCCCCTTTGGGAGCAGAGCAATTTCAGTTATGCGAAATTTATTTTGAGTTATTTTTTTAAACCAACTCGAATTCCTGTCATCGTAAACCGGGTGAAGGTGGCCATTGTGCTGACGGCAATAGGCACGCTCGGGCACGCTCCATTGCAGGCCCAGTCCGATGCCGCCTTGCCCGGGCAGAAAAGTCCGCAATCGTCTCGCCAATTGCCGACGCTGGGTGACGGCAGCGATCTGACCAGCAGTGCCGAACGGCGCCTGGGTCAGCGCATCGCCCGCGAAATCTACCGCGATCCGGACTATATTGATGATGCGGTGTTGGCGGAATATGTGCAGGGTATCTGGCAGCCGCTGCTGGCGGCAGCCCGTGCGCGGGGCGATCTCTCCAGCGAACTCGATGAGCGATTTGCGTGGGAAATCATGCTGGGGCGCGACCGCACGGTCAACGCTTTTGCCCTGCCGGGTGGCTATTTTGGCGTCCACCTGGGCTTGATTGCGGTCGTTGGCAACCGGGACGAACTGGCCTCGGTGCTGGGGCATGAACTCAGCCACGTTACGCAACGCCACATTTCGCGCTTGATTGCCAAGCAGAGTCAGCAAACACCCTGGATGATCGGGGCCATGATTCTGGGTGCGCTGGCTGCCAGCAAGAGTCCGGATGCCGGCAGCGCACTGATCGTCGGTGGGCAGGCAGTTGCAGCCCAGAATCAGCTCAATTTTTCGCGCGACATGGAGCGCGAGGCCGACCGCGTGGGTTTTGGGGTGATGACCCAGGCTGGCTATGATGCGCAGGGTTTTGTGACGATGTTCGACAAGTTGCAGCAGGCTTCCCGGCTCAATGACAACGGCGCCTACCCCTACCTGCGAAGTCACCCGCTGACAACTGAGCGGATCGCTGATATGCAGTCGCGGGTGGCACTGGTTGCGACAAGCCAGGCCAGCACCGCGCCATCGCTTGAACATGCCATGATCGCGGCGCGGGCACGCGTGCTGTCCAATCCGGGTGTGGATGCGTTGCGCGCCATTGCTTCGGAGGCTGGTACCACCCAGTTGGCGACATTGGGTACCGCACGTCTGGCCGGGGTGCTTTATGGTGCGGCCCTCGCCGCCAGCCGACTGCGTGATTTTTCCAGCGCCAGGGACGCTATCAGTCGGTTGGCGGAGTTGGCGCGTTCCGACGTCCGCGCAGCCCGCTTGTCCCATTTGCTGGAAGTTGAAGTTGCCTTGGCGGCGGGGGACGCGCCAGGTGCTGCCAAACTGTTGAATGCGATCACCGTATCGTCGTCGGAGCATCGTCCCGAGTTATTTTTAGCGGCGCAGGTCGCCACGCAAGCGGGTCAGGGGGAACAAGCCAGCGCCGTCGCACAGCGCCTGCAAGTTTGGGTCGCGGCACAGCCGCATGATGCACAGGCGTGGCAGTTGCTCTCCAGCCTTTATGCGACTCGGGGGCAGACGCTGAGCGCCATCCGCGCCGACGCCGAGACACAGGTGGCACGGCTGGACTACGCCGCGGCGCTGGATCGCTTCCGGGCGGCGCAAGAGCTGTCGCGCCAGGGCGGTGTCGGCAATCCGGCAGCCGACCACATTGAGGCTTCGATCATCGACACTCGCCACCGTCTGGTCGAGTTGCTACTTAAAGAACAGGCGCTCGATCGCTGAATCGATGATGATGCCGAACGCTGAATAAATAAGCGACCCGAGTAGCGCCGCGCCAAAGCCGCGCACGTGAAACCCGTCGAGTACGCCAGCCGCGGCCCAGAACATCAGGGCATTGATGACAAACAGAAATAGCCCCAGTGTCAGCACGGTGACCGGCAGCGTCAGCACCACGAGAATGGGCCGTAAAATCATGTTGAACAGCCCGATGACGAAGGCGGCAATCAGCGCTGCGGTGAAGCTGGTGACTTGCACGCCACTGTAGAGATAGGCAACGGCCAGCAGGGCGGCTGCGCTGAGCAGCCATTTGACAATAGTTTTCATGACTCAAGAATAGCACCTCGGGCTATGATCCGTGCCCCATGGCAGGCATTCACATTACCGACATCGAGTCGGCCATCAACTACTGGCGTGACAAGAAGCCGGCCAGCGCCGACGGGTCGCTGGCACCTGAAACTGGCGCACTGGCCGAGGTCTACGCACGACTAGTGTTCAGGCGTGAGCTGGAAGCTGACGAATTCTCGATCTCACTCGATGCCATGCAGGCCTGGCTGGCTTGGTACGACACGACGCCAGACACACCCTGCATTGCAATCTGTTCCACCAGTCAGGGGGACCAGGAATGCAAAGGCTGCGGACGCAGTTTTACCGAAGTGCAGCTATGGACGCAAATGCAACCGGTTGAAAAGCGCCAGATCTGGCGGCGCATCTCGCTTGAAGCCAAGGCCTGGCGCTTCAACAAGTATGCCGAGCGGGCAGCTGGGGGCGTTTATTTCCAGCGCAGTGGCTCAATGTCGACGTTGAGCGACCCGTCACCCAGCATTAAGACACCTTCCTGAATGGTGGCCTGCAACTGCATGCTGCGCTGGGCCATGGGAATAAGTGATTGTGAGGCGAAAGTGGGCACCCGAAAGACGCTCAGGTTTTGCGGACGAGCGAGCTTAGCCTCCATGCCGCGCCACCAGATTTCCGCCGCGTGGTTGAAGCAGTACAGCACCACTTGATCGGCCTTGCCGCAGGCTTTGAGCAGCGGTTTGTCCTCCGGTTGGCCAACCTCGATCCAGAGCCGGGTCAGCCCGGTGTAGTCGCGCAGCCAGGCATCGGGCTCATCCGGGTCGGACAGACCCGCGCCAAAGGTCAGCGCACCATCGCCACCGCACACCGTTTGCAACTTGTGCGCCTGCAGCGCCAGCGCGCACAAGCGCACCATCATGCGTTCGTCGGTTTCGCTGGGATGGCGCGCCAACGTGAGCGTGTGGTCAGCGTAATAAGCGTGGTCAATGTCGGCGATTTGCAGACTGGCTTTGAAGATGGTGGACTTGATGGCCATGCAGGTTTTTCAGAATCAGACGCGACGCGCCAGTTCAGCCGCTTTGCCGATATAGCTGGCCGGTTTCATGGCCAGCAGGCGCGCTTTTTCTGCTTGCGGAATCTCCAGTTTGGCGATGAAGCCTTGCATCAGTTCGCGTGTCATGGGCGCCCCCCGCGTGAAGTCCTTTAGTTGTTCATAGGGTTTCGGCAGCCCATAGCGACGCATCACGGTTTGAATCGGCTCCGCCAGCACTTCCCAGGAGGCATCGAGGTCGGCAGCAATCGCTGTCTCGTTGATTTCCAGCTTGCCAAGGCCCGCGCCCAGCGCCTGATAAGCCAGCACCGCATAGCCCAGCGCCACGCCCATGTTGCGCAGCACGGTACTGTCGGTCAAATCGCGTTGCCAGCGGCTGATCGGCAACTTTTCGCTCAGGTGTTTGAGCAGTGCGTTGGCCAGACCCAGGTTACCTTCGGCGTTTTCAAAATCGATTGGATTGACTTTGTGCGGCATGGTGGAAGAGCCAACTTCGCCGTCGCGCAGCTTTTGCTTGAAGTAACCCAGTGACACGTAGCCCCAGACGTCGCGTGACCAGTCGATCAGGATGGTGTTGGTGCGTGCCACCGCGTCAAACAGTTCGGCCATGTAATCGTGTGGCTCAATCTGGATGCTGTAGGGCTGAAAAGTCAGTCCCAAACCAAGTGGCTCCGGTGTTTCAATGACTTTGCGGCTGAAGGCCTCCCAGTCGAAATCGGGCCAGGCCGACAAGTGGGCGTTGTAATTGCCCACGGCGCCGTTCATCTTGGCCAGCAGCTTGATGCTGGCGATTTTTTCACGCGCTGTTTTCAAGCGCACCACGACGTTGGCAATCTCCTTGCCTACCGTGGTTGGGCTGGCGGTCTGGCCGTGCGTGCGGCTTAGCATCGATACTTCAGCAAATTCATGCGCCATCTCCGAGAGCTTGGCAATGACCGCATCAAGCGCCGGCAGCAATACCTGGTCACGACCTGCTTTCAGTTGCAATGCGTGGCTGGTGTTGTTGATGTCTTCGCTAGTGCAGGCAAAATGGACAAACTCAGCGGCTGCCAGCAATTCTGGCCGCGCGTCAAACTTGGATTTAACCCAATACTCGATCGCCTTCACATCGTGGTTGGTGACCTTTTCAATTGCTTTGATAGCCTCGCCATCGGCTTCAGTGAAATGCCTCACCAAACCCAGCAAGTAAGTGCGCGCTCCAGGTGAAAGCGCCTTGAATTCTGCAAAACCACAGTCGCTTAGCGCGATGAACCAGGCCACCTCGACCTGAACGCGGCGCTGCATATAGCCCTGTTCGCTCATGATGGGGCGCAGTTTGGTCAGCTTAGCGGCGTAGCGGCCGTCCAGAGGGGAAAGTGCTGAGATGGCGGAAAAAGTCATGGGAGGATTGTAGGATGCGCGCCACTCTGAAACGCGAGGTAAGGCAGGATGCAAGCAGATGTATAGAATAAATGCTCCTGTAACACTCGATCGCCCATGAAACTACTCGGATCCACCTCCAGCCCCTACGTTCGCAAAGTGCGCGTTGTCATGCTGGAGAAGAAGCTTGACTATGTATTTCTTGTTGAGGACGTATGGGCAGCGCATACCACCATTGCCGAGTCCAACCCCTTGGGTAAGGTCCCCTGTCTGATCATGGAGGGAGGCGAGGCGCTGTTCGACTCGCGTGTGATCGTTGAGTACCTTGACACTTTGTCCCCGGTGGGCAAACTGATCCCGACCATGGGCCGTGAGCGGGCCGAGGTCAAGACTTGGGAAGCGCTGGCTGATGGTGTACTGGATGCCGCCATCCTGGCGCGGCTTGAAGCCACTTGGGGCGGGCGCACTGAGCCACAGCGCAGTCAGGCCTGGATTGACCGTCAGCTCGGAAAAATTGACGCTTCCCTGACGTCCATGAGCAAAGGGCTGGGTGACAAACCTTTTTGTGCCGGAATCTATTTCAGTCTGGCCGATATTGCTGTCGGTTGCGCTTTGGGTTACCTGGATTTCCGATTTGCCCGGATTGACTGGCGGTCAACTCACCCCAACCTGCACAAGTTGTATGACAAGCTCATGCTGCGTCCCAGTTTGGTCGACACGCAACCGGTTTGAACGGACACCAGACTCGACACAACTTACATCGTTTTACATCAGTGGCTGAGCCAGAGGTCGCGACCGATATTAAAGTGGTGCACCATGGCCACCTTCAAGACGATTTACAAGTGCCGAGTATGCGGCGCCACCAGCTATCAACCGGTGATCAACCGATCTGAAAGTGGTGCGTTGCAGCCAACCGGCCAGTACAAGTGCACGGGCTGTAGAAATGTTTTTTCCAGCCTCAAGGCTTGGTGGGAACCGCGCCACGCACCGGAGTGGCAATCGCACAGCACTTTCGGCTGAGTTCAGACGCTGAGATACCGATCCTCTGGTACTAGGTGAGATCGGTGGGTGCAGCCTGCTAGCATGGAGGCCATGACCGACACCGCTGCCATTGCCGCCCTTTCAAACAAGATTTGTGACCGCTCCAGCCTTGCAGCGCGGCTGATCCAGTTACCGCGACCGCTGGTGTTTACCAATGGTGTGTTTGATGTGCTGCACCGCGGCCATGTCATGTATCTGGCGCAAGCGCGCGCTCTGGGGGCCACATTGCTGATAGCCCTGAACTCCGATGCGTCGGCCCGAAGACTTGGCAAAGGTTTGGACCGACCTCTCAACAATGAAACCGACCGGGCTTTCGTCCTGGCCGCCCTGTCCTGCACCAGTCTGGTGACGTGGTTTGACGACGATACCCCGCTACAGTTGATTGCTGAAATCAAGCCCGACATTCTGGTCAAAGGCGGTGACTACGACATGGCCAGGCTGGCCGAAACACGCGTGGTCGAGTCCTATGGCGGGCGAGCGCTGGCGCTGCCTTTTGTGGATGGCTATTCGACGACCGCCCTGGTGCAAAAAATTCGTCAAGCTTGAGCGCAGCAAATCAAAAAAGCCTGCTATCTTTAAACTAGCAGGCTTTCCTTGTGCAGACTGGTGGCGCTTCACGGATTCGAACCGCTGACCTGTGGATTATGATTCCCGTCCCTGCCATATTTTCCCTTGTTGATTTAAGTTGATATAATCAATACAAATCAACAGCTTACGTGATTTGATACTGTGATTGCAATCAGGTCGATGTTGATTGAAATTGAGCTAGATTCACGAAAATTGCTTACATCCGCCGTTACATCCTGAGGATGTAAGCAAAGCCTAAAAAGGGGTCAACATGGCTAAGGTAGTTTTCACCGCGGGCCGGGTTAAAGGGTTCAAATGCCCACCAGACCGACTGCAAGCGTTTCTATGGGACACGACCGCCGCCGGGCTTGGACTTCGCGCCACACCTGCCGGGAAACCGTCCTACGTGTTTCAGGGCCGTTATCAAGACAAGACCATTCGGTTGACCATCGGGAGCCCGGAGTCTTGGACCATCCCGCTGGCGCAGGAAAAAGCACGCGAGCTGCAACGCCAGATTGACGAAGGCCGCGACCCGCGTGAAGTCAAGGCCGAAAAGACCGCCGTCGATGTTGCCAAGCGCCAGACTGAAAAGACCGAGGGCCTGACCGTGGGCGAAGTGTGGGCCGTGTATCTGGCAGAGCGCAAGCCGCGATGGGGCGAGCTGCATTACAAAGACCATCTCAAACTAGCGCGTGCCGGTGGCGTGAAGTGCAAGCGTGGGACTGATGGCCGCGGGGTGACCATTGATATGCCGCTTTATGCTCTCATGGGATTGCCACTGCGCGACCTTACCGCGCCAGTAATAGAGGCATGGGCCACCAAAGAAGCAAAGACCCGTCCGACAAGCGCCCGCCTTGCGTGGCGACTGTTGAAAGGTTTTCTAAACTGGTGCAATGAACAGCCCGCCTATGCTGGCTTGGTCACTGGAAACCCGGCAAAGACCAAAAAAAGCCGGGAGGCATTGGGCAAGGCAGGGGTCAAGCAAGATGCTCTGCTGCGTGAGCAACTGCCGGTCTGGTTTGACGCTGTAAAGAAGATTCAAAACCCGGTCATTGCTGCCGCGCTGCAAGTCATGCTGCTGACCGGCGCCAGACCGGGCGAAGCGCTGGCGCTGCGCTGGTCAGACCTGAACACCAAATGGCGGGGCATCACGATTCACGACAAGGTGGAAGGCGAGCGCATCATCCCGCTGACACCTTACGTTAACCACTTGATAGCGACACTGCCAAAGCGTAATGAGTGCATTTTTTCCAGTACCCGAACCGTGAGCATGGATGACAAAAACGCGCTTCGCCGTGCGCGTAGGGCAGAAATGAATGGCACCGAGATTCCCGCGGGTGAAATCGTGGAGGCCAGCGCATCAGGGCATATCACGATGCCGCGAAGTCACCACAATTGCGCCTGCGCTGTGGCTGGCATTGATGGTCTGACCCTGCACGGCCTGCGCCGCTCGTTCAAGAGCCTCACCGAATGGCTGGAAATACCCGCTGGCGTGGTGGCGCAACTGATGGGACACAAGCCGAGCGCGACCGCTGAAAAGCATTACACAGTCCGACCGCTTGACCTGCTGCGTGTGCACCACGAAAAGATTGAAGCGTGGATACTGGAGCAAGCCGGGATTGTGTTTGACGCCAAGGCAGAGCCGGGCAAACTGCAATTGGTAGTTGGTTGATTTGTAAATCAAGGCTTAACAGTTTATGATACTCACATTCCGACATAAAGGGCTTGAAACGTTCTACAAGACCGGGCGCATGGCAGGCATACAACCAATTCACGCCAAGCGATTACGTGAGCTACTAACTGCCTTGAACGTTGCCAGTGGACCGCAAGACTTGAACCGTCCATCGTGGCGTATGCATGGATTGTCTGGCGACCTTGCAGGGTTTCATTCCGTGACGGTGCAGGCGAACTGGCGGCTGACCTTCCGGTTTGTCGGCGCGGATCTTGAGTTACTGGATTACTTGGATTACCACTGAGGCACGACATGAACATGCATGACCCCGCCCATCCGGGCGAACTTCTGACAGGCTGGCTCGATGACCTGGGCGTGAGCGTGACCGCCTTCGCCGCGCATATTGGCATCAGTCGCGTGATGCTGTCTCGCGTGATGCACTGCCATGCTGGCATATCTGCTGATATGGATCTGAGGCTGTCTGAGGCATTGGGTACGACGCCGGGTTACTGGCTGGCGCTGCAAAACCAGCGTGATTTATGGGTGGCACGCCAGACCGCCAAAGACCGCAAGCGCATCAAGCGCATGGCGGAACCTGTGGCGGCATAGATTGGTGGCTGGTACGATTTAAGATACCATTCTGGAACTTCGATATTACAGGGACGCACAAGACCGGGCGCCGTTGACTGAATGGTTGAATGACCTGAAAGACGTTCGGGCAAGGGCTCAGATACGGGCACGGCTGGCGCGTGTGGCGTCTGGAAACTTGGGGATTGCAAACCCGTGCGTGATGGCGTGCAGGAATTGAAGATTGACTATGGGCCGGGTTATCGCGTGTACCTGAGCAGACAGGGGGCCGTGCTGGTGTTGCTGCTGTGTGGCAGTGACAAGACCGCCCAGAGCCGCGCCATAAAGTTGGCCATTGATTATCTGAACGACTGGAAACAAAGGGGCAAACCATGAATGCACCTCGTGACTCAAGCTTTGACGACTATTTGAACGGTGTGTTGAAAGACCCCGCCGAAGCCGCCGCGTATATCGAGGCCGTGATGGAACTTGACGACCCCGCCGCGCTGCTGGTGGCACTACGGCATGTTGCCAAAGCGCACGGCATGGCCGAGGTGGCCCGCCGAGCAGATGTTAGCGACAAGATGCTGTTCAGGGCATTGAGCGCAGAGGGTAACCCAACATTGACCACAGTTCATAAGGTGTTGCACGCAGTGGGCTTGCGCCTGAGTGTGGCACCGGCGCACGCGGCATAAACCCGACACTGCCTACCATTCATAAGGTACTGCACGCGGCCGGGCTGCGCCCACAAGCGGGGGCAGGGGTGAAGGCGACTATTGAATTTCATTTGCATTGATTTGTAAGTGCGATTTACAATGGAGCCGCGTGCATGGATAGCAATATCCTGACTTGATGGAAAGCCATCAAACCCAGTTACAGGGTGTCCTCCCCCGCAAAGGGAGTCTCCGCAGACGATAGTAGCTTTTCGTTTTCGGCTCGTTTTTTCGAGCAGATGACGTCCGCTATTTTTTCTCGGAGTCAATATGACACGCGTTCCCACACATCAGCCATTCACGCCGCTCGATCAAGAGAGTCGCCCGACAGTCGATACTGCCGCCGCCGCCCATTACCTGCACCTGGCACCGCAAACTTTAAGAATTTTTGCCTGTAAAGAGACAGGTTGCATTCGCCCGCGACGCATTCCTGGCAGTGCGAAACTGCACTGGGTAACGGCTGACATCCGTCGCTTGCTGGCCGGGAGTCAGACATGAATCTCTTCAAACATCCCATCCTGTCCAACGACATTAAACGTGAATTTGAAAAAATCCATTCGGTTGATCCCGCTGTTCGGGCACAAGCACGCGAGCCCTTCATCTCCATCGAGACGCTTGGCGCAGCGCCACTCTTATTCAAAGCGTTGGGCCAGTGCGCAAGTTTCCAATCCGTGACCGGCAGCAAGGGCAAACCAAGCATTTGGTTCGTACCTCAGGATTCACCCGATAGCCAAATCGCGGTAGTAATTTGCGTCAGCACGAAGGGAGATCCAGTCTGCTTCGCCACCAGCGCCATGAAGCCACCTGTCAAAACCACGGCGCCATTCCCAAGCAACTTCCTAGACGCCATCCAAAAGCAAAAGCCGGACGCCGACCAAGCCGCACTAATACACAGCGCGATCTCATCAGTCGCCTCAGTTTCTCAGATCGACATGGCCGACAGTGTCTGTGCCGCGTCAAGCCGGTACCGGACGGCGGGTAAAGGGGTTTCAAAATCTTTGTTGAAAAATCCCCGGGGGGTGCCCAGTTTCAAAAGTGATGGGGGGTGTTTCCCTCAATTCGTGTTCATAGCCAACTGGAGGAACCTTTGCCCAAGTGGGGGGTGCCGGGGTAGTCGGTGGCCGAATTTTGAACCGCACTGTCATCACTACCGTGACCCGCTGAGCAACGGCAATTGTTGAGTAAATCCGCTTACATCCGCCCTTACATCGTAAATTTTTAACACAAAGAAAATGGCCTCACGCTATGTTTTATGTAGCAGTGAGGCCAATAGGCATGAGCCTTGCAGATGGTGGCGCTTCACGGATTCGAACCGCGGACCTGTGGATTATGATTCCATCGCTCTAACCGACTGAGCTAAAGCGCC
>JBAXBQ010000025.1:0-45381 GCA_037141865.1 Comamonadaceae bacterium | reverse complement strand
GCCTGGCGAGTTGGCGCCCGACAGTAGATTTGCCGGAGCCGGGCAGGCCGATAAGAGCGATGCTCGTCATCTGCCCCGGTGCTAGTCCTTCGTCCAGCAGTTGTTCACGCCGTAGGCTGGCGTTAGGAACGAACCATTGATTTCGTCGCCTTTGACAAAAGAGGTGATGTAACTCTTAACGGCAGAGCCCTCTGAACCAGATACCCCGGTCGTCACCGTGACAGCGTATGTCAACCATGTGGCCACATTTTGCGGATACTCAACCTGAATAGTCGCGCGTCCGTTGGCGCCCGTGGTGTTTGTAGTACCAACAAAAGACAGAACCACATCCGCCTTGCGGGGCGACAATGCACCGTTGTTGTCATGATCTTCCCCGGCGTCAAGAAGGCCATTCCTGTTCTTATCTTCATTCGGACACCAAACACGCCCAGTAGTAAGCGTCGGATCAACACCCGTAACCGGATCCCCATTGACGTCAACAATCCCGTCAGAAATCCCGTTTATTACTGCAGGCGGTGGGTTGCTTCCAGATACCTGATAAATGCCACCAGTAGACGAAGCAAAGTTGAACCCACCTTTGCCAAAGTGCGTGAGATCCACGCTGGCAGACACTATTGCGTTTGCTACCGCGATTCCCGCGGAGTCATTGACTGCTACATCAAATTTTTTGATGTAAGTGAGATTGTTTGCACCTTTTGTAAGCTCGTTATTGTCACCCAGCGTGATTGACAAGGGTTGACCCGCGACAGTCAGGGTCTTGCTCGTTTGACTAGGACAGGCACCTGCAGCGATATCTATATCCGTGTTGCCATAGCAGATACGGATGATGACACCGTTGGTTGGACTGGTGCGGGTTCCGGCGATGTAATCTGCAATCGCGACCCCACTGACATCGCTATATACCGTTGCCGTGCCAGTGGATATCGACTCATAACTGTCCAATGCCGGTGACACAATTTCAAAACGGGCGCGAACATTTTGAATCGGCTGGTTCGCCGCATTGAAGAAAGTCGCTCGAATATTGGCACGGTTGGTGGTTGCGCCAGCCAAATTGGGAGAAATTGTAGTCGGCGTAATGGCGAGACTGGCGCCATTGATCGTGCCGACCGCTGCTGGAATGGCACCAACACCACTAACCACCTGAACATCGCGCGAGGCTGTTACGCCCAATCCAGCTGCTGTAACAGTGTAAGTTGCTGCGGTTGCCGGTGCAGCCCCAAGCGTCGCAGTTGCAGTGCCAGTACCATCAGAATTTGTAGTTATCAGCTGGGTAAAGCCTAAAGTTCCACCAAGTTGAACACTCACCCCACCAACCGCAGTCCCGTTCGCATCCGTAGTCTTGACCGCCAATTGAACACTGGCCCCTGGGGCCGGGGTTGCCGGAAGCGGAGTCAATGAAATTTGGCTTCCTGTTACTGCAACGACGACCGAGCCAGTTTGCCCTCCCAACATGATAGTCACGGTGATGTTTCTGTTGGCCTTTTCACTACCAATCGAAATATTCCCTGACGCCTGTCCGGCGCTATCTGTGGTGGAGACAACCGGCGTATAAACACCGGAGTCAACTGACACCGACAAAGGCAGCCCACTCACCACATTTCTTGCCGCATTCAATGCGGTAACGGTTAACAAGGCTTTGTCACTTCCAGTGTTTTTAACTGACGTCTTATCTAAGCTAAGAACAAGGCTGGCGGCGGCCGCAGTGGTTGGCGTTGGCGTTGTTGACGTTGTTACCGGTGCCCTTGCGCTACCGCCTCCGCCGCCACAGGCGGCCAGTGCAACCGCGACCACAAGAACGGCAACAAATTTAATAGACTTCATACCCAACTTCCTGTGATTCATCAATAGCAGAACGGCTCAACGCGAGGCCTTGTCCGCGACAACCTTGGGGGTAATAAACACCAGCATTTCCTGCTTGTTCGCAACTCTGGAACGCGTCTTGAACAGATTTCCAATACCGGGCAAGTCACCCAGCAGAGGCACCTTTGTCTCGTCCTCGTTTTCCGTCATCTCAAAAATGCCACCAATCACCACAGTGCCGCCGTTTTCAACCAACACTTGCGTCTGTATGTGTTTGGTGTTGATGGCAAAGCCGGCCGTGGTAGCTTGACCAACCGTGTCCTTGGTGACATCCAGCGCCAAAATGATGTTGCCTTCAGGTGTTATTTGCGGAGTCACCTCCAGTTTCAAATTCGCCTTACGAAAAGCGATCGAAGTGGCGCCACTGGAGGACGCAACCTGGTAGGGCAACTCGGTACCCTGCTCGATCAATGCTTTGATCTGATCGGCTGTGACCACACGCGGACTCGAAACAACCTTGCCCTTGCCATCCGCTTCCAGGGCCGAGAGTTCCAGGTTGAGGAAACGGTTCGCCGCTGAGCTAAAAAGCGATACCGCGAAAGTAGCAGGGCTGAAGCCGTTCTGATTGCTGGCCGGCAAATTGACAAAATTGCTTAAATTGCCGGTCAGATCGACTGCACCACCGGCACCTGTTGATGCAACTACATTGGCGTAACTGGTACCAAAAGCCACACGGTTGCCACCGCCAACTGAATAGCCGCCGTCACCACCGCTTTGCGCACGCAGATCACTACCGCCAAGCCTTATACCCAAGGATTTACCAAAAGTGTCTGACGCCTCCACAATGCGCGCTTCAATCAGCACCTGACGCACCGGAACATCCAGTTTGGCAATCAGTTGCTGAACCTGCTCGAGTTTGCTTGGAATGTCTGTGACAAACAACTGGTTGGTGCGCGCCTCAGAAATGGTGCTGCCGCGCGGACTCAGCAGACGTGAACTGCTGGGGCCGGTGCCACCACCGGTGGCAGTTAATTGCGCCGCAACTTCTGCCGCTTTGGTGTAGTTCATCTGGAACGATTGCGTGCGTAAGGGCTCCAGATTTTGTAGCGACGCCATCGACTCAAGTTCGAGTTTTTCCTTGGCATTGATTTCATCCTTTGGCGCAATCCAAAGCACGTTTCCCGTTTTGCGCACGCCCAAACCCTTGGCCTGCAAAATAATATCAAGTGCTTGGTCCCAAGGCACATCCTGCAGTCGCAGCGTCACGGCCCCGTTAACCGAGTCGGAAGTGATGACATTGAAATTCGTGAAGTCGGCAATAACCTGCAACAGGGAGCGAACCTCGATATTCTGAAAATTGAGCGATAGCTTTTGCCCGCTGTAACCAGGACCCTGTGTCAATTTTGTCGGTTCAAGCTTCAACGGCTTGACTTCCACCACGAACTGCTCGTCGCTTTGATACGCACTGTGAATCCAATGCCCTTTCGGCTCAATGACCATGCGCACCCGGTCCCCGACCTGGAAGGTAGTCACGGTTTGAACCGGGGTGCCGAAATCAGTCACGTCCAGACGACGGCGCAAACCCTCTGGCAATGTTGACTTCATGAATTCGACAACCAATGTTTGCCCTTGCTGGCGAATATCGACGCCAACCTGGTTGTTGGGCAGGGCCACCACCACGCGGCCTGCGCCTTCGTCGCCGCGCCGGAAATCAAGGTCTTTGAGCGGCAAAGTATCGCGGCTACGGCTTTCAGCAAAAACTGGCGCTGTCGACCCGACCGAGGCTGCGCTTACCACCGGATCCAAAACAACCAGCAGCGATTTGCCCTGCAGTTGTGCTTTGTAAGGAGTAGCCTGCTTCAGGTTGAGTACAACGCGGGTGCGCTCCCCAGCTTGCACCACGCTAACTGACTTCAGGTTACCTTGATTGATTTCAATATTGGAACGACCCATGGCGTTCGCGATGCCGGGAAAATCAAGCGCGATTCTTGCAGGCGACTGAATTGAAAAGCCTGAAGGTATGGCAGCAAGTGGCTGTGTCAAATCGATTTTGACGACCTCGACGCCCCCTTGAATCGACCCGGATACCGCTTCAATGGCAGTCTGGGCCTGCGCGGCAACGGTTGCGATCACGAGCGACATAACCAGACAGGCCTGTTGCCACAATCGCCTTGCCAACCAACACTTCTGTATTTTCATTTCGACCTCTCTTGCAACTGCAAAGTAGCAGTGCGTTCAATCCACTCGCCGATCGCATCCTGCACAATTTCCCGCAACGTGACTTCTGTCTCAGCGATCTTCATCACGCGCCCATAGTTCAGTCCAAGATGGTTTCCGGGACGTACCTGATACAACAAATTCTCAACCTTCACCAGAGCTATCGGTTGACCGGCCTTGGTCAAACTACCCACCAGCGTCATCGCATCCAGCGGGAATGCCTCCAGAGCTTCTTTTCGGCGCGACAACTCGGGGGCGATTAGAGCGCCGTTGGAAGCCACCTGCGTTGACTCCCGTTTCAATGCCTGTGTCAATTTTTGATTGCTGAAAGGTTCTATCGCCGTAACCTGGTTGTAGCTTTCGGGCTTGAACTGTTTGGGTTCGGAAATTGGTGCCACCTTGGGACGGGTTTGACTTTTTTGTTCGGCCATCCATTGGCGCAACTCATCTTCACTCGACGCACTGCAACCAACCAACGTCAAAACAATTCCGGCTACAAGCAACATTCGCACGGGCATCATTTCTTTGCCCCTTTCGGCGCCTGCGCTTTTCGTTGGGCAGCAACTTCATCGACATCCAGATAGCGGAAAGTCTTGGCGGTGGCATCCATCGTCAAAGCCCCATCCTTAGTAGGCAAAATGACCAGATTGTTAAGCGTAACGATGCGGGAAAGATTGGCAATGTCAGAGGCAAAAGCGCCAATGTCGTGATAACGTCCGCTAACCCGGACCGCAATTGGTAATTCAGCGTAGTAGTCCCGGACCGCCACTTGCCCTGGTCGAAACAGATCAAACTGAAGACTGCGCCCCAAACCGGCCTGGTTGATGTCCGAAAGCAACGCATCCATTTCCGCTTTGCTCGGCAATTGCTTTTCAAGTTGCGTCACATACTGCTGAACCTGCTCCCGCTGCTTCTTTAGCGCTTCCAGATTGACCGCCTTGCCCAGCTTGATCTTGTACTCTTCGCGCAACTTCACTTCCTTGGTCTGCTCTGCCTCCAACTCGGCCTCAGAGGTATTCAGCCAGGTGAACCACAGCAGTACAACCAACAAAAGGGTAACCAACAAAAAAAGCGCATAACGTGGAAGCGCAGGCCAATTGGACGGGTCCTTGGGATCAAGGTTACGGAATTGTCCAAAGACCCCTTCCAGCGAGGCTGGAAAATCAAAATTCAGTCGAAGTTTGTTTGCCATGTTCCTAGCTCCTATTTTTTGACAGGAGACGAGGCAGCGACCACTGGCGCTGTTGCAGCGGCACCCATTTTTTCGGCCTCGCTGGCACGCGTCAGCCGCACACGAATTGTGAAATTGGCAACCCGTCGTTGATCCCGCGGCGCCAGCGTAACAGAGCCAGACACAATCTCAACCAGTTCGGGCTTTGAAAACCAGGGTGTATTGTTTGCGAGATTGCGCAAAAGCTCAGAGACCCGTTCATTCGATTGCGCAACTCCTTGCAGCGTCACATTTTGATTGTCTTGACGCATACTGGCGACATAAACGCCATCAGGCAATTGCTGAACCAATTCGGTCAGCAGATGAACCGGCATATTTCTGTCCGCTTGCAGGTCTTCCACAGCTTGTTGCCTAGCCCGCAGCGCGGCGATCTCTGACTCCAGGCTCGCAATGTCCTTAATTTGGTCGTCGAACTGTTTAATCTCGGCTTGCAGTAGCTGGTTTTTTTCCTGTTGACTGGCAATGTGAGCTTGAAACCAGAGAAAAATGATACCTGCGAGCAGGCCGCCAGCAAGCGCGGCAAGAGCGACGCTGACGTTAAATAGATCCCGACGGAGTTTGCGCGCCACCTCCCGATGCGGGAGCAGATTGATAAGGATCACTGCATGAATCTCCGCAAAGCCAGCCCGCATGACGTGAGATAGGACGGCGCTTCACGCGTCATCTTTTTCAAGCGAACACCTTCACCAATTTCCATACCGTCAAATGGATTCACCAAAGTGCATGCGAAACTGGTGTGCTGAGTTACCGCCGCTGTTAAACCAGGCAATGCAGCCGAACCACCTGCCAACATCACGTAGTCGACCTTGTTATGCGGCGTGCTCGTAAAGAAAAACTGCAACGCACGACCGATTTCGTGCACCATGCTTTCAACAAATGGTTTCAATACGCTCGATTCGTAGTCGTCGGGCAGTTCGCCGCTTCGCTTTTTGCTTTCGGCCTCTTCCAATGAAAACCCATATTGACGCACAATCAACTGGGTCAGTTGGGCACCGCCGAAAGCCTGATCTCTGTCATAAAGGACTTCTTCACTGCGGATCACCTGCATGCTGGTAGTCAACGCGCCGACTTCAAACAAGGCAACAATGCTGCCGACACCCCGGTTCGGAAGATGCTCAATCAAGCGACTGGTTGCCAGGCGCGCGGCATAAGATTCCACGTCCACAATAACGGGCTTCAAACCAGCCGCTTCCGCCAGGCCCTGAATATCCTGAACCTTCTCCCGGCGCGACGCCGCAATCAGAACTTCGATATCACCGGCGGAGGTTGCGCTGGGACCGACTACACAAAAATCGAGACTGACCTCGTCCAGCGGGAAGGGAATGTACTGATTAGCTTCGGTCTCGACCTGCACCTCCAGCTCTTGATCAGTCATACCGCCCGGTAGAACAATTTTCTTGGTGATGACCGCAGAGGGGGGCAAAGCCATGGCTACATTTTTGGTGCGAGTGCCGCTTTTCTTTACCAGCCGACGCACTGCCTCAGCCACTTCATCAAACTTTTCTATGTTGCCGTCGGTGATCCATCCGGGCGCAAGAGGCTCGATCGCGCAGCGTTCAAGCACCAGACGTCCCGCCTTATCTTGACCCAACTCGACCAGTTTTACGCTTGAGGAACTGATATCCAAACCCAGCATGGGTGCAGGTTGACGACTAAACAAGGATCCCAAAGAGATCAAAACTATCCCCTGAAAGAGGCCAATCAACGATCAGCGATACTTAAGAATTCACTTCAATGCTAGCAGTAAGCGCGTTGTCACGCAAAGATTTTTTCAAAGTTTCGGCACCATTAACGTTGCCAAAAGTAGACGCTTTGTGTACGGATGTTACACACTCCACCGAGCGAACCGCGAAGCCGCAACAATAGCGGATACTACCGCGCCAAAGTTGTGAAACACTTATTTATGCAATGACAACAAATTTGACGACACATTTCCACCAAGATTTTTATGCCAACCAAACCGCCGCACAGTGAATCGAGCCCCAGCCACGGCGCACATTCGAGCAGCCCGAAGGACAATTGGCTGATACGCATTGCTTTGTGGGCAGGCGGTACCGCCATCGCCGGGATATTGTCGATTCTGATCATCATCGCGATTGCGCTGGCGGTGGCTTTTCCGAACCTGCCAGATATTTCAGACCTGTCTGATTACCGGCCTAAGTTGCCGTTGCGCGTGTTCTCGGTGGAGGGCACTTTGATTGGAGAGTTTGGCGAGGAGCGCCGACACTTGACACCCATCAAAGAAATACCCAAAATCATGGTGGACGCGGTCCTTGCCATTGAGGACTCCAGGTTCTACGAACATGGCGGCGTCGATTACAAAGGTGTTTTGCGCGCCGCTCTTGCCAACCTTGGACGCATAAAAAGCCAGGGTGCGTCGACCATCACGATGCAGGTGGCACGCAACGTGTATTTATCATCTGAGAAAACCTATACCCGCAAGATCTATGAAATCCTGTTGACTTTCAAGCTCGAGCACATGTTGACCAAGGACCAGATTCTTGAGATCTACATGAATCAGATTTTTCTGGGTAACCGCGCCTACGGATTTGCCGCAGCGTCGGAGGCTTATTTTGACAAGCCCCTCAAGGACATCACGATCGCTGAGGCGGCCATGCTGGCGGGCCTGCCCAAGGCGCCGTCCGCTTACAACCCCATCAGCAATCCCAAGCGGGCGCGGACGCGCCAGCTTCACGTCATTGAGCGAATGCAGGAAAACGGGTTCATCACTGCCGCTCAGGCCGATGGCGCAAGAAAAGACGAGGCCAAAGTGAAGTCTGGCGTCGATAGCGCCAAAGTGCATGCAGAGTACGTGGCGGAAACTGTACGCCAGCTGATGTTTGCGCAGTATGGTGAGGAAACCTACACCCGTGGCCTGAACGTTTACACCACCCTGCGTGCAGCCGACCAGGAGGTCGCCTACAAGGCATTGCGGCGCGGCATCATGGACTTTGAGCGGCATCAAATCTACCGTGGCCCGGAGAAATTTGTCACCCTACCTGCCACTCTCCAGGAGGTTGAGGATGCCATTGACGATGCATTGGATGACTATCCCGACAACGGCGACGTGCTGTCAGCCATGGTGCTGGAAGCGGACAGCAAAAAAATCAAAGCCGTGCGCCAGAACGGAGAACTCGTCGAAATTACCGGTGAAGGCCTCAAACCGGCGCAATCCGGCTTGTCGGACAAAGCACCACCCAATATCAAAATCAGGCGCGGCGCTGTCATCCGGGTTGTCAAAGCGCCCAAGAATACCTGGGAAATTACACAGCTCCCCGAAGTTGAAGGTGCTTTTGTGGCTCTGGATCCGCGTGACGGGTCCATCAAAGCCCTGGTGGGTGGATTTGATTTCGAAAAAAACAAATTCAATCACGTAACTCAGGCCTGGCGTCAGCCCGGATCGAGCTTCAAACCTTTCATTTATTCGGCCGCCCTGGAAAAGGGCTTTACACCGGCCACTGTCATCAACGACGCACCGCTCTTTTTTGATGCCGGTGTGACAGGTGGCCAGCCATGGGAGCCGAAAAATTACGACGGCAAGTTTGAAGGCCCGATGACCATGCGCCGGGGTTTGGCAAAGTCAAAAAACATGATCTCCATTCGCATTCTGCAGTCCATCGGTGCACCGTATGCGCAGGACTGGATCACGCGTTTTGGCTTCGATGCGGAGAAGCACCCGGCCTATCTGACCATGGCGTTGGGTGCCGGATCGGTGACACCGATGCAGATGGTTTCTGCCTACTCGGTATTTGCCAATGGTGGCTACCGCATCAATCCCTGGCTGATAGTCAAGGTCGCAGAGCAAAAAGGCAAGGTGCTGGTGGAAACGACGCCGCCGCTACTGGACGAGTCGGTGCGCGCCATCGATGCACGTAACGCTTTCGTCATGGAAAGTCTGCTCCAGGAGGTGACCCGCTCCGGTACCGCCGCATCCGCGCAGGCCGCATTGAAGCGACCCGACTTGTATGGAAAGACGGGCACCACCAATGACTCCATAGACGCCTGGTTCGCCGGATTTCAACCGACGCTGACGGCAGTCACATGGATTGGCTATGACACACCGCGCAAGCTCGGGGATCGCGAAACAGGGGGCGGCTTGAGTCTGCCGGTCTGGATCAGGTTCATGGAGCAAGCGCTTAAAAACATTCCCGTCATGGAGCCGACCGCTCCAGAGGGGGTGATCAATTCTGGTGGTGAATGGTTTTACGATGAGTACGTCAAAGGTGCGGGTATCAGCAGCGTGGGAATGGCCGACAAACCAGGCACGCCATCGGGTGTGATGGCACTACCCCCTGCCGACGAAAGAAAGAAAATCCTGGACTTGTTTAAAAACTGATCACGCAGACAACACCAGAGCGCAACCCGCCTGTTCACTTGCGTAGCGTGACAAACAGGAAAAAAACTCGCCCTGCCCCTTAGTATCTTCCCAGTGATTGCCGTCATACTTGTAGTGATAGCCGCCCGATTTGGCCGCCAGCCAGACCTCGTGCAAGGGCTTTTGTAGATTGATGACAATCTGGCTTCTGTTTGAAAACACCAGCGTCACCATGCCACCGGTGCGCTGATTATCAATATCTGCGAGGTTCTGTTCGTTAATGCGATCACAGCCTGCCTCAACGGCTTTGAGCAGAGTTTCAGCCAGGTCCATGAATTCAGGGTCGGTCATCTTTACAATTTCACTATGTTGCGCAGTTTCCAAATTTTAGTCAGTACGAGTGTCCTTGGCATTTGTGCGGTGAGCCTGTCTGCCTGTGGCCAGCAGGGTCCGCTGTATTTGTCGACAGAGCCGGCTGCTGCAAAACTTGCCACTTTGCCTAAAACACAGCTTACGCAAAGCCCAACAAACACCGCACAACCTGATTCAATATCTCGTGACACCGCCAGCCCGGTTTCCGCACCTACCGCCAGCCCTCAATGAGTCCGCAAAATCTTCCTGGTCAACCTCATCTTGCTTACCGCAACCATGAACTTTTTTTAGAAAAAATCCGGTTGAGTGATTTGGCGCGGGACCACGGTACGCCACTTTTCGTGTACTCGAAAGGCGCCATGCTGGCCGCTCTGGCGGCTTACCAACGTGGGTTTGCGGGTCGAAACGTCCAAATCTGTTACGCCATGAAGGCCAACTCGACACTCGGCGTGATTCAGGTATTCGCGCAGGCCGGGTGTGGTTTTGATATTGTCTCCGGCGGAGAGATGGACCGTGTGCTGGCCGCCGGTGGCAAGGCCGCCAAGATTATTTTTTCCGGTGTTGGCAAGACGTCGGCCGAAATGCGACGTGCGCTGCATGCGGGCGTCAGCTGCTTTAATGTCGAGAGCGAAGCTGAGCTTGAAGTTTTGAGTGAACTGGCGCTGTCCATGGGCATGCGTGCACCGGTCAGTATCCGGGTCAATCCCAACGTAGACCCCAAGACGCACCCCTATATCTCCACCGGCCTCAAAGACAGCAAGTTTGGTGTCGCCCACCAGCGTGTCGTGCAAACCTACCAGCGCGCTGCCAAGCTGGCTGGCATACAAGTGTTGGGGATCGATTGTCATATTGGCTCCCAGATCACCCATGAAGAACCCTACCTCGACGCGGTCGAGCGCATGCTGGATCTGGTGCAGGCCATTGAGGCAGCAGGCATTCCCATTCGCCACCTCGATTTTGGCGGAGGTCTGGGCATCAACTACGACGACGATACACCTCCCCCGGCCGACCATCTCTGGAAAAAGCTGCTGACCTTGCTGGACGTCCGCGGGTTTGGGGACCGGTCACTGATGATTGAGCCCGGTCGCTCACTGGTGGGCAACGCCGGAGTGTGCCTGACCGAAGTGCTGTATCTGAAACCTGGCGAGCAAAAGAACTTTTGCATCATCGACGCCGCCATGAACGATCTGCCTCGCCCAGCCATGTACCAGGCCTTTCACCAGATCGTGCCACTATCGCCAGGAGTGGAAGCGTCCCGCACATGGGATGTGGTCGGTCCGGTCTGCGAAAGTGGCGACTGGATCGGGCATGACCGCGCGCTCGCGGTGAAGCAGGGCGACTTGCTGGCAGTGCTGTCTGCCGGGGCCTATTGCATGAGTATGTCCAGCAACTACAACTCCCGCGGTCGTGCGACCGAAATCCTGGTCGATGGCGCGCAAGCCCATGTCATTCGTCGGCGCGAAACAATCATGGATCAAATGAGCAACGAGAATTTGCTGTAATTTAAGTTATTGAAGAGTTCCCACGCGGCCCCTACGGGCTCGTTTTCTTCATGCGCCTGGAAAAGCGCCAGCCCAGCAAGACGCCCAAAATCCCCGCGTAAACATACACTTCAGTGAAATTGTTTTTGCCCGCCCGCATCCAGAAGAAGTGCAAAACGGCCAACACTGCGACGACATAAACCAGCTTGTGCAAAAGCTGCCAGCGCTTTGCACCCAGCGTCTTGATAGCCCGATTGAAGGATGTCAGAGCCAGTGGCGTGAGCAATACAAACGCTGAAAAACCGACCAGGATGAAGGGACGTTTGGCAATGTCTTTGGCGATATCGGCAACATCAAAACCCATGTCAAACCAGCTGTAACTCAGCAGGTGCAGCGCCACGTAGAAATAAACAAACAGACCCAACATGCGTCGAAACCGGGCTAACGCCGGTGTTGCCGTCATGACGCGAAGCGGCGTTATCGCCAGCACAAGGCACAGAAAGCGCAAAGTCCAGTCGCCCGTGGAGCGGCTCAGGGCCTCCGCCGGATTGGCCCCCAGCCGGTTCGTGATGGCCGCAAAGATCAGCCAACAAAATGGCAACAGCGACAAACCAAACGCCACCGGTTTGGCAAAGCGGTGCAACAAAAGCGCTTTCGCCTGCACCCCTGTGCGCGGCCTGGCGAGTGCCGGCATCAAAAGAACTTCTTGAGGTCCATGCCAGCGTAAAGCTGACCGACTTGCGCTTCATAGCCGTTGAACATCAGCGTCTTGCGTTTCTTGGCAAACAGGCCGTCCTCGCCAATACGTCGCTCGCTGGCCTGACTCCAGCGTGGGTGATCCACGTTGGGGTTGACATTGGAAAAGAATCCGTACTCGTTGACAGCAGCCTTGTTCCACGCAGTGGCAGGTTGTTTGTCGGTAAAGCGGATTTTGACGAGGCTCTTGGCACTCTTGAAACCATACTTCCATGGCACCACCAAACGCACTGGCGCACCATTCTGATTGGGCAACACTTCACCATACATGCCGAAAGTCAACAAGGTTAGAGGGTGCATGGCCTCATCCATGCGCAAGCCTTCAACGTAAGGCCAATCCAGCACACGCGAACCCACAAATGGCATGGTTTTTGGATCTGCCAGCGTCACAAATTCGACGTATTTGGCATTGCCCAAAGGCTCCACTTTTCTGATCAACTCGCTCAGCGAATAGCCGACCCAGGGTATCACCATGGACCAACCTTCAACACAGCGCAAGCGATAGATCCGTTCTTCCTGGGCGCTGAGCTTGAGCAGATCCTCCAACGTGTACCTGGCGGGTTTTTTGACCAGGCCTTCGATCTCGACGGTCCACGGACTGGTCTTTAAAGTATGTGCACTTTGCGCCGGATCCGACTTGTCGGTACCGAACTCGTAAAAATTGTTGTAGCTGCTGGCGTCCTTGTAATCCGACAACTTTTCCATCGTGATCGCCCCTGCCTGACTCGATTTCACCGCTTGCAAAGCGCCCAATTTTCCTGGACGCGGCGTCAAAGAAACACCTTGCGCATAAGTTTCACGTGATGCCCAGGATGCCAGTGCCGCTCCGGCAACCCCGCCGGCCATCAGTCTGATCAGATCGCGTCGCTTTTGATAGACGCCCTGGGTCGTGATTTCACTGGAAACAGCATGGCGAAAGCCACTGCGACTGAAATTGATCAACATGGTGGCGCCTTCAATTTAATGGCAGTCCGGGGACCGCCCGCATTCTTACAAGGTTTTGGTTCGCTCTCAACCCGCATTCTTGCGCCATAAGACACCATTCTGCCAAGCACAAAAAAAGGCAGTCCATCGCGAAATGGAACTGCCCCTTTAGGGCGGGTCGCAAGCGTTTAGTTCAATCGGATATTCGGGGAACCGACCGGCAATGCGCGCGTACGCTTAACGCAGACCGGCGATGTAGTCGGCCACTGCCCTGATCTCCCGATCATTTAATTTGGCCGCTACCTGCGTCATCTGTAGACTGTTTTTGCGCACGCCATCGCGAAAATTAGTCAATTGGGCTACCGCGTAGTCGGCATGTTGGCCGCTCAAGCGCGGAAATTGGGCCGGAATACCGGCACCATTCGGACTGTGGCAACCAGCACATGCCGGAACCTGACGTTCAGCAATACCGCCACGGTAAATGCGCTCTCCCAACTGCACCAATTCTTTGTCCTTGGCAAAACCAGGCTTGGCACTTTTGGTGGTCAGCCAGTAAGCCATATTCTTCATGTCTGTATCACTCAGTGTCGACGCCATGCCTGTCATGATGGGGTTGGCGCGCTTGCCTGATTTGAATTCCTGGAGCTGCTTGAGCAGGTACTCCGGATGCTGCTGCGCTAGTCTGGGGTTGACCGGGATGACAGAATTGCCATCCGGCGCATGACAGACGGCACAGACGGCGAAACTGGCCTCACCTTTGACCAAATCGGGTTTGGCGGCAGTGACAGGCTCAACCGCAGCCGAAGCCGGGGGCACTGCTGGCCTGGCCTCTTGCGAAAAAGCTGATAAAGCAGTAATCGCAATCGAGGCAGCAAAAAGGAGGGGGGCAAACAACTTCATGGAGGATACCGTGTCAGGTGATCAAAACCGGTCGATTCTACAATGGGGCTTCGGGATTACCCCCTTCAAACAATGATTACCCACCCCAACCCCGCAACTTTTCACCGCCCATCGGGCTCAAATGATATCGTGATCATGGACCCAGTTGCCATCGCTTTGGGCTGGCTTCACACAGCGAAATTCCTCACGACGGCGCCCCAACTGCATTTCCTACCTGCTTTAAACGTTCCTGAAATTGCATTTGTAGGCCGCTCCAATGCGGGCAAATCCACTTGTATCAACACGCTAACGCAGCAAAAACAATTGGCCTTTGCCTCCAAAAAGCCAGGCCGCACCCAACACATTAACCTGTTCTCGTTGGGCAAACAGGGCGTCACCGATGCCATCCTGGCTGACTTGCCTGGCTATGGCTACGCAGCAGTACCGAAACAGGACAAGATTCGATGGCAGCAAGTGATGGCCAATTACCTTGTCACGCGTGAAAACCTCAAAGCGATCGTGCTTATGTGCGACCCGCGCCACGGGCTGACCGAACTGGATGAAATACTGCTCAACATCATCCGCCCGCGGGTGGAAGAAGGGCTCAAATTTCTGGTTGTTTTGACAAAGGCTGACAAACTGACCCGCGCCGAGCAAACCAAAGCCCTCTCCATCATGCAACTGCAAGCCGGTGGCGGGGAAGTCAGGATGTTTTCAGCGACCAAGCGCCAGGGGATAGACGAAGTCGCAACATTGTTGTGGCAGTGGGCGCATCCTGCAGCTGCTGAGCTTGCATGACGATAGCGACTTTTCTCCAGCCTTTGCCGCATGGCATCACCCTGAGTTGTCGTTCTACAGGGGAGCCTGGGCGCCCGGTCCTCTTGTTTTTGCACGGATTCCCGGAAGCCGCTTTTGTGTGGGATTTCATGCTGGAATATTTCTCGCGCGACGATAACGGCGGCTACCGCTGCATCGCCCCCAATCTACGTGGCTTCGAGCACTCCAGCGCACCAGCCGATGTCGGCGCGTACCGACCTAAGCATCTGGTGCAAGACATCGCAGCTCTGATTGAGATCGAGACGCACGGTCAAGGTGGCCAACTCGCTTGCTTGGTGGCGCATGATTGGGGTGGTGCAGTGGCCTGGAATCTGGCTAACCAAATGCCCCATCTGGCCAAGCAAATGGTCATCATCAACTCACCGCACCCGGGGACTTTTTTGCGCGAACTTAAAAGTTGCCCAGCGCAGCAGGCTGCCAGTGCCTACATGAACTTTCTGATTCGGCCGGACGCAGAAATTTTGTTGGCGCAGGACGACTACCGCCGACTTTGGGAGTTTTTGACGCGCGCGAAAGACGGATCTCGACCGCCGTCTTGGCTCACAGAAGAAGTTAAAACGCAGTACCGCAGCGTCTGGGACGCGGGACTGACCGGTGGCTGCAATCTGTATCGCGCCTCCCCATTGCGACCACCTCGGCCAGAGGACGCCGCCGCCGCAGCCGTCGACTTGCCGCACACCATGCTCACCATAGCGCTGCCCACGTTGGTGATCTGGGCGTTGGACGATATCGCGCTGCCGCCTGCTTTGATCGATGGACTTGACCAGTATGTTGCCGACCTGAGGATTCAACCGGTGGCTGATGCCACACATTGGATCGTGCATGAAAAGCCGCGACTTGTTGCCCAATACATCTCGGGCTTTTTAAATCCCCACGCAGCGTAATTTTCATGACTTCCATGAAATGAGGACTGTGGTCTGGTCTACCCCATCCTGTACTTATTCAATAAACTGCGGCAACTCCGGGTGGACGATCCTTGAATCGCTTGTGAACCCAAAAATACTGGTCCGGCATAGCGTCTATGTATGACTGCAAACGCAGATTCATGACTGCCGTGTCAGCGATCGCGTCGTCGGACGGGAACCCCTGCCAGGACGGCATGACCTGAACCTCATAACCTTGGCGCGTCATGCGCGTGACCACCGGTACCACCTTGGCGTGGCCCAACCTGGCAAAGCGGGATAAAGACGGGACAGTCGCAGCAGGAACGCCATAAAACGGCACAAAGTGGGAGTCTTCCGGTCCAAAATTCATGTCCGGTAACAAATACAGCGGGTCACCCGCGCGCAATGCAGCCACAATGGTTTTGACGCCGTCAATACGACCAAATAGCCTTGCAGAACCGAAACGCCGACGACCTTGCAACATCCAGGCATTGACGACTTCATTCGCCTGGTTGGTATAGATGGTGGTGAATTGCCGTGTCAATTGCTGGGTCAGTGCGGTCCAGCCGGCGTCCAGCCCCATGAAATGCGGTGCAAAGATGACTGTTGGATCGTTTCCCTGGAATTCGTGCAGGGCGCCGGTCAATCTCAAACGCCGCCGGACAACTTCGGGCGAACCATGCCAAAGCCAACCTCGATCCAACCAGGCTTGGGAAAAATGAACAAATGTGCGGATCGTCAATGCCCTGATTTGTCGCGTGGAGCGGTCTGGAAAACATAGCCGCAAGTTGGTCTGTGCCACCCGCCGCCGTGCAACTGCCAGCAGGTAGAGCACCCAGCCCAACAGGCTGCCCAGCAGACGCAACCAAGGCAACGGCAGATGTGCCAAAAAATGCATCACAAGGATGCTGAACTTACTCACTAAGCGAGTCAACATCACATTTCCTGCCGCGGCTGTTTGTAGCGCGCGTAGCCCCACAAATATTGCTGCGGACAGCTTCGAATCAGACTTTCCATCTCCTGGTTGATGAGTAAAGTGGCCCGCATGCTATCCGCTGGCATGGATTCTTTCAAAGGCTGAAAGTGAACCTTGTACCCACGACCCCAAGACAAGCGCTCTCCCCAAGTCATTACCACCGCAGCGCCGCTCTGCTGTGCCAGACGCACGGACAAGGTCATGGTATAGGCGTCGCGGCCAAAAAAAGGCACCCACAAACCCATGCCCAAAGGTGGCACTTGATCCGGCAGCAAACCCAGCGACTCGCCGTGTTTCAATGCCTTGATCATCTGCTTGACGCCCGCCAGCGTGGTCGGCGCTGCCTGCAAACCGGGGCGCTCGCGGGCACTCTTCACCAGGTCGCGTAACCAGTGCTGGCGCGGCGGGCGAAACAGCACCGTGATGGGGTGACCCGATTGACCATAGCGTTGCGCGTAGGCTTGGGCCGTGATCTCAAAACACCCCAAATGCGGTGTTAGGAACACTACTCCACGGCCTTGCGCCAACGCCTCATCGACATGATGGGAGCCGTCCCACTGCACCGGCACCGGTTGACCGAACCAGAGGCGCGGCAACTCGGCCGCCAATTTGCCGCTTTCACCGACGGCGACCAACCATTGGCGCCAGCCAATCCCGGCCTGCCGCGCGTTTGCCACGAAGCGCTTGCGGTAGACCTCGGAAATGGCAAACACCAGCCAACCCAGCGCCCATCCCAGCCCTTGTGCCATCCAGAGAGGCAGCACGGCAAAAAATTTAAAAAGGGAAATCATCACTGGGATAAAATGCTCGGGTCGCTGAGTTACGGAACTACTTGCAGGGCGACACACAAAGGCTTGGCTCCTGCGAGCCGCCATTGTGCCTTGTCAATTTTGACAAATCTGCTAAAGCGTTCGCCGAAGCCCCCAAGCCCAAGCAACGCGGTATTTAACTTGTTGCAACTTGACTTAATTGGAGCTTATAACGATGGCGAACGACTTTCTCTTTACTTCCGAGTCTGTTTCTGAAGGACACCCTGACAAGGTGGCCGACCAGATCTCAGATGCAATTCTGGATGCAATCTTCAAGCAAGACCCCAAATCCCGCGTCGCCGCCGAGACCTTGTGCAATACCGGCCTGGTCGTACTGGCCGGTGAAATCACCACCAACGCGCATGTGGACTACATCCAGGTGGCACGCGACACCATCAAACGCATTGGCTATGACAACACCGAGTACGGCATCGACTACAAGGGTTGCGCGGTATTGGTGGCCTATGACAAACAAAGCAACGATATCGCCCAGGGCGTCGATCACGCCTCCGACGATCACCTGAACACCGGCGCCGGCGACCAGGGCCTGATGTTTGGCTATGCCTGCAATGAAACACCCGAGTTGATGCCGGCACCCATCTATTACGCCCACCGGCTGATGGAACGCCAGGCCCAATTGCGCAAGGACGGACGTCTGCCCTTTTTGCGTCCGGACGCCAAGAGCCAAGTCACCATGCGCTACCTGGACGGCAAGCCGCACTCCATCGACACCGTGGTGCTGTCCAGCCAGCACAGCCCGGAGATGAGCGACGGGTCCAAAATGAAACCAGCCTTTATTGAGGCGGTGATTGAAGACATCATCAAGCCGGTGCTGCCAAAAGCATGGCTGACGGCCGACACCAAGTACCTGATCAACCCGACCGGACGCTTCGTGGTGGGAGGTCCGCAAGGTGACTGCGGCCTGACCGGGCGCAAGATCATTGTCGACACCTACGGCGGCGCCTGCCCGCACGGCGGTGGTGCCTTCAGCGGCAAAGACCCAACGAAAGTGGACCGCTCTGCCGCCTATGCAGCCCGTTATGTGGCCAAAAACATTGTGGCGGCTGGGTTGGCCCGCCAGTGCCAGATTCAGGTGGCCTATGCCATCGGCGTTGCCAAGCCGATGAACGTGACCGTGTATACCGAAGGCACTGGCGTGATCTCCGACGAGAAGATTGCAGAGTTGGTGCACGAACACTTTGACCTGCGCCCCAGAGGCATTATTCAAATGCTGGATTTGCTGCGACCGATCTACGAAAAGACCGCCGCTTACGGTCACTTCGGACGGGAAGAACCGGAATTCACCTGGGAGCGCACTGACAAAGCCCAAACGCTGCGTGCTGCGGCGGGCCTATGAGGCACGCATTCGCATCAGCGAATATTGTGCTTTGCGCCGCAAGGCGCAAGGACCTGGCGCTGCGGGCAACAGCTGGTCTGTAGCCAACCGACGGGCAAACCCGGACGCATGAAAGTAACAACGCAACGCTGGATTGACCGATGGCTGGGCCAGCTCTTGTGTGGCGTTGTGTCCGGGTGGGTCCGCTTCACGACACTGCTGCGACCAGAGAAACGGTTGCCTCATGAGCCGCGCAACATCCTGGTCATTTTACTGTCCGAGATGGGCAGCGTGGTGTTGGCAGGTCCCATGTTTGCAGCGCTTCGTCGTCGCTACCCCGGCGCCGCATTGCACGTGTTGCAACTGAAAAAAAATCAGGAGGTCGCCCTCCTGCTGGGACTGGCCCGTCCCGAACATCTGCATGCACTGGATGACAAAACTGGCTTGGGTTTGCTGCGCGACATCTGGCACGTCTGCATGGCGTTGCGCCGCCTGCCTTTGGACGTCGTGATTGACTGCGAGCTGTTTTCCCGCATCAGCAGTCTGTTGTCAATTTTTAGCGGTGCCCCTGTGCGCGTTGGCTTCACACCGCATACGCAAGAAGGCCTGTACCGCGGCAGCTTTATCAATCGTGCCATCCCGTACAACCCCTACCAGCACATCAGCAAACAGTTTTTGTCGCTGGTCGATGCACTGGATGCCAACACCATGCCGCGCAACAAGGCGGCTCCCATTCGGGAGTTACCGTCTGACACCGAACTTGTGGTGCCATTTGAAGTGCCGGAACTGCAAGCCTATCGCGGCAAGATGCTGGCAGACCATCCTGCGCTCTTGGGCAAAAAAATTGTGTTAATTTATGCCGGTGGCGGCATCTTGCCAGAGCGCGCCTGGCCCGCTGCGCACTATGCCCAGGTAGCACGCGGTTTGTGCCAGGCTGGGCACGCCGTCGGTCTGATTGGCCTGCGTGATGATGCACAGCTGGCGCAGGATTTGCAAACGCAAATAGATAGCGAATTTTGTGTCGACCTGACCGGCTACACCCGCAGCATCCGCGAGCTACTGCTGCTGTTTTATGGCGCTGATTTGCTGATCACCAACGATGGCGGGCCGGGCCACTTTGCCAGTCTGACGCCGATTCGCACACTGGTATTTTTTGGCCCCGAGACCGGTCGACTTTATGGGCCACTCGGGCCGCGCGCTCAGGTGCTGGAATCGGGTCTGGCCTGCTCGCCTTGCTTGAGCGCTTACAACCACCGGGAAACCTTTTGCGACGGTGACAACCAGTGTCTCAAACGCATTGCCGCTGATCCGGTGCTGGCTGATGCGCTGGTCACTTTATCCCTGCCGAAGCAGGCACTTTCATGAACCAGCGCAAGGGTTGGCAGCAGCGTCTATTTTTGCTGCTGGAGTGGCTCAAAGGCTTTCGGTATATCAAGTTTGGCCTGGTCGGCGCCAGTGGCACCGTGGTCAACATGGCTGTTTTGTACTTATCGCAAGAGTATTTGTTCGCCGCCATTGCTACTCCCCGCACCCGACTTTATGCCTCTCTAGCACTGGCCATCACAGTTGCCACGGTCAACAACTTCACCTGGAACCGGCTCTGGACCTGGGCCGACCGGCTGCACAACGCCGCGTTAGATTCCCGGCCCGGACAGGCCAACCGGACTGGGATAAGCGCATTTCTGGGCCAGTTCGGGCGCTACGCCTTGGCCTCGTGGTTTGGCATCGCCTTGCAATATGGTTTAACGTTGTGGCTCTCACACACCTTGCATTACCTGCTTGCCAATGTGATTGCCATCGTGATTGCCAGCGTGAGCAACTTCCTGTTCAATGACCACTGGACCTTTCGTCACCGTCGGACAAAATAAGCCATGAGCCGTCGCCAGCATCGCCCATTGCTGCAGGAATACTTTGACGCCCCGACACTTGCCTGGCTGGCTTTGCTGGTGTTTGCTGTCGGCATCTACGTTTTCGGTTTGGGCGGACAGTACATCCCGAGCAACGGCGATGAGTTGGTTTACACGCACATTGCGCGCCTGACAGCTGCGTCAAACCATTGGCTGCCGCTGGTGTCCGAACTGGACCACATGCGCAACACCAAACCGCCCCTGCTGTTTTGGCAGGCCATGGTGGCTGGTGATTGGGGTCACAACTGGAGTCTGGCTGCACTGCGTACGCCCAGCCTGATCTACACGCTGCTGATAGCCGGCGCGGTGGTCTGGACGGTAAAAAGAATGACCGCCAATCTGCGCACTGCCTGCCTGGCGGCCTGTATTTACCTGGCGTTTTTTTGCACCTTCCGTTTTGGTCGAACGTTTTTGACCAGCGCTCCGGAAACGTTTTGGCTCAATGTACCCATGTTCTGGTTGATGTGGAATCGGTTGAGTGAGCCTCACCGCAACCTTCAACTAAAGTCAGAGGGAGTGCAAGCTCACGCTACTGGTGTTGGCCTGGGTTGGCTAACCCACCTAAGCTTCGGCCTGGCATTGGGGCTGGGGTTGGCTTACAAATCGTTTGCCCTGATTGCACCGGCCGCAGCAACTCTGTGGTGTGCCGAACTTCTCAGTTCGCCCGCCGTGACTTGGCGTGTAGCCATTCAAACCACCCTCAAAGTGAGCCTAAGCACGGCTATAGCGCTGGGGATTTTTGCCTTGTGGTTTGTGCTTGATCCCGACCCTGGTGCCGTATGGCGAGAATTTGTCATTGGCGAAAACGCGGCTAAGTTGTCCAGCGGCCAGGGCTACTGGCATGTGGCCTTGCTGGGCGGTGGCGTCAGCATGTGGGCGCAACTGCTGGCTTATGTGCAAAATGCCGGGCTGCTGGCGTTCGTTGTGATCGGTCTGGCAGCAGTCGGGCTGCCACTCGGATTTCGGGTCTGGCAACAACGCAGGCGCACGGCCAAACTGTCACCTCACCTATTGATATTGCTGACCTGGTTGGGTGTGTGGCTCGTTGTGTTTACCCTGCCCAGTCAACGCTCAGCTCGCTACGTCATTCCCGCCATGCCAGCACTGGCCATGCTGATCGCTCTTTACTGGGAACGTATTGCCCGTGGCTGGTTTTTACTGTCGTTGCTGCTCTGCGCAATTGTCATGGTGGTGCTGGGGCGCGTCGCCTGGGCGGCGCATAACATTGGCATTGGAACCAGCATCGAATTGGCTGTCACGATGTTCGCCTGTGTCGCTGGTCTGATGTTCGTATTGGGAGGCTTGTTGAAACCTGCCTGGACCCGGTCCTGCACCGTCGCTGCGTGCTTCGCGGTATATGCCTCATTCAGTCTGACCACCGAGCCCTTGAATGGGGCGGCTGGGCAGTACGAACCGAAAACAGCCACCAAACTTCACCATGCCCGGGTCGCCGTTCCAAATGGTTTCAACAGCCAATTCGAGCGGTTTCAGTTTTTGTTGCCGGGTAACCTGTTTGTGCCTTACGACAGTGAAGGCCGTGCCGGCTCTGGCTCAAGATCGAATGCCGACGAACTTGGTCGTCTGCTGGCTAACTTCGATGCCGTCGTCTGGCTCCAATCGGAACCCTCCGAGAAATTTCCTCCCTGCGTACCGGCTTGTTCTGTACTGGGGACGCGCTGGGAAGTCAAAGGTCGCCACCGCAGCGGTGAAATCACGCTCTCCAATCTTTGGTATCCGCAGACATGGTTGTTCAGACGCGAGTGGTTGGTGGCGAACGCCCTGGCCCCATCAGGCGACGCGCCACATTGATAAGCCATCCAGCCTGCAGCGCTACCCAGAGCCAAGGATCCAGCAACGCATCCCACACATTACCGGTGGGTAATCGACTTAGGACAAAAAGGGTCAGCACAAAAAGAGGTAAGACCGAACCGGCCGATCTCATCGTCAACCACAGCACGGTAGCCAAGACAGCCATAGCAGCGAAAGCGACTGAACTAAAGCCCCACGCGTAAACCGACACGGGCAACCAGGCCAAGGCGTCCAGCAGCAACACCCAGCCCAACACGACACCAAATACAGTCAGAATTTTTATCACCAAAGCCTGAGGCTTCGCCATAAAAAAAACCGGGTGCCGCTCGGATCGCACACGATCTAAAAGCCAGGTCAGACAAATGACCGTGCTCATCAAACTGGGTGTTTGAAACGCCAGACCCAGCCAATGCGCGGGCGACGCGCTACCCGGCAACAGAGTCCACAACATCACTAAAAAACTCAATCCCATCCGATAAGGGCGCGCCAGCTTGCCTGCCATCCACATGACACCACAGCCCAGCACGATGGCCCACGCGCCGTGCAAAGCCATTCGCATGACCGAGAGGCCTGGAAGCACCGGGTTCTCTGTCGAAAACAGAATGCTTGAAAAAGTGCTGATGTCCATGTTTGGTGAGGCTTCAGTGTGCCGGCGCAGAAAAGGAAAACCGTTGCCAGGCAATGCGCCGACGCTGATCGGTGTAACTCAACCAAAGGCTGTCATCGGACCAGGCCAGTGCCGGGTAAGAGTACTCGTCAGAACCCGCGCCTTGCGCCAGTGTCTGGGCCAGGAACCATGTCCGTCCATCGGCTGAAGCACTCAAATCCAGCGCGGTTCGCGAGTGGGGAGAAGAATTGTGTGCCAGAAAGATGCGCCCTGGTGCCAAGGCCAACCCCGCCACGGAAGAATCGGGATTGTCCAGCGCCAGGTCTGGTAAATCGGTCCAGTTCTGCCCACCATCCGAAGTCTGGGCCATGGCCACTTTGCCGTCAGCGCGCTGGTCGCGCATCAGAGCCAACCAGTTCGATTCGCTGACCATCACGAGCGTGGGTTGCAACAAGTGCTTGCGACTGGAAATCCGCACCATTCCCAGGAACCTCCCGCTGGCGTCAAAGCGCAAACCAAGTGGGTATTTGATGCCCAATTCAAAATGAACCGGCAGCACCATGCCACCCTCTTTGAGGGGAAGCGGCGCGTTACGCACCAGGAAGCTGGTGTTCCACAACCACGACAGGGGCAATACCCGCACAACGTCAAATGACAGTGCGGAGAAGTCCTGGTCCTCCTGGCTTTGGCACAAGTGAACAATGCGTGCCGCAGCCCAGCCGCCCAGACCGGTAGCCACCACAAACAAATGAACCCGGCCGTGCCCATCGAGCCAGGCCACCGGATTGCCCAGTCGACGCACGCCAAAGCCCAAGGCTTCACCGATGGCCTGCCGGTTCAGCACAAAACGTGCGGCGCTCCATTGTTGAGTGCTACGGTCAAATTGTGCAGCGGCGATTTGTACGTCAGCGGCACTTTCACGCGTGCCAGCAAACCAGAAGGCCAGCAGCGCCGAGGGATAAGATGATGGCATCGCCAGCAGGCTGCTGGCATGGGCAGCGGGCGTATTGGCGGGCATAGGTATATAGCCTCGCCCTGTGGCGACCAACACGCTGACAGCAGACAATTCGACCTCCGTCGGCCAGACCGCACTGGGGAGCGGTGGTAACGGTTCACGTCGCGCCACATCCAGGAAAACCAGAATGCAAAACGCCAACGCGGCGCAGACAGTTCGACCTCCCAGCGAGCGAGAAAACAAGTGAGAAAATGGTTTCATTGTGAGGAAGACGCAAAAACTGCAACGCAAAAGTCGGCCATGCAAAATTGACTTTTAAAAAATACTCTGGGCGGCGTGACCAATAATCCGATTGTTAACCATCACGGCACCGAACCAATTTCTCATAGTCGCCATCCACCAGCGCCCATGCGTACCGTATCAGTCATCCTGTGACGACTAGGCGAACGTCCATCGCCAGGTTGTTGCGGCGCTTCGCTAAATACGATTCGACCCTGCCCAGCCACTCTTCAGCAGCTACGTTAGGCGTCATCATGACACATCAAGACCGCATTGTTTCGGTTCTAGAGCGGTGCGTTTGGGGCTTATTGCACCGGAACTTGTAGCGCAAAATTGCGGTTTCATCAGTTTGATCTCTCAGCAAAGTGTCAGGTTAGCTTGGCCAAAGTGGTTGGCAAACAATCCCCCAATGTGTCGCGTTCGCTGCACACCATGGCCGAACTGGGCTGGTGAAATTCGTCAAGAATTGCAGTACCGTCACACCCCAGGCGACGTTCGAGCATTTGTCCGTGGGCTTCTGTTGACTGCTGACCCCTGGCGTTGGCTGGCAAGGTCAGTCTGGAGGCGCCAGCAACAGACAAGCCACAATGTGCGGACTTCGACGCCGGAGCGTTGACAATAGTCAGCTTGAAACTACCAAGCAGAAAGAAAGCCAATGATTGAAGGTCTTATCGCCGGAACACTGGTCGGCCTGGCTGAGACTCGCCTGGGCAAGAATGGAACCTCTTACGCCCTGGCGAAAGTGAAAGCTGTAGCCGCGGATGGGGACAGCTTCATCGTCAATGTGATTGCCTTCTCGACCGAGGCCAGTGCCGCTCTGATGGCTCTTGACGACGGTGATGCCGTTTCAGCGACTGGTTCTCTCACGCCCAAGGTGTGGACTGACAAACAAGGCAATACCCGACCGGCCCTCGACATGATTGCGACCCACGTGCTGACGGCGTATCAGGCAAATCAAAAACGCATAGACGTCAACGTGACTGCTGATAGGGATCACTCGGTCGGATCGTAAGATCACGCCCAAGGCCTGACCTATCCGGCGAAAGGCGAATTAGCACTATTGGAGAATGAACTTGAGAAGAAGCGTCGCCCTTGTGGCACTGTTGATCAGTCTGTCGGGGTGCGGCAAGATGACGGCAGAAAACTATGCAAAACTACAGACAGGAATGTCGTTTGCTGAAGTCAATGCCATCCTGGGCAGTCCCCAATCGTGCGATGAGGCGCTGGGCTTCAGGAGTTGCCAATGGGGCGACGAAAATAGCCATGTGACGGCACGCTTTGTGGCCGGCAAACTCGTGCTACTTTCGGCAAAGAACATCCACTGAGCAAGCCTGCTTTTCAATAGCACCCTCCTCCACCGTATCACGTGCAAGACCTTCTTGTTTCCTATTTCTGGAGTGGCGATGTCATCCGCAGTCGAAGTGTCAGTGATGTCGTGCTGTCAGGAACGCTTGACGTACCGACGCCCCCGGCAAGGCTGACAGCGGATTGGGAAAGGGACACATCATCGCGCCTGGGCCTGGAACCCGGGGACGTCGAGGCATTGTCTTTGGCGCGAACGCGTGTTCGCTGGCCGGATTACAGGCGCTGCGTGCAGGCGGTGTCCGATTGGACGCGCACGCTCGGTCTGCATGAGGTGCTGGCTTCCTGTGATGTCGCTCTGATGGCCTGTCGCGGTGCGAAATACCACCATGACGGCGCACATTATGGCGGCGCGGCCTTTTGCAATCTCTTTCTGAGCGAGGACAGAGGACTGGATTTGCAATTTCCGTCTACAGGTCATCGAATTCCCCTGACCAGGGGTACGGCTGTGCTATTCGATACAGGCCAGCCTCACGCGGTAATTGAGCGCGGCAGCGGTGGCTTTAACGCGGCCGACTTCCCTTCCGACCAGGATTGCACTCAAATATTCCTGACCTGGGAGCTGCCCATCGAAAGTACCCAAGTCGCGCACGCACTTCGGATCGCCTTCGACATCGATCCTGCCAACGCGTTGCTGCTGGATGAGGAACAAGTCTGGTTGAACGGGGTACGGGTCAATGTGTGCCCGGATTCTGGTCGGTGGTGTCGAGCTGGCCAGCAGTCAGGTCTACTGTGCGAGCAATGCGGGCCTAATCCTTGCATCAACACTGATAGCTGAATAAATCATTGGCAAGGAAGACAGGGACTGGTATCGCGAAGCTCAGCGTGAGCGGGAAAAGCAGCGCCAGATTGACGAGACGCGCAATAAGTTCACGGCGTTTTCGCGAGTCGCAATTACTCTGGCGCCCTACGACGACGTAGGGTGCAACAGTTGCTGAGCCGAAATTCTATGCGCTCAACAGGGAGATCCGGAGTCTCGTGCAATAGGAAGAAAGGGAACCGCGCAACACTTAGTAGTCCGATTCGGAAGTTCGCACACGTATTCTTCAGGCCGCCAGCTTCAGGGGCTGGCGCTGCGCCCAGCGAACACGCATACGCGCGATCAGGGTATTGAGGTCGGTGCGGGTGAATTTCCACTCGAATGGATGCGCGATGCTCTCGAAGTAACGCTCGAAGTTGGCCAGCCGCTCGGCAACGGCTTGCAGGCATGCAAAGTCGTTCGGCGTCAGAACCTTGCGCTGGATAATCGAGAAGTAGATTTCGATCTGGTTGAGCCAACTCGCGTGGACCGGTCCGTGAACCGGCACCAATCGTGGACGGGCTTGCGTGAGACGCCTCACCGACGCCTCGCCACGGTGTGAAGAACCATTGTCCATGACCCAGAACACCCGGCGCGCTGTGTTGTAAGGGGCTTGGCTCATGACCTGATTGACCAGACGCTCGAAAGGCGCGATGCCGGTAGTCGCTTCGCAGCGGCCGAACACTTTGGCGCGATGCACGTCCAATGCCGCCAGGTGGGCCCAAGCACCGCCACGGGCGTACTCATGTTCCACGCGCATTGTCTTGGCCGGCGCGGTTGGCAGGCTTGGATGGATGCGCAGGCGTGCCTGAATGCTGGTCTTCTCGTCGGTCGAGATGACGAACTCGTCTTCGCGCAGAGACTGTCCTTGCCAGCGCCGCTCGTACAGGTCCAGGATTGGTCCAGCCTTGGCCTGGAAATGCGGATCGCGTGGAAAGATCCAGCAGCGGTGCTGCCAGGGGCGAATCGCGTCTTCGTGCAAGCAACGCCAGACGGTGCTGTCGCTGATGCGCGCCACCAGACCTGAACGCTGCGCGTGTCGCGCCACATCGGCCACGCTGAGTCGCGACAACGGTAGGCCCAAGGTGGCTGGCAGTTCACACGCGAGCGCCTTGATCTCAACCGTGAGCTCTGGGGGGAAAGACCCGGGGGCGTCCCGGGCGAGTTCGCTCTTCGAGGCCCGCCATTCGCTCCTTGAAGAAGCGCTTGCGCCACTGGCTGACCACCTCGCGCCGAGTGTGCAGGCGTGCGGCGATCTCGTCGTTGTCCATGCCGTTGGCGGCCATCAGGATCATCTTGGCTCGAACAACCTCGAAATACGGTAACGTATATCTGGTTGCGCGACGATTCAACTCAACGGATTCCTCTGCGGATAAGTCAATATGAAACGGGCTTTTCCTTGGCATATGCAACTCCTGATCGAAGGATCGCGGCATGATGCCATACGTGGCCAAACTAATCAACAATATACGTGACCATATTTATGAAAATGCCTACTTAGTGAATGCTATGTCAAGGGCTATAGCCGACATCAACCAAACGCCCTGGTTACAGATATTCGAAGCTTCACCTTTAGGTGTTGCATGCATATAGCTCGGCCAAGTTGGGCCGTTACACCTCCAGCCGGCGACGCTTTTCGCCTACCTTGAACGCCGACCATTGAACCTTCTTTTGGGAACCGGTGACCATGAAATGCCAATGTTGTGAAGCGGATGGCCTGATCCACGATACACGCGATATGCTCTGCAGTGTTGGCGTGCGCTACTCAGTCATATCGGGAAAGGTTGATCGCGCGCCAACAGCCATGATCCGGTTTGAGGAAGAAAGTTGCGAAAAGCCTCGATTGATACAAGCAGATTGAAAAGATCGGAGCTCGTTCCGCTATTGGTTGACGCTGCCGTTGACATTGTGTCAAGGCGCGGGGTGCAGGAGCAAGTCAACGGCGAGCTTGGCACTCATCTGACGGCGAACTTCGGCGACATCACGATCATGTACCGTACGCCGAAGGCGATGATATTCACTGCACCGAGCTCATTTGGTGTTGATATTTGGCATGGAAGGAAATGCTTCAGCGTGATCTGGGATTCAAATCAACTAAAGGACTTCGAAATCATCAGCTTTAAACGCGGGCCATGGATACCACTTGTGATTTCATTTGCAGAGCAATTGAATGGTGACGAAAAGTGACCGAAAGTGGCACGGTGAACATTGGTTTTGGCTTCGTCGCCCTGACTCCCGATATCAAGTCCATGATCGTTGGACAACCGATTTATAACAACGTCGAGGGCGAGCTTTTAAGTCGGCTGCATCAACACCGGCAGGTCTTTATGCAAAGTGACTCGCAACGATGTAGTGTCAATTTGACGACTTCGCGTTAGTGCCGACACACCACATCAAGTCCCTCCAACTTAAGTCGACGCGAATTTGTCAGCTCAATGAGAGTCTTCTCTCAAGCCAATACTGGTGTTTTCAAACACGGACTGCCGGGGACCGGCCGGTCGCCAGGACCTGCAGTGTGCCGAAAACGGTCAACGACGAAAGCAAGGAGCTGACGTTCACTGGTCTTCCCAAAAATGGGAAGCAGTCATCCGTTTGTCGTGATCGATTTTGCGAATCTGATCGGCTCTTGGGCAGCCAGGCAGCGTGAAAACTCAAAAAATTGCAACGCAGGTAAATAATCGGGAGTGGCAAAACCATTCCCAAGTCTGCGTTCGTTGCGCACGAGCCGTTCTACGAGGTCGGATCTTCTTAGGCCTTGGAAATCGTCGCGGTAGTCATCGTTTTCACACTGGCTCCAGCGGAAGCCGACATCCACCCCGCCACTTGAACTTGGATCTACTGATCGACAGCGGTCATCGCCATGGAGACTCCATTGCCGACATTCGACGGGTTCTAACAGCCCGGCCTTACCGCTATGACGGGCGCTGCTGTGGCTGCCAGCAACAGGCGTATGACAATGATCGGCCGCAAACAGTCCTGCCAAACGCGTCGTCAGCAACAAAGAAGCTGCTACATTACTTCACATAGGCAAATGCAGAGGAATCTGCAGACGCAAAGCTACAGGCCCTCTCCCAGATTGACTGGAAGGGTAGCTGGGTTGCCCCGTGAAGCTCAAGTTCCTTCCTTTCAGTTCCCTCAAAGTCCGAGTCACCTTGTTGACCGTGGGCATCTTTGTGCTCGGTATCAGCACATTCACCGTATATATAAGTCTTTCGTTGCGCGACGATATGCAGCGTGTCTTTGGGGAGCAGCATCTCACCTCGGCGACCGTGCTGGCAAACGACATCAATGGCGAGGTGATTGAGCGTTTGGGCGTGCTTGAAACCGAGGCCACCCGATTCAGCCGGGAGACGCCTCTCAATAAGGCGACTTTGCAGAGTTTCATGCTGGAGAGTCCGGCGCTGCAACTTATCTTCAATGCTGGTATTGCTATTTACGGTGCCGATGGAGCCGCCATCGCGGCGATGCCAGCTCAGGTCGGACCGATTGGCCAACTGAACACAGACCTGGACAGCGTGGCCGCTGTGATCAAGGGAGGCAAAGCGCAGGTAGACCGACCCATCAAGGACCTCGTGCTGCAAACGGCGGTATTAACGATGACGGTGCCTGACTGGCGGCGCAGGGCCGCTTTAAAAGAGTAGATGACAAGAACGATGACATATTGCCGACAGACATTACTCTTTCTGTGCGGCCTGCTTTTGCTTAGCAGCCACCTCCTTGCTGCCGACATGGTGCTTGACGTCACACGGATTGATCGCAACGCGGTTTCGCTGACCGAATACTTCGCGGTTCTGGAAGACGCAGGCGCACGCCTGAGCCTTTCAGATGTCACACAGCCTGAATTCGCGGTGCGTTTCAAGACCGGGCAGGCTCCGGCGCAGGCGCTGGGATTTTCCTATACCCAATCGGCGATCTGGCTGCGCCTGCGTTTGAAGAACCCTGGTGATCAGCCGGTCGAGCGCATGCTCGAAATCACCTACGCCCTGCTGGCCGAAGTTGATTTCTACCAGCCAAACGGGCAGGGCTACCGGCACATTGAAGCCGGCTATACGCGACCTGTCTCGGGACAGACGCGCCCGAGCCGCTTCATCGCGGTACCCATCTTGCTGCCTCCCGGCGCTGATCAGCAACTGTATTTTCGCGTAAAGACGCCCAACTCCTTGAATATCCCGGCCCGACTCTGGTCGATCGAGGCCTTTAATTCCTACCAGCCTGGCGACTATGCGCTTCAGGCCCTGTACTTTGGCATCGTGTTGGCCATCGCTTTCTACAACCTGATGCTTTACTTCGCGCTGCGCGACTTCAGCTACCTGCTGTATGTCATGTTTGCCGTCTGCGTGTCCCTCGCTTTGGCCACCTTCTCCGGGATGGGTAGCGAATTCGTCTGGGGTGTTACGCCGGTCTGGACAAAGATGGGCGTCAACGTGCCGGCAGCGCTGGCATCGGTCTTCATGTTGCTGTTCACACGCCGCATGCTTAACACAAAGCACCTCTTGCCGCGTATCGACCGATGGTTCAATTTATTCATCGGCGCCAACGCCGTCTCGTTCTTCCTGCTGATGCTTTGGTTTTCGGAACTCAGCCGCTATTTTGTTTCGATAAGCCTGCTCACCTCACTCTTGATATTGGGCACCGGCATCCTTGCCGCCACGAAACGACAACGCAGCGCCTACTACTTTGTGGCGGCTTTTTCGGTTCTGTTTCTGGCCAATGCGCTGACACACCTGCGAAACCTCGGCTTTCTGCCAACCAACGTCTTCACCGTTGACGGTCTGCAGATCGGGTCTACGCTTGAAATGCTACTGCTTTCGCTCGTGCTGGCCGATCGCTTCAACATGTTGCGCCGCGAAAAGATCGACGCGCAAGGACTGGCCTTACAGGCGCAGAGCGAAATGGTTGAAAGGCTGAAAGCCTCCGAGCACTCTCTGGAGACGCGTGTGGCCGAGCGCACAGCGCAGTTGGAGTTACTCAACAATCAACTCGAAATTATCAGCACGACCGATGCACTGACGGGTATTGCCAATCGCCGACACTTTGATGCGGTTTTGGCAAGCGAATGGAGTCGTGCAATGCGGTTGGGTCAATCGTTGGCGCTTGGATTGATTGATCTGGACTGGTTCAAAAAGTACAACGATCACTATGGGCATCAGGCCGGTGACGAATGCCTGCGCCAAGTGGCCAGGGTATTGAGAGAGAATCTAGGCCGCACCGGCGACTTGGTCGCACGGTACGGCGGCGAAGAGTTTGTTTTCATTGCCCCAGTCACCAACGGAGAAAATGCCTTTCGTTTGGCGCAGGCTGTTTGTCAGGCCGTTCAAGCACTTGCATTGCCTCACAAACTCTCGAATTTCGGCTGTGTCACGCTCAGCATTGGCGTTGCGGCGATCATCCCGCAACGCAATGAGTCTTCTGAAATATTGGTCAGGCGGGCCGATGAAATGCTCTACCGGGCCAAGGCGCAGGGCAGAAATCGCCCCGTTTGTGACATGACGCATAGCAACGAGGCGTCAGTGGACCCGCATGAGCATTCAATCACCCCTGTTGTCTTTAAAGACGCGTTCCTCTGCGGCAACGACCTGATTGACAGCCAGCACAAGCTCTTGGTGCAAATAACCAACGAACTATTGGCCGCCATGCTCGCGGAACGATCTGACGCCGATGTGGCCCTGATCGTGGCCAACTTGCTGGCTGAGGTCGCTCAACACTTTCGTGATGAAGAAGCGATGTTGCGCCAGCTTCGGTTTGACAAGTTCGATCAGCATGCGGCCGAACACGCGCTATTACTTGAACAGGCTCATCAATTGGTAGGCCAATTTGAAACCAAGCAGTTGGCTCTTGGCAGTTTGGTTCAGTTCATGGCGCATGATGTGATCACCCGACACATCCTTGGTTCTGACCGCGATTACTTTGCACTCATCGCAAACCCTGTCCTGCCCGCAGCTATTAATTGAATGACTTGACCGTGGAGTCAGCGCGTCTGACTGCTATCGGGTTTTCAATGCAATTGCAGGTTTCGGTGTGACCGACTCGTACCGCTGCACAACTGAAATCCAGCAGCGAAAGATCGACGAAGCCGTCGAAAGTCAGCTATGTGGAAATCACGTGAATTCACTATCAGCTATGGAGAAAAGACGTCTGTGAAAGGACCTGGTCGTCAAGACCCAGCCGGCACCTTGAAGTGTTCGCCCGAAACTTGACGTTTGGGGTTTCATCAAATCAGGTTGCCAGTCAGCCGACGTTCGTAGAGGCGAACAAAGTGCCCTAACAGGTCATCGACGAAAGCAAGGAGCTGACATTCACTGGCACTCTAAAAATTGGAAAGCGGTCAGTTGTTTGCTGTGAGCGATTTCGTCAATCTGATCGGAGCTTGTGCAGCGACTGCCGTCCAGCGGAGCCTCGCAGTCCGATACGAAGCAGCCGTGTTTTCCATGTCAAGCTTGATTGTTGAAACTTGGTCAGCCCGCGGCGCCTTTTGGGTGCTCCAGTAGTATCCCGGGTTCCTCCCGGACTCAGATGCAAATTGCCAGTTTTTTGTCGTCAAGCTTGGGAATGGCAAGATAGGGGCTCGGCTACATTTCGTTTGGCGTCGCAAACAACCACTTCGCAGAGGTCGCGCATGAATATCCAGGACTTCATGGAAGGCTACAAGGCAGCCTGGGAGAAACGCGATCCGTTCATGTTTGCCTCACTTTTCCATGCGGATGGCCAGTATCACAACACGCCGTTCCAGGTTCAACGAGGAAAGGCTGAGCTTGTCGAATACTGGAAGCGCGTCCAGTTGCAAGAAGACGTTCATGTGAACTTCGAGGTGCTGGCAAGCGAGCCGGACTTTGGCGTCGCACACTGGCATGTGACATACCAGGTGGCATCGGAAGAGCTATTCGAGATCTGGGCGAGATCTACGGGAACAAGTCAGCTCGCACGAAAGCCTGGCGACGCCTTGCCGCGGATGGTGCTGGACGGAGTCCTTCAGGCGAAGTTTGTCGAGGACCGCTGCATGCAGGCGCGCATCTGGTGGCACAGCATGGCGCAACCCGCATGACCGAACCCGCGCCGACGCCAACCATTCGCTGCAGGCGCGACGGCCTTTGAGCGGCGTAGTTGGAGTGCCCTAAGGCGCACAATCTATGATCCGGTGATGAGCGTGCCAACAAAATACTGGTTTCCGGCAAAGTCGTATGGCTGGGGCTGGGGCGTCCCAAGCACCTGGCAGGGTTGGGTGGTCCTTGGCGCATTTGCCGCCCTGCTTTTCGCAACAAGAGTCCTCTTTCCGCCGCACAGCGCTCCGTTGGCTTTTGGTGCGTGCATCTTCGTCCTCTGTGCGGCCTTGGTGGGCATTTGCTATGCCAAAGGTGAACCCCCTCGTTGGCGTTGGGGCTCCAAGTAGCACATCGGCGAACTTTCTTCAAACATCAGTGAGGTGAACCCTATGAAGAAGTTTGTCTTGATCATCATCTCAGCCTTGGTTGCTGTCGGCACTGCTTGCGCCGGCCAAGCCAAAGTCACTTGGCAGGAGCCCGACACCTACACTGACATTCGCGAGGGCCATGAAACGCGGGATGCGTTTCGCCAAACTCTGTTTAGCGACTTTGAGCTGCTCTTCGCTGATCTGGCAAAGCTGCTTCCTGATGGTTACGTTTTCGATGTCACCGTGACCGATGTTGATCTCGCTGGCGAGGTCAACGGGATGCACAGCTTCATGTGGCGTGACATTCGTGTCGTCGAGGCGATTTATTGGCCCAGGTTGTCTCTGAGCTTCGCATTGATGGACAGCAATCAACAGGTACTGATTTCGGGCAATGAAAACATCAAGGACATTGGCTTTCTTAGCAGTTTGAGTAGGAGTGGCCTGACGCGCTTTAGCCATGAAGAAACAATGCTCAGAGACTGGTTCAAGAGGATGCAGCGGGATGGCAAGTTCCCGGTAAAAGGCGCTCAGAACTAAACACCGAAGTTACGACGGTAACGGACAAAGGGCTCGGTGTCGTCGTGTTCAATCCCGGCTTGCTTTTTTATCGGCCAGTCGGTTGAGAAGGTTGTTGGACTCCCGCGTCCGCTATGCGACCTCGTGTGTCCGCTGACGCGCTGCCCACCAACTCATTCCCATCGCAGCTACCAATCCGGTGAACCCAAACCAGTGCAATGAACCCATGCCGTCGCGCGCAATCAGCCAACCGCCGCTGCCAGCGCCCAGTGCCTGACCGGCGTACATGGCCGACGTGTTAAGCGCAATCGACCCCGTTGCCAGTGCTGGCGCAATCCCCACCAGTCGCGCCTGCTGGGCAGAATTGGAGGAAAAACAGCCCAACGCCCAAGGGATGCAAATCAGCGCTGCCAGCATCATGCTGGTACCCAAGGGCCAAAGTAGCAGACTGATTGCCATACTGCCCACGCCCCACATGACGGCTCGCGCAGGACCTATGCGGTCAATCTGGTGCGACATCACGATATTGCCAATCAAACCGAAGGCGCCAAACCAGGCAAACAGCAGACTCAATTGCGTTGGCGTGACCTGCAGTTGCACTTTGTAGTAGGGCGCAAAGTATGAAAACAGCACAAACTGGCCAGCTGAATACAGCAGCGTGACAGCCACGCAAGGCATAAGCGCTTTGGACCGAAGTGTTTCGCCCCATGCCGCCCTTGAGAGCGCAGGTGGCCTGATGCCGTTGGGCATGGTGCGCCACACCCATAGCGCACTGATAAGGCTAAGCATTGCAACAAACGCGAAAGCACTGCGCCAGCCCAGCGTGCCACCAATCCAGGCACCTAGCGGCATGCCCAGTACCGAGGCGACTGACCAGCCCAAGAAGATAAAAGTAATGGCACGCCCTCGCTGATGCGGCGCTACCAGCAGAGCTACGCAGGCGGCCGCCTGCGGTGTGAAGATGGCTGGTGACACCACGGTCAGCACGCGCACCACCATCAGCGAGCCAAAGCCCGGCATGAGCGCGCTCATGCCCAGAAACACTGCGTACCACAGCATGGACAGCGCCAGCAGACGCCGTCGATCCCACCCTGCCACCACGCTGGCAAACAGCGGTGCTCCTACGCACATTACCACTGCCGCAGCCGTAATTAACTGCCCGGCCACCGCCACTGAGATGGCCAGTGAGCTGCTGATGTCGTTGAGCGTGCCTGGGACGACCATCACGCCTGTGCCAATGACAAAGTTTCCGAAGAGCAGCGGCCAGAGGACTTTTGGCAGTCGGGTGGCTGCCGGATTTGCCTGGGATTTGGGCATGTTGGGTGGGTCGAGACGGATATGACGAGAGCAATCGCTACAGCACCGTGACATTCTCGCAGTACGCTGTTTCAGGAGGTGTCTTTTGGTTGACACACCTGATCGGGCGCAACCGGTTCATGGTTGTTGCGGCCGACCACATTTTGACCAGGAGGTGCTGGATGGTGGACCATCACGGTGGGTCAGTCAAAAGTTGGCATCCTGGGTCAAAAACGAGTCGGTGCCCACACCTGATACCCGGCGTTGCGTTTGACATCGAATCGGTGTGCCTTAAACCAGCCCGTCGTGACAGCGAACTTCGTGCCCTAAACAGTCGTCGACGGATGTAGGGAGCCCACGTTCACTGGTGCCTTCAAAAATGGAAAGCGTCCATCCGTATGCAATGAGCGATTTCGTCCACGCTCACAAGACTTCAGGCCGAGAATCCACTAGGCTGAGTTCGACTCAATAAAGCGCTGTCATTTCCTGAAACTTCCCCATTCATTGGTTGCACTGGTTCATATCGCGTCTCTAGTAAGCCTAATCCGCCCTACGGAACGATCCTGACCGGATCGGTCGACCACGCATCGGTAAGCAGCGGTTTGAGCAGCAAAGCAAGCTGGCGTGGGACGAAGATCTCGCTGGCGGCGGTGATTTCGTCGATGCTCCACCAACGAAACTCACAAAAAGTTTCACGCTCTTCCGGGGTGAGGGCCGTCGGCATCGGCTCGAACGACGGCACACGCTGAATGTAGACACGCGCCATTGTGTCGACCGACCGACCATCACGCATGATTCGCTTCGGTGAAATCCAGATCCAGTGGCCTGGATGGCTGAGGCGCCAGCCAGTCTCCTCAAAAATCTCGCGTATCAGCGCGTCCTCAAACGACTCTCCCGGATGCACGGATCCGCCTGGCGTCAACCAGAACGTCTGCCGTGATGCTGTTGATCCCGGCGTCACGTGCCCTGACGCCAGTTTCATCAGAAGGACGCGGTCTTGCGGATCAATTAGCAACGCGCGGGCAGACTCAATGATGGTCATGGGATGGAAAAGTGAAGCGGCGCGCTCTTTGAGCGCACCTGTCGTCGGACGATGGCAGTATTCCCGAGTGGCGAAAGGGGGCAGTTGACAAGACGAAGTGACCGTCGGAGGCGAAGGGCAAAAAAATAGGATTCTCAATCACATAAAGGCCAGTTTCACACCTTTGATAAGCTATCGATCAGCGGGAAAACCCTTGCTTTACCCAAGGTAGACGATGCCCGGCAGTGTGGCTTTGAACGGTGTTTGCGCGTTTGAACAGTGCATCGCCAATCCTCTGCTTTTCGACAGGTGCAGAGTTGCCGAATGCAGTCAAAGTCAATTCCCTTCGGTGTCGATAGATGCTACAGTCATTCGACTGACGTCACGCTGGCATCGATGCGAGACCTCATTAAGGCGCAAGAACCGACAAGAGTTCCTTCTACAGGATCAAGAACAAGATCCGGTCCATCGAGACGAGACAAATGAATACTTCTTCAATTAGTCATATCGACAAGGTTATCGCCCGAACGTCGCGGCGCTCGGGCGGCGCCTTTGCAGACGATGACCTGATTACCCGATCCTGGACGCGCTGCATCACTGACCACGGTCTGGACCCGACGCGGGCGCAGCCAGCGCGCGTCATTGAGCAGGGTCAGTTGCGCGAGCACATGGAGCAGATTGAATCGTTCCTGCGCGTGGCGCGCGCTGGCATGGAGCAGCTCTACAAGCGCGTTTCGCCACTGGGTTATGTGCTGCTGCTGACCGACGCGCAAGGCGTCACGGTGGATTACATCGGCAACGACCAGTGGGACCGCGAGCTCAAGCGTTCGGGTCTGTGCCTGGGCGCGGACTGGAACGAGTCGCACGCCGGCACCTGTGGTGTGGGCACCTGCATCGTCGAGCGCACGCCGCTGACCTGTCACCAGGGCGATCACTTCGATTCCACCCACATCGGCCTGACCTGCACCACCGCGCCGCTGTTCGGTCCGACCGGTGATTTCATCGGCGTGCTCGACATCTCCGCGCTGAGTTCTCCGTCAGAAAAGCCGAGTCAGCACTTGGCGCGCCATATGACGGTGATGTTTGCCAAGATGGTCGAGGATGCGAATTTCATGCGGCACTTCAGCGACCATTGGATTCTCCGCCTGGGCGTGGATTGGGCGCTGGTGGACGTCAGCGGCGAATGCATGCTGGCCTTCGACGCGGACGGCAAAATTGTGGGTGCCAACAGCGGCGCGCGCCAGTTGCTGGTGGCAATCAATGATGATGGCGCCGCCGCGCCAGTGGTCGGCCACTTGTTGACGGATGTCTTCAAGGTCACGATGGACGACATCTGGCACGTTGCGCGCTCGGGCATGACGAGTGACCGCACCGTGCTCAGTACGCGCCGCCACGAGCTTTTCTACGCCATGGCCACACCGCCGCGCCACGTTGCCACCCGGCTGGTGCGCGATGGTGCCAGCGCGGCACAGCCGATGGCCTGCCCGGCGCTGGACCGACTCAGTGGCGACGACAAGCAGATGCTGCGCCTGCTCGACCAGGCCAAGCGCCTGGTCAACAAAAAGGTCAATATTCTGCTGCACGGAGAAACCGGCACCGGCAAGGAACTGATAGCGCGGGCCCTGCACGATTCAAGCCTGCGCGCCAGCAAATCCTTTGTTGCGGTCAATTGCGCGTCGATTCCCGAGTCGTTGATCGAGAGCGAACTGTTCGGCTATGTTGCGGGCAGCTTTACCGGCGGGCGCAGCAAGGGTTCGCGCGGGCTGATCCTGCAGTCCAGCGGCGGCACGCTGTTTCTCGACGAGATCGGGGACATGCCTTTGCACTTGCAAACGCGCCTGCTGCGAGTGCTCTCCGAAGGCGAGGTCATGCCACTGGGCGCCGACCGGCCGGTGCTAGTGGACCTCACTGTGGTGGCGGCTTCGCACCGCGACCTGCGCCGCCTGATTGCCGAAGGTGTTTTCCGCGAAGACCTTTACTACCGACTGTGTGGCGCCACTCTGCCGCTGCCGCCATTGCGCCAGCGCAGCGACAAGCGTTTTGTGATCGACCGCGTGTTGCAACAGGAAGGCAGCCAACTCGGCGTTGAAGCGCATATTTCAGCGCGGGCGATGGAATTGCTGCTCAACTTCGCCTGGCCCGGCAACATTCGCCAGTTGCGCAACGCCATCCGTTTTGCCCTGGCCATTTGTGACAATGGCTACATCACGCCGTCGCACCTGCCCAGCGAAGTGAGCGGTGAAGAAGAAATCGGCGCCGATGCAGTCACGCCCGATTTGCAGGACGTCACGCTCAAGACCTTGCTGCAGTCGGATCTGTCGGCTGGTATGGTGCAGGCGCAAACCCTGCTGCTGGCGCTGCGCCAGCGCCATTGGAACGTGACGGCGGTGGCCAGTGAATTGGGCATCTGTCGCGCCACAGTCTATCGGCAGATGAAGCGTTTCAACATTGTTTCGCCGACGCAGCAGTAGGCGACAGCTGGCGTTCAGGTAGAGAGCTTGCGACCGACCTTTTTTTGCACCGATTCGACCTTGCTGCGCAGCCGGCCGCCAGCGCCGGAGCGGGCGTCGATTTTGATGTTGACGCCCACGCGTTCGCAGTCCACTGCCATCGCCTGGTAGCAGGCGGTGACGACGGCCATCACGGCGTCCCACTCACCTTCCAGAATTGTGCCCATGGGCGTGAGTTGGTAGGGCAAACCGCTCTTGTCGATGATGTCGAGCGAGCGCGCGACGAACGGGCTCAGGCTGATGCCCTTGCCCGATGGCGCCATTGAGAATTCAAGCAATACCATGGGTTTCTCCGGTTGGGTTAGTGCAGCAGCGCCGCAGCGATCTGCTGCGTCACGGCATGGGAAAAATCGGGCTTCAGCCGTTGGCCTGGGTGGGCGGCCAACCAGCACTCGGCCACGCTGGTGAGGGCCTTGGCATCATAGTGGCGACCGCTACCCAGGGCGGTCTCGAAGCGATTGGCTTGCGCGCTCAGCAGCGCTGGATCGGCGTCGATTAGCAGCAAGGCGTGGGCCAGCACCGCTTGGCGTCCGTTGCCGCGGCGCCAGTATTGCGCGCTGCCAGCGATCTTGCGCAGCCGGCCCTGCGCGCAAACCGCCAGATTGAAGCGGCCGTCGCAAAACGAACCGGTCACCAGGCCCGGCTGGCTGGCGATGCCCAATGCACCTAGGGCGCGTACCAGCACAGCGCACAGATGCAGGTAGACCGGCTCGGTCTTTTCACCGGGCGCGCCCTCGCACGGGTAGGCCAGGCTCAGGTTCAGAATGCCCGGGCCTTGCGGCACGACACCGCCACCGGAGCGGCGCAGCCGCACCGGCCAGCCGCCCCGCAGCAAGACCGCGCTGACCTCGGCCAGATCGGCGTAGCGGCGGTACGACAGCGGCGCCACCAGACCCGGCTGCCCGTGCCAGATGGCCGCTGTCGCTTCGCCTTCAAGTGCCCGTTCCAGCCACTGCATTTCAAGTTCTCCATCAAGTGCCCCGTCCGGACACAACACGCGCGACCAGCGGGGCTCAATGGCGCTGGCGCGGGCTGTTTCGCAAAGGCCGGTTTCAGCCACCGATGTGCCGCAGAATCGATCGATTGACGTCGCTGGCGCGCTCCATCTGCGCCATGTGACCGACGCCCTCGAAGACCTCTACCCTGGCGCCCGCTGGTGCGTGTGCCGCATGCGCGGCCGGCACGATCTGGTCATCCTTGCCCCAGATTACGAGCACCGGTTTGTTGGCGCCTGCCAGGTTCAGACCCGGCAGCGCTCGTTGCTGGTCGTCACCAAACAGACCATTGTTGAGCGTGGCCAGCAGTTCGCCAACACCGTCCAGGCGCTTGTACTTGAGCACCTCGTCCACCATTTGCCGGCTCACCAGCGTCGGGTCCTGGAACAACAACTCCAGCACCGGTTTCAGCTCACGGCGTGAAGCCGCGCTGGCAAAGCCCTCGGTGTAGGCGCTGTTGATCTCGGGCCCAAAACCGGCGCTGGCGATCAGGCTGAGTGTTGCCACACGTTGCGGCTGCGTCAGCGCCAGTTGCGCGGCAATTGCCCCGCCCACTGAGTGGCCGACCAGATGCGCCTGCGCGACGTCGATGACGTCCATGAAGCGTGCCACAAAGTCGGCCAGTGCGGCCAGGCTGGCGCCGGGCAGCTTGACTTCGGACTGGCCGTGGCCGGGAAGGTCGAGCGCGATCACCGGATGCTTCTCGCCGATGGCATCGATGTTGAACAACCAGTTGTCCAGATCACCGCCAAAGCCGTGCACAAAGAGCACCGGCGTACCCTCGGCTGCGCCGCGGCGCGCGTAGCGGATACGTACGCCATCGACGTCGGCAAAAAGGTAGGCAGGGCCGGCCTGCTCGGCATCGTCCGCGTCGCTGACTGGCATGACGTAGGCGGCGATGTAGGCGTCGATCTCGGCGTCGCTGACATCGCTGCCGGCGAGCACGCCCAGCAGCGCCTTGACCGGCAGCAGTTCACCCTCATTGGCCACCTTGCGCCGCAGCAGGCCGGGGTCGGGGGCCTCGACGGCGTTGGCGATCTTGTCGGTTTCGACGTCGACGATGGGCATGCCCACCGTGATCTCGGTACCGACCTCGACCAGCCAGGCGCCAACCGTGCCCTCGGCCATCGACAGGCCCCATTTGGGCATGATGATGGGAGTGATGCCAGCCATTAGTGCTTGCCTCCCTTGAGGGTGCGGCGCACGGCGTCAGCGACTTGCGCGGCCGACGGGATGTATAGGTCTTCCAGCGTGGGCGAGAACGGCACTGGCACGTGCGGTGGCGCGACCTGCTCGATCTGCGCCTTCAGCGCGCCAAAGGCGTGCATCGCAACCTGGGCCGCGATGTCGGTGCCGATGTTGCAGCGCGGGCTGGCCTCGTCCACGCAGACCAGGCGACCGGTCTTGGTGACGCTTTCCAGCACGGTGTCGATGTCCAGCGGCGAGAGCGTGCGCAGATCAACGACTTCAACTTCGACACCTTCCTTGGCCAGCGTTGCAGCGGCATCCAGCGCGCGGTGCACCATCAAGCCGTAGGTGACGATCGAGCAGTGCTTGCCTTCGCGTACCACGTTGGCTTCGCCCAGCGGGATCGCATACGAGCCTTCGGGTACTTCGCCTTCAAAGGCGTAGAGGTTTTTGTGCTCGCAGAAAATCACCGGGTTGTTGTCGCGGATCGACTGGATCAGCAGACCCTTGGTGTCGTAGGGCGTGCTTGGGCACACCACCTTGAGGCCGGGGATGTGCGTGAACAGCGGCGTCAGCATCTGGCTGTGCTGGGCGGCGGCGCGAAAGCCGGCGCCGACCATGGTGCGGATCACAACCGGCGTCTCGGCCTTGCCGCCAAACATGTAGCGGAACTTGGCCGCCTGGTTGAATATCTGGTCGAAGCAAACGCCCATGAAGTCGATGAACATCAACTCGGCAATCGGGCGCATGCCGCAGGCCGCAGCGCCGACTGCGGCGCCCACGTAAGCGCTCTCGGATAATGGGGTATCGATCAACTGGTTCGGATGCTTGGCGTACAAGCCCTTGGTGACGCCGAGCACGCCGCCCCAGGCGTCCTCTTCGCCGTCGCAGCCGGTGCCGCCGACGATGTCTTCGCCGAGCATGATCACCGTCGGGTCGCGCGACATTTCCTGGTCGATCGCTTCATTGACCGCCTGTTTCATACTGATTTTTCTAGCCATCATGTGCTCCTGGTTTTGTTCAATTGTTCGGTTCAGTAGTTGACGTAGACGTCGGTCGTCAGATCGGCCAGCGTCGGCAGCGGTGCCGCCTTGGCTTGCTGCACCGAGTCTTCGATCAGCGCGAGCACGCTCTTGTCGATGGCCGCCAGTTCATCGCTGCTGATGACACCGGCCGAGACCACATGGGCGCTGAATATTTTCAGGCAGTCGTGGTTGACGCGCACGTCTTCGAGTTCGCCCGGCGCGCGGTAGGTCTGCGCGTCGCCTTCAAAGTGGCCGTGAAAGCGCACCATCTTGCATTCGAGCAGCGAGGGACCGCCGCCTTCGCGTGCGCGCTTGATGACCTCTCCAGCGGCTTCATAGACTGCCAGGAAATCGGTGCCGTCAACCGTGATGCCGGGGATGCCAAAGCCGGAGGCACGGTCCACATAGCTGTTGACAGCAGTAGCGTAGTCGCGGGACGTCGACTCGGCGTAGCCGTTGTTCTCAACCACAAAAATTACCGGTAGATTCCAGACCGCCGCCAGGTTCAGGCTTTCCAAAAATGTTCCCTGATTGGAGGCGCCGTCACCGACGAAGCAGATGCCGACTTCATTCTTCTTGCGATACTTGGCCGCCAGCGCGGCGCCGCAGATCAGTGGTGCACCGGCACCCAGGATGCCGTTGGCGCCCATCATGCCCTTGGACAAATCGGCAATGTGCATGGAGCCTCCCTTGCCATTGCCGCAGCCGCCTGTCCTGCCGTAAATCTCTTTCATCATCTCGACCACATTAACGCCCTTGGCGATGCAGTGGCCATGGCCACGGTGCGTGGAGGCAATGCGGTCGCCGTCGCCCAGATGGGTCAGGATGCCCACCGCGCTGGCTTCTTCGCCGGCGTAGAGGTGCACGAAGCCGGGGATGTCGCCACGGCTGAAGTCAACGTGAAGTCGGTCCTCGAATTCACGGATGGTTCGCATCGTGCGGTAGCACGTCAGCAGAGCCTCCTTGCTCAAGGGGAACGGGTTTGAAGCTGCCATCTTGATGTCTCCTGTTTAGGTTGGTTGGGAAGAAAGGCGAAGCAGGCCATTGCATGCGGCAAACTGCATGCAAGCGGCCACGTCCACCGTGGGAAAAGCATTCTCGATCAGCGTGAGTTGCACGCGGTCGCCGGAATCGAAAGTCATCTCGCGTTCGCCATCGAGCGCCACCACGCCCGCGTCAAGCGCGACCGTGAACGGTTGGTTGGCCGGCATTGCCTCCCAGTGCGCAATGCCGACCGGGCGTACCATGCCAGGCGCAATTGGCGCCAGCAGTTGCACGCGGCGCAGCAGCGGGTCGTCACTGAGGGTGATGGCCAGGCCGCCAGGCTCGCGCCGACCCACCGGTTGCAGCAGGCCACCGATGGCCGACAGGCCAATCGCTTGCGGCTCGGCAAAGCTCAGGTAAACCGCAGCCAGGTTCTCAATCTTCCACAAAGCGCGCGCGCCGATGAAGCGGTCGGTCGAGATCACCGCATCAACCAGCGCGATGTCGCGCCGCTCGCCCTCGTTGATCGAGACTTCGATCAGCTTGTTCTGAACCAACGCCTGCGCAGCACTGAGCTTGCCGCTGGCATAGAGGCCGACGGCGATGCCGGTGATGGTTGGTTCGCGCATGTCAGGGAAGGCGTTGTTGGTGCCGGTTGACATGCCGGCAATCGGGATGTCGCGGCACTCACGCACGACGGCGCGGTGTGTGCCGTCGCCACCGAGCACGATGATGGCCTTGACGCCGGCGTCGCGCATCATGCGCGCGGCCAGAAGGGTGTCGTTGACGGTAGTCGTAGGCGACATGTCAAGGAATTCAATCTGCGGGAAGTTGTGCTGCAGCTGCAGTTCGCGTTGCAGGCTGCGCAGCAGCATCGCGCTGACGCCGCCCGAGTCCGGCATCATCAGCACCTTTTTCACGCCGGTGCTGCCGGCGGCGCCAAGCACACGCAACAACATGCTGACGCGATCAGTTATCTGGAGGTTGCCGGCATTGGCGACGATGCGCCGGATGTCGCGCGCTGACACCGGGTTGGCGATAACGCCAATGCAGGGAGTGCGGCTTGGTCCAGCTTCGGTCATAGGTGTTGATTCCTCTAGGGACTTGCTGCCGAGCATTGCAAATCACGTGCCACCATGCCTAGGTAGATGTTCCAATGCTGTCTTTTTGCAGTGACGCTGGGGAGAAACGAGACAGTCCTAGTACAGGGCTGACAATGCGACGCTTTGTTGTCGCAGTGAAACATCTGTCGCATTGATCGATGCGACAGATGTCGCACCACTGGCACGTTCAAATTACGCCGATTTAACGGCCTGTCCACTCAATCACGTCAAGGCGCGGTTGCCGGTCATCGCGCAAATATGGCGTTCATTGGTGAGAAGACACTCCGCACAACCGGAATCAATCGCTGAATCAGCAAGGTTGATCAAAGACCTGGCTGCGTGAAACTTGACGTTCGGGGCTTCATCAAATCAAGCTGCCGCACAGCCGCCGCTCGTGACCACGAACATTGACCGGGCACTCACGACTCTCATCTTTAGGGCTGCCCACTTTGGAATCTGCGGGAAGTCGATGAAGGCCACGACCTGTCGACGTGCACTGGCCCACGGAACGTCGGTAGCGTCGAAAAGGCGCATTCGATTTACACCTTCTGCCCTGTCACGTGAACGACATGCAGCCAAATGAGAGTACCGGCTTCGCGATGCATTTATGGGATTGACATTGGCTCCCTGATCGGCGGTAAGGCATTGTCGATAGGCACCAGCAATCGGTACTGGCCAGCAGAGCTCATTAAATCGCTGGCAACGCGATCACAAAAGTGAACATCAGTGCAATGGCCAGAGAGGTCGCATGGAGCGCCATCAGCAGCAGTGCCCGCAGGCCCTGCACCCACCAGCGCCCA
>JBAXBQ010000024.1:0-47207 GCA_037141865.1 Comamonadaceae bacterium | reverse complement strand
CTTGCCCTTGCTGGCACTGGCGCTGTGGTGGGCGGTGCGCCAGGGCATGGCGCCCTTGCGTCAGCTCAGTCAGGTGTTACGCCAGCGCCAACCGCAAGCGCTGGAGCCAGTGGTGCTGGGTGCCATGCCTTCAGAAATTCACCCACTGGTGCAGTCGCTCAATGAATTGTTTGAACGCATTGGATCGATGGTGGCGTCGGAGCGCCGTTTCACGGCCGACGCAGCGCATGAACTGCGCACGCCGATTGCGGCGATCCGCGCGCAAGCCCAGGTGGCGCTGGGTGCCGGTACCGACACGGTGCAACGTGAGCGTGCATTGCACTTCACGCTGGCAGGTTGTGACCGGGCGGCGCGGCTGGTTGAACAACTGCTGACGCTGGCGCGCCTGGAGTCGAGTACTGGTGCTACCAGCGTTGCTGCCACGACGGTCGATTTGAGTATTGTGGCGCGCCGTGTCGCGGCCGATCTGGCGCCGACGGCGCTGGCACGCCAGCAAACCCTGGAGCTGCTGGCCCCCGACCCCTGCATGGTGACGGGCAATGACTTGCTGCTGGGCGTGCTGGTGCGAAATCTGATCGACAACGCCGCCCGCTATAGCCCGGATGGGGCGCGCATCGAGGTCTGTGTGACATCGGAATCGGGTCAACCCCTGCTGCGCGTAGAAGACAGCGGTCCGGGCATGACGGACCAGGACCGCGCCCATTTGGGGGAGCGATTTTTCCGGGTGCTGGGTAGCGACCAGCCGGGCAGCGGGCTGGGTTGGTCGATCGTCAAAAGAATCGCCAATGTTTTTGGCGCGCAAGTGCAGGTGAGTCGTTCCGAACGGCTGGGCGGGCTGGCGGTAGAGCTTGTCTGGCCCGCACAAATGGCGCACTGAGGAATCGACTTGATAGGGTGCCGCTGAGGCAAAATCCCATCATGCAATTGCAGAAAATTCTTTACCCGATGGCAGGCGTGCTGCTGGTCGCTGCCGCCTACCGTTCTTACGGCTGGGGTGGTGTGGCGGTGGCGGTGGGTCTTCTCGTGATGTGGCTGCTGCTGCACTTCACACGCTTGATGCAAGTGCTCAAGCGCGCCGCCAACCAGCCGATCGGCTATGTCGGAAGTGCCGTCATGCTCAACGCCAAGCTCAAGCCCGGCGTCACCCTGATGCACGTGGTGGCCATGACCAGGGCGCTGGGCGAACTCAAAAGCGCCAGGCAAACGCAACCCGAGTGGTACCGCTGGACCGACGCCACGCAGTCGTATGTGAATTGCGAATTTCACAACGGCAGGCTGACAAAATGGGAACTGTTCCGTCCGCATCAAATGGACGAAACTTCGATCCAGTCCGGCGTCAGCCAGGCCTCGTAAAATCAGCCATTTGCAAGCGCCGCAGCCGCGGTCTTCAATATTCAACCAAGGAAATGACGATGAGCCCGCAACCCCCTTCGATGTCCGACCGCGATGGCAAAATCTGGATGGATGGCCAGATGGTGGATTGGCGCGAAGCCAAGATTCATGTACTCAGCCATACCCTGCATTACGGCTGTGGCGCCTTTGAAGGTGTGCGCGCCTACAACACGACCGCCGGCACCGCGATTTTTCGGCTCGAAGAGCACACGGAACGACTCTTCAACTCGGCCAAAATTTTGCGCATGAAGATTCCGTTCAGCAAAGAAGAAGTGATGCAGGCGCAACGAGCGGTGGTGCGTGAGAACAAGCTTGAATCCTGCTACCTGCGGCCGTTGACCTGGATTGGCGACAAGAAGCTGGGCGTGTCACCGCGGGGCAACACCATTCATTTGATGGTGGCGGCCTGGCCGTGGGGCGCGTACCTGGGCGATGAAGGTTTGAAGCGCGGCATCCGCGTGAAAATTTCGAGCTACACGCGGCACCATGTCAACATCACCATGACGCAGGCCAAGGCGGTGAGCAATTACACCAACTCGATTCTGGCCAATCTGGAAGTCACCGATGACGGCTATGACGAAGCCATGTTGCTCGACGCCAACGGCTTTGTCTCGGAAGGTGCCGGAGAAAACGTGTTTGTCGTCAAAGGCGGCGTCGTTTACACGCCCGACCTGTCGGCCGGTGCACTCAACGGCATCACCCGCAACACGGTGCTGCATATCTGCAAAGACCTGGGGCTCGAAGTGGTGCAAAAACGCATCACGCGCGACGAGGTCTATATCAGTGATGAGGCTTTCTTCACCGGCACTGCCGCCGAGGTGACGCCGATTCGAGAGCTCGACCGCATCGAGCTGGGCACTGGCTCGCGCGGCCCGATCACCGAAAAAATCCAGAGCGCGTTTTTTGACATCGTCAATGGCCGCAACCCCAAATACCTCCACTGGCTAACGAAAGTGTCCTCATGAGTAACTCGAAGATTGAACTGCTCGCCAAAGATCTGAACCACCAGGGTGGTGTCCATTGCCCCAGCCCGCTGGCCGATATGAAAGTCTGGAACAGCCACCCCAAGGTCTACCTGGACGTGGCCCACACCGGTGCGGCCAAATGCCCTTACTGCGGCACCCAGTACCAACTGAAGAACGGCGAACACTTCGCCGGACACTAAAGCATTGGGCGCAGTCCCAAATTCGTTAATCATCGCGCCCCAGTGGATTGGCGATGCGGTGATGACCGAGCCGCTGCTGCGACGTCTTGCAAGCCGCGGCGAACGCCTCACAGTGGGCGCCCTGCCATGGGTGGCACCGGTCTATCGGCTGATGCCGCAAGTGGCAGAGGTCATTGAATTTCCGTTTGCCCATGGCGGCCTTCAATTCAAGGCACGGCGCAGCCTGGCGCGCCAGTTCGAAGGGCGCTTTGATACCGCCTACGTCTGCCCCAACTCGCTGAAAAGTGCCTTGTTGCCGTTTCTGGCCAGCATTCCGAAACGTGTGGGTTATCTGGGCGAAGCACGCGTTGGGCTGTTGACGCACCGGCTTAAAAATCCGCCCAAAGCCAAGCGTCCATCGATGGTCGGGTTTTACTCGGCGCTTAGCGGCGACATCGATATTGCCAACGACCAGCCTCGGCTGCACATGCAGGCTAGCGACATAGAAGCGGCGCTCAACGTCATCGGCTTGCGACGCGGCGCCTACCATGTGTTTGTGCCGGGCGCCGAATACGGCCCTGCCAAACGCTGGCCTGCCGATCATTTCGCCGAGCTGGCCCTGCTGCTGGAAGCACCGGTGGTGTTACTGGGATCTGCCAAAGAATTGGCGTTGTGCAACGAGATCACCAGCGCAGTGAATGCCCGGCAACCCGGTCACTGCCTCAACCTGGCAGGACAAACATCACTGGCCCAGGCATTGGGTGCCATCGCGGCGGCAAAAGACGTGGTGAGCAATGATTCCGGACTGATGCATGTGGCCGCCGCTTTGGGCATCCATCAGCTTGCCATCTTTGGCTCCAGCAGCCCGTTGCACACGCCACCCCTGAACGCCAAGGCGACCGTGTTGTGGCTCAAGAACAACCCTGACTATCGGCCAGCGCTGGATTGCGCCCCCTGTTTTGAGCGGGACTGCCCGCTGGGGCATACACGTTGCCTGGTGGACATCCAAGCGGGCGACGTGCTGGCACATTTGGTGCCGCAGCCGGCTAGCGCAATGACGCCATATCGATGACGAAGCGATAGCGCACATCGCTCTTGAGGATGCGTTCATAAGCCTCGTTGACCTGGTTGATGGCGATGGTTTCGATATCCGAGACGATCCCGTGGTCGGCGCAAAAATCGAGCATTTCCTGCGTTTCGCGAATGCCGCCAATCAATGATGCAGAGACACTGCGGCGTTTGAGCATCAGTCCGAACGCGTTGAACGACAAGGGGGCATCTGGAATTCCCAGAATGACCAGGTTGCCATCGCGTTTAAGCAGGCCGATGTAGGCGTCGTAATTGACATTGGCCGAAACGGTATTGAGGATCAGATCGAAGTGGCCCGCCAGACGCTTGAAAGTATCGGCGTCTTTGGTGACGGCAAAGTCGCGGGCACCCAGACGCAGCGCATCCGCTTTCTTGTTGTCCGAGGTGCTGAGCACAGTCACATCGGCGCCCATGGCAGCAGCGATCTTGACTGCCATGTGACCCAGACCGCCCAGACCGATGACGCCGACCTTGCTGCCCTTGCCGACCTTCCAGTGACGCAGTGGCGAATAGGTTGTAATGCCGGCGCAAAGCAGAGGGGCCGCCGCTGCCGGGTCGAGCTTGGGTGAAATTTTCAGGACATAACTTTCATCGACCGTCATGCGCGTTGAATAGCCGCCGTAAGTGGGCGTCTTGCCGTCCCTCTCAAGGGCGTTGTAGGTGCCAACCCGTCCATTGCAGAACTGCTCTTCACCCGCGTGACACTCACCGCATTCGCGGCACGAATCGACCAGGCAACCGACCCCGACCATGTCACCGATCTTGTGTTGGCTGACGGCGCTACCGATCTGCGTGACTTTGCCGATAACTTCGTGCCCCGGCACCATGGGGAAGATGGTTCTGGGAAACTGGCCGCGCGACATGTGAATGTCGGTATGACAGACGCCGCAAAAGAGAATGTCAAACAGCACATCATGCGGTCCCGGCTCGCGCCGACTGATTTCCATCGGGTCGATCGCTGAGGTGGCGCTTTGTGCGCCATAGGCTTTGGTGGTGAGCATGGGTATTTCCTGAATATCGCGTGACTGCAACAGGCAACCACGGTTTGTGGCAATTTTCATTCTGCCACGAGAGCTCTATCCCGCAGCAGCGGCACGGGCAATTCAATGGTTCTGCCGTCGCATGGACCCGCTGTTACTTCACGCTCCGGAGTCAACCAACAGGCAATGCAGCACCATGTATTGCAAGGGCAGCGGGCGACGCGAGAAAAAGAATAACTTGTGCCAAATCCTCGGGTGCCACCCAGCGACGCCGATCCGCATCCGGCATGGCCAGCCGGTTGTCGGCTGTATCAATGATGCTCGGCAGTACACAATTGACGTTGACGCTTTGATCGCGCAGTTCAGCCGACATCGATTCCGTCAAACGAATCACGGCGCTCTTGGCGGCGCAGTATGCACCCATGCCGGCGGCACCTTTTTGGGCGGCAGCAGCGCCTACATTGACAACCTTGCCGCCCTTGCCATCGAGCATCTGGGGCACCACGGCGCGCACTGTGTTGAGCAGCGAGCGCAGATTCAAATCAAGCAGAAGATTCCAGTTGGCATCAGAAGTCTGGTGCACCGGCTCACCCATCTTGAAGCCGCCAGCCATATTGCACAAGACGTCGATCCGTTTGAAACTTGCAATCCCCATTGCCACCGCTTGCTGCACCTGTGCTTGATCGAGCAAATCGACGGCGGCAAAAAGACATCTTTCGTTTTCCTCGCCAAAGACTTTGACCAGCGAGTCGTGGCGCCGGCCGAGCAGCACAAGATTTGCGCCGCAGGCAGCGAAGGCCACAGCCACCGCGCGGCCAAGATTGCCGGCGGCGCCGGTCACCAGCACAGTGCGGTTCAAAAAGGACAATTCATTGCTCACGTTGTCTGCCCTGGTGGTACTGTTGGGTGCCGTGATGGATGACCACATCGCCGGGCACAATGTCACCCGGTTCCAGTTCGGCCTGCGCCTTGTTGCGCTGGTACAAGGGCTCGAAATCAGTTTTTGCAAAGTCGAGAAGCTGATCCAGACTGTCCAGGACGAAGTAGACCTCTTGAAAGTCATCAATGCGGTAGTGGCTGCGCATCACGCGCTCCAGGTTCAGGTGAATACGATTCGGCGACGAGTCCTCCAGGGCAAAGATGCTCTCGGCATAGGACGACAAAACGCCAGCACCATAAATTCGAAGGCCATCTGACTGCTTGACCAGGCCGAACTCGACCGTGTACCAATAGACACGGGCAAGTTGCGGCAGAACACCCAACTTGCGGGCGCGCAGACCACCCTGCCCATAGGCCTGGATAAAGTCGGCCATGACCGGGTTCATCAACATCGGTACGTGACCAAACACATCATGGAACACGTCGGGTTCCTCGACATAGTCGAGTTGCTCTGCGCGGCGAATAAACTGACCGGCCGGGAAACGCCGATTGGCCAGATGCTCGAAAAATACGTCATCGGGCACCAACCCCGGCACCGCCACCACCTGCCAGCCAGTGTTGTTGCCCAGCACGTCAGTCAGATGCTGAAAGTCCGGAATTTGATCGGCGCTGATCGGCAACGCCCGCATGCCCTGGATGAAGGCGTCACAGGCCCGGCCCGGCAGCAGTTGAGTCTGACGCTGGTACAAAGTTTTCCACACCGCATGGTCGGCCGCGCTGTAGCTATCCCAGCACTGGTCGATGGTCCAGTCGGAGCGTTCGGGGCGGCCGGCGTCACCGGCGGCCAAACCATGTTTGACGGTTGCGCTCAAGCTGATTTCCCGGTCGGCAGGCTGGGCAGGTCGGCAAACCTGGCGAATGCCTGATCGGCGTAGCGGGCCAGATCGATGTCGCGCCGGGTGATGGCGCCGGCATCGTGCGACGTCAGCCGGATCTGAACCCGGTTGTAGACGTTGGACCACTCGGGATGGTGGTTGTTCTGTTCTGCATAAAGCGCAATGCCCGTCATGAACGCAAAAGCCTGCCTGAAATCGGCAAAGATAAATTCACGGGTCATGGCAACACGCTGATCGTCGGCGCGCCATTGAGGCAAGTCGCCCAACTGTTCGGTGATCTCACGCTGGTCGCTTGTTGGCTTCATGAATTCAATTCCTTGTGACTGGTTTGGCGGGCAGCACCGTGGCCCGGCACGAGCCGAATCCAATGCGACGGAAATCGCCACGTTCGCAATAAGCGCGCAGCGTGACGCTGTCGCCATCTTCGAGAAAGGTGCGGGTTTCACCGTTGGAAAGTGAAATTGGCTTCTTTCCGCCCTGCGTCTTTTCGAGCAGGGACCCTTCCTGGCCCGCATTCGCTCCGGAAAGCGTTCCGGTTCCAAACAAATCGCCGGTCACCAAGTTGCAGCCGTTGACGGTGTGATGCGCCACCATCTGGGCCACCGTCCAGTAGGCAGCATCGGCAAAGTTGGAGCGTGCCAGCCGGTCACCGGCATGCCCCGTTGCTCGCATGGCGGCAGTCTGCAAGCACACCTCCAGCTCAATATCAAACGCACCGTTCAGACGATTGCCCGGCGAATCCAGATAGGGCAGGGGTGCGGGATCACCTGAGGGCCTGAAAAAAGCCCCGCGAAACGGACTCAGCGCCTCCAGCGTCACGACCCAGGGTGACAAAGTGCTGGCGAAATTCTTTGATAAAAAAGGCCCCAGTGGCTGGTATTCCCAGGCCTGAATATCGCGCGCACTCCAGTCATTGAACAACACCAATCCGAACACATGCCCCAGCGCTTCACTGATGGGGACCGCCGATCCCATGGCGTTGGAATGCCCGATCAAGACCCCCAGTTCCAATTCAAAATCGAGTTGCTGGCAGGGCGTGCAGGCGGGTTGTTCCGTGTCGGGCAACTTGATCTGCCCACTGGGGCGATGAAAACCGTGGCCGCTGACACCGATCGATGACGCGCGCCCGTGGTAGGCGATCGGCACCCACTTGTAGTTGGGGAGCAGCGGGGCGTCGGGCCGGAACAGTTTGCCAACCGCCGTCGCATGGTGAATGCCGGTGTAGAAGTCGGTGTAGTCGCCGATTTCGCAGGGCAGACCCATTTGCACGGCCGCTTGGGGTAACAACGCTGCGTGCCAGTTGAGCTGGTGCGGGCTATGCCGACGCAGCCCCCGCGACAGAGCCAGTCGCAACGCGTGGCGCGCTGCACCGGATTGCCCCATCAATTGGTGCATATCCTGCGTCTCGATCAACCCGGCACGCTGCAGATCGAGCACCTCGGTACCGATGGCAACACCGATGCGCCATTGCGCTTGACCGGCTGACCTGAAACGTCCGAACGGCAGGTTCTGAATTGGGAAGTCGCAATCCTTCTCGTTGGCCGACTCGACCCAGCTCTGCAACTCGGGCGCATGGGTCTCGTCAATGTCGCCATTCATCGTGCGGAAAACTCACGCTGATGCAAAAACGCCGCGTGGGCCGGCGCTCGCCTGGTGCGCGACCATTCTTCCAGCATGTCCCATTTGACAGCGTCAAGCTGCTTCATGAGGGCAGTTTCCTGCGGGTCCGGACAGGCCAGCTCCAGCCGGTGTCCGTTCGGATCGAAGAAGTAGATGGAGTGAAACGCACCGTGATCCGTCACACCCAGCACCTCGACACCGTTTTGTTCAAGATGACCCTTGAACTCCAGCAACGCAGCCCGGTCATTGACCTTGAAGGCGATGTGCTGAACCCAACCGGGTGTGTTCGGGTCACGTCCCATCTCGGGAGAATTGGGCAACTCAAAAAAGGCCAGCACATTGCCCATACCGGCATCCAGGAACACATGCATATAGGGATCAGGCGCCTTGGTCGACGGCACCTGGTTCTCGGCAATGGCCAGCACGAAGTCCATGCCAAGCATCTTGCCGTACCACTGGACGGTCTCTTTCGCATCCCTGCAGCGGTAAGCCACATGGTGAATTTTTTCGATTTTCATTTCAGGCCTCCACCGTGAGCGCGCCGCGCTGGATCTGGTCGCGTTCGAGTGATTCGAACAGTGCCTTGAAATTGCCTTCGCCAAAGCCTTCATCACCCTGGCGCTGAATGAATTCGAAAAATACCGGCCCCAACAGCGTTTGCGAAAAAATCTGCAGCAACAAGCGCGGCTTGCCGCCGGCGGTTGTGCCGTCCATCAGAATGCCGCGCGTCTGCAACTCGGACAGAGGCTGACCGTGATTTGGCAGGCGCTCACTCAGCATTTCATAGTAAGCGTCGTTCGGGGCTGTCATCAGCGGCACGCCGGCCAGCGCCAGCTTGTCAATCGTCGATATCAAATCATCGGTCGCCAGCGCGATGTGCTGAATACCCTCGCCGTTGAACTGCATCAGGAACTCTTCAATCTGACCTGAGCCCCTGGACGACTCCTCGTTCAGTGGAATTCGTATCTTGCCGTCTGGCGCGCTCATGGCCTTCGATGTCAAACCTGTGTATTCGCCTTGAATATTGAAGTAGCGCAGTTCGCGGAAGTTGAACAGCTTTTCATAGTAAGACGCCCAGTACGCCATGCGACCGCGGTAGACATTGTGGGTCAGGTGGTCAACAATCTTCAGGCCGTGCCCAACCGGACGCCTATCCACATCCGCAAAGAATTCAAAGTCAATGTCATAAATCGACTTGCCCTCTTCGAAGCGGTCAATCAGGTACAAGGGAGCGCCACCAATGCCTTTGATGGCCGGCAGACGCAACTCCATCGGGCCAGTCGGCACCTCCAATGGCTGCGCACCTCGCTCCATTGCGAATCGGTAAGCCTTGTGCGAATCTTTGACGCGAAAGGCCATGCCGCAGGCTGAGGGTCCGTGTTCGGCGGCGAAGTAGGCAGCCGCACTGCCGGGCTCACGGTTGACGATGAAGTTGATCTCGCCCTGGCGGTACAGCGTCACTTCCTTGGAGCGATGCCTGGCCACGGCCGTGAAACCAAGTTTTTCAAAAATGGGCTCCAGGGTATGCGGTGTAGGTGACGCGAATTCGACGAATTCAAAGCCCATCAGCCCCATCGGGTTGGACACAGGATCAGACATTGCAAGCTCCTTCAATTCGGAAGAAAAGACTTCGCATCGCGCTCGGCACACCATCCGCCGAAATTGTGCTTTTCATCGGATACGATACGCCAGTTCGGATAGTACGGACGACTCTGCGGACTTTGTGCGGCTACCACCTGACTGGGGCTTTGGCACTGCCGGATGCTTTCCCTTCTTTCACTTTTTGCCCGCTATTTGTCATTCTTTACAAATTTGACATAACTGCGACTCTTGCATTGTTTACGCTTGGCGCCAATTCGCCTGGGTAGGGGGCTTTTCTTTCAAAGGCAAATTCAATGAAATTTACTTCAATCATTCAGGGCGCCGCAAAATGGCTGGTCGTCGCATCGTTTTTGAGCTTTGGTTTTGCCATGTCGCAAACCGAGCCCACACTGAACCAGGTCTACGCCACGGCACAGGCCGGCAAGATGGACCAGGCGCAGGTCATGATGCAGCAAGTGCTGGTGGCGCATCCGAACAGTGCAAAAGCACACTTTGTGCAGGCCGAACTCTATTCGCGACAGGGTAACTTGGGCAAAGCCCGCGAAGCCTTGGCCACTGCCGAAAAACTAAGCCCCGGGCTGGCATTTGCCAAGCCCGAAGCAGTCCAGGCCTTGCGCGCGCAACTGGCCGCCAAAGGCGCTGCACCGACAGCGCGAAGTGTGGCGCCAGTGCGTAGTGTCGTTCCTGATGCGCCCTCGTCTTCATCCTCATGGGGTCTACCCCTGTTGCTGGCCGGCGCCGCGATTGTGGCCGGCTATTTTATTTTCCGCAAAAGGGTGCCGCAGCCTTATGCCCAACAACCTGGCTACGCTAACCCGGGCGGCATGAGTGGCCCGCAGACCTTTGGCATGGGTGGTGGCGGGGTAGCTGGCGGCGCGCTGCAGCCGGCCTATGGGCAACCGGGTTATGGGCAGCCCGGTTATGGTCAACCTTCTGGTAGCGGCATTGGCGGGCGGATCATGGGTGGTGTTGCAACCGGATTGGCAGTGGGTGCCGGTGTCATGGCGGCTGAAGCCATTGGCCGCAACCTGATGGGAAACCATAACCAAGCTGCCAACGCGCTTGAAAACTCCGGCAGCAACGACTTCCAGACACTGGAGCGCAACCCCGACATGGGGGGGCAGAATTTTGGTGTCAACGACAGCAGTTCATGGGATGACGGTGGCTCGGCTGACGTCGGTGGCGGCGGTGGCGACTGGGACAACTAGACGCAACTGTTCTGGGCACAACGCAGTAAATTCCGGCATCAGCAACCCACTTCAAGCAGCAACTTTCGTGAACAGGTTTTGGTCTGCGCTGCACCAACCGGCAGCCGGGTTCTTGATTTTGCGCCTCGCTGGCGCCGCGCCAGACCCGGCTTGAAACGAGCCCCGGACACTGCGTTTCTAGGGCTGTGTCCCTAATGTTTGTTGCAGTGCAACAAAACGCTTGCGCGAGTTCAAGTTTTCCCTATAATTCGCCCCATGCTGCACTGCAACATAAATTGCCCGAAGGGGATTTTTCAGAGCAGGCTAACGATTTACCCCCCCTTAACTTAGGAACTTCAAATGAACAACACCGCCGAACAATTTATCGCTACCAGCAAAGCCAATATGCAAGCACTGGAAGGCCTGACCTCACAAGCCTTTGCTGGCGTCGAAAAACTGGTCGAACTGAACCTGGCCACCTCCAAGACGGTCATGGGCGAGTCATTCAGCCACGTCCAGTCGATTCTGGGCGCCAAAGACGCGCAGCAATTGCAGGCCATTCAAGCCGGCTTGTTGAAGCCTTTGGCCGAGAAATCTGCCGCCTATTTTCAACATGTTCAGACTATTGCCACTGGCAGCGGTGCTGAATTTACGAAAGCCGTTGAAGCCAAGATGGCCGAAGCACAAAAGGCATTTGGCGGCGTGGTGGAAAACCTCGCGAAGAACGCTCCGGCCGGAACCGAGTCCGCAGTCGCCGCTTTCAAAAGCGCTTTGACCGCCGGTCAAAACGCTGTGGAGTCGGCACAGGCTTCCGCCAAAAAGGTTGTCGAAACAGCGCAGTCAAACTTCACCGCAGCTGCCAACCAGACTGTGGATGCAGTCAAGAAAGCCAGCAAAGCTGCCAAGGCGTAATTGCCACCTGCCGCACGGCAGTGACCAGAAAATGGCACCTTCGGGTGCCGTTTTTGTTTGACGAGAACTTCATGAGTTGAGCCTATCCGTAAAGAAAGGTATATGTCGTCAACGTCGGTAGAAAGCCTGCGTTGTGGTTACAAGCCTGAAGAATATTTGGGCTCGCTCGAGATGGTCGGAGCTACTGCGACTATTTTTTTATGAGTGAGTTTCAACCATGTTAAATATCAAGACCCTAATCGCCGCCGCCCTGCTTTCAGGTGTTGCTGTGGCGTCCTTCGCCCAAACCCCGGTGGCACCCAAGGCTGCTACGCCAGCAGTTGCGGCCGCACCGGCCGATGCGACCACCCTGCCAAAGACCAAAAAAGCCAAAAAGCATACGGGCATGAAGCATAAAAAAGCTCACGCAGCCAAGAAAGCTGATGCTGCCAAGACCGGCGCATCCGCTGCCAAACAAGCAAGCTGACGCCAATCAAAGGGTGCTGAGGAAACCCGGCACCCTTTTTGTTTGTGTTGCACTGCGGTTTGCCCTCGCGTGACACCGTCGCAACGCACTACCATGCGGGAATGATTTCGACACCAACCACCGCCATCAACAACGCCGGTCGCGACGAGCGTCCCGTGCCGCGACCGGGGAGCAACAAATCCCTGCTCAAGTTGCTTCTGATTGTGTTCGTCGCAGTCGTGCTGGCGCTGGTTTTTGCAAAACTTGGCAGCGAGGTCGGTGAAGGCGACACGCGCTTCTTTGACATGCAAGTGCTGCAAAGTGCCCAGGCGTTGCGGGCCGATCATCCCTGGCTGGCAGAAATCATGCGCGACCTGAGCGGCATGGGCAGCACGGTGGTGTTGACGCTTTTCACGCTTGCCACTGTCGGCTACCTTGCCCTGTTTTCGAAAAAGATCAGTGCCTTGCTGGTGGCCGTCTCGGTGATCTCCGGCACTGCACTGGTCAGTGTTTTCAAAGCCGCCTTTGGTCGGCTGCGCCCTGACGCCACGTACTCCGAGATGACTGTATCGGGCTTGAGCTTCCCTAGCGGCCATGCCAGCATGTCGGCCATCGTGTTTCTTACGCTTGGGATTGTGATTGCGAGTAAGCGAAATCGGCTCACCGAGCGCGTCTACATCGTGCTGATGGCGGTGTTGATGGCGGCGCTGGTCGGACTCAGCCGCGTCGCGCTGGGAGTGCACTATGCGACCGATGTTTTTGGCGGCTGGGCCTTCGGCCTGGCGTGGGCCATGGTCTGGCTGATAATTGCGCGCTTGCTGGCACGCCGCACACAGGACTAAGATGCCACATCTGTCACAAGGATGCACCGTGGCCCAATCAGATATTGAAATTGCCCAGGCGGCAGTACTCCAACCGATCGTTCAAATGGCGCAGCAGCGACTCGGCATACCGCCCGAAGCGCTGGAGCCCTATGGTCACTACAAGGCCAAGATTGACCTGGCCTGGCTGGCCAAGCAGACCGGCCCCAACGGCAAACTGATACTGGTGACCGCGATCAGTCCGACGCCGCCGGGTGAAGGCAAGACCACCACCGTGGTGGGCTTGGGTGATGCGCTCAATCGCATTGGCAAGCGCACCGTCATTGCGTTGCGCGAGCCATCGTTGGGACCGGTGTTTGGCATGAAGGGCGGTGCCGCCGGCGGCGGTTACGCGCAGGTGGTGCCGATGGAAGACATCAACCTGCATTTCACCGGCGACTTCAACGCGATTGCGTTGGCGCACAACTTGTTGGCCGCGTTGATCGACAACCACATCTATCACGGCAATACGCTGCGTTTCGATTTTCGTCGCATCGTCTGGCGCCGGGTGATCGACATGAATGATCGGGCACTGCGCTCTACCGTCATTTCCCTGGGTGGTTCGGGCAATGGATTCCCGCGCGAGGACGGCTTCGACATTGTGGTGGCGTCTGAAGTGATGGCTGTATTTTGTCTCGCCACATCGCGCAAGGACCTGAAGGCGCGCCTGGGCAACATCATTGTCGGCTACACCCGCGACCAGACCCCGATACGGGCCGCCGACCTGCAAGCGCAGGGCGCCATGGCGGCCCTGCTGAAGGACGCCATCAAGCCGAACCTGGTGCAGACGCTGGAGAACAATCCGGCCATCATTCATGGCGGACCCTTTGCCAACATTGCGCACGGTTGCAACACCGTCATCGCAACGCAAGCGGCGCTGAAACTGGGCGAATACGTGGTCACCGAAGCCGGATTTGGCGCCGATCTGGGAGCCGAAAAATTTGTTGACATCAAGTGTCGCAAGTCAGGTCTGCGGCCCGACGCGGCGGTCATGGTGGCAACGCTGCGCGCCATCAAGCACCATGGCGGAGTTGCGGCCAAAGACCTCAACATCGCCAATCCCGCAGCGGTAGAAAAAGGCATGCGCAATCTCGAACGACACGTAGACAATATGCGGCAGCGCTTTGGCCTGCCGTGCGTCGTGGCCATCAACCATTTCACATCCGATACACAGGCCGAACTGGATCTGCTACGCCGGCAGATGGATCGCCAGGGCGTGCCGGTGGTGATCTCGCGTCATTGGGCCGATGGCTCCGCCGGGGCCGTGGACCTGGCGCATGCGGTTGTCAAGTTGGCTGAGTCGGGCACCGCCAACCTGCAATTCGTTTATCAGGATGAAGACAGCTTGTGGGACAAGATGAAAGCTGTCGCCACCAAGGTTTACGGCGCGGCCGATATTTCGGCCGACTCTGCGGTGCGGGCCAAGATAGCGAAGTTGCAGCAAGACGGTTTCGGCCACTACCCGGTATGTGTCGCCAAGACCCAGTACTCTTTTTCTACCGACCCACTGCTGCTGGGCGCACCTTCCGGTCACATGGTCAATATTCGCGAGGTCCGGTTGGCGGCGGGCGCCGAGTTCGTGGTGATGATTTGCGGCAGCATCATGACCATGCCGGGCCTGCCCAAGGAACCGGCGTCCTCGCGCATCGATATTGACGACGACGGAAAAATCTCGGGCTTGTTCTAGCCAGAGCCTCATGCAAGTTCATTCACCTTCAGATGACCTGCATTGGTCTCATTCGAAAAGAATGCCGCGAAGTACCGGACCAAAGATAGGGGCGCAAAAGGGTGACTGATTTCGTTGCACCAGAATAGCAGAGTGCTATAGACCCCAGCATGAAGACACTCTTGAAACTGAAGCCTTTTTATTGGGCGCTCGCCGCCATTCTCGCAACCGGATTCAGCCCGGCCTATGGTGCAGATATCGGGATATCGAAAGATGAAACCCATGTCTTCTTGAAAGGTGAAATCCAGCCGGGAGATTTCAACAAGGTGCTGGTACTGGCCCGTCTTAATTTCAAAACTTTCCTGCACGCCTCGTGGTCGCTGGACTCGACTGACGGCGACCTGCAAGAGGCCATGCAGATCGGCAACCTGGTCAAGAACCTTGGGCGCAAGGTGGAAGTTGTGGCGCCGGGCGCGAAGTGTGCCGGAGCATGTTTTTTGGTTTACGCAAGCGCGGTCGATCGCATCGCTTTGGAGCACAGCCTGGGACTGTGCACACCTCACTTTGCACCCGCCAAATTTGGCGACCTGAGCCCGGACCAGGCCAGGAAGAAGTCTGAATTGCTGTTGACAGCCGTACGTGATTTCCTCACAGAAAACGAAGTGCCAACAGACTTGACTGAAAAGATGTTCTCGCTGTCGCCAGGCCAAATTTACTGGCTCGATGCAGCAGAAGCTGAGCAACTGGGTCGGCGACCTCACTGGTTCGATCAGAACCTGATGGCAAAGTGCCGGTTCAGTTCAAGGCAGTTTTTTGAGGCTGTCGGTCGTGTCGAAAAAGGGGCCGCCAGTGAACGCTCCAAAGTGCAGCAATGGACCGAGTGCCAGGACGGTGTGCAGGAAGATATGTCGATGCAAAATTTTGACAAGGTATTTGCGCGCTAGCAAATTGATCTTGCAGATTTAAATGGGTGCTGTCAGGCTGAGCCCGATCGTCCAGTTTTTGCCCAATGCCGGCTCGTAGTACTGGGAAGAGGCCTGGTTCACGATGACAGACCCCACATATCGCCGGTCGGAAACATTGTTCAGTCGCCCATAAAGGGCCAATGAGCCTTTACTGATGGGCCAGCCCTGGCTTGCGCTCAGGTTCAAAACAGTGTGGCCGTCCGCTGATGCCGTGTTGTTGTCGTTGGCATAGATGCGCCCGGCCTGAACCAGTTCAACGCCCAGGCGGGTACCCAACGCCGACGCCTTCCGGTTATCTTTTGCCGGCTCGCTGGTCCACGCTAATTCGGAGAACAAAAACGTTTGTGGAATTCCAGGCAGCTTGCTGCCGCTAGACACATTGTTGGCGCCGGTTTTGAACGACTGCGAATACTGCGCATTGATCATGGAGGCGGATAGCGAGGCAGATACGTTGGGGCTCAACAAAGTATTTCCGGCCAGTTCCAACCCGGATCGCGAGGTGCCCGGGGCATTTTTGTAGGCGGTCTGACCGTTGCTGCTGGTGGCTACCACGATTTCATCCACGGAGTCGATTCGAAACAACGCAAAATCCACGCGTGACTGGCGATTTGGCAGCCACTTGGCGCCCATCTCGTAGTGCCGGCTGTGCGATGCATTCAGGCCAGGATTGAATTCGGCAATGGCGCTGGCGCCACCATCGCGGTAGGCCATTTCAGCCAGCGTCGGGGTCTCGAAGCCTTTGCCATAGTTGACATACAGGTTCAAGTCATCCGTTGCGTGGTAAGTCAAGCCAACTACCGGACTGGCAGAACGATAGCTTGTATTGCCCGAGCCATCGTGCGCATCAGCCAGATAATAATCATCGCTGCTAAAACGCACTGTGCTGTAGCGCAGTCCAGACACGATGGAAATCATGCTCGTTACGTGCGCTGTGCCTTGCACAAACAGGTCACTGTTTTCTGACTGGTTTTCTTCGCTGCGGGTGGTGGTCGCCTTTTCGCCCAACCTGGCCGCACCGGCCTGGCGAAATTCTCTGGAACGGTCAAATTCATACCCGCTTGCCCACTCCACAGGTATCTCGCCCCACCGGGTCTTGGCGTTGTATTGCAGTCCGGCGCCGTAATATTTTCTTTCCAGGCCGGTCCAGGCGCCAGTGACGTTGGGACCGGCGGCGGCGCCAACCTGATACTGCAAGTTGTCGCGTGTGCCGTAGTAAATACGGCTGGTCAAAGTGCGATTTGCATCGATTGCGTAAGTGACTGAACTACCCAGCTGATTTTGCAAAACCGTCTTTCTGACGAAATAGTCGGATGCCGTTTTGGTGCCCAGAGAATTGGTTCCGGCTTGCAAGGGGTTGGCCGCCAGCTGCGCTGAGGTCAGCCCCAGCGGATCGCGCGCCAGCGGCATGTCAAAGCGATTGAAAACAACATTGACGCGGGTCTGTTCGTTTGGAGCAAAAGCCAGTTTTCCATTGAACTGCTTGCGCTGGGTCGCGCTGTTGTCGCGGTAGCCGTCGGTTGAGAAAGTGCTGTAGTCCGCCACCAGACCATAGATGCCGGTGCTGCCCGCAACTTGATAGTCTGCCCGGCGCATGCCATTGGAGCCAAGGTAATACTTGAAGCCAAGCTCGGTGTCTTTGGGCGCCTCTTTGGTGAAGGCCTGTATTACGCCACCGGATGAATTTCCATAGAGTTGCGCCAACGGGCCGCGCAACACTTCGATGTGATCGGTCGAAGTCAAACTGATGGAGGAGCCTTGTCCTTGACCGTCCGGTGTGGTGGCCGGTATTCCATCGATAAGCAGGCGAATGCCGCGAATTCCAAAAGCCGAGCGGGCACCAAATCCTCGAATCGACACCTGCAAATCCTGGGCGTAATTTTGGCGGTCCAGTATGGTGAGACCAGGAACACGATTGAGCGACTCGGACAAGTTAACCTGCGGACCCGCGGCCTCAATGGTGAACCGGTCAACCGACTGGATGGAGGCAGGCGCATCAAAACTGCGCTGCTCGGTGCGGGAGGCCGAAATGACAACGTCGGGCAGGGCTTGCGCGACGGCCGCGCCATGCAATGCACAAGACGCTGCAAGCGCCAACGAGGCCGGTACAAAAATTTTCATCTGAAAATACTCTCACACTTTGTTCGCGCAGAAGAAAAATTCAGTCGGAAACTCAAATGAAAATTTTTTCATGACGCGTGTTAAATCTTTCAGCCAGAAATTCCACCATAAGCCGGTCGTCTATGTAAAACTTATTTTTGACAGTCATCGTGAACCATGCACTTTCTGTCAAAAGTGAGTTGATTCAAACACCTATAGAAAGAGGAGACTACATGAAACCACAAATCGGAAGTGTCTTAAAACGCAGCGCGGTTTATCTGGCCGTCAGCCTGGCAGCATCGTTCATCGCCGGTCCCGGCCTGGCGGCGAATGATGAGGCCAGTCTGGAAAAGCTGGGCGCCTTCAAGCGGACCGCTGCCCCGCAGCCGATGAAGCGTGTGCCGCAAGACGCCAAGTACGCCGAGAACCTGAAGAAAGTGCTGCAACAAGTCAAGCTGCCGGATGGCTTCAAGATCGAGTTGTTTGCCATCGTGCCGGACGCCCGCGGCATCGCCGTGAGCCGCAACACCGCCACGGTGTGGGTTGGGACCCGCAAGAGCACCGTCTATTCGGTGCAAGACCGCGACATGGACAACGTTGCCGACACCGTCGACGAGTTCAGCGGCAGCATCAAGTTTGATATTCCAGCCGGCGCCTGCTACTCGCCCGACGGATTCCTGTTCATCGCCGAACGTAACCGTGTGATGATGTTCCCGGCGGCGGAATACTTCATGGAAGGCTCCGACACGGTCGCGATTCCGATCGTCAAACAGGGCGACCTGATTCCAGTCGAGGAAGAGTCTTACAACCACACCGCGCGCGCTTGCGTGATCGGCCCCGACAACAGAATCTACATTACCCTTGGGCAACCTTTCAATGTGCAGCCACCGGAAAAAGTGGATCTCTACAGAAAGTGGGGCATTGGCGGCATCGTCAGCTTCAACCGGGACGGTGGGGACCGTAAAGTCGTCGCAACCGGTGTGCGCAACTCGTCGGGACTTGCTTTCAATCCGGTTGACAAAAGCCTGTGGTTTACCGACAACCAGGTTGACGGCATGGGAGATGAAACCCCTCCAGGTGAATTGAACAAGGTGCCCGCAGTCAATGGCGTGCTCAAGATGGGTGGCTGGTATGGCGCTCCGTATTTCGGCGGTGGTGATGTGCGTACGGATGAGTACAAAGGCAAACCTATCCCGAAGGAACTGACCGACAACTATGTCAAGCCTCAGGTCGAGATGGTGGCACATGCTGCCGACCTGGGAATGATGTTCTACACCGGCAAGATGTTCCCCGCCAAGTACAAGAACGCGATCTTCAGCGCCCAGCACGGTTCCTGGAATGCGGTCAAGCCCAGAGGCGCCAGGGTCATGGTGACCTACCTGGACGACAAGGGTAATGCAGCAAAAACAGAGCCGTTTGCTGAAGGATGGATGAATTCCGAGGGCGTCTATCTGGGTCGGCCGGTGGACGTGCAGCAGTATGTCGATGGGTCGATTCTGGTATCCGACGACAAGACTGGCGCCGTCTACCGCATTTCATATCAAGGCAATTAGTCCAATGAATGAATGAATGAGCGGGCCGGGCCTGGTGTCTGGTCCGCTTTGTTGGTTGTAACACTGGAAAAAGCCCATGTCCAATGAAAAACGACTCGTGCGCCATTTGCTGCTGGCAACCCTGGCGACCTTTGAGTTGCAGTCAGCATTGGCGGGCGACGTGGCCGCGGCGCGAACCAAGGTGCAAACCCTGTGCCAGGTATGTCATGGTTTTGACGGTGTGGCGGTTCTACCCGGTGCGGCCAACCTGAGTGGTCAGCAAAGGGAATATCTGGTGACGCAACTGCGCGCTTTCCGTTCGGGCAGCCGTGTCGAAGCGCAAATGAGTGTCGTTGCCAAGACCCTCTCCGACGTTGACATTGAAAACCTGGCGGAATGGTATGCGGCGATCAAGGTCAGCGTCGAAATGCCAAAGGAATAGCCGCCGGTCTGATCTGCGACCTGGCTGCGATAGTGGAGTCTGACCGGCCGTCAGACCCCCTGACCGACAGTGATCGTACTGTCGCTGTTGAAAATTGGCGGCTTTAAGGGCTGTCTGGTTTCACAGCGCTGCCCAGCGATGCGCTTTTCATCCTTCCCGGTCAGAATTGCACCTGTCAGGCGCAGTCGTCAGTTGCCGGTGTTGGGCGTTGCAACTTCATTGGCAGCAGCGATCACCTTGCGTTGAGTTGTTGACTTTGAACATTGGTTATGCACAATATTTGCGTTCGGTGCACAATCGGCGGTCGAACAAACAGAGATGTTGTATCAAATGACCAAGAACCTTGAATGAGTGAATCAAGCGTCTGGCCATTGATCAAGCTGTCGATATGGGAGGTCAAGTTTTCAGAATATTCAAGGGCTTGAAAATGGAGCGAGTAAAGGAAAGAAAGCCAAAAGGAGATTTCGCCAGAGGAGCGAATTCGTCGCCTACCGACATTTCTGATCTTGAGCGATATTTTGGCTACAACTGCTCACGAAATGATGGTGAATCTCCGTTTGATATTCCGACAGCTGGTCTTGTGTGTATCGTTGCAAATGTCACGCCGGAAAATCGAGAGTTGCTGCGGCAAAAAACCCGGCTCGATTGCCGCATTGGTGACTGGTTGATATCGTGCGCCGGGGCCGAAACTCCAATTACTCACGGGCCATTCAAGACGGCAGACCAGGTCTTTGGATTCGCAAGAGCGAAATTAAAAGCTGTTCGTTTCATCAAACAGTCTGATCCCGTTGTTCGACAGGTGATGTGAGTACAAACGGCCAAGCTACTTGGATTGCTCGTTACCGTAGGTCTTCACCATGTAGTCGACGATCGGTGGCATGTCAGCATCGTCGATTGGAGCCTTGAACACCGCCTTCATTCGCTTGACCATGTTGTCCCAATAGGGTCGGGCCGCCGTGGGCGGCTGGTACAGCATGTACTCGGCCGAGTGGCAAGCCACACAGTTGTTTTGTGCCTTGGAAAATCCTGGCAGCGAGCTGAGTTTGAGTTGTACAGCGTCGGGGGGTAACTGGATGCTCTTGGTGCTGGCCGTGGCAGCGCCAAATGACAGGAGCGTGGCCACCAAGATGGCGCTAGCGATTGCGGTGCGACTCATCGTCTTGCTCCTCAGACTGCAGTGACTTTGACAGATTCAACTACATTGCGCATGTAGCCGGCGGGCTGCCACAGCGCCTCCATCGGCTGGCTCTGTCCGGAACGGTTCCAGGCGCGCACGCGCAGGTCATGAGCCCCCTGGGCCGGTGTGAAGCCAAAGGTAAATTCACGAAAAGAGTAGCGGCCCATGTCAGTGCCGAGTTTGGCGCCGCGCCAGCTTTGTCCGCCGTCCAGGGAGTACGCCACCTCGCGAATTCCCTGGCCGCCATCGAAGGCGATGCCGCGCACCACGGTTGGCTGGTCGGCGCGCAAGTGCCCGCCGTCCGGCACGGAGGTAATGAATGAGCGCACGTTAAAGCGGCCGATGGGTCGGGTGGCGGCGGGCGTCGTGCCGGGCTCGACGCAGGCGCAGTCATTGTCAGGAATACGGTAGGCAGGTTTCATCCAGAAGCCGTCAAAGGTCTTGTCAATGACCTCGATCTCTGACAGGTGCTTGACCCAATAAGTACCGTAGTAGCCAGGGACGACCAGCTTGACCGGAAAGCCGTTGAGAAACGGGATGTCGGTGCCGTTCATTTGGTAGGCCAGCATCACCTCGCCATCCATGGCGTGGCCGACGTCCAGCGCCTTGACGAAGTCGCCGCCCTCCAGCATGGCAGTGTCCAACCCGTTGAAGGTGACCTGGCGGGCACTTTCCTTGAGCTGTGCGCGTGCCAGCACGTCCTTCAACGGCACGCCCAGCCAGCGCGCATTGCCCATCGCACCGTTGGCCAGTTGTCCGCCGGTGACGCGCGGATTGAAGAGGCCCCGACCGTTGCCGGAACACTGGTTGACCGCCAGGAACTCAACCGGGGTGAACTGGGCCCGCAATTCGGCCACCGTCAATTCCAACGGCTTGCCAACGGCGTTGCCCCCGATCTTGATGACATGCTTGTCGCCGTCGATCGACGTCGGCAGACCGGCGTTGTGATAGCGGACGTAGAAGGCATCATTAGGAGTGATGATGCCTTCGTTGAAAATCTCGAAGGGCGTCTCAAGTTGCGGTGGCCTGGAGGTCAGTACGATCAACGGGCGCTTCTCCGGGTAGGCCAGCAGATGGCGCTTGCCGTTGATGAATGGCTGTTCAATCGTGCCTGACTGTGCCAGTGCGGAGCGGCCAAACATGCCAAGCCCGGCACTGGCAAGAACGCCGGCACCACCGGCAAGGAGTCGGCGGCGCAGCATTGCGTGGGAGGCGTCAGGGGCGGACATAGGCTTTCCTCTGGTGGCTATCAATGACTAAAAAAATCACATCGCAACCAAAGTTGCGGACGGAATCAAACAAGTCACCAGCCCCGATCTCAAGATCGTAAACGAGCGACTCTTGCTTAAGGCGCTCATTGTGAATAACGCAAGCGAGATTGGTCACCCGACGTTACATGTTGCGACAATTTAGGACCTGATTGCAACCCATCGCTGGCTTGGCGCGGCTACGATTTGACTCTCAAGAACCGGTGGCGCAAGTTAGCGCACCGGCCCTTTGCTTGGTGCCATGGATGGGGATATCGTGAACAAAAAGACTTTTGCTGCCTTGGCGTTGTTGTGCTGCGTGGCAACGTCGGTGCTGGCCGACTTGACTGCCCTGGTGGCGGTCGAGCCAACATCGCGCAAAGATGGCCTCGCGCTGTCGCGCAGCGCGCTGGAAAGCGGCCTGCGTAAGCTGCTTGGACAAAACGTCAGCGTCACCATGACGGATGATTTGACTGACGCCATGCGGACCACCCGCAGCGGCGGCTACGACGTGTTTATCGCTCCGGCTCAGGTAGTGGCTTCGGCCATTGCGCATGGCTATGAACTGATTGGATCGACTGACGCCGAAGAGCCTTACGTGCTGGTCGGAAAGTCAGGCATCAATAGTGTCAGCGAGTTGCGTCGCGGCCGCATCTACCTGCCTCAGCAGGACTCGATTTACACCTACATGGCACGCGGCGTACTCACCGCGCACGGTCTCTCGTTTAAAGACCTGAGCAAGGTTGACTACGCGCGCTACCCGCAAGCCGGTTTGACTGCCATCAGCCTGCGCATGTCCGAGGCGACGATGGTGCGACTCGATGACTGGGAAAGCTGGCAACGGGAGAACCCGGGAGTCGCCAAGGTGTTGGCTACGTCGGGCACCGTTCCAGGCGGGTTCTCGGTGGCGGTCAAGAAGGAGCTTGCGCCGGAGGTACGCAACCAGTTGACCCGATGGTTCTCGACTTCGGCCCGTTCCTTCGGCATGAAGTTGGTGCTGCAGCGCGCTGACCTGCTGCACTACAAGGTGGTCGCCGAGCTCGGCACCTTCACGCCGACCAGTCTTCCTGGTGTAGCCATTGTTGGCGCCGAAGATGTCAAGCGTCTGTTCGCGCAGGGCGCGATCGTTGTCGATACCCGTACGGAGAAGGAATACAAGCAAAAACACATACCGGGTGCGGTGTTTATTCCGTATCACGAGAAGAGCTTGAAGGACGTGGTCTACGATGTCGCTCTGGACGACTTCAGTGGCCTGAAGACGCTGGACAGCAAGACCCCGACTGTTTTTCACTGCAACGGGGCCGAATGCTGGAAGAGCTACAAGGCCAGCCGGGCCGCTGTCGCGGCCGGGTTCAACAAGGTGTATTGGTATCGCGGTGGCATGCCAGACTGGGAAAGCAGCAGCCAGAAGATCGCCAAGGAGTGACCGGCGCAACGCCGATCGACTGCCGGTTTTGCGGCTGACTCGGCTATCGATGGTGAAGACGCTGCGTTGTCCGCTCTCTGCTTTGTACAAGAAAATTATTCACAGCCAAACTGTGCAGCCTTTTGATTTCCAGAGTGACATTTCAACGCGCAGGAAGAACGTATCCATGCGCTGTACAAAAACCATGTACTTGAGCTCCTGACCAAGCTGCGCGCAAGCTGACAATTGAGCCCCCAATCACTTGTAAGTTGTTGATATTCAATGATATTTACGACAGTTCAATAACTGGCACGAGCTATGCATTGATATGGTCGGTCCGCAGTTAGATTGAATCTGAAGGAGAAATATCATGAGTGCACTTCGCAAAGTTTTGGTGGTCGACGACGACGCAGTTGTTGGCACCAGTTTCAACCGTGTCCTGACGGAAAAAAAGGGGTATGTTGTCACCACTGCAAAAAATGCCCACGAAGCGTTGAAGCAGATTCGTGAGCAGGAGTTTGATGTCGTCTTCACTGACATCAAGATGCCCGGCATGGACGGCGTTGAATTGGCCGAGCGTGTCAAAGCCAGTCATCCCTGGACGCCGGTCGTCATCATCACCGGTTATGGCACCACGGCCAATGAGACCAGGGCCAAAGCAGCCGGCGTGTCTGACTTCATGCGCAAGCCGCTGTCGCCCGAGATGATTGAAGAAAGTGCCCTGCATGCGATGTTCGAGCCGCTACCGGCAAGCGTTGCGACGTTGCCAACTCCCCCGCTGCACGAAGTCGACATCAATCTCGCGCAAGGACACAGCAACTTAAAAAATGTTGCCCTTTTTGTGGCCGCTCCGTTTATCGGCCTGGCCTATGCATTGCTGCTGCCGTTGGTCGGTTTGGCGATGTTGGGCTGGATTGGCGCCAAGGCGCTGCTGGCACTGCCGGCAACCAGGAAGGCGCTCAAACTGCTTGGCAATGTTGCCAAAGTGGTGGCGGCACCGTTCATTGGGCTGGCTTATGCCGTGATGCTGCCTTTCGTCGGTATCGCGATGCTGGTTTGGGTTGGCGCCAAGGCGCTGCTGGCGCCAGTGCGAGCCCCTTGACAAGCACTGGCATCACAAGCGCCCCGCTAGCGCGCCCTCGGTCAATGACGAGGGCGCTTTTTTGTCTTCGATTGTGAAGGTTCTGCGGTGTTTGACGGTAGCTAGAAAGAGATGAACGGCACGATAACCGTGACCTAAAACCTTTCTGCGTTGCGCTGCCGGCTCTCTTTTTGTTGTTGGAACATTTGCACGCACTGAGGGTGCGTGATGAATTGGGGTGTCTGACACTGCTCTTGCATGCACATGGCAAGTGCTAGAAAAACCCGCTTGCCACAAGCCTCTTGCGGACCGGATGGCCCGGCTGCAGCAACTGGTGGTGGTGCGGGCTGAACCGGTGGCGGAGCAATCCGGGGTTCGCTAACCGATGGTGTCACTGGCGCTTCGGGTGACACTTGCACTGGCGCTTGAGTGGGGACTAACACTGGCGCTGGCCTCGAGGCTGCAGATGGACGTGGTGGCTTATGCGGCAACGGTTTTTGTTCTTCCTTTGCTGCTGGTTTGTTGATAGCGGGATCAGGACCGGGCTCTGGAGTCGCTGCCGCAATGGGTGCCATTGCCGGAGCAGGCTCTGGGGTCGGCAAAGGAGCAACTTCAGGGCCGGGCGCAGCGGCAGCCAGGCTTGCGTCAGGCTGGCTTGGCGTGGCATCAAACCAGTAAACCCCGCCCGCTGCTACCAGGCAGATTGCGGCTATGCTGTACCAAATCAAATAGCGATTTGGATTTGGCCGCGCGTTTTGAGTCAGCCAGGATGGAACCGGTGTGGGCAATTCGCTGGTCGGGACTGCATTGATCTCCGGGACGGCACTGGCGCTGGATAAATTATGTCCGCAGTGATTGCAGAATTTTGCGCCAGCACGATTTTGCGCGGCGCACTTTTGGCAAATTATGGTCATGTTTTCCCCAACAAGCAGATTGCCGTGACTGATGTGGTTGAATCATAAAACCGAACCAGATTGCGACCATCTTCCTTGGCCTTGTACATGGCTGCGTCAGACCACTTGAGGAGGTCAACGTGGTTGGCTTCATGATTGACAAAAATGACGACACCAATGCTGACGGTGCACTGGTGTTCAACCACAGTTTCAAAGTTTGCTCCACGTGTGATGCTCAGAATATAGGGCGCCGCCAATGTGACACGGATTTTCTCCGCAATGATGCCAGCTTCTGCGGTTGAGCGGTCGCTATCCAGATCCAGAGCACTCAACAGCACCACGAATTCATCGCCACCAAAGCGTGCCACCGTGTCAATTTCGCGCACGCATCCTTTCAGTCGACTGGCTACTTCGAGCAACAGCAAGTCACCAGCCTCATGCCCGTGCGTGTCATTCAAGGGCTTGAAATTGTCCAGGTCAAGGAACAGCAAGGCAGCGTAAAACCCGGTACGCTTGCTAGCTGCCACGGTATGTTGGATGCGGTCATGGAGCAAATGACGGTTTGCCAGGTTAGTGAGCGAGTCATAGAAAGCCAATTGGCGAATCTCTTCGGCGTTTCGCTGCAATTCTGCCTGTTGCTCTCGCATCGGGCGCAGTACTGAAAAATGAAGAACCGGGGCGACTATGGCGGTCAGCACAAAGGGATCGAGCAAGTCCCAGAAAATCTGTGGCACTGCCGAACCGAAAAGCGGCTCCAGAACCCTGGCAAACACCAGCATGATGGCGAGTTCAGCGCCGAGAACAACGGCACCCACTGTGATAACCGCAGCAAGCGGGGAGCTGTTGATTTTCAGGGCGGACAGATGGAACCGCATCACAGTCCTGTGAATAGATCGACACACATAATTCGGGGCTCCCAAAAATGGCTGTTTAGCGCGTTGTCACCGCGGCACTGCCAAGCCGCGAATTCTAGCGACCATCAGCCAGGTGGCAGCAAGCGCTGGTCTATTTGTTGGGATTGATAAGGTACTTCACACCGGTGGCACGCTTGCCATAGACGATTATTGAATCCATTTGCAGCGCTTGTGCCAGGGAGATCACTTTGGAATAACTGCTGGCGAAAGTGGTTTTGAGTTCACTGGCCACGCGCTGCTTCAATATTTGTGCCGCCTCAGCGCCGATTCGTTGCAGGAAGGGGAACAGCAACCAGCCGCCGATGCCCCAGGCCATGCCAAAGTTCCGATTGAACTCGGTCGGACCGGTGTCCAGGCCGCCATACAAGTAGACCTGCTTGTGCGTTGTCGAGCCATAGCGGCTGTACTCTTTGGCGGTCACATTTAGTGCTGCTTCCATACCGGTGAGGATTTGCCCAGCCAGCTTGCCACCACCTGTGGCATCAAAGGCGAGGGTGGCGCCAGTGGCGACCAGCGCCGCAGTGAGATCATCCATAAAAGTGGGCGCGGCAGCGTTGCACACATGCCTGGCGCCAATCGATTTGAGCATGACCGCCTGCTCGGCCGTGCGCACGATGTTGACCAGGCCGATTTTGTCCTTGATGCAGATTTTGTTCAGCATCTGGCCCAGGTTGGAGGCCGCCGCAGTGTGCACCAGCGCCATGTGTCCCTCGCGCCTCATGGTCTCAACCATGCCCAGTGCGGTCAAGGGGTTGACGAAGCAGGAGGCGCCCTCGACCGGCGAGGTGCCTTGCGGCAGCGGCAGGCATTGGTCGGCCTTGATGCAGCGGTACTGCGCGTACATGGCACCCCCCAACACGGCCACGGTCCGGCCAAGAAGTACTTGTGCAGCATCTGATGTTCCGGCAGCAACGACCACGCCGGCGCCCTCATTGCCGACTGGCAGGGATTGGTCCAGGCGTCCCGCCATGCTTTTCATCAAACGCTCAGGAATCGGGGCTGTGACAAGCGGCTGGGTGGGCGTACCGGACACCTTCGCGCTGCTCATGTCTGCTGCGCCAAACAGCAATCCGATATCAGACGGATTGATCGGAGCCGCTTCGATGCGCACCAGCACTTCGTCGGGCGCGGGCCCGTCGCTTGCCACGCTGACCAGGGAGAGTTCGAGTTCACCGCTGGACTTGACAGTTGAGCGAAGTTGAAGCCCGCTGAAGTTGTGATTGGCTGGCACTATTTGCCTCCTGAAATTGAAATTTGCTCGGACTCATCAGTCCTGACGCAGCAGCCGCTTCATCACCTTGCCGTTGGCGTTGCGCGGCAGCGGCGCTTCGCACCAGGTGATGCCCTCAGGCACCTTGTAGTCGGCCAACTGCGACCGGCAATGCACGCGTACTGCCTCTTCTTGAAGCGTCACATCAGGCGCATACAGGTAGGCGTGTACCCGCTCGCCCAGCACCGGGCAGGCTCGGCCAACGATGGCCGCTTCCAGCACGCCCGGCAGCGCCATCAGAACGTTCTCCACCTCGGCCGAATAGATCTTGAAACCGCCGCGATTGATCATGTCTTTTTTGCGGTCGAGGATGCGTACGAAGCCCTCTGCGTCCACCGAACCGATGTCCCCTGAATGCCAGTAGCCGGCCGTGAAAGAAGCCGCTGTAGCCTCTGGGTTGCCCCAGTAACCGGGCACCACCATCGGGCCACCAATCCAGAGTTCACCCGCCTCACCCGCTGGCAACTCCCGACCCAATTCATCCATGACGCGAATGTCAGCCGTCGGTAGCGCAACGCCGACGCTGTCAGCATGCTCGCGCGTGAAGCCGGTTGGCATCATGGTGACGGGCGAGGTAGTCTCGGTGGCGCCATAGGCATTGAGCAGTGTGAGCCCGGGCAGGCGTGCGGCCAGCGCATCGATGGTGGCCACCGGCATTGGCGCGCCGCCATAGCCACCGATACGCCAGCAGTCCAGGTCGCGGTGGTTGAAATCATCATTCAGCAAACACAGCTTGTACATGGCCGGCACCATCAGCGTGTGGCTGACTCGCTCGTCCTCAACCAGGCGTAAAAACTCACCGGCCTTGAAGGCGGGGACGATGATGATCGCACCGCCCACCTTGAGCATCGCCGCGATGATGGCAATCAAACCGGTGACGTGACTGGCCGGCACTGCGAGCGCAGAACGGTCGTCTGGTTGCAGCCGCATACAGGCCTGGTAGTGCAGCACCGAATGGACAATGTTCAAGTGCGTCAGCATCGCCCCTTTGGGATTGCCGGTAGTGCCAGAGGTGTACAAGATCACGGCTACGTCGGTCTCGCGCACTCTGGCTGGTGTAGGCGCTGTCCCGTGTTCACTGGCGAGCGCCGCCAGGCTGTCGCGGCCGCCTCCGTCAATCACCACCCGCAGCGCCAGCTCTGGTGCCTGGTCGGTGTCCGGAACGCGGTCGACCAATTCGGCATCCAGCACGATGGCGCGCGCGCCGCACTGGTTGGCAATAAAGGCCAGCCCCGGCCGCTGCTCACGCACCCCTACAGGCACCGCGATGGCACCCAGGCGCTGCAACGCCAGCAACACAAACACGAACTCCGGCCGGTTGCCGATGAACAGCAATACCCGCTCGCCGCAAACGACGCCACGCTCCGCCAGCCCGTTGGCAATGCGAGCCACTTCGGTGTCGGTCTGGGCGTAGCTCCAGCGTCGGCCCTCGCACACCACGGCGTCCTGGCTGGCACGAGCCGCCACACTGACAGCAAACATGGCGAAGAAGTTGTGCGGCCGAGGGTCAAAGCAGCGCACCATGCGGTCGCCATACGGCGTGTCATGGCGCATGAGCGGCACCGGGTAGTCGGACCAGTGCTCTCGCATGGTTCAGGCGGTCAAGGGAGCCACGTTGGCGCCGCGCTCCACCACAAATTCGCGGTCGACGATGCGACGGGAATGGTTGAGGTCGGATTGCGCGATCAGCACCGAAAGCTGACTGCCTTTCAAACCAGCAATGACGTCGGCGAGGCGCTTGGAAAGGGCTGGCGCTACACCCTCGAACGGTTCGTCCAGCAGCAACAAGCGTGTTCCGACCGCCAGCGCCCGCGCCAGTGCCACCAGCTTTTGCTGTCCGCCTGACAGCAGCAGGGCACGACGTTCGCGCATATCAGAGAGTTCGGGCAGCACCTGGTAGATGAATGCCAGGCGCTCAGTCGCTTGCAATGTCTTGCTGACCCACACCGGCAGCAGAATGTTTTCTTCCACCGTCAGCTCCGGCACCAAACCCCGGTCCTCAGGCATGTAGCCAATGCCCAGCGCCGCACGGGCGTGGCTTGGCAGGCTGGCCAAGTCCTGGCCATCGAAAACGATGCGACCCTGGCTCGGCACCAGATGACCCATGATGGAGCGCATCAAAGTGGTCTTGCCGGCACCGTTGCGTCCGACCAGCCCAACCATGCACCCATCCGCCACTTCAAGCGACAGCCCGCGCAATGCGATCACCGAGTGGATGGCGACATGAATCGATTCAACCTTCAGCATATGTTCATCCCTGCAGGTTCACTGAACCAGTTCACCAGTGACATAACGTCGCACATCGTCGGTGGCGAGTGCCTTCTTCGGTACGCCATCGGCGATGATGCGACCGCTGTAAAAAGCCAGCACGCGGCTGGCATAGCGCTCAACGATGTCCATGTCGTGCTCGACAAATAAAACAGTCATCTTCCCGGCCGCCGTCTCCTGCCCCAGTGCGCCCATGATGATGTCCATCATGGGAAATTTTTCATCGGCAGAAACACCGCTGGTCGGCTCATCCAGTAGCAGCACATTCGGCTTTCCGGTCATGGCCATGGCGATGTCCAGCAGCTTGCGCACGCCGCCCGGTAACTCGGCAACGCGCCGGGCCCGATGCTCATTGAGACGAAAGCGCTGCAGCAGGGCGTCGGCGCGCTCCATTGCCGCCGGTCGGCGTGCTGCCTGCCAGAAGCTCAAAGCATCATCGTGGCAGGCGCTGGCCACCAGCATGTTCTCCAGCACCGACAGGTCGCCGAACAGTTGCGGAATCTGGAACGACCGCGCCACGCCGAGCCGCGTAATGGTGCGCGGCTCCAGTGCCGTGATGTCACGCCCAGCCAGCGAAATCTGCCCGCTGTCGGGCTTCATGTAGCCGGTAATCATGTTGACAAAAGTCGTCTTGCCGGCGCCATTGCTGCCGATCAGGCTGACGTGCTCACCGGCCATGATGTCGATGTTGATGTCGGCTGCGGCGACTACTGCGCCGAAGCGCTTGCAGACACCTTTGGCCTGCAGCAGCGGGTGGTCGCTCATCGCTGGCTCTCCTTGATCCACAACGAGCCGATACCGCGTGGCAGGAACCGTATGACGAACAGCAAAAACAGACCGAGTACCAACTGCCAGGTATTGGGAAAATAGGAACTGGAGAACGACCGAACAACTTCCAGTACGGTGGAAGCAACGAACACGGCCAGCACACTTTGCCAGCCGGCCAGAATGGCGACGAATACGAATTCGCCAGAAGTGGTCCAGTAACTGAAGTTGGGGTCGATGTGACCGAGCGACATTACCACCAGCGCGCCGCCCATGCCACCGGCAAAGGCAGCCAGGATGAAGTTGATGGTCATGGCCTGGCGGACCGAGCCACCAAGGTATTCCACGCGCAACTCGTTTTCACGCACCGCCAGGGTCAGCAGGCCCCGGGTGGAGTCAAAGTAGACCCGCGAAAGCAGTGCCATGACGCCGGCAATGGCAATCGTCAACACATACATGATGTAGCCAACTTGGGCGTCCGGCAATTTCTGACCGAACAACGTTGGCCGACCAATATTGAAGCCATCGGAGCCGCCCAGAAGCTCGATCTTCATCAGCAGGCCGTAGGTCACCATTGACAACGCGAGGGTCAGCATCGCAAAGAAAATGCCGCGATAGCGTGCCAGCATCGGTGCAAATGGCGCTGCCAGCATCGTTGCCGCAACGCCACCCAGCAAGGTCAAACCGAGTGCGTCGGTGAAGCCGAGCCGGCTGTAAGCCAGCCCTGCGGCGTAGCCACCCAGTGCGAACACCATGCCCTGCCCAAACGAGACCACCCCGCCGCGCATCAGCAGCACGATACCCAGCGACACCAGGCCTTGTGCGGCGGCCATCGTCATCAGGAAGGTCAGCCATTTGGGCATGGCCAACCCCGCTAGCGCCAGCACAATAGTGAACACGATACCGATCAGCGCAATTCGGTAGCGTGACCCTGGCGCCGCTGATGGACCCGTTGCGGGCACAGGTAGAGACACCGCCATGTCAGATCTTTCGCGCCTGGATGCGCTGGAATAGTCCTTCAGGGCGGAACATCAGCACCGCCGCCATGACAATGTATATCGAAAACAGTTCTGCCACCGGCGCCACATGCACCGCCAGTGAGCGCGCCAAGCCGACGATCAGCGCACCGATGGCGGCGCCTTCAATGCTGCCCAGGCCGCCGATGATGACAACCGCAAATGAGACGATGATGACGCCGACCGATACGCCCGGCTGCACCGAGATCATGGGCGCCGTGAAGGCGCCGCCAATGCCAGCCAGGAAGATGCCAACTGTGAAAGCCAGCATGTAAACCCGCGATACATTGATGCCCATGCTGGAGGCCACCTCGGCGTTATGAATGACGGCCAGCACAATCTTGCCGTGGCGTGTGCGGTTCAAGCCCCACCAGACGGCGAGCCCGACGACGACGGCCAGAGCGACCAGGGCAAAGTCGTAGCCCACGTAGGTCTGGCGACCGATGTCGATGCTGCCAAACAGGCTGTAGGGTTCCGAAACATAGTACGGGTTGGCACCCCAGATCAGCTTGGTCACATCTTCCAGAATCAGAAACATGGCATAGGTAACCAGCACCAGCAACACCTCGTCGCGTCCGTAGAAAAAACGCATCAGGCCACGCTCGGTGAGCGGCGCCAGGATCGCCGCTACCGCCACCGCCGCCAGCAGCATGGCCACAATTGAGAAGGCAGGTGCCAGTTTCATGCTGGCGCCCCAGCTAACGAAGCTGGCCGCCGCATAGGCCCCCAGCGCATAAAAACTGCCATGCGCCATGTTGAGTATTTTCAGTACGCCAAAGACCAGCGTCAGCCCGAGTGCGACGATAAACAGCCAGGATGCATAGGTCAGGCCGTCAATCAGGATGGTAATCAGGGTATGCATGGGCGCGCGCCTTCGAGGTAGTTAAGGCCCCGCCGCCGTGGCAGCGGGGTTGGCAGGTTAGCGCTGGCTCAATTGCACTTGGCGCCGGGGAATCCCGCCTTGATCCAGTCCTCCGACTTCATGTTGGCGGGCGGGTTGACGCATTCGGCCGCGAAGCGCTGGATGTCATCCAACACCACCATTTTCTTGCCCGCGTCATAGCGTGTCTTGCCGATGGCGGTCTCCTGCATCGCCTGATGGCCGTCACCCAGCGCCATGCGGATGCGCCCGGCCGGCGAATCCCATTCCAGGCCCTTGAGTGCCGCTGCCAGCTGTTCCGCGTTGGGTTTCTTGCCACCATTGGCAGCCATCGCTTTTTCTACCGCCAGCTTCAGGCCCAGCAGAGACTGCGCCATGCGGTACGGTGCCTGCACCGGGTAGACGGTGTAGGCCTTTTGGTAGATCGACCACCACCAGTCATTGAGCGCCGACTTCGGCGACATCAGGCCGTAAGCGCCGCGTGCCCCGAGGATGGCGCCGTCCGGCATTTTGTCGCCCAGCGCCGGCAACACATGGTCAGCTGCCGACAGCACGACCTGCGAGCGCTTGAACAGTCCGCGCGGACCGGATTGAAGGATGAAAGCCTGCAAGTCGCCACCCCACAAACTGGAGTGGGTGACATCGGCCGGCTTGGCCATCAGAGCCGATATTTCAGTGCCATACTGACCGGCGCCGAACTTGGGCAACAAATCCTCGCCGGGCTTGGCGCCGGGGTAGAGCTTCTCCATCGACCAGATGAAGTCCTTGCGTGAATCCTGACCCCAGGCATAGTCCTGGTTGATCATGTTGAAGTTCTCGGCCTTGACGTTATGCGACTTCATGTAGCGCGCCAGAGCCACGTTGTCCATGGTGGCGTGGGAGGCGGTGCGAAACACGTAGTTGTACTTGCCGTCCTCAAAAATGCGCGGCGTGCCGCAGTCGTAAAGAATCAGGAATTTTTTCATTTCCTCTGCCACCGGAGCTACCGCCAGGCAGTCGCCTGATCCGACATAACCGACCACCACATCGACCTTGTCACGGTCGTACAGGTTGCGCAATTCCTGCACCTGCTTGGTGGCGCCACCGTTTTCGTCGACGTAGATCGGCTCAATCTTCAAGCCACCAAAGCCCGGCTTGTTGTAGGGCGCTGGGGCCTCACCTTTGTTAAACGCCTCGACCAGGACTTTTGCTCCATTGACCGCCGGAATGCCGAAACTCTCGGCTGCCTGACCCGAGAGAAAACTGACAATGCCGACCTTGAAGGTCTCCTGCGCCTGCGCACCTTGCGCAAGACAGACCAGCGCGGCACCCAAAGCCGCGAGCCCCGTTGCGCGCTTGCGCATGGGTGAAAAAACCGGTGTCTTCGTCGTCTCTTTCATGCATGTCTCCTTGGTTTGAATAAAAGCTCTTGGGTGAGGGACCGTGTGAAGTCTGTCCGACAATAGCATTGTTCGAGCAACCACGTGCCTCGTCAACCAAATTCAATGACGCCACATTCAATGCAGCGTCCGATCACGCTGATCATTGCTGTGCACCCCATAGTAGTGAGCGCGGCAGGCGATTGAACGGCAAAATGGTACATCGTGCGCGGCGCGTTGGGCCAATTTTTGCGCGCTGCGGCGTCGCGCCCGCGACAGCCTGTCGCGCTTCAAAAATTTAACTGAAATAGATTGAACATGCCTATTGCTACCTGCAACAAAATTTCATTGCGTTACCAGCTCGAAGGCGACCCTCGGGCGCCGCTTCTGATGCTGTGCAACTCGCTGGGTACCACGCTCGAAATGTGGGAGCCACAGATGTCAACCCTGCTGACCCAATTTCAGGTGCTGCGCTACGACGTGCGCGGGCACGGTCAATCCGAAGTGCCGCCGGGCCCTTACAGCATCGAGCAACTTGGCCAGGATGCGGTGGCGCTGCTGGACCACCTGCAACTGAAGCAGGTTGATTTTTGTGGTTTGTCGATGGGTGGCATGACCGGTATGTGGCTGGCTACCCACCACGCCCATCGCATCAAGCACCTGGTGCTCAGCAATACCGCTGCCAAGCTGGGCACGCCTGAGCTCTGGAATTCGCGCCTGACAGTGCTGGCCAGCGAAGGCATGGCGGGTCTGACGGATTCGATCCTGGATCGCTGGTTCACGCGCCGCTTTCAGCAGCGTGCGCCGCATGTGGTTGAACGGGTGCGCGCCATGCTGCTTGCCACGTCTGCGCCGGGCTACCAGGCCAACGTGATCGCCATACGCGACATGGACCAGTTGCACGACATCAGTAAAATTGATCTACCGACATTGGTCATCGCCGGTCGGCATGACAGCTCCACCGCGCCTGAGTTGGGGCGCGAAATTACACAGCGCATCTCAGGCTCACGTTATGTCGAACTGGACGCCGCCCACCTTTCAAATTGGGAGCAGGCCGGGGCTTTTACGACAGCCTTGATGGACTTCCTCAACGACACCGGTTTGCATAATAAATGAATACTTCAATTCACGACATTCACATCCAACAGTCGGCACTGCTGCCGGAGCCAAGACTGCTGCGCGAGGAACTGCCTGTCGGCCAGGCAGAAGCAGCATTTATTGCCAGCGCACGCGCCGCCACGCGCGCCATCCTGCGTGGTGAAGACGACCGGCTGCTGGTCATTGTTGGTCCCTGCTCAATCCATGACCCGGCATCGGCGCTGGAATATGCCGGACGGCTGCACGAACTGGCCACGCGGCTGGCACCTGATCTGCTGGTCGTGATGCGCGTCTACTTTGACAAGCCGCGTACCCGCATGGGTTGGAAAGGCCTGATCTACGACCCCGAACTGGATGGTCGGGGGGATATCGGAAAAGGCCTGCGCCAGGCGCGCCGCTTGCTGCTGGCTTGTGCGCGACTGGGTCTGCCGGCCGCCTCTGAAATCCTGGACCTGGTGACGCCGCAGTATTACGCCGAGCTGCTGACCTGGGGCGCCATCGGTGCGCGCACCGTTGAGAGCCCGCTGCACCGCCAGATGGCCTCGGCACTGTCGGCGCCAGTCGGATTCAAGAATGCAACCAACGGCAGCGTGGCTGCGGCCATCGATGCCATCCATGTTGCGGGGCAGTCGCACCGCTTTCCGAGCATCTCACTGGAGGGCAGGGCGGTGGTCATCACAACCACCGGTAACCCTGACGCACACCTTGTATTGCGCGGTGCCAGCGACGGCCCCAACTATGACGCCGCCGGTGTGCGGCAGGCGTCGGTTGCGCTGGCGGCAGCGGGCTTGCCAGCGCGCCTGATGGTCGACTGTAGCCACGGCAACAGCAGCAAAGACCACCGACGCCAGTCCGGGGTGGCCGCTGACATTGCGCAGCAACTGGCCAGCGGCAGCGAGACCATCTGCGGCGTCATGCTTGAAAGTCACCTGGTGGCGGGCCGGCAGGACATCATCGACGGTCACGCTGGCCTGCGCTATGGCCAAAGCGTCACCGATGCCTGCCTGGACTGGGACACTACCGTCGACGTGTTGCAGGCGCTGGCCGTAGCAACGGCGGCGCGCCGCAGCCAACGCATCTAGCGCCCAGCGGTTCAGCGCTGCAGGCCGCGCAAGGCGTCGGCCGGATAGCCAGGTGTGCGGCAATCTTCAATGTACTGTTCGATGATGCTCTTGAATGAGGCATCGGGACGCAAGCCCAGCGCCAGTGCGCGATCGGCGGTCGAACCTCTGGCCCAGTTGCCGACGATGCCGGCGATGCGTTCGTCGCGCTCGAAGCGAACCCGTTGTCGGACCTGCAGGCCGGCCACTTCCTCCAGCGCCTGCAGCATGTCGGCGACGCGCACCGTCAACCCCGGCAGATTCAGCGCCAGGCGTCCGCCCATGGCCTCCCGACTGGCTTCAAACACCGTCATCAATCCATCGATCGTGTTGGCCGGCGAGGACACCGGGTGCGAGACTTCGGCGTCAACCGGACAAGTGGCTTGCACTCCGGCCAGTGGCTCGCGAATGATGCCGCTGAAAAAGGACGATGCCGCGCCATTGGGCTTGCCGGGGCGCACGGTGACGGTCATCAAGCGTGCCGACCGGCCGTCGATGAAGCCCTTGCGCGTGTAGTCGGCAATCAGGTATTCGCACATCAGCTTGTGGGTGCCGTACGAGGTCTGCGGTGACGGCAGCGTGTTGTCGGTCACCCGATCCGGCAGCGGGTTGGCGCCATCCGGCCCGAACACCGCCACTGAACTGGCAAACACCAGTCGCGGCACATTGCCGGCCTTGCGCAGTCCGTCCAGCAGGGCGCGCGTACTGTCCAGGTTGGAGCGCAGACCGAGGTCAAAGTCGACTTCGCATTCGCCTGAGACCGCCGAGGCGAGGTGGAATACAGCGTCGAAACCGCTGGCAAACAGGTCGGTTTGATTCAGCAATGCGCCGGTATGCAGCCGCACCCGTGGGTCCGCGCTTAGGTCGGCAGGCGGGGCAAACAGATCGGCAATGCTGAGTTCAGCGATCGGTCGGCCATTGAGTTGCCCCTTCTTGAGAAGTTCACGGACCAGACGGACCCCCAGGAAACCGGCGCCGCCAGTGACGAGTATTTTCATTGCGGGTGTATCTCGCTAGTGATTGTCGCGTGGTCCGAAGGAGCCTCGCTGGCCAACGAGGAAATCCAGATTGGACAGGGGTTCATCGAACAGGAACACCTGCGGATCACGCACAACGGCGCGTTCCATGGCGACAGCTGCCTATTTCTTCCAGCCCCGCAATCATGCGCAGCAGGGTGGATTTGCCGCAACCCGATGGCCCGACCAGCACGGCGAACTTGCCGTCTTCAATGTCGATGTTTACGCCGCGAATGATATGTGGTGCCCCGAAATATTTTTCGACACCTCTGATTTGAACGCTAGCCATGGTCTCCTGGGAATTGTTTTTTTGTGCTCAATTCTTTGTACCATGAAAAAATCAGGATGTCATCAGCATCAACCAGTGACGTCAGGTTTGGTTTGGTTGCGATTTGAGAAAACACTCTGGGTGTAAGCTTCAAGCCAGTCCAATCCGGCGGATGTGCCACCGGACTGCATGCCTGTGGCGGGTCGGTACTCACAGCCGACCCAGCCCGCATAGCCCAGCTCGTCGAGCAGGGAGAAAAGATACGGGTAGTTAAGCTCGCCGGCGTCTGGCTCGTTGCGCTGCGGCACGCCGGCAATCTGAATGTGGCCGACGCGCCCGGTCGGCAGGTATTGGCGCAGTTTCATCGCCACGTCACCTTCCACGATCTGACAGTGGTACAAGTCCATTTGCACCTTGAGGTTGGAGGCACCGACAGCCTCGACCACCTCATGCGCATGGTCTTGCCGGTTCAAAAAGAAGCGCGGAATATCACGTGTGTTGATCGGCTCGATCAGTACATCAACACCTTGTTTGGCCGCCTCCAGCGCGGCCCAGCGTAGCTGCTTGACATAAGTGGTGTGGTGCGTTTCGCGCAGGCTGCCGGCCGGCAGCAGACCGGCCATGATGTGAATGCGTGGGCAATGCAGGGCAGCCGCATAGTCGAGTGCTCGGCTGATGCCGCTTTGAAACTCCGCTTCGCGTCCCGGCAGACAGGCCAGACCGCGCTCGCCTGCCTGCCAGTCGCCAGGCGGTGCATTGAACAGAACCTGCTGCAGGTTGTGGGCGGTGAGGCGCGCTGCGATTTCTCGACTCTCATAGGCGTAGGGAAAAAGATATTCGACGGCCTTGAAACCGTCTTGTGCGGCAGCGGCAAAACGATCCAGAAAATCGAGCTCGGGATAGAGCATGGACAAATTGGCGGCAAATTGAGGCATAGCGTTCACCAGCGGGCGCCGAAAGTCTGGCGCAGTTCATCGATCTGGGATTCGGTCAGAGGCGCAGCCGATGACGGGCCGAGACTTAGCAGTCGGGCGGTTTCTTCGAGCTCTTCCAGTGTTGCCATCGCAGCCGCTGGCGAGTTGTGCCAGACGTTGGGGCCGAGTCGCTCCAGCATGACGGCGCGAATCGGCGTGCCGGCGTCGCCATAGTGGCGAATCACCTGTGCCACCTGCTGCGCAGTTTCGGACGAGCCGGGACGCTGGTAAGCCAGCAGGGGTACGTGTCCAACCTTCATCACGAAGTAGGGCGTCACGGCAGGCAACAGTTCTCGCCACTGCTGATCTTGCGGCAACCGCTCCTGCCCGCCAAGTTGTAATGAGCGCGCCACACAGTGTCTGGAATGGGTGTGGATCACACAGCAAGTGTTCGGATCAAATGGCGTTGTCGCCCGGTAGATGTGTGCATGAAGCGCCAGGGTTTTGCTGGCACGATCACCGCTGAGTTGTCGTGCCTGCGCGTCCAGCCGGGCCAGCCGGGCCGGGTCGAGAAAGCCCAGGCAGGCATCGGCCGGGGTGATTAGATAACCGCCGCCCTGCGACTCATCCAGCTGCACACTGATGTTGCCGGCGCTGGCGTGCACATAACCGCGCTCGAACAGGCTGCGCCCGACACGGCAGATTTCTTCACGGGCTTGCGACTCAGTCATGTCAGCATGGTAAAGGCTTTGTGGAAGAAATCGTCGCTGCCAAAGTTGCCTGACTTCAGCGTCAGATGCAGGCCCGTGCCGGGCGCCGCATCGGTGTCGGCATGACACCACGGCACACCGGGATCGATTTGCGGGCCGATCTTCATCTGCTTGATATTCAGGGCCTGCACACAGGCACCAGCGGTTTCGCCGCCGGCCACCACCAGTTGGCGCACGCCGCGCTGCACCAGTGCGCTGGCGATCGCAGCCAGGGTGCGCTCAACCAGCGCGCTGGCTTCCAGCACACCAAGTTTTCCTTGCGCCAGCTTGACGGCAAGCGTATCGGTGGTCGAATAAATCAGCACCGGTCCCCGGTTGAGCCAGGGCTCGGCCCAGGCCAGCACTTCGGCTGCCACATCGATACCGTAACTCTCCTTTTGCGCCACCTGCATCGGATCGATGCCCAGTGCTGGATGTCCGCACTGGATGAAAGCGCGAACCTGCCGGTTGCTGGCCAGCGAGCAACTGCCTGACACCACTGCTTGCCGGCCGGTAGCGGCAGGCAGTGCGCTGGCAGTGCTGGAAGGTGCAAGACCGAAGTTGGCTGGCAAGCCGATGGCAACGCCCGAACCCGCAGTCACCAGCGCCATACCCTTCAATGCCTGGCCCAGGCGCAGCAGATCATCGTTGCAGATGGCGTCCACGATGGCCAACCCTGCACCCTGCGCCCGCAGCGCATCGATGCGCCGGCGAATCGCGACCTCGCCCTGCGCCACCACTTGGTAGTCAATCAGCCCGACCTTGCGGCGACACTGCGCCTGCAGCACGCGCACCAGATTGGCGTCAGTCATCGGTGTGAGAGGGTGGTTCTGCATGCCGCTCTCATTGAGCAAGACATCGCCGACAAACAAATGTCCCTTGAAGACAGTGCGCTGGTTGTCGGGGAAAGCCGGCGTGGCGATAGTAAAATCGCAGCCGTGTGAGACCGTCAGCGCGTCCATCAAGGCTTCGGTCACGGGGCCGATATTGCCGTCGGCTGTGCTGTCAAAGGTGGAGCAGTATTTGAAGTAGATCTGCTGCGCGCCCTGCGCTTGCAACCAGCGCAGCGCAGCCAGCGACTGCGCAATCGCCTCGTCTTTGGGGATGGTGCGAGACTTCAGTGCCACCACCACGGCATCGGCATCTGCCTGCAGCGCTTGCTCCGGTACGCCGATCACCTGCACCACCCGCATCCCGGAGCGCACCAGGTTGTTGGCAAGATCCGTGGCGCCGGTAAAGTCGTCGGCAATGCAGCCCAGCAGGATGGTCCCGGTGCCGATAGTTCCCACCTTGCTTGTCATCGGTTGGCTCCTTGCCTAGACCGTGATTCGAGCACAGACGGCCGCTGTCACCTGCGCCGTCGTAGCATTGCCACCCAGGTCGCGCGTGTGAAGTGACGGGTCGGCAGTCACCTGCTCAATGACGGTCATCAACTTTTTCGCTGCAAGCACTTCACCCAGATGCTCCAGCAGCATCACGCAGCTCCAGAACGTACCCACCGGATTCGCCAGACCCTGGCCCATGATGTCGAAGGCGGAACCGTGGATCGGCTCGAACATGGAGGGGTACCGACGCTCCGGGTCGATGTTGGCGGTCGGTGCAATGCCCAGACTGCCCGCCAGTGCCGCGGCCAGATCGCTCAGGATGTCGGCATGCAAATTGGTGGCCACCAGCGTATCCAGCGAAGCCGGGCGGTTGACCATGCGCGCTGTGGCGGCGTCCACCAGTTCCTTGTCCCATTTCACATCCGGGAACTCTTTCGAGATTTGTACTGCAATCTCATCCCACATCACCATGGCATGGCGTTGCGCATTGGACTTGGTAACGACGGTCAGCAATTTGCGTGGGCGCGTCTGTGCCAGCCGAAAGGCGTAGCGCATGATGCGCTCGACACCGACGCGGGTCATGACCGACAGATCGGTGGCGACCTCCATCGGGTGCCCTTGATGGGCACGGCCGCCGACACCGGCGTATTCACCCTCCGAGTTTTCGCGCACGATGACCCAGTCCAGGTCTTGCGGCTGGCAACGCTTGAGCGGGGCGTCGATACCGGGCAGGATGCGCGTTGGCCGCACGTTGGCGTACTGGTCGAAGCCCTGACAAATCTTCAGGCGCAGCCCCCACAGTGTGATGTGGTCCGCAATACGCGGGTCACCAGCGGAGCCAAACAAAATTGCATCCTTGTCGCGCAGCGCATCGAGCCCGTTCGCCGGCATCATCTCGCCGTGTTGGCGGTACCAGTCACCGCCCCACTCAAAGTTCTGGAAATCAAATCGGAAAGAGTTGCCGGCTGCGGCCAGCGCTGCCAGCACGGTCTGACCGGCTGGCACAACTTCTTTTCCGATACCGTCGCCAGGAATGCAGGCGATTTTGTAGGTTCTCATGACATTTCTTTGCAGAGCTGTTCTGGAGTTGGACTGTAGCAGCGCTCGTGTCAGCAGAGGGCGCCAGGGGAAAACTCAAGCCGGCGGCTTTGATGTGGATGGATAACGCCGGAGCTGGTCGGGCCATTCAAAGGTGGGCATGGTTGACAGAATGGTTAACCCCACTTCTGGCAAGCCTGCTCGATGCCGGCTGGCGGGCGACGGCTCAAACGATATAGACTCATTTCCTCTCATTCAACGAAACAGCAGGAAGTTCCCATGGTCAGTTCCACAATCGCAATCCAAAGTCTGGACGGAAAGCAGTTTGATGCCTATCTGTCACTGCCACCCACCGGACGTGGCCCGGGAATGGTGATCGTTCAGGAAATATGGGGTGTCAACGAGCATATCCGCGCCGTGGCAGATCAGTTCGCCATGGATGGTTATGTCGTAGTGGCGCCGGATATTTTCTGGCGCCAGGAACCCAACGTTGATCTGATGTACGACGAAGCTGGCACCAAGAAAGCTTACCAGCTGATGCAGAATCTGGACGGAGCCAACGCCGTGGCCGATTTGCGCGCAACAGTTGCAGCCCTGCGCAAACGCCCCGAGCTTGACGGCAAGGTCGCAGTGGTGGGCTATTGCATGGGCGGACGCCTGGCCTATCATTTGGCGGCCAGCGGCGCCGTCGATACCGCCGTTTGCTATTACGGCGGCGGGATTCAAAACCATCTGGATCTGGCGCCATCGATCAATGTGCCTATCCTGTTCCATTACGGCGCACTGGATGCACACATTCCGGCGAGTGCCGTGGCTGCAGTCAAAAGCGCATTTGATGGGCGCTCCAATGCACAGTTTTATGTCTACGAAGGTGCCGATCACGGCTTCAGTTGCTGGGGCCGACCAATGTACAACCAGCGTGCCTCGGCGCTGGCGCGTGGCCGGAGTCTCGAATGGCTGTCGACCCAACTTGCCTGATCATCGCGGTCGTCATTGCCCTGACCGGCTGCAGTACGTTGCAACCGGACGCGCATCTAGCCGCATTCAGTACCCAGATGACAGGCATGAACCAGCTGCCGCCGGTCGCCACACCGGCGAGCGGCCAGTTGTTTGCCGTGCTGAATAAAAACACCCGGCTGTTTCGCTGGAAGCTGTCGTTCACGGGCCTGCGCGGGTCTGCCAGCGCCGGCCACTTTCATGGCCCGGCCGTGGTTGGCGCCAACGCCACCAGCGTGCTTGCTTTCAAAGCCCCGGTCAAGAGCCCGCTTGAGGGCCAGGCTACGCTGACTTCGGTGCAGGCCGCAGACCTGATGGCCGGCAAATGGTATGCTGATATTCACACTGCCAGTCACCCCGGTGGCGAGATTCGAGGTCAGCTGATATTGCGCGAGTAAGGCTCCTTTAGCGGCTTCAGCGGCATCGGCAATGGAACGAAGAGTTGCCGTGAACCGATTGACTGGGTAAGCAGGTTCGGCTGCGGCGCATCGCCGTGCAACCTGTCGTCATATTTTTTTGGTCAGGTAGAAATGCAGAAATTTTTAGCAATCACTCTTTTTGCGCTTGTCAGCTTGACCTCGCAAGCGGCCGGAATCACCAACTTTACTGGCGCCGGTTCATCTGCCGCAGCACCCATCTACCGCAGCTGGGCCGCTGAGTATCAAAAGCAAAGTGGTGCAGTTCTTTCTTACGACCCAGTTGGGTCGTCAGCAGGACTGAAAAAGATTCGCGCCGGTGAAACAGGATTTGGGGCATCGGACGTTGCACCCTCGCAAGCTGAACTGGATAAGGATGGGTTGGTGCTGTTTCCGGTGGCCATTACTGGCATTGCGCCAGTGTTCAACCTGCCAGCTATCCGCACTGGCCAGTTGCGCTTGAACGGTGACCTGCTGGCCCGAATCTTTATGGGTGAGATCAAGCGTTGGAACGCCACGCCCATAGCGCAGCTAAATCCGGAGCTCACATTGCCTGCCACTCCCATCAAGGTGCTGGTGCGCAGCGACGGGTCGGGCACGACTTACAACTTTTCCGACTATCTGGCTAAGGTAAACCCGGCATGGAAGGAGAAGATGGGCGTCAAAACCACTATTGTGTGGCCGACCGGTTTCATCGGAGTCAAGGGCAGTGACGGAGTCGTGAAAGGCATGAAGAATACGGTGGGCGCCATCGGGTATGTCGACTTCGGCTATGTCAAGGATAACGATTTGCGGGCCGTCAAAATGAAAAACGCTGAGGAAGAGTTTTTGTACCCGTCGATTTCCGGATTCAAGTCTGCACTGTCCAATAGCGACTGGGTCAAGAAAAGCAATTTCACGACGACGTTGACGAACCACCGCGGCAGGGAAACCTGGCCCATCACGATGGGTACGTTTGCTCTGGTTCCCCGGATCACAGATAACGTTGCGCGGACCCAGCCGGCTCTTCAGTTTTTTGTCTGGGCATTCATGAATGGTGATGCCTTAGTCCAGAAGAACAACTTTGTGCGACTGCCGGATCGGGTGCAGGCGCTGGCGTTCAAGGCGATTGCGTCGGTGCAGGACATACAGGGCCATACACTCAATCTGAACCTGACCCCATATTGAACACGAAAAAAAGATGCGCCTACCGGCGTCGATCCGTTCTCTCCATCTAACTACCAGCGCAACACGCGCGGTCCCACCATCGCTCCCGCCAGTGTCGGAATTGCGATTCCCAATACGTACCAGATGCCAACGAATGGTGCAGCTGATTCGGGGCAGTGCAACGCATACACCAGCGTGCCCAGCGCACCGGACAGCAAGCCGGTGCCGACGTCGTGAAACTGGCCCACTGGTATTCGACCATCGAGGCCAGCGTTGAAATGCCCAAACAAGCGGCTTGCACCGGTCAGGTTGCGGGGTGACCTTTCAAGGCTCGGGCGGCAGGCCTTTCAGAATGGCCCGATACCTTTTGCCCGAGCCCACTATGTGTCCGACCCACCAATGGGTTAAGAATCGCTGGAGTTCGATATTTTCAAAGTTTTCTGCCGTGATGATCTCGTTGGCCAGATAGTTGAACTCGTCGTGCTCGTTTTGATGCTCTTCTATCCCGGTGCAAGCGCATCGGGTGAGTAGCATCTCTTCGGTAGAGAAATGCTCGCCGCATTGCGCCATGAGTTCACTGAAGATTTTTTGGAATTTCTGCTCGCCCTGCGACCCGGTATCGGCAAAGGTGTCGGCCAAGGCATTGCACTGCATCAGAATATCGCAGTGCTGGCGGTCCAGGATCTCATTGCCCAGGCTGTAGCTTGGATTCCATTGCACTCGATTCGGCATGCTGTGTTTCCTGTGTTGGTAAGTCTGTCGCTTCAAAAGCCCAGTGACTCAACGATGGCCACCAGATCAGCGAAGCTGGCAGCCTCAAGCTTCGCGGCTAAAGCGCCCTTGTCCAGGCCGTCGCATTCGAATCGGGTCATGCTGACCTCAAGCGATAGCTCGCAGATTTCCAGTGGTGACATGAAGCCGATGTGGCAGATATGGGCAAGGCAACGGCGCTCTGGCTCTGTCAGTTCCAAGCCGTGGTGCTTAAGTATTTCCAGGTATCTTTCGGCGGTCCGGTTCAGTTTGCCGCTGATCTCCAGCGTGTTCTTTTGTCCGTCCGCTAGAACGGCCAGCGGAGGGCCAAAAAAGACGCTGGTCTTGCCCACGTTCCGCGTCTTTTCGGATGCCGTCAGGGCCGGGGCAATCCAGCTGGGGTCACCCCTGCCCCTGTCAGGTTCTGGAATCAAGTCAGGGTCGTCTGGGAGCTGTGACATCTCAGTGGGCAACGCCATGCTTGAGCTCGTGCTTGGCGTCTTTCATTCCCCAGGGAAGCTGGGGTGGCACCTCTGGCGCAATCTGGGGGAATCCCTTGTTTCTGGCGCCGTCCTGAACGTTGTGCGGGTTATGGCACTCGGTGCAGGTAAACCAGCGCTTCTTGCCCGTGCTGGCCCACTCGCCGATCCGCTTGCCGTGAATGCCATCGCGCCAGTCACGCATTTTGTCGCCGTGGCACTTGCCGCACAGCAGTTGTGGCTGGTCAAAGCTGACCGGGTCACCAAAGTTGTCCACCAGCTTATTGCGCTGTGTGGTGTGGTGGCAATCCATGCACCAGATGCGGTCCCGTCCATGCTGTAGGTTCTGAAGATCCGCCACCATGCCTGCCATCGTCGGTATCGGGCCTGGCTTTTTGCCCGTCGGCAGCTTGGGCGGAATGAACTTGGGACCAACACCGTTGTGACACGCGACGCCGCACAGGGGCATCAAGGCGAGTTTCTCCGAGCGCGGTTTGACGACCGCATTTCCCGCCGGGACATGTCCCAGAAGAGGCGTGTCACTCATGGGCACGGTGCCGTCGAACGGATCACCCCACCAAAGCACCGCGCCGGTTTTTGGTGAACACTTCACGTTGGGCCAGCCTGGCTGCAGGTCGCGCTTGACGACTTCCGACGCGCCCTTTCGGCTTTCAAAACAGGTGCTCTCGGGTGCCTGTGTGGGCTGCGAAAAAGCGGAAGAAATCGTCCCGCAACAAAGAGCCAGAAGCATCGCGTTGAATGTGAGTTTTTTCATGATGAGTGCCTCACTTGGATGCGCTGGCAGCGGTCCCGCTGCTGCTTGGAAAATCAATCGATTTGCGCGCCACGCTGCCGTCATATCTGAGGTCGTGCACCAGAATTCCGATCGCTCCCTTGAGCAAAATGCTCCAGATAAACAAGCCCATCGCCCAGATACCGATGGTCATCACGATCTCGATCAGGGTCGGGTAGTACTCAACGACTTCGCCAATGGGTGTGGGGATGAAGCCTGGAACGATGAGGCCCATGCCCTTCTCGATCCAGATACCGACAAAAGCCAGCACACAGGCAATTGGCAGCAGCTTGTGGTTGGTGCGTACGCTGGGAATCAGAAACATCACGAAAGCGATGATCATGAAGGCCAGGGAGCTCCAGAACCATGGCACGAGACGCGTCAGACCATGTAATCCGAACATCAGATAGTACAGACCGTTGGCATGCTCGGTGCGGGCATAGAGTTCGACCACGATTTCCGACATCGTCAGAAAGAGAGCGAGGCCGAGGCACCAGGTCACTATCGTGGACAGCAGATTGATGGCATCGTCCTGAATCCAGAACTTGGTGTTCTTGCGGATGATCATGAAGGCCAGAATGATCAGGCAGGGGCCTGCCGCAAATGCCGTGGTGATGAAACGTATGGGCATCATGCTGTGGGCCCACATCGGGCGGGCAGGCATTGCCGCAATCAGAAAGGCCGTCACGGTATGAATGCTGAGCGCCCAGACGATGGAGGTGTAAACCAGGGGCATGAAGATCTTGTTGTTGACGTGGCCACCCGTATATTTCGCATAGAGGTAGTAGAACCCGCAGGCGAAATTGAGCATAAGGTAGCCGTTGAGCACCAGCACGTCCCAGGCCAGCATCGAGCCAGGCATGTTGAAAATGCCGACAAAGGGCAACATGTGCCAGAGGCGGTCGGGGCGCCCCATGTGAGCAAAGACGAACAGCATGACCATGCAGACCGCCGAAATCGCCAGCATCTCACCCAGGACGGTCACTTCATGCATGGCCTTGTGGTGGTAGATGTAGGCGGGAAAGACGATGGTCACGGCCCCGGCCGCCACGCCGACCAGAAACACCAGATTGGCGAAGTACAGGCCGTCGTGAATCTGGCTGCTCAGGCCGGTGACGATCAGTCCTTCGGTGTTCT
>JBAXBQ010000023.1:0-47872 GCA_037141865.1 Comamonadaceae bacterium | reverse complement strand
CAGAGTAATCAAACTCGCAGGCCTGACCGATGATGATCGGGCCAGCACCGATGATAAGGATGGATTTGATGTCTGTGCGCTTAGGCATTTTTGCTCCCGCAGGACCGCTCCAAGAGAGCAATGGACCCCTCGGGGGTCAGAGAAACGGCAAAGCCGTGAACGTGGGGGCTCATTGCCTTTTCTCCATCAGCGCGGTGAAGCGGTCAAACAAATAGGCAATGTCGTGCGGACCGGGCGAAGCTTCCGGATGCCCCTGGAAGCAAAACGCGGGTCTGTCGGTGCGCTCCAAGCCTTGCAGCGTGCCGTCAAACAGACTGATGTGGGTGGCGCGCAAGGTGGCAGGCAAGGTTTTTTCATCGACCGCAAAGCCGTGGTTCTGGCTGGTGATGCTGACGCGGCCACTGTCAAGGTCTTTCACGGGATGGTTGGCGCCGTGGTGACCAAACTTCATCTTGAAGGTTTGGGCACCACTGGCCAATGCCATGATCTGATGGCCCAAACAGATGCCAAAGGTCGGGATGCCGGTTTCAATCAACTCAGCTACCGCCGCAATGGCGTAGTCGCAGGGCTGCGGGTCGCCCGGGCCATTGCTCAGGAAAATGCCGTCGGGTTTGTGCTTGAGCACGTCCGCCGCGCTACTTCTAGCCGGTACTACCGTGATGCGGCAGCCGCGTTCGGCCAACATGCGCAAAATATTGAACTTGACGCCGAAGTCATAGGCGATAACATGAAACTTTGCACCAGTTTGCTCGCCATAACCAGGCTTACCAAACAGTTGCGGGAGCTTGAGTTGCCATTCGGTTTGCGTCCATTCATAGGCGGTTGGGGTTGACACCACTGTTGCCAGATCTGTTCCAGCCATGTTGGACGCAGAGCGCGCCAGCGCCAGTGCCTGGTCTATGCTTGCTTGTGCGATGGACTGACCTTCAGATAAAGCCAAAATGCAGCCGTTTTGCGCACCAAAGGTACGAAGGTGGCGCGTCAACTGGCGTGTATCGAGATTGGCAATGGCCACCGTTTTCTGCTGCACCAGGTACTGTGGCAAGGTCATGCTGGCGCGAAAATTGGACGCAATCTGCGGCACATCCTTGACGATCAGACCGGCAGCGTGCACCTTGGCGGCTTCGACGTCCTGGGCGTTGACGCCATAGTTGCCAATATGCGGGTAAGTAAGCGTGACGATTTGCTGGCAGTAGCTCGGGTCTGTAAGGATTTCCTGGTAGCCGGTCATGGCGGTGTTAAACACCACCTCGCCGACAGTGGAGCCGGTGGCTCCAATGGAATTTCCAACAAACACCGTGCCGTCTGCGAGCGCCAGGATGGCGGGGGGAAAAGTTCCCTGTAAAGACAAAAGCACTGGGTTCTCCGGATGGGGTTCTCGGTTACGCCCAAACGCGCTCAAGAGACCACTCCTGGCTTGCTTTTATCAGGGAATTTGCTTGGGAAAGCTTGGGGCGTAAAGGTTGCGGTGAAGCGCCCCATTATAGCCGAGGGAGCCTCAAATTCAGGGTTGTCGTGGCACTCGCGTGCAGGCAAATAGCGGCAGCCGCTGAGACGTTGAGTGACTCTTCGCCGCCCGGCTGGGCAATGCGCACATGCAGGCTGGCAATCGCTTGCAGTTTGGCACTAACGCCCTGCCCTTCATGTCCGAAAGCCCAGGCACAAGGCATAGGCAGCTCTGCGTTTTGGAATGCCTGATGTAAAAAAGACCCCTGGTGCGAGCTGGTGACAATGACTGGCAGCATCAGCGCACCAAGATCGCCTTCCCGCAGACCTTCGACCAATTGCAGATCCCAGTGCGCGCCCATGCCAGCGCGCAATACTTTGGGGCTCCACAAGGCGGCGGTGCCTTTGAGAGCGATGATCTGTTTGAAACCAAAAGCCGAGGCGCTGCGCAAAATGGAGCCTACATTGCCGGCGTCTTGCACGCGGTCCAGTACAACGCTGGCCAGACCCGGTTGCAAGGCGGCGGGGAGTGGCAGATCAAACACAAATCCCATGCTGGCGGGTGACTCCAGCGCGCTGAGGTCGGCAAACAGCCGATCGGGAACCACGATAGATTTGGTGGCCGTGCGCGCAATGTCGAGCGGCACCAGAGGCCAAAATGACTCGGTGAAAACAGCGATGGCGGGTTGCACGCCGCGCGCCAGTGCGGCACGGCAAAGATGCTCACCTTCAGCCCAGAATCGTCCCTGTTTGCGGTAAGCGGTGCTGTCTTGCGACAAACGACGCAGGTCTTTCAGCAAAGCATTGTCGCGTGAGCTGATGTGCTGAACCGCTGGCAGGGACATCACGACTCCCGAGTCACTACAGCGGTCACCGGAGCAAAGGTTTTTCGATGCTGCGGGCAGGCGCCGTGCTCACGCAGTGCTGCCAGATGCGCTGCCGTGCCATAGCCTTTGTGCTTTGCAAAACCGTATTGCGGGTACTGCAAGTCGAGCTCGGCACACCAGCGGTCGCGCTGCACCTTGGCCAGAATGGAAGCGGCCGAAATGGCAGGCACCAGCGCATCGCCCTTCACTATGGCCTGGGCGCGCATCGCCAGCACCGGCAGCCGGTTGCCATCCACCAGCACCAGTCCGGGCTTGAGTCGCAAGCCCTCAACGGCACGGCGCATGGCCAACAAAGTGGCTTGCAAAATATTGAGTTGTTCAATTTCTTCCACACTGGCCTGAGCGATGGAGCAACACAACGCTTTGGCGCGAATTTCATCAAACAGCTTTTCCCGTCGCCGCGCGGTGAGCACTTTGGAATCGGCCAAACCCTTGATGGGTTGCAAATCATCCAGAATGACGGCAGCGGCGACGACCGGCCCCGCCAGCGGGCCACGGCCTGCTTCGTCGACGCCGGCAATCAAGCCCGGCACATCCCAGATCAACGCCGCCTGTCGGGCCGCCATGTCAGCTTTGGAGTATTTGCTGGATCGCATGGGTGGCTATTCGAGGCGTGTCGCGCTGCAATTGCTGGTGCAGGGTGGTGAATTTTTTATGCAAGACTGCCATTTTCTCAGGTGCTTGCTGCCGGGTAGCCAGCCAGGTCAAAACGGCATCGGCAAGTGCCTGCGGTGTGGCGGCTTCCTGTATCAGCTCGGGCACCACAAACTCCTGGCACAGAATGTTCGGCAAACCAACCCAGGGCTGTAGCTGCTTGCGCCGCATCAGCCGCCACGACAACCATCCCATGTGGTAAGCGATCACCATCGGCCGCTTGAACAAGGCCGCTTCCAGTGTCGCCGTCCCGCTGGCAATCAGCGTCACATCACAGGCCGCCAGCACAACGTGAGATTGGCCTTGCACGATCTTCAGGTGTTCCATCATGCCGCTGGTACGGGCGGCCTGTTCTATCTGCGGGGTCAGAGAAGGCACCGCAGGGACTACAAATTTGATAGCTGGAAGGACTTTTTTGACAAGCGCAGCCGCCTGAAAAAACCGGCTCGCAAGATGCTTGATTTCAGACTGGCGACTGCCAGGCAGTATGGCCAGCACCTGATCATCCTGGCCCAGCCCCAATAGGGCGCGCGCCTTCAATCGGTCAGGCACCATGGGAATGACATTGGCCAACGGATGACCGACGTAAGTGGCTGCAATGCCGTGCTGTGCCAGCAACGCCGGTTCAAACGGAAAAATGCACAACACATGATCGACACTGCGGCGAATCTTTTCGATTCTTTCGGGCCGCCAGGCCCAGACCGACGGCGACACAAAATGCACGGTCTTGATACCCTGTGTCCGCAAAGCTGCTTCCAGATCGAGATTGAAATCTGGCGCGTCCACACCAATGAAGAGATCCGGGCGATGCTGCAACAAACGGCTTTTGAGTTGATTGCGAATGCCCAGAATCTCGCGGTAGCGACGCACTACTTCCCAGCTAAATCCATGCACCGACAATTTGTCATGCGGCCACCAGGCGTCAAAGCCACGATGCGCCATTTGGGGTCCGCCGATACCCACTGCGGTCATCGATGGCCAATGCTCACGCATGGCGTCCAGCAGCAAGCCTGCCATCAAGTCACCCGAAGTTTCACCCGCTACCAAAGCGACGTTAAGCGACTGACTGACTGCGTCAGTCATAGGCAATTACCGAACAATGCCACGCTGGGGTGACACCTGCTCCAGAAAGGAAAGCATCAGCGCAACATCTGCGGCAGACTGTGGACTGATTTTGACCAAATCAGCAATGCGCGCGCAGGCTGCCTGCAATGTCAGGTCATCACGGTACAGCGCTTTGTGCATGGCCTTGACGGCAGACACACGCTCTGGCGAAAAGCCACGACGACGCAGTCCTTCATAGTTCATGGAACGCGCCGCAGCAGGCTGTCCCTGGCACATCACAAATGGCGGCAGATCGGCCAGCAAAACCGAACTGATTGCCGTCATGCAATGGGCACCAATTTTCACAAACTGGTGCACCATGGTGAAGCCGCCAAGAATCGCCCAATCGCCGACATGCACATGTCCGGCCAGCGAAGAGTTGTTGGCGAAAATGGTGTTGTTACCCACCACGCAGTCATGCGCCAGGTGGACATAGGCCATCAACCAGTTATCGTGGCCAACCTGTGTCACGCCCTTATCGCCGGGAGAGCCGATGTTGAAGGTACAAAACTCGCGAACGGTATTTCGGTCCCCAATGACCAACTGGCAAGGCTCACCGGCGTATTTTTTGTCTTGCGGAATGGCGCCCAGCGAATTGAACTGAAAAATGCGGTTGTCGCGCCCAATAGTTGTGTGACCCTCGATCACACAATGCGGACCAATGGTGGTACCAGCACCCACTTTGACGTTCGGACCAATGAGTGTGTAGGGCCCGACCGTCACCGTGCTATCAAGCTCGGCTGCCGGATCAACAATGGCGGTAGCATGAATGGTTGTCACGACTTCGAACTCACTTGATACTGCGCATGGCACAGGTCAACTCGGCTTCCACCGCAAGTTCACCGTCGACCGAGGCGCGTGTCTTGAATTTGAAAATGCCAGCCTTCATGCGCAACAGCTCGGCCTCAAGAATCAGTTGATCCCCAGGCTCTACCGGACGCTTGAAGCGGGCGGCGTCGATGCCGGCGAAGTAGTAGATCATTTGATCATTGGGGGTCGCATCCAGCGCATCAAAAGCCAGCAAAGCTGCGGCCTGCGCCAGCGCTTCAATCATGAGCACACCTGGCATCACCGGGCGGTTCGGAAAGTGCCCCTCAAAGAACGGCTCATTGATCGTGACGTTTTTCAACGCCTTGATGTTTTTGCCTTTGTTCAGTTCCAGCACCCGATCCACCAGCAGGAACGGATAACGGTGGGGTAGCTGCTTCAGAATGCGGTGGATGTCCATCATTGTTTTTCCAATAACTTTAGTTGCTCTTCCAGCGCACGAATTCGCTCGCGCAGACCATGCAACTGTTTGAGTGTGGCAGCATTTTTTTCCCAGGCGGCGTTGTCATCAATCGGGAACATACCAGTGTAATGTCCGGGTTTTCGAATCGACCGAGTCACAACGCTAGCGGCCGATATATTGACCTCATCGGCCAGTGCCAGATGTCCCAACACGATGGCGCCGCCACCGAGTGTGCAATGGGCCCCAATAACAGCGCTGCCGGCGACACCGACGCAGCCGGCCATAGCAGTATGGTCGCCGACCCGAACGTTATGGCCGATTTGTATCAGATTGTCGAGCTTCACGCCGTCTCCGATGACGGTGTCTTGCAAGGCGCCACGATCAATACAGGTGTTGGCGCCAATCTCTACATCGTTGCCAATCCGAACCGCGCCGAGCTGCTCAATTTTTTCCCAGACACCCGCATTCGGGGCAAAGCCGAACCCGTCAGCACCAATGACGACGCCCGGGTGCAACAAACATCTGTCGCCGACAACACAGCCCTCACTCACGGTGACACGCGACCTGAGTTCAGTGTCAGCACCAATCCGGGCGCCGCGCTCGATCACGCACAAGGCCCCAATTTGGGCTGTTGGATGAACAAACGCAGCCGCATCAATTACCGCACTGGGGTGTATTTGCGGTCGCAGCGGTCGCGCCAAACTTTTCTTCCAGAGTTGGGTAACGCGGGCGAAATACAGATAGGGTTGATCGGAAACGATGCAGGCGCCGCGCGAAACAGCGGTGGCGCGCATTTGCGGGTTCACGATCACGCAGGCCGCTTTTGATTCGGACAGTTGACCCTGGTACTTGGGGTTACTGAGAAAGCTTAACTGCCGGGCACTGGCACTTTCAAGCGGCGCCAATCCGTCAATTTCAAGATCGGGATCACCGTGAAGCTCACCTCCGAGGACGTCAACTATTGAACCTAAACCTAAGCCCACAGTCGACGTGCCTTCGGCGCTTTATTTAACGCCACCTGAATTCAAAGCCTTGATGACTTTGTCGGTTATGTCGTGCTTCGGATTGACGTAAACCGCCTCTTGCAGAACCAGGTCATACTTTTCCGCTTCTGCCACCTGTTTCACAACCTTGTTGGCGCGTTCCAGCACCTGCTGCAATTCCTCATTTTTTCTGGAATTGAGATCTTCCTGAAACTCGCGGCGCTTGCGCTGGAAGTCACGATCCTGATCCAGCAACTGCTTTTGACGACTGGCGCGCTGTCCTTCCGACAAAGTTGGCGCTTCACGCTCAAACTTGTCGGCCAACGACTTCAAAGTGACGCCGAGATCGACAATCTCTTTTTCACGCTTTGAAAATTCCTGCTCCAGTTTGACCTGGGCCGCTTTGGCGGTACTGGCTTCCTTGAAAATCCGGTCGGTACTGACAAACCCGATACGGAACTCTTGCGCCTGGGCTTGGGCACAGAGCAACAAACCAAGCAACAAAATGCTGGAACAGCAGCGACGTAAAAAATAGTTCATTAGAAATTCGTCCCAATCTGAAATTGCATGCTCTGTATTTTATCGCCATCAAACTTTTTGATCGGCTTGGCAAACGCCAGCCGCAAAGGGCCGACGGGTGATACCCAGCTAACACCGACGCCAACCGACGCGCGCAGGTTGTTCGCGTTGGTATTGACAGCGTCTGGACCGGCTACAGCGCCCAAGTCGGCAAAAGCGTACATTCTTAAAGTCCGGTCATTGCCTGAACCGGGAAACGGGGATAAAAACTCAGCGTTCAAATTTAACTTGCTGGTCCCACCCAGTGCGATTCCGCTGGCATCCTGTGGTCCCAAACTGCCCTGCTCAAAGCCGCGCACCGAACCCAATCCGCCACCGAAAAACTTCTTGAAAACCGGAAATGACCGGTCTCCTGGCGCCCTTCCCCAGCCTGCCTCTGCGTTAAAAGCAACGGTGAATTGCTTGGTCAGCGGAATGAATTGCTGATACTGGTAGGTCGTGCGCAGGTAACGCGCCTCGCCCGCCACCGACCACTCGGCGTAGGCGCGCTGAAAACGCCCGGAATTGGGCGACAGTGCGCTGTCACGGCTATCGCGCGCCCAACCAGCTGTCAAGGGCACCGCCAGGCTGTCATAGCCATATTGGTTGGCGTATGCCATGTACGAAGTCGGCAATGCGGTGCCGGGCACGATGGTCGTTTTCTCGGCCCCGGCGCCGAAATAAACTGTGTCAGTCTCGGTAAAGGGAACGCCAAAACGCAAACTACCACCGGAAGATACCAGTTGGTAATAGTTTTGGTCCTGGTACGGACTAGATGACTTGTGATAGAAATCGATGGTCCGGGAAACTCCGTCTGGCGTGAAGTAGGGGTCAGTCGTATTAAAGACGATGACCCGATTTATTTTGCTGGTGTTGATCTGCACGCCAAGCGAGTTGCCGGAACCAAATGCATTGTCCTGCTTCAGACCAAAAGACAAGCCAAGCCCGTCGGCACTGGAAAACCCAGCCCCCACACTCAAGCTCCCGGTCGGCTTGTCAACCACACTGATCGTCAGGTCAACCTGGTCGGCCGAGCCGGTAACTTCTTGAGTCTCGACATTGACCTCTTTGAAGTAGCCCAGGCGGTCGACGCGGTCGCGCGACAGTCTGATTTTCTCGCCGTCATACCATGACGCCTCGAACTGCCGAAACTCCCGGCGCACCACGATGTCGCGCGTCCGGTTGTTGCCGACAACATTGATTCTGCGAACATAAGCGCGACGGGACGGGTCCGCCTGCAAAATCAAATCAACACGGTTGTTGATGCGATCAATCTCCGGGCGGGCTTCGACGCGAGCAAAGGCAAATCCAAAATTTCCAAAATATTCGGTGAAAGCTTTACTGGTTTTCGCCACTTCATCCGCGTTGTAGGCTTGCCCAGGCCGTATCGTTACAAGCGATTTGAATTCGTCCTCTTTGCCAAGGAAATTCCCCTCCAGCTTGACACCACTGACAACAAAGCGCTCGCCCTCCACAATATTGATGGTAATGGCAATGTCCGTCTTGTTGGGCAAGATCGCGACCTGGGTTGATTCCACCTTGAATTCCAGATAGCCCCGTGTCAAATAGTAGGAGCGCAAGGTTTCAATGTCGGCGTTGAGCTTGGCCCGCGAGTAGCGATCCGATTTGGTATACCAGCTCAACCAGCCGCCAGTGTCAAGATCAAACAGGCCACGCAGAGTCGACTCGCCAAACACCTGATTGCCAACAATATTTATCTCGCTGATTTTGGCGGGATCGCCTTCAACCACCGTAAATGTCAAATTGACGCGATTGCGCTCGATTGGTGTGACTGTCGTCACAACTTCCGCGGCATACAAGCTACGATTGATGTACTGGCGCTTGAGTTCCTGCTCTGCCCGGTCAAGTTGCGCCTTGTCAAACGGCCGGCCATCAGTCAGACCGACATCACGCAAGGCCTTCTTCAGCACGTCCTTGTCAAATTCCTTGGTGCCCACGAAATCAACTTCGGCGATGGTAGGGCGCTCCTCGACCACAATCACCAACACGTCCCCGCTGACGTCAATTCGCACATCTTTGAACAAGCCCAAGTCAAACAGAGCCCGGATCGCTGCAGATCCCTTTTCGTCGTTATAGACGTCTCCAATCCGAACTGGCAGGGAGATAAAAACAGTTCCTGGTTCGACTCGCTGCAAGCCTTCAATACGGATATCACGCACCGTGAAAGGATTCACCGCCCATGCCGCGTTCGCCAAAAAAGCCAATGAAGCAACAACAGAAATAGTTCGAAAACGAAAACGATCAATTTGCATTTTTGTAGTAAGAAGTCAAGCCGGTGTTGATTGTCAACACCAAGCAATTAGCTAAATAAACGGGTTATATCGTTGAACAGGGCAATAGACATCATTACCAGCAGGATTGCCACGCCACCCCGCTGCAATCGCTCCATCCAGGAGTCGGACACTGCTTTGCCCAGGATGCCCTCCCAAAGATAATACATCAGATAACCACCATCCAAAACCGGCAACGGCAGCAGATTCAAGACACCCAGACTAACACTGATGAGAGCAAGAAACATCAAGTACTGGGTCAAACCCATGCTGGCCGACTTACCGGCGTAGTCGGCGATCGTCAGCGGGCCACTGAGATTCTTCAACGAAGCCTCGCCGACCAGCATTTTCCCCATCATTTTGAGCGTCAACAGGGACACATCCCAGGTGCGAACCACGCCGCGCCAGAGGCTGTCGACTGCACCGTACCTGACCGTCACCCATTCCGGGCTGGCGCCCACATAGGCGCCAATTTTTCCGACCAATAAGGCTCCCTCCGGCTGGGCCTCCGGCGTTACCGTTAACTCGATTTTTGTGCCGGCGCGATCAATTTTCCAGACTTCGGCTTGCGCCTCTTTCGCGCCGACCGAGGTCCGGATAAGCTGGCGCAGTTGCTGCCCGTCCACCACAGCCACCGAACCCACTTGCTCGACCAGATCGCCACGCCGCAACCCAGCCCGTTCAGCCGCCGCGCCAACCATCACCTCGCCAATCAACGCTCGGGTAAAAGGACCCTCAACTCCAATCTTTCGAAACAAGTCGGCGTTCGCGTCACCAGCGTTCATGGCGCTGAGCTTTAACGGCACTTCAACGCTGGTGCCTGACGCTGGACCCACCACTTCCAATCGCACGTCCCTGCGCTCCAGGGCACCGCGTGTCAGAAGCCAGCGCAGCGCTTCAAATGATTCCACACTCTTTAAATCTTCAGCATCAAAGCCAGCCCGCCGAACCCGTTCACCACCAGTCAGTCCAGCCTGCTGAGCTATGGAGCCGGCCGCAGGTTTGGCCAAAATCGCTGCCGGATCTTGCACACCGCTCCAGTTCACCACCGCATACAACAACACCGCCAAAATTAGATTGGCCACCGGACCGGCTGCCACGATAGCGATACGCGAGCGCAGCGGCTGGGTATTGAAAGCCAGATGTCGCTGCTCAGCCGCCACCGGAGCTTCACGCTCATCGAGCATCTTCACATAGCCTCCCAAGGGAAAGGCACCAATAACAAATTCGGTCGATGAACCCTTGGGCTGCCAACGCAACAATGTTTTTCCGAAGCCGATAGAAAACCGCAGCACTTTGACGCCACAGACCACGGCCATCCGATAGTGCCCATATTCGTGCACAGCGATCAACAGTCCGAGGGCGAGCAAAAACGCAACAGGTGTCAGCATGGTCAATTCAGGTTGGTTTCGTCAAACACACAGGCGCCGGACAATTTGCTGGGCGGCAGCACGGGACAGCGCGTCCAAGTCCAACAGGTCTTCCAGTGATTGTGGACTGACGGTGGCGACAGCTTCAAGGGTTTCCAGATTGACAACATGAATCTGATCAAAACGAATTTGTCCTGCAAGAAATGACGCCACCGCTTCCTCATTGGCCGCGTTCAGGACGGCGGTCGTTCCGGCCGGCGCCTTCAAAACTGACCATGCCAGTTTCAAGCCAGGAAAGCGCTGGTCATGCAGATTCGAATCGATCGACTCAAACGTCATAGCCGCCATGGCGCCAAAATTCAATGCAGTTGCACCGGACACGATGCGATCCGGCCAGGACAGCCCATAGGCAATCGGACCCCGCATATCTGGCGTACCGAGTTGTGCCACCACCGAATTGTCTTTGTACTGCACCATCGAATGGATGACGCTTTGGGGATGAATCACAACCTCCACCTGATCTGGTCTGACGGCAAAAAGGAAACTGGCCTCAATGACCTCCAAGGCCTTGTTCATCATGGTGGCGGAATCAACAGAAATCTTGCGCCCCATCACCCAGTTAGGGTGAGCACAGGCTTGCTCTGGCGTCACGTCACACAAGGTTTGCGGGTCACGCTGTCGAAACGGCCCTCCGGAGCCGGTAAGAATAATCTTGTCAATCTGTGTCAACCAAACGGCCGCATCGTCCGGCAACGACTGAAAAACGGCGGAGTGCTCGCTGTCAATCGGTAGCAGCTTGGCGCCACCTATTGCCACCGCCTGCATGAAATATTCACCACCGACAACCAGAGCCTCCTTGTTGGCCAGCAACAACCGTTTGCCAGCTCGTGCAGCACCTAGGCAAGAGGACAACCCGGCCGCCCCGACGATTGCGGCCATCACCGTGTCGACCAGTTCGTGCGATGCAATCATGGTGATGGCAGGCGCACCCCAAAGTACCCGTGTCGTCAATTGAAGCTCACGGCATTTTTGTTCCAGAAGACGACCGTGGGGCTCACTTGCCATGACGGCAAACACGGGTTTGAACCGCACACATTGCTGGAGCATTGTCTCGGTCTGGGTGGCGGCACTCAGGGCAAAGACTTCGAACCGGTCGGCATGGCGCGCGAGCACATCCAGTGTCGTGAGCCCGATCGATCCAGTCGACCCCAAAATCGCGACGCGCTGTTTTACTTTGACTGGAACATCATTCATCAGATCTTTCACACCGAATAGAGCATCATCGCCAACGGCAGCGTAGGCAACAACGCATCAACCCGGTCCAGCACACCGCCGTGACCCGGCAGCAGACCGCTGCTGTCTTTGACACCGGCACTGCGCTTGACAAGTGATTCAAACAGATCGCCCACCACGCTCATCGCGGACAGGAACACGACAGAAATCATCAACCACCACCAACCCCTCATCCCCAGGCGACTGTACAGACTGGGGATCGAAATTGCCCACCTGCCGTCGATCCAGAGCCAGACAAAGGACAGTGCCAAAACCCCTGCCATACCGCCCCACACCCCTTCCCAACTTTTCCCCGGGCTGATGGATGGCGCGAGTTTGCTTCGGCTAAAACGTCCGCCCCATGCCCGACCGGCAAAATAGGCAAAAATATCAGCAACCCAGACCAACACCAGAATAGAAAGCAGGTAGTTGACGCCAATCACCTTTGCCTGCGCCACTGCCAACCACGCCAGCCACAACGCGACAACGCCCCAAACCAGCCGCACCAGCGGCGCATGGCCAGACCACGATGACACCCCCCGATGCAACACCCAGGCACCGGTCAACACCCAAGCCGACCCAGCGACGATCCAAAGCAAAACCAGCGGTCGCTCCAGCATGCCAAACCACCACGTCACCATGCAGACGGCACCACCGGCAATACCTGACAGCAACGATGCATGTTGACCAAAGCCGTTCAGGCGCGCCCACTCCCAGGCGCCGGCTGCGATCAGTAGCAGTGCAATAACACAAAACGGGGTGGGCGAGCGATAAAACAGGGCTGGCAGCAAGATGAGCAGTAACACCAGTGCCGTGATAACGCGCTGCTTTAACATCTGACTATGCCCTTCGCAAGCAATGGTCGGGATAAGCGGCCCGACGCAAGACCAGCCTGATCAACTGACGCGAACATGGACAGCAGTTCGGGCGCAACTCATACCGCCATGATGTCGTGCTCTTTCGCCGCCACCAGCTGATCGATGGTGATGATATGCCGGTCTGTGACTTTCTGGATATCTGCCTCAGACCGTTTTTGTTCATCCTCCGAGGCAAGCTTTTCTTTGACTGCTTTTTTGACCGCCTCGTTGGCATCACGCCTTAAATTGCGCACTGCGATTTTTGCAGTCTCACCTTCATTGCGAACAACTTTGGTGAGTTCCTTGCGACGCTCCTCCGACATGGCCGGCATTGGGACCCGAATCAAATCACCCATCGACGAGGGGTTAAGCCCCAAATCACTATCGCGAATGGCTTTTTCAATCTTCGCTCCCATCCCTTTTTCCCAAGGTTGAACGCTGATGGTGCGGGCATCCAGCAAGGAAACATTGGCCACCTGACTGATCGGCAGCATGGCACCGTAATAGTCAACATGGACCGAATCCAGCAATGCCGGGTTTGCCCTGCCAGTGCGAATTTTGGTCAGATTGTTTTTGAAGGCTGCGATGGACTGATCCATCTTGACTTCAACGGATAGCTTGATCTCACTAATCGGCACCTTTTTCTCCTTACTCGACTGTTCAAATGGCACGGTACGTGCGGCGCAATTCTGACATGTTCAGGCGTAGACCAGTGTGCCCTCATCTTCTCCCATGACCACCCGCTTGAGCGCACCAAGCTTGAATATGGAGAACACCTTGACTGGCAACTTCTGATCGCGACACAGTGCAAATGCGGTAGCGTCCATGATGCCCAGATTTTTCGACATCGCCTCGTCAAATGAAATCTTGCTGTACCGCGTGGCGAGCGGATCCTTCTTTGGATCGGCTGAGTAGACGCCATCTACCTTGGTTGCTTTGAGCACAATTTGTGCGCCAATTTCAGCACCGCGCAAGGCGGCGGCAGTATCGGTCGTGAAAAATGGGTTGCCGGTACCTGCGGCGAAAATGACAACCTTGCCCTCTTCGAGGTATTGCAGCGCCTTTGGCCTGACGTACGGTTCGACCACCTGTTCAATCGCAATGGCCGACATGACACGCGCGGTCAGACCCGCTTTGTTCATGGTGTCGCCCAGCGCCAAAGCATTCATGACAGTGGCCAGCATTCCCATGTAATCCGCAGTGGCCCGGTCCATTCCGACCGAGCCTCCAGCGACACCGCGAAAAATGTTGCCGCCGCCTATGACCACCGCGACTTCCACTCCGAGCCGCGTGACCTCAGCCACCTCTTCCACCATGCGAACAATAGTATTGCGGTTGATGCCAAACTGATCATCGCCCATCAAGGCCTCACCGGACAGCTTGAGCAGAATTCGCTTGTAGGCTGGTTTGGCGACAGACATGATGAACCCCTTGATGTGATGACTAGCGCGGGCGAAATAAATTCAAATTCAAATTCAAACCCAGTTCGATGTTTGCCTGGTGAGTTTGGAGCTGAAACATGGGAGAACGCAAATGACAATGGGTGGCATCGGGCAATCAGCTTGACTGCCTGGCGGCAGCCACCTGAGCCGCAACCTCTGCCGCGAAATCATCTACTTTCTTTTCAATGCCGTCACCCACCACATACAGGGTAAATGCCTTCACGGTGGTGCCGGTCGCCTTCAGCATCTGCTCGACAGTCTGCTTGTCGTTCTTGACGAAAGACTGGTTGAACAAGGACACTTCCTTGAGGTACTTTTGCACGCCACCTTCAACCCGTTTTGCCACAATTTCAGCCGACTGGACCGGCTTGCCAGCGGCAGTCGCCACTGCTGCGTCCTCGGCCGCTTTAGCTGCCGCAACGGAACGCTCTCTGGCGACCAGTTCGGCGGGCACATCCGTGCTTGACAAAGCAACGGGCTTCATTGCGGCAACATGCATGGCCACATCCTTGGCGGCAACTTCATCGCCGTCGAATTCGACCACCACGCCAATACGTGTGCCGTGCAAATAGGAGGCCAACTTGTCGCATGACGCGAAACGCTTGAATCGGCGAAAGCTCATGTTTTCACCGATCTTGCCGATCAGGCCTCTTCGTACATCTTCCAGCGTCGGGCCAAAGCCGTCCTGGGCATACGGCAACGCACCCAGCGCGACAAGATCGGCCGGGTTGTTTTCGGCAATCAGTCGCGCAGCGGCATTGGCGATGGCAAGAAAACTGTCGTTCTTGGTGACGAAATCGGTTTCGCAGTTGACTTCAAGCAGCGAACCAACTGCACCCTCGATGTAGCTGGTAACGACTCCTTCGGCGGTAATGCGTCCGGCAGCCTTTCCAGCTTTGCTACCTAGTTTGACTCTGAGCAGTTCTTCAGCCTTCACCATATCGCCTTGCGCCTCCGTCAGTGCACGTTTGCACTCCATCATTGGCGCGTCAGTTTTGCCACGCAGTTCAGCTACCATGCTGGCGGTAATTGCACCCATCTTGATTCTCCGTACTCGGTTCAGTTATATAAAAGGGGATTAAAAAAAAGGGGCGTTGAAGCCCCCATTTTTTGGGGTCCCGAAAAACTCAGGCAGATGCTTCGTTCACTTCAACAAATTCGTCGGCGCTTTCCGCAACGATGGCTTTGACAACATCATCCACCACGTTGGCACGGCCTTCAATGATCGCGTCAGCAATACCGCGGGCATACAAGATCACGGCTTTGGACGAGTCATCGTTACCGGGAATCACGTAGTCAATGCCTTCGGGCGAGTGATTGGTATCAACCACCGCAACCAGCGGAATGCCAAGTTTTTTGGCCTCTGCAATCGCGATTTTATGGAAGCCCACATCAATCACAAAAATTGCATCTGGCAAAACCGCCATATTCTGGATGCCCCCAATGTCACGTTCCAGCTTGGCGAGCTCGCGGGCAAACATCAACTGCTCTTTCTTACTCAGACTGTCCAGACCCGCTTCCTGCTGGATTTTCATGTCTTTGAGGCGCTTGATCGAAGTCTTGACCGTCTTGAAGTTGGTCAGCATACCGCCCAGCCAGCGCTGGTCCACATAGGGTACACCGGCACGCTGGGCTTCCTCAGCGACGGTGTCGCGGGCTTGACGCTTGGTACCCACCATCAACACGGTGCCACGCTTGGCAGAGATTTGGCGCACAAACTTGGCAGCCTCCTGGAACATCGGTAACGATTTTTCCAGGTTGATAATGTGAATTTTGTTTCGATGGCCAAAAATGAAGGGGGCCATCTTGGGGTTCCAGAAGCGGGTCTGGTGGCCAAAATGGACACCTGCTTCCAGCATTTCGCGCATAGTAACTGCCATATTTATCTCCAAAGGTTAGGTCTAAAATCCAGTTCGTTTTGCAACTCCCGGCGGCACTGTTAACTTTGCCTTTAGAAGACGCAACACCTTGATTGAACTGGTTTGCTTGATTTGTTTGTGGCAACGCCTTTTTGGGCAACCAGCAAAACCGCCAGACTATAGCACAACCGACTTAAATTCATGCTGCTTGACTTAAACACGACACTGGCCCTGCAACGCACTGGCCAGTGCGACCCACAGACGGAAATTGAACGCGCTATCGACTTCGCGCAGTCGACGCGCAGCCAACACGTTTTTCTAAAACCGACCTTTGACGAGGCGCGTGCTGTGGCTGGTCAATTGAACATCCAGAACACGCCGCTCGGTGGGCTGGCGGTATCGATCAAGGACCTCTTTGACGTTGCCGGACAAACCACCAGCGCCGGCTCTGTCGTACTGCGTGACGCCGCACCCGCGACACAGGACAGTCCAGCGGTGTCCAGGTTGCGGCGCGCCGGTGCCGCTTTCATTGGGCGCACCAACATGTCTGAGTTTGCATTCTCGGGAGTTGGCGTCAATCCGCATTTTGGTACCCCGGTCAACGCTTGCCAAACCGACCTGCCCCGCGTTCCGGGCGGGTCATCGTCAGGGGCAGCTGTTTCAGTGGCTAACGGCGCCGCCTTTGTGGGTTTGGGTTCAGACACTGGCGGCTCGATCCGCATTCCGGCGGCACTCAACGGCATCGTCGGTTTCAAAAATACGGCCAGCTTGGTGCCAACCAATGGCGCGATTCCCCTTTCCACCACACTGGACACGGTTTGCGCCCTCACCCGTTCGGTAACCGACGCGATACTAGTCCACGAACTGCTGGCCCAGCGTCGGGTTACGCGCAGCGCGGCTCCCCTCAGCGCCTACCGTCTCGGTGTGGCTGGCACCATGATGCTTGACGGTCTGGACAGCACGGTGGCAAACGCCTGGCAACGCACCTTGCACACATTGCGCAACGCAGGCGCCCATATTGAAGATGTGAAGCTGGTCGAAATCAATGATGTGCAGGAAATCCAGCGCAGCGGTGGCTTCTCGGCCGCCGAAAGCTACACATGGCACCGCCGTTTGCTGAAGGACCACGGTAAATCCTATGACCCGCGCGTCGCCGCCCGCATCCAGCGCGGCGCAACAATGAGCGCTTGCGATTACATCGAACTGCAGGCTGCCCGGCGTCATTGGATAAACCGCATGGAGACGGCCATGCAGAGCTTTGATGCCGTTCTTTCACCGACCGTACCGGTCGTGGCACCCCCAATTGCTGACGTCGCACCCGGGCCTGAACGCGATGATGTGTTTTACCGCGTCAACTCTCTACTGCTGCGCAACACCAGCGTGATCAACCTGCTCGACGGATGCGCAATTTCCATACCTTGCCAGACAGCGGACGAGTTGCCGGTGGGCTTGATGGTGTGGGCCGGTGCCATGTGCGACGATTCGGTGCTCAACATCGCATTTCAAATTGAACAGTTGCTGCGAAGTTGATCACATTCAACCTTTGGACCTGGCCCTCAGGTTCAGGTGGCGATTCAAATACAAGAAAAAAGGGATTCATGAAGATTGCAGTCATTGGTGCCGGCATTATCGGCGTCACCACCGCCTACGAACTAGCCTGCGACGGCCACGAAGTCACGGTCCTGGAACAACGCGGGGCAGCGGCCGAAGAATCAAGTTTTGCCATTGCCGGACTGGTGACGACTGGCTACCTTGCTGCGTGGTCTGCGCAAACTTTTCCGACCAGGTTGATGCAACAAGTGTTGGGCCGCAATGCCGCGCTCAAGATAATTCTGCCACTCTCCAGCGAAGATCTGTCCTGGGTCTGGCAGTGCTATCGCGCCCGCCAGCCTGCCAGTCGTTCGCTGTATTGGGCTCGGTTGCGACAAATGGCACTTTACAGCCGGGAGCGGCTGCACCAAATCACGACAAATTTGAATTTGGAGTACCAACGCAGTGACGGCAGCATGGTGCTGCTGCGATCCGAACGCGACAGAAACGCGATACAGCCGGGACTTCAGATGCTGCGTGATAGCGGCGTCATCTTCAAAGAACTCACACCTCCCGAGGCACGCAAGATTGAACCTGCGCTCAATCCCGACACACCATTTTTTGGCGCCGTACATTTACCCAACGATGAAGTTGGAAATTGCCGCCAGTTTGCCCTTATGCTGAAAAAGGCGGCGCAGCGAATAAACGTAAAGTTTTTGTTCAACGCCACCGTGACTCACATACGCCCAAATGGCGGAATCGCCATTTCCGTTGGTGGCGAAAGCCCACCACATCAGTTTGATGCCTGCGTCATGTGCGCGGGACTGGCGTCGGTCCGGTTGCTGGCACCATTGGGCCTGAAAATTCCGTTGCGGGCGGTGCACGGTTACTCGGTCAGCGCAGCCGTTCGTGAACCGCTTAATGCCCCCCGCAGCGCAGTGATCGATGAACGCTACAAAGTGATCATTACGCGTCTTGGCAATCGCGTGCGAGTGGCGGGTAGTGCCGAAATCGGGGGTTCGCCCGACAGAAAAAACGCCAATGCATTGCAAAATTTGTACCAGGTCTTGCACGACTGGTTTCCTGGCGCAGCCAAGTTGACGGGCGGCGTGCAGGAATGGAAGGGTGGCAGTCCCATGCTGCCTGATGGAAGGCCCATGATTGGCGCCAGCGGCATTGCCGGACTGTGGTTGAATCTGGGACATGGCTTCAATGGTTGGACCCTGAGTTGCGGCTCGGCCAGACTGTTGGCCGACCTGATAAATGGCAAAACACCCGGTTTGGATGTCTGCGGGGATGAGATCGAACCTGCCGCGGATTTAAAGTCGCAAGCCCAATGGGTTGACACAATTCGAGCTTGACGCAAAATTGACGTCCACAGCGCCAACTATTTTCAAAGCTGATCATTGCAGTTGACAGTCGCCACCAGATTGACTACAACCGGGTCGCCATCAAGATAACGCGCAGCGGGTAAGCTGGCGGGGACAACGGCACTGTTATAGGCTTGGCACTTGCGACTGACGAGGCTGGCCCTTTGTTGAAATTTCAAGGGAATCGCATGAAAGTCAGATTTTGGGGAGTGCGGGGTTCTATTGCTTCGCCCGGCCCGAAGACCGCTCGCTACGGAGGTAACACCACCTGTATCGAGATCCGGACTGACAACAACGAGTTGATCATCCTGGACGCCGGCACCGGCATTTTCCCCTTGTCCCAAACCCTGTTGGCCGAACTGCCCATGACTGCCAATGTACTGATCACACATTCGCATTGGGACCACATTCAGGGATTGCCTTTTTTTATTCCAAACTTTATCCCGGGCAACGTGTTGCGATTGCACGGTGCATTTGACCCGGTTTCGGGAAAAAGTGTGGAACAGGTTATGTCTGTGCAACTTCAGTACAGTTATTTTCCGGTCGGCGAGGCCAAAATGAAAGCGCGTATCGAGTACGTGACACTGGCCCAGGAACAGAGTGTGCAGATTGGCTGCGCCACCGTAACGCCTTACCTGATGAATCATCCTGTCATCAATTTCGGCTACCGGGTTGAAGCCAATGGCAAGTCAGTTTTTTTTACCGGTGACCATGAGCCGCCGCAAAATATTTATGAAGTCAATGAAGAAGGCTATGCCGAGTACCAAACCTTTGTTGATCAAAAAGCGGAAAGCATCCTGCGTGCCATGCGCGGCGTCGATGTTTTGATCGCCGACTGCTCTTACACCGCGCAGGAATATCCGGCAAAACAGGGTTGGGGCCACGGCACATTCAACTCCAGTATCCAGTACGCCAAAGACGCCGGTGCCAAGTTATTGTTCTGCACGCATCATGAACCCACCCGCAGCGATGACGCCTTGGACGCGGTCTTTCGCCAAGTGCTGGCCGATAACCCGCCGACGGCCGGTGGACCCGACTATCGACTGGCTCGCGAGGGCGAATACTATGAGTTTTAGGTTTGCTCTGGCTGGCCGCCCCCTTCATGCTGAAAATTGATCCTGGCTCGCGACAAGCCCTTTACAACACGGCTGCAACACGTCAGATTGAGTACACGGCCCAGGCTGGCTTGCCGGCGCACACCCTGATGCAGCGCGCCGGACTGGCAGTAGCGCAACTGTCGCTGGCGTTGGCACCGCACAGCCAGCGCATCTGGGTGGCGTGCGGCCCGGGCAACAACGGCGGCGACGGGTTGGAAGCCGCCATGCACTTGAAGCGCTGGGGAAAACTGCCCAGCGTGACCTGGCTTGGCAGCCCCAGCCAATCCCCCCCGGATGCTGTGATCTCGTACCAACGTGCGTTGGCTGCAGGTGTCGCCTTCACTGAGACAGCGCCACTAAATTGTGATCTCTGCATCGATGCTCTGCTGGGCATTGGTACCAACCTTCGTGCGCCCGAAGGACGCATGGCCGACTGGATCAATACCATGAACGCCAGCGAGGTGCCGGTGCTGGCGGTCGATTTGCCCACCGGTTTGCACGCCGATACCGGAGTCGCTGCGCACCCTGCTGTCAAAGCCCGGCACACGCTCAGCCTGCTGACACTCAAACCCGGTCTATTTACGGCTGATGGACGTGATGTTGCTGGAACGGTGTGGCTGGACCAACTGGGAGTCGTTCAAAGCGGGGCCGCTGAGCAAGCCGTCAGCGCGCCGGTCGCCTGGCTGGCAGGTGCGCCGGTCGCCCAAGCGCGCCAACATGCCTCGCACAAAGGCAGCTATGGTGACGTCGCAGTGGTCGGCGGCGCATCCGGCATGACAGGGGCAGCCTTGCTGGCGGCGTCGGCCGCCCTGCATGCGGGCGCTGGGCGGGTCTTTGTCGGCCTGCTCGATGGCGGCTCTTTGAGTGTCGACAGTCGCCAGCCCGAGCTGATGTTCAGACCGGTAAATGCGCTCGACTTCAGGACCATGGCAGTAGTCTGCGGCTGTGGTGGCGGCGATGCCATTCGCAATCCACTGCCAGAAATGGTGTCCGTATCAGCGCAGCTCGTCATGGATGCGGACGCTCTCAATGCGATCGCCCATGACAGCCAACTGCAAACCTTGCTGATCGCCCGAGGCAGGCGTCTTGCCGCCACCGTGCTGACACCGCACCCCCTGGAAGCCGCCCGCCTGCTGGGTTGCACGGCGTCGCAAGTGCAACATGATCGACTGGCGGCAGCACGCCAACTGGCAGAACACTTCGGTTGCACCGTAGTACTCAAAGGCTCCGGAACTGTTATCGCAGCACCAGGGGAAACGCCGATTATCAATTCCACGGGCAACGCCAGACTGGCCACAGCCGGCACTGGCGATGTACTGGCCGGCATGGTCGGCGCCGGCATGGCAGCCGGACTAACAGCCTTCCAGGCGGCCTGTGCGGCGGTTTACCGTCATGGCCAGCTTGCCGATCAGTGGCCCAACGGTGGCCTGCCGCTGAGCGCCGGAACGCTTTCACAGGCAGTGTGAACACAGCCACTGCCCAGCGCCAGGACCCGTGAGTTCACGGCTGGCAAATTTAGTGCATTTTTTAACCGCGACCGGCAAACGGCATCTTGGTTGCCATCACGGTATGAAACATGACATTCGCCTGCAACGGCAGATTGGCCATGTACAGCACAGACTGCCCGACAATGTTCACATCCATCAACGGTTCAACCGCAACTTCTCCGTTGGCCTGCAAAACTCCCGTTGCCATGCGTTGCGCCATTTCGGTAGCCGCATTGCCGACATCGATCTGACCTACCGCAATATCGTACTTGCGGCCGTCCAGAGAAGCCGCTTTTGTAAGGCCACTTACCGCGTGTTTTGTGGCGCTATAGGCAATTGAATTGGGGCGCGGTGTGGTGGCTGAGATGGAGCCATTATTGATGATGCGGCCACCTCGCGGGTTTTGCGCCTTCATCACCCGAAACGCCTGTTGGATGCACAAAAACATCCCCGTGAGGTTGATGTCCACCACGTTGTTCCACTGCGCCAGCGTCAGGTCTTCCAGAAGAATAGCTGGCGCGTTGACGCCCGCATTATTAAATAGCACATCAACGCGACCAAAGTGTCTGACAGCAGCATCAAACAGAGCCGTCACAGATTCCGGCTTCGAGACATCGGTCGGCACCGCCAGCGCACGCCCAGGAACGTCGACCATGGCAATGAGCTCGGCCAGCGGTTCGGAGCGCCGACCGGCCAGCACCACTTGATAACCATCGGTGAGCAGCGCCAACGCTGCGGCCTTTCCAATACCGGTTCCGGCACCGGTCACGATTGCTACTTTCGAATTTGAAGTCATGTGCGTCCGGTCTATCAATTTGGAAACAATATCGGTGTCATCAGGACCGGCGTCGCGATTTTCGCCCTGAATCTTTGTCCTTTTTCTTGACCGAACCTGACCTGGTGGCCGCCTTCATCGACAGATCGCCAGCTTTACTTACCCGACCCATTGGTGCTGCAACTTTGCGCGCCGGGCGCTTGACTGAAGGTCGGCCCGTCTTGTCTTTCACCTCGGCGTGACCATTTTCGTCACGCATTAAACCTTTGTCTTTAAGGACTCCGCGGGAAATCAATTCCCCACCTTCATGAACCAGTCGGAAATCAATCCTGCGGCCATCCAGATCAACGCGGCTGACCTGCACCTGAACACGCGAACCGATGGCATAGCGCATACCGGTACGCTCACCGCGCAATTCCTGGCGCGCTTCGTCAAAGCGGTAGTACTCGCCGCCCAATTCGGTGATGTGCACCAACCCTTCAACATACATGGCGTCCAGCGTCACGAAAATCCCAAAACTTGTCACTGAACTGACCACGCCGCCATACTCTTCGCCAAGGTGTTCGCGCATGTACTTGCACTTGAGCCAGGCTTCAACATCTCGACTGGCCTCATCGGCCCGACGCTCATTGGCACTGCAATGCATGCCGGCGGCTTGCCAGGCCAGAGTTTCCGGGCTCAACTTTTTAGGCTTTTGCCCCGGCTCGGTGACACGCGCGGCCAACCCTTTTTCAAGCCGTCGTGACAATTTGGCATGGGCTTCGCCCGGTGTCGGCAGCACTGGCAACTGGTATTTGGTCTTGGCCAAAACCGCCTTGATGACACGGTGCACCAACAAATCCGGATAGCGTCGGATCGGACTGGTGAAATGGGTATAGGCATCAAAGGCCAAGCCAAAATGGCCGCTGTTGACGGGTGTGTAGATGGCCTGCTGCATCGAGCGCAACAGCATGGCGTGGATTTGCTGCGCGTCCGGCCGGTCTTTGGTCGCACTGGCAATCGCCTGAAACTCACCTGGCGTCGGTGTATCACTGATCGAAAGTCCCAGGCCCGTGACTTTGAGGTAGTTGCGGAGAATCTCGATTTTCTCCGGCGTCGGGCCCTCATGCACCCGAAACAGTCCTGCATGCTTGCTCTGGCTGATGTAATCTGCACTGCAGACATTGGCCGCCAACATCGCCTCTTCAATCAGCTTGTGTGCATCGTTGCGGGTGCGCGGCATGATTTTCTCAATGCGTCCACTCTCATCGCAAACAATTTGGGTTTCAACCGTCTCGAAATCCACTGCGCCGCGTCGAACGCGTGACTTGAGCAGCGCCCGATACACGTCATGCAGGTTCAGCAAATCGGACACCCGGTCCTTGTGCTTGTGTGCCTCCGGGCCCCGCGTGTTGGCCAGTATCGCGGCCACCTGCGTATAGGTGAAGCGAGCGTGACTCCACATCACTGCCGGGTAAAACTGATAGGCCGAAACCTCGCCCTCCTCCGTCACCATCATGTCGCAGACCATGCACAGGCGCTCGACTTCAGGGTTTAGCGAACACAATCCGTTCGACAATTTCTCCGGCAACATCGGAATGACGCGGCGCGGAAAATACACGCTGGTGGCTCGGTCATAGGCGTCCACGTCAATGCTGGAGCCGGTTTCCACATAGTGGCTGACATCGGCAATGGCTACCAGCAAACGCCAGCCTTTGGCGGCGGATTTGCCTTTGCCGACTTTTACCGGCTCGCAATACACCGCATCATCAAAATCCCGAGCGTCTTCACCATCGATGGTCACCAGGGGCACGTCGGTCAGGTCGACTCGAAACTTTTTGTCTTGCGGGCGCACTTTGTCAGGCAAGGCACGCGCCAATGCAATGCAGGCTTCCGAAAACTCATGCGGAACGCTGTATTTGCGCACTGCTATTTCGATCTCCATGCCGGGGTCGTCAACTTCACCGAGTATTTCCTTGACGCGACCCACTGGCTGTCCATACAAGGATGGCACTTCGGTCAGTTCAACGACGACCACCTGGCCCGGTTTGGCAGAGCCGGTCGCAGCTTTCGGAATCAGCACGTCCTGACCGTAGCGTTTGTCTTCCGGGACCACAATCCAGATGCCACTTTCCTGCAACAGGCGGCCAATGATGGGTTGCGGCGGGCGTTCGATGATTTCCACCACGCGTCCCTCGGGACGACCCTTGCGGTCGCTACGCACAATGCGGACCATGACGCGATCCTTGTGCAGCACAGCGCGCATTTCATTGGGCGGCAAATAGATGTCGGATTCACCGTCATCGCGGGATACAAATCCATGGCCATCGCGGTGACCTTGCACTGTGCCTTGCACTTCATCCAGCAAGCCGCTGGTTTGGCTACTATTCTTGATACAATCGCTCTCTTTCCTGAAATGCCCAGGTGGCGGAATTGGTAGACGCACTAGTTTCAGGTACTAGCGAGTAACTTCGTGGGGGTTCGAGTCCCTTCCTGGGCACCAATATAAATGAAATGGTCAAATGGCTCGCCTTAAAAAGGTTGAGCCAGGAGATCGTGCCCTTGTGTTGCCACAATTCGGGCCTTGGTAAATTCACCCACCCGCAAAGTTTTACTGATTTTTTCTGGTGGCAACAATTTCACCAGACCATCAATCTCCGGCGCGTCGGCATAAGACCTTCCAACACCGCCCTTCTTGCCCAAGCCTGGCGCAGAGTCCACCAGCACCTGCATGGTAGAGCCTACGCGCTGGCGTAACTTGGCAACCGATATCGCTTCGGCCACCGCCATAAAGCGCTCACGCCTTTCTTCTCTTAATTCGGCCGGCAGCATGCCTGGGATGTCGTTGGCAGCCGCGCCCGCCACAGCGCTATAGGCAAAGCATCCGGCACGGTCAATCTTCGCTTCGCGCATGAAATCGAGCAGATGCTCAAACTCTTCTTCTGTCTCTCCCGGAAAGCCCGCTATGAAAGTGCTGCGCACCACAATATCGGGACATGCTTCACGCCAGTGCTGTAGGCGCTCCAGATTTTTCTCACCACTGGCCGGACGTTTCATGCGCTTGAGTACCTCCGGGTGACTGTGCTGCAGGGGCACGTCAAGATAAGGCAACACTTTGCCGGTGATCATCAAGGGAATGACCGCATCCACACTCGGGTACGGATAAACGTAGTGCAAGCGAACCCATGCGCCATAGGGCTGTGCCATGTCGCCCAGCGCCTGCACCAACTCCAGCATCCGCGTCTTGATCGGTTTGCCGTCATAAAATCCGGTGCGATATTGGACGTCAACACCGTAGGCCGAAGTATCCTGGCTGATCACCAATAATTCCTTGACCCCGCCTTCAAACAAAGCACGCGCCTCCACCAGCACATCACCTATTGGCCGCGACACCAGATCGCCCCGCATCGAGGGGATGATGCAAAACGTACACCGGTGGTTGCAGCCTTCGCTGATCTTGATATAGGCGTAATGTCGGGGTGTCAGCTTGATTCCTGCCACACCAAACGCATTTGGCACCAAATCGATAAATGGATGGTGCGGTTTCGGCAAATTGGCATGCACCGCATCCATCACTTCTTGTGTCGCCTGCGGGCCGGTCACCGCCAACACGCTGGGGTGCATTTGCCGTATCAAATTGCCACCACCTTCACCCTGTTTGGCACCCAGGCATCCGGTAACGATGACCTTGCCATTTTCGGCCAAAGCTTCGCCAATGGTGTCCAGGCTTTCCTTGACGGCATCATCGATAAAGCCACAGGTGTTGACGATGACAAGATCGGCGCCGTGGAATGTTTTGGAGGTCTGATAGCCCTCGGCACTTAGCTGCGTGAGGATCAGTTCGGAATCGGTCAGCGCCTTGGCGCAACCGAGGCTGACAAAGCCGATTTTAGGTGCTGTATTATTTTTTGAAATGACTTCGCTCATGCCTCAATTGTCCCAGCATTCTGGCGCTTCAGGATTTGATGCCGAAAGCCCCGAGAACCTGCTCAGTCTGTTTTTGCATCTGCTCATGCATTTTTGCCAGGACATTGTTTGACTGCTCCAGATTCCCCCCCATCATTCCCTGCAACACTGGCGACTGCAGGGTCATGAACTGAGTCCACATTTCTGGCGTCAATCCCTTCGACTTTTCTCCGACTTTCGCTTGAATATCCATCAGTGACTGGATATTTTTTTCCAGATAGCCACCCATAAATCCCTGCAAGGCGTGTCCATAAAAACGGATCACACTGGCCAGCACGGGTGCGGTAAACATGGGCGATCCATTGGCTTCTTCCTCAAGAATGATTTGCAACAGGATGCTGCGCGTCAGATCTTCTCCGGTTTTGACATCACGAACGACGAAGGTCTCGCTGTCCATCACCAACTGCTTGACTTCTGTCAGCGTTATATAGCTCGATGTATCCGTGTCATATAGCCTGCGATTGGGATACTTTTTGATCACGCGCTGCGAGACTCCTGCCCCAGCGGTCTTCTTGTTTTGCATCTGTGCTCCTGCGGATCAGCAATGCGCCGAATAAAATTTATTGCACCGCAATACATTTTAGAGAGTCGCTCTTTGCTATGCCCCAAGGTTTACCCTGACACCCAGAAATGAAGACCGGATACAGCAGGCAAGCGACAGTCACCCAAGATCAGCGCGCAAAACGATTTGACTTTGTCATTTGATTCGATGGCACCACACCGCGAAACTTTTCGGTGATGTTTGAGAGTGTCGCAGCCGCGACGGATTCGCCGCAATATGCCGACAACTGAGCCATCAAATCAATGCGCAAATACCAAAGCGTTTGAATGCTTGGCGCATAGCGCACTTTGTCCCAGATCGTGGATTGAGTGGCTTTCCCGTCCAGAAATTCTGTCATGCTGTCGAGCATTGCCTGGCGGATGCCTTCAATACGACTTTCAAAGTCGATATTCGACGCGGGTTCACCTATCAAGCCGATCAAGCTGGTGGTAAAGCGGGAAATAATCGAAGTCATAGTTTTTGAATTGCGGCTTCACAGACGCCCAAATTGACGCCTTGCGAACCGGTATTCTCAACTGTGATTCTTAGGCAATTCTTAAGACTGTCTACGACAGACGCCCTTGCGCCAATCGCAATTGCCGCCCACACCGTGCCGCCAAAGTTTCATCATGGGTGACGACGATGAAAGCGGTACCCTGTGTTCTGGCCAATTCCAGCATCAGTTCAAACACAGCGTTGGCGGTGCTGCGGTCCAGGTTTCCGGTGGGTTCATCGGCCAGCACACAAGCCGGCTGCGTGACCAGGGCGCGGGCAATCGCCACACGCTGGCGCTCGCCACCCGAGAGTTCAGCCGGGCGATGATGCAGGCGGTCCTGCAGGCCCACACTGGCCAGCATGGTTGCGGCGGTCATGGCAGAGTCTTCAGTCGACTGGCGTCGAATCCACAGCGGCATGGCCACGTTGTCCAAAGCATTGAATTCAGGCAGCAAGTGGTGAAACTGGTAGACAAAGCCGAGGTATTGATTGCGCAGGCGACCTTGCTCGGCTGCACTGCGGCGCGCCAGATCCTGCCCATTCAGCCAGACCGAACCACTGTTAGGTGCATCAAGCCCGCCCATCAGGTGCAGCAGGGTACTTTTTCCGGATCCTGAAGCACCAAGGATGGCCAGCGTTTCGCCCGCTCGCACCTCCAGGTCAACGCCTTGCAGCACCGTCACGTCCAGTCGGCCCTCGGTAAAGCGCTTGGTGAGAGCGCGGGCGCTTAAAACGACCGCTTCGCCGCTGGGCCGCCCCATGGCGAAGGACGCCCCCTCGGGGCTGAGGGCGGCGGCTCCGGGCGCGCCCATGCTCGCCTGGACAGCCCGAAGAGGAGTCGGCTCGGACGACTCCGCGGCCTGCAAGGCCAGCGCACCGGGATTGGAGGCAATATCACTCATAACGCAGCGCCTGCGCCGGATTGACCTGGGAAGCGCGCCAACTGGGGTAGAGCGTGGCCAGAAAAGCCAGCACCAGCGAGATGACGGCAATTGGCACAATGTCGGCCTGCTGCGGGTCGCTCGGCATGCGGCTGATGAGGTAAATGTCTTTCGGCAAAAAACTCGCGTTGAACAAGTGCTCCAATGCCGGCACGATGACGTCGATATTGAAGGCCACGCCCAGTCCCAGAGCCAAACCGGCAACGGTTCCGATGACACCCACCATGGCACCCTGCACTACAAAAATGCCCATGATGCTTTGCGGGCTGGCACCCAGGGTGCGCAAAATGGCAATGTCAGCGCGCTTGTCGGTCACCGTCATCACCAGGGTTGACACCAGGTTGAAAGCAGCCACCGCCACAATCAGCGTCAGGATGATGAACATCATGCGTTTTTCGACCTGCACGGCAGCAAACCAGGTACGGTTCTGCCGCGTCCAGTCGCGCACCAGCAAGTCACCGGTCAGGCTGCGTGCCAGTTGGGCGCCCACATCGCGCGCCTGCTGCAAGTCCTTGAGCTTGAGCCGCACGCCGGCGGGACCTTCAAGGCGGAAAATCCTGGCTGCGTCTTGCACGTGCATCAAGACCAATGAAGAGTCGTATTCGAAGTGGCCGGAGTCAAAAGTGCCCACCACAGTCATCTGCTTGAGGCGCGGCACGATGCCGGCCGGCGTCACCTGCCCGCTGGGCGCCACCAGTGTGACCTTGTCGCCCAGGCGCGCACCCAGACTGCGGGCCAGTTCAGCACCCAGCAGCACACCAAATTCACCCGGAACCAGGCGCTTCAAGCCGGTGTTTTTCAGCTCGACGGCGAGATCGGTCACCTCAGGTTCCAGAGCCGGATCAATACCCCGAACCATGGTCCCCTTCATATCCTCACCGCGCGCCAACAACGCTTGGGCTTCTATAAAAGGCGCGGCGCCGACCACCTCCCGATTGGCCCGCACCTCAGCCAGTGTGCGAGCCAGATCCGGCAAGGCAGCACCATTGGGCGCGAAGATCTCGATGTGTGACACCACACTCAGCATACGGTCACGCACCTCCTTCTGAAAACCGTTCATGACCGAAAGAACAATGATCAGCGCCGCCACGCCCAGGGCTATGCCCAGCATGGAAACCCCTGAAATGAACGAGATAAAACCGTTGCGCCGCGTCGCACGACCGGCTCGGGTATAGCGCCAGCCAAGAATGAGTTCGTAAGGAATTTGCATAGCCCGACCGGGATGGAAACAGCCGCCATTGTGGCATCCCGCACAATCGGGTGATGCACCTCCTGATTCCATTCGCCCAATGCAGCTCTGAAGGATGCGCCGCGGCTTTGCGCAGCCTCAAACTACCCCATCTTGAAAAGCTGCTGTCGCGCATGAAACCTGAGTCACTGGACTCAGGCGATGAGTTCAGTCTGTCGCCCCCACACGAACGCGCTTTGGCCCGCGCGGTCGGTTTGCCGGTCGCCGATGGACAGATTGCATGGGCCGCGGCGCAAGCCCGGCCGGCCGGCGCTGCCTGGGGATTCGTCACGCCCTGCCACTGGCGAGCCGGTGCCGGGCAGGTCGCGATGGGAGGCGCTACGCTGCCCGATTTCTCCGAGCAGGAGTCGCAGACCCTGCTGGCAGCCATGCGACCCTACTTTGAAGAAGACGGGATCACGCTGCACTACCGTGAGCCGAACTGCTGGCTGGCCCAAAGCGAATTGTTTGAGGGTCTGGCAACCGCTTCGTTGGACCGCGTGGTGGGGCGCAGCATAGAGAGATGGATGCCGCGTGGTGCCAGTGCCACCCGGCTGCAGCGGCTGCAAGCTGAAATGCAAATGTTGCTCTACACCCACCCCGTCAATGATGCCCGCAGCGCACGCGGCGTGCCAGAAGTCAACTCGTTCTGGCTCAGTGGCACCGGCGCCCTGCCGCCTGCCGCAGGCGAGCCCGTCGGCACAACGTCGCCTTTGGTAGTGAGTTCGCTGCGCGACGCTGCGCTCAGAGAAGACTGGGCTGCCTGGGCGCACGCCTGGGCAACGCTGGACGGCACCAATTGCGTCGCACTATTGCAGGCGCTGGACCAAGGCGGCGCCAGTCAATTAACACTTTGCGGTGAACGAAACGCGCAGACCTTTTGCGCCAGCCCGACAAGCCTTTTGACTCGCTTGCTTGGACTGTCTAGCACCGCGCGCGCGTCAACGGCTCTTGAAAAGTTATGAAAATAGTTGTCCGCGACGTGCCACCACGCAGCGCCTGGGCACTGGAGCAGGCCGGCATTCACCCGTTGCTGGCCCAACTCTATGCGGCACGCGGCGTACTGAGCCCGCTAGAACTTGACGATGGCCTGGCGCGCCTCATCGCGCCGGACACCCTGCGGGGCGCGCAAGCTGCGGCCACACTGCTGGCTGACGCCATTGGCCTGGACCGGAAAATCTGCATCGTGGCCGACTACGACTGCGACGGCGCCACCGCCTGTGCGGTCGCCATTCGGGGCCTGCGGCTACTGGGTGCCCGGCACGTCAGCTACATCGTGCCCGATCGGGTGGTCGATGGCTATGGTTTGACGGCCCCGATCTCGCAACGTGTCAAGGACAGCGGAGCCGACCTGCTGATCACGGTGGACAACGGTATTGCCAGCTTTGAAGGGGTCGCCCGAGCCCGTGCTCTGGGACTGCAAGTGCTGGTGACAGATCACCACCTGCCCGCCAGCGTCAATGACCAGATCGTGCTGCCCGAGGCCGATGTCATCGTCAATCCGAATCAGCCGGGCTGCCCGTTCGAGAGCAAATCCATCGCCGGTGTCGGAGTCATGTTTTATGTGCTGCTGGCGCTGCGCGCCGAATTGCGGCAACGTGGCAGCTTTGATGCAACTACGCAGCCCAAATTGGATGCGCTGCTGCCGCTGGTTGCGCTCGGCACGGTGGCCGATGTAGTCAGACTCGACGCCAACAACCGCCGTCTTGTCGCGCAAGGTTTGAAGCGGGTGCGCGCACTTGCCATGCCGGCCGGACTGGCGGCTCTCTTCAGTGCCGCTGCACGTCAGGCCGAAGTCGCCACCACCTTCGATTTTGGCTTTGCCGTGGGGCCGCGCATCAATGCGGCGGGTCGCCTGTCAGACATGACGCTGGGTATTGAGTGCCTGCTCACCGACGACCCGACGCGCGCCACCGAGTTGGCCAGAACACTCGATGGCATCAACCGGGAACGACGCGAAATTGAAGGCAGTATGCGCGAGCAGGCGCTGGCCATTGCCGAAGCGCTGTTTCAGGACGAACAAGCGCCGCCACCAGCGATTTGCGTGTTCGACCCCGACTTTCATGAAGGCGTGGTGGGCATCGTGGCGTCGCGCATCAAGGACAAGCTACACCGTCCGACCTTTGTTTTTGCGCGCAGCAAGGCACCGGGCCACGAGCATGAGCTTAAAGGTTCCGGGCGCTCCATCGCCGGCTTTCATTTGCGCGACGCGCTGGACCTGGTGGCCAAGCGCTACCCCGCTGTGCTGCTGCGCTTTGGCGGCCACGCGATGGCCGCTGGCTGCACCCTGGCAAGCGCCAATTTCGACACCTTCGAGCGCGCTTTGAAAGAGGTCGCCCAACAATGGCTGGATGCCGCCACGCTGACACGCCGGACGGATACCGACGGACCACTCAAACCGGAGTACCGCCGGGTTGAGTTGGTGGACGTATTGCATAAACAGGTGTGGGGCCAAGGCTTTGCGCCGCCTACTTTCAGCGAAGAACTTGAAGTAGTGTCGCAACGCCTGGTGGGAGAAAAACACTTGGCCCTCAAACTCAAACATCAGGGCCAGCCGGTGGACGGCATCTGGTTTGGTCATACCGAGCCGCTACCCGAGCGCGTCAAACTCGCCTTCCGTCTCGACGCCGACGCCTGGAATGGCATACGAAGGGTTCGCTTCCTGGTCGAGGCAGCAGAGTCTTAAGACGTCGTGCAACCTGGCGGCGTCAGCGCGATTCAAATCATCGCAGCGAGACAACTTACTTTCTTCTTAGCATTTAATAAAATACGATAATAAATATCAATAAATATCAATAAATCCATTACAATTGTCACAAATTGATTCAACTAACCGAAAAGATCCCAGTTCGGGAACCACTCATGCAAACCAACAGTGTTGAAAAGACCTTTTGCACCACCCGCGAAGCGGCGGCGCTGCTGGGGGTGTCTGTTGGCACTGTGCAACTATGGGTCGAAAACGGTCTGCTCAAGGCATGGAAGACGAGCGGGGGTCACCGTCGGGTGCTGCGCCATTCGCTTGAACTATTGCTGCACAAAAAGTCGGACCTGCCGAATGGGGAACTGCAGGGCGCAACTGCACAAGGCAGGTCAGACCGACTGCGAGTGATAGTGGTCGAGGATGACGCCGCTTTGCGCCATCTCTACGAGGTCCAACTGGCGCGATGGCCGATGCGACCGGAAGTCACCGCCGTCGACAATGCGGTCAGCGCCCTGTTGCTGATGGGCCGCGGCGGGCCTGACTTGTTGATCACTGATCTGCGCATGACTGGCATGAACGGCTTTGAGATGGCACGCCTGCTCAGAAAAGCGCCCGAAGCCGCGAACACGACCATTGTTGTCGTTACCGGACTCAGCAGCGCGGAAATTGAGCGCCACGAACCTATTGCCGCAGGCGTTGAGGTGCTGCCCAAACCCGTTCCCTTTGAGCGCCTGCTTGCAATCGCAACCAACATTGTCAAAACCAAATCCAAATAACCCACCCCATTCAGGAGATCAATCCATGGCCACCATTCTGATTGTTGACGACCACTCCGACATTCGCCGTCTGCTCACTCTTTCACTGAACAAGGCATTCGACATTCTTGAGGCGCCAGATGGTGCAAGTGCAATGGATGTGATTCGACATCAGCATCCGGACGCCGTATTGCTTGACATCATGATGCCCGGCGAGATCGACGGAATGCAAGTTCTCCACGCCATCAAGACTGACCCCAAAACCTCGGCTACTCTGGTCGTCATGATTTCTGCGCGCGGCCAGACATCAGATCATGAGGCAGCCAGCAAATTAGGTGCGGACGCATATTTCGTCAAACCCTTCAGTCCGCTGCATGTTGTGAAGTGGCTACAGGACAGGTTGCTGTGAGCACAGCAGATTCAGAATCAACCCGCGTCTTGCAGGCGGACGGCAGGCCACGCCAACCCGAGCCGATAACTCGGAGCTAACACCCCACATGCCCGGCATCGATATGGATCACACCCTCGCCAAACACCGGCGCACTCTGCTATTGCTTTGGCTTGCGGCTGGCGCATTGTTACTGATGAACTGGTGGCAGGTGTTTAGCCTGGTCAGTGAAAGCCGGGTCCGGGAAATCACCGCGGCCCAGCGTGATTTAGCCAACCTCACCCGCGTCAGCCAGGAGCAAGTGAACCGCACGCTGCGCAGTGCCGACCAGGTCATCCGCTTTGTCCAATCGAGTTATCTTGCCATCGGTGACCGCCTTGACCTGGCGTCTTTGAGCGCGAAAGGCGTGATAGACAACGAAATCTTTAATCAGGTGGGTGTCATCGACGCGAAGGGTATCTATGTCCTGTCCAACCTTCCAATGGCAACGCGGCTCGACCTGTCGGACCGGGAGCATTTCAAGGTTCACGTCGGCGCCGATACTGGCGAGCTGTTCATTTCCAAACCCGTCATTGGCCGAGCCAGCGGCAAATGGTCGATTCAATTGACCAGACGTATCACCCGACCCAATGGTGAATTCGCTGGCGTGGTGGTGATTTCAATTGACCCGAGCTATTTTTCACACTTTTACGGCGAGCTCAACCTGGGGCAGCATGGGCTCTCGGGTTTGTATGGACTTGATGGCATTGCACGGGTACGCAAGATTGGTGACAAGGAAGAGTTTGGCACCGTTGCGGCTGCGGCGCCGATGTTCAAACAAATTGCAAATGGAGCCCTGTTTGGCTCTTATGTGCAGCCCTCGGTCGTTGACGGAGTCGAGCGCCTCTATTTCTACCGCAAGATACCGAACTACAGGCTGGTGGTGGTGTCGGCTGTTGAGATGCAAGGTTTGCTGAGCAACCATCTGCGCGCCCGCAATGCCTTGTGGTTGCAGGCGTCGCTGCTTAGTTTGCTGATCCTGGCCCTGGCAGCTGCACTGACCCGCCAACTGCAACAAATCCGGCGCGAAATGGTGACGCGCCAAACAGCGTTGGTGGAGTTTCAGACTCTTACCGAGCAGCTCGACACCATATTTACACTGAGTCCGGACGGCATTGTTTCCTTTGACCGGCAGCTCCGTGTCAAGCACTTCAATCCGGCCTTTGTCAGGATAGTGGCGCATGGGGCCGATCTGTTGCAAGGACAGACAGAGGAAGAATTTTCTGCCTGGTTAGCCAAACTATGCAAACCGGGAAGTACCTTTACCGGCATCGCCAGAATGCGCTCGCAGATCAGCCGGGACAAGCCCGACGCTCGCCAGTTTGTCGAGATTGACAACAACGGCAGGCGGGTGTTGCAGATAGGTATGCGCTGCAGCGAATCGGTGGCCGTGTCACAAATTCTGTATTTTCGGGATGTGACGCGCGAAACCGAAATCGATCAAATGAAAAGCGAGTTTCTTTCTACTGCGGCGCATGAGCTTCGCACACCGATGGCGAGCATTTTCGGATTCGCAGAACTCTTGCAATCGCTCGAAGTTGACGCCAGTTCGCAGCGTGAATTTGCGAGCATTATTTACCGGCAATCCAAACTAATGGCCACCATCCTGGACGACTTGCTCGACTTGGCCCGGATCGAAGCGCGTCGCGACCAGGATTTTCGATACACACGGGTTTTGCTGCAGGAACTGGTGACAGACCTGGTCAAAGGTTTTGTGCGAACGCCGGGTCGCCCCGAGCCAGAACTGTCCATGCCGGTGCAGCCGCTATTTGTGATGGCCGACGCCGGCAAACTGCGCCAGGCGATCCTCAACGTGCTTTCCAACGCCTACAAATACTCCCCTGACGGCGGCCCAATATTATTGACAATAGAACGCAAGTACGACGCGCGGCAGCAGTCACTGGCAGTGATCGAAGTTACCGATCAGGGTATTGGCATGACCGCCGAACAGACCAGCCGCGTGTACGAACGCTTTTACCGTGCCGACGCATCCGGCAAGATCGCCGGCACTGGCCTGGGCATGAGTATTACCAAAGAAATCGTGGAGCTGCATGGCGGCACGATCAACCTCCGCAGCACGTTCGGTCAGGGCACCTGCGTCAGTCTGTGCCTGCCACTGCCGGCCAACTCTGATTGAGGAGATCCACCATGGACCTGTTTTCACCTGTCAAGCCAAGCATCCTGATTGTGGATGACACGCTGGAGAATTTTTCGCGACTCGCCGACCTGCTGCTGGAGCGTTACACCATCAAGTCCGCCAGCCGCGGCAGGGGTGTCTTTGAAGCAGTAGTTGAAGAACAACCCGACTTGATCCTGTTTGACATCATGACCCCGGACCATGACGTCTACGATGTTTGCAAGTCGATCAGGACAAGTCCGTTGACCTGTCAAATCCCGATCTTCTTTCTTGCAGACGAGGCGGACACACAAAGCGAGCAGATCGTGGCAGCAATCGATACCCTGGAGTGTCTGCGCCGCAACATGAATTCGAGCGCGTTTCTGGCACGGATCAAGTCCCGAATCGATGCAACCGACAAAGCCAAAACCGTGCGCACCAACAACAGATACCTGGAGATCAAAGTCGCGCAGCATGCAAGCCAATTGGATGCAATACAAAACGTGACAATTTTGGCGCTGACGTCGCTTGCCGAAACACGCGAAACCTGCAATCACTTGAAGCGAACCCAGGAATATGTGCGTGCCTTGTGCGAGCAACTGCGCGGTCACCCGCGATTTTCAGACTATCTTAGTCCGGGACATATTTATTCACTGGTCAAATGCGTGCCGCTTCACGATATCGGCAAGGTAGGTATCCCTGACCGGATCTTGTTGAAGCCTGGACGTTTGGAACCTGACGAGTTTGAAATTATGAAAACTCACGCTGCATTGGGTCGTGACGCTATTGCCAGTGCCCAGTCGGCTGTCGACGACAACAGTGAATTCTTCGATATTGCCAAGCAAGTCATCTATTCGCACCACGAAAAATGGGATGGCTCCGGCTATCCGCAGGGTTTGGCGGGCGACGCAATTCCGATTCCGGCCCGATTGATGGCGTTAGCCGATGTATACGACGCACTCCTCAGCCTTCGCGCCTACAAGAACAGCATGACACATGCACAGGCAGCACAAATCATTCTCGAAGGACGCGGCAAACATTTTGACCCGGACGTGGTCGACGCATTTGTGGCACTGATGCAGGAGTTTCAGGTCATTGCCGGCCACTTTACCGGTGCCGATCTTGACTTGCTGCAAACGGCCGCCCATTCAGCAAGGGCTGTGGGCGCTGACCGACCATGACGAAATAAACATCCACAGCATTTTTGGTCAGGGCACCTGCATCAGTCTGTACCTGCCAGACGACTCCAACTAAAAGATACACCATGGACCTGTTTACACCTGCCAAACCAAGCGTTCTTGTATTCGACGACTCGCCGAGCCTTTTTTCTGAGCTTGCCGACTTGTTGGCTGAAAAGTACGAGCTCAAGGCTATCGACCGACGGGGCAATGCATTCTTAACCATTCTGGATAAAAAGCCGGATCTGATTCTGCTTGACTTCATAGAGTCAGACATCGACATCTACGACCTTTGCCGACACCTCAAGTCGAACCCTGTGACAAGTCACATTCCAATTATTTGCATCACAAACAATGCTGATCTCCATAGCGATCTGGTTGTCGCGGCCCTGGGTGTACTGGATTGTGTAACCCGCCCGGTTGATGCAGCGAAGTTGATGTCCTGGATGAAAGTCCGATTGGCAGACGCAGCGATTGCAAAAACCATGCGCACCAATAACGAATACCTTGAGCAGGAGGTGATCAAACGCACCGAGCAGTTTGCCGCGCTGCAGGATACTACTATTTTGGCGCTGGCGTCGCTGGCCGAGACACGTGACACCGAAACTGGAAAGCACCTTCTGCGGACCAAGGCCTACGTGCAAGCCTTGTGCGAGCGCCTGAGCGGGCACCCGCGATTTTCCGAAGAACTGACCCCAAACAGGGTGGTCATGATAGTCAAATGCGTGCCGCTGCATGATATCGGCAAGGTCGGCATCGAGGACCGAATCTTGTTGAAACCCGGACCTTTGACGATCGATGAATGTGCAATTATGAAAACCCACACGACGCTGGGTCGAGACGCCATTGCCAATGTACAGGAGGACACGAGCGAACTGTTCGAGATTGCCAAACAAATCATCTATTCGCATCATGAGAAGTGGGATGGGTCGGGCTATCCGCAGGGTTTGTCCGGGGATGCCATTCCGATCGCCGCCCGCCTGATGGCAGTTGCCGACGTTTACGACGCACTCATCAGTCGGCGTGACTACAAGGAGTCTTTGTCTCACGAGCGCGCCACACAGATCATTTTCGAAGGGCGAGGCACACACTTCGACCCGAACGTTGTCAATGCATTTTTACAATCGAATGACGAATTTCAAGCCATCGCCGTTCGCTTTGCCGATGCCGAACCGAAGTTGCCGCGAAGCTCCTCCCTCTAACAACGGCCGTGGTCTAGAATCGTTCGGTGACCTCCACTCTGAACGCCGATCTTCATTGCCATTCCGTCGTCTCCGACGGCACTCTGACACCCGAAGCCCTTGCCGCACGCGCCAAAACCAATGGCGTAGAGCTGTGGGCACTGACCGACCATGACGAAATCGGGGGGCAGGCGCGGGCCGCAGCCGCTGCCAGGGCGATCGGTCTGCACTACCTGACGGGTGTCGAGATTTCGGTCACCTTTATTCATCAAACAGTTCATATCGTGGGTTTGGGATTCGATGCGAAAAATCCGGCTCTGCAACTCGGACTGGTGCAAACCCGGGGTGGGCGCGGACAGCGGGCCAAGGCGATGTCGGATGACTTGGCCAAAGTTGGCATTCGGGGCGCTTATGAAGGCGCCTTGAAGTTTGCCGGTAACCACGAGTTGATTTCACGCACCCACTTTGCCCGCTTTCTGGTGGAGAGCGGCGTCTGCCGGGAAACCAACGAAGTGTTCCGCAAATACCTGACTGAAGGCAAGCCCGGCTACGTGGAACACCGCTGGGCCAGCCTGAAAGACGCGATTACCTGGATCACGCAGGCTGGCGGCGTTGCCGTCATTGCGCACCCGGCCCGCTACAAATTCAGCGCCAACGAGGAATTTGCTCTTTTCAGCGAGTTCAAGGCCCATGGCGGTCTGGGCGTCGAAGTGGTCACCGGTAGCCACACTGCTGCCGAATACCTGAGCTACGCCGACACCGCCCGCGAATTTGGCCTGGCGGCATCGCGTGGCAGCGACTTTCATAGCCCCAACGAGAGTCACACCGAATTGGGCACGCTGCCCAATCTGCCAGACCATTTAACACCGGTGTGGGAACTGCTATCCGACCGAATTCAAAACCCCACTGACAGCGACCCCGGGGCATCCGCCTCAACGGGTCTCTGATTTTCCCGTGTCGTTCATGCGCACCCCGCAGGGTGCGGGTGTCTTGCTGATTGTCATTGCCGCATTGGCCTTTGCCGCACTCGACACTGCGACCAAACACGCCACCACACTGGCTCCGGTACTGATGCTGCTCTGGTTTCGCTACCTGTTTCAGGCCGTAGTGACCTTCATCATGCGCTTTCCGGTGCAACGGGGAAAGTTGTTTGCCACCCGCAACCCGCGCTTTCAGACGCTGCGCGGTGTGCTGCTGCTGATCACCAGCGCCTGTTCATTCTTTGGCCTGCAATATTTGCCGGTTGGCGAGTTCACTGCCATGGTGATGTTGTCGCCCCTGGTGGCCACGGCGCTGGCGGCGTGGGTGCTGAAGAACCATGTCTCAAGCCGGCGCTGGCTGTTGATGGCGGCTGGCTTGTGCGGGGTTCTGCTGGTCATCCGTCCGGGTGGACAGGTGTTCAGTTGGGCTTTGCTGTTTCCAGTGCTGCTGGTGAGCGCCTACGGCTGGTTTCAAGTGCTGACCAGCCGCCTGAGCGGAGAAGAAAACACCTACACCACCCACTTTTACACCGGCTTGGTGGGCGCACTGGTGATGAGTCCGGTCGTCGTTTTCAGCTGGAACACGCAAGCCCTGCTGGCACACTGGGGCTGGTTTATTCTGATCGGCTTTTTGGGAACCTTCGGTCACCTGATGTTAATCCGCGCCTACCTGCGAGCGTCTGCCCCGGTGCTGATGCCTTACCTGTACACGCAAATAGCCTTCGCCACACTTTCCGGCTGGCTGGTGTTCGACCACGTCCCCGATGGGTTGGCCTGGCTTGGCATTGCCGTGATCGCCGCCAGCGGCGTCGGCAACGCCTTGCTGTCGGCTCACGAGATGGCAAGATATCTCCCGCTTGAAAGCGAATCCAGAGCGCCAGGCTAGCCCGACATTCGCCGACAATACGCCCATGGCCCAACTGTTTGAAGTTCACCCCGACAATCCGCAAGCGCGCTTGCTCAAGCAGGCCGTCGCGCTGCTTGATAAAGGCGACATTCTGGCAGTCCCGACCGATTCCAGCTACGCTCTGGTTTGCCATCTTGACGACAAGGTGGCGGCCGACAAGCTGCGCCGCATCCGGGGTGTTGATGACAAACACCACCTGACCCTTTTGTGCCGCGACCTGAGCGAACTGGCCAACTACGCGCGGGTCGACAACCAGCAATTCCGGCTCATCAAATCAGCCACCCCGGGGCCTTACACCTTCATTCTGGAAGCCAGCAAAGAGGTACCCCGCCGCCTGAGCCACCCCTCGCGAAAGACCATTGGCCTGCGGGTACCTGACCACAAGGTGTTGCAAACGCTGCTGGCACTGCACCAAGTGCCCTTGCTGGCGACGACTCTGATCCCTCCCGGTGAAAGCGAGCCGATCAATGACGCGCAAGACATTTTGGAACGTTATAAAAACCAGATTGCGGCCGTCATCAGTGCCGGTGCCTGCGCGCTGGAACCGACGACAGTCGTTGACTTGACCAGCGGCGAACCGGTGCTTATTCGCCACGGGCGCGGTGCGCTGGCGGCTGTCGGTCTTTAAAACCCGGTCTCTGAGACAATGGCCCGATGGATATTGCACAACTCATTCAAACGGTCGCCATTTATGCCCTGCCGGTTCTGTTCGCCATCACCATCCATGAGGCGGCACACGGCTATGCAGCACGCCATTTTGGTGACAACACGGCTTACATGCTGGGGCGAATCACGCTCAACCCGCTAAAACACATAGACCCTGTCGGCACCCTCCTGATGCCACTGCTGTTGTACTTTGCGACCTCCGGCGCCTTTCTGTTCGGCTATGCCAAGCCGGTGCCGGTGCGCTTTGGCAAACTGCGCAACCCGAAGCGCGACATGATCTGGGTGGCGCTGGCCGGGCCGGGTGTCAATTTCCTTCAGGCCCTTTTGTGGGGTGCCCTGTTTTATGTACTCAAAGGCACTGACATAACCGAGCCCTTTTTTCTCAAAATGGCACAGGGTGGCATTTTGGTCAATCTAGTAATGTTTGCCTTCAATTTGTTCCCGCTGCCACCCCTGGACGGAGGCCGGATTCTGGTCGGTCTGCTGCCCTACCGACAGGCAGAACTGGTATCCCGCGTTGAGCCCTGGGGATTTTTCATCGTCATGGGACTGGTCATCGCCGGGGTCGTCAGCACGCTGTGGATGCAACCCTTGATGGCCCTGAGCTACTGGCTGTTGGATATATTACTGACCCCGATCGCCATGCTTTTTGGCTAGGCCAACGCAACACTGCAGAAAAGTATTTTCTTCATGAGTTCCAAACGATTCCTGACTGGCATCACGCCTTCCGGCACACCCCATTTGGGCAACTATGTAGGCGCCATCCGACCATCGGTGCAAGCCAGTTTAAGGACTGATGTCGAGAGTTTTTACTTCCTGGCCGACTACCACGCCTTGATCAAGATCGATGAGCCATCGCGCATCCAGCGCTCCACGCTCGAAATTGCCGCCAGTTGGCTAGCCGCCGGGTTGGACCCCGAGCACGTCACCTTCTATCGTCAGTCTGATATTCCTGAAATTCCGGAACTCACCTGGTTGTTGACCTGCGTAACCTCCAAGGGTTTGCTGAATCGGGCGCACGCCTACAAGGCGGCAGTGGACCAAAATACAACCGCGCAACAGGAACCGGACGCCGATGTGAATGCCGGGCTCTTCATGTACCCGGTGCTGATGGCAGCCGACATTTTGATGTTCAACGCCCACCAGGTGCCGGTCGGACGCGACCAGGTCCAGCACATCGAGATGGCGCGCGACATTGCACAGCGCTTCAACCATCTGTACGGCGAGCACTTTACCTTGCCCGAGGCCGCCATTGAAGACAGCGTGGCCACCTTGCCGGGTCTGGACGGGCGCAAGATGAGCAAGAGCTACGACAATCACATTCCACTTTTTGCGCCGCGCGAAGATTTGCGCAAACTGATTGCCGGCATCGTGACCGACTCACGCGCGCCAGGCCAACCCAAAGAGACCGAAGGCTCGGCCCTGTTCCAGATTTACCAGGCCTTTGCCAGCGCAGACGAAACAGCTGCCTTGCGCCAAGCCTACGCCGCTGGTATCGCCTGGGCCGACGCCAAACAAGTGCTGTTTGAACGCATAGACCGCGAACTGGCCCCGATGCGCGAGCACTACGCAGCGCTGATGGCAGCGCCGGGCAAGATGGAAGACATTTTGCGGACCGGCGCTGAAAAAGCACGGGCTCTGGCCACTCCCTTTACCGCCGATCTGCGGCGTGCTGTCGGTCTGCGTGATCTGCGCGCCCAGCCCAGCAGCAAAGCGGCCAAAATCGCCAAAATCTCAAAGCCTGTGTTCAAGCAATACCGCGAAAGCGATGGCAAGTTTTACTTCAAACTGCTTGATACGGACGGCCGCCTGCTGTTGCAAAGTAATGGCTTTGATTCACCCAAGGATGCGGGTCAGGCGATTGGCTTGTTGCGCACGCAAGGGGGTGCGGCCCTGCCCAACCTGGCCGACAGACTGCAACCCAACAACGATGTCAATGGGGAAGACATCAGCGCCAGCCTGCAGCTGATGATTGATGCCGATTGACGGCCTTCAGCATAGCGATTCGGGTGCCACTGGCTGTCAATGGCGCTGGTACAATCACGACCGATCGAGACATAGGAAAGGTGGCAGAGTGGCCGAATGTACCTGACTCGAAATCAGGCGTACCGCAAGGTACCGTGGGTTCGAATCCCACCCTTTCCGCCAGAAAACAAAAAGCCCTGCAAGCAACAACTTGCAGGGCTTTTTTGTCTTGTTGAGCTCAGGCTGCGCTATCTTTGGTGGCCACAATGATTTGAAAATTGCCGAAGAAAACGGTGCGACGCTCGCAGGTAAAACCTCCCATCGCTTCCAGTTGGGTCAGCGGATCATGGGTATCCCAGAGCGCCAGACCGAGAGGCTCGAAAACCTTGAAGTAAGTCCAGCTCAGCGCCCGCAGCACCCACAGGTCGGGCCGGTGAAATTCAGCCAGGTAGAGCTTGCCACCGGGTGCCAGCACTCGTCCGGCTTCTTTCAAAGCCTGCCCCTTGAGATGGTGCGGTAGTTCGTGCAGCAGGAAAAAGATCACGTTGGCGTTGACCGAGCCGTCAGCCTGTTTCATGGCGGTGGCGTTCTCTTGCAAAAATTCAATTTTGCCGGCGTGCTCGATGAGTTTGCCCTGCGCGTGGTCCAGTTCGTTCTTGATGATGTCGGCAATCAGCACGCGCTGCGCACCGGATTGGATGGCAGCAGTTACCACCCGTGGAATCACATTGCCAAAGGCACAGGATGTGATCAGTACCTTCTTGCCGCGCAAGTCCATGTGATGCAAGCCACTGGCAATGGCGGACACCAGTCTGTCATATTGAAACAGCAAAATGGCTGCAATGATGGGCTGAAAATCGATCATGCGGATGAGCCGCAAGTTCGAGTAAATGGGATAGACATGATCCGCATCGTCCGGCACACCCGGCATGACGCCACGCATGATCAAGGCCCCTCGCGTCACAGTGAAAAAGAAAAGCGCGGTGGCAGTGAGAATGAAGAACACTGAAAAAGCGGTGTACAGCAACCAGGCGGGCATAGCTTTCCTTTGGGGTTCAAGGGGTCAAGGAGTTCAGCGCACCCGGGACTACCGGGCATCACGTTGATCACATTATCCCCCGGTACATCGTATAAACCCGAGGAAGAACCTTGATTCAAGACAAGGTTTTGCGCCGTTTAAATGACGTCATTTCTGCCACCCAGAAGCTGGAGACCGCCCAGGTAAGGCCGCAACGCTTGCGGCACCGTGATCGAACCATCGGAATTCTGATAATTTTCCAGCACCGCGACCAACGTTCGCCCGACCGCCAAGCCTGAGCCGTTGAGCGTATGGAGCAACTCGTTCTTACCCTGCGCGTTCTTGAAACGGGCTTGCAGCCGACGCGCCTGGAACGCCTCACAGTTGGAAACCGAGCTGATCTCGCGGAAAGTGTTTTGCGCCGGCAACCAGACCTCCAGGTCATAGGTTTTGCTGGAACTGGGGCCCATGTCACCGGTGCACAGCGCCATCACGCGGTAGGGCAAGGCCAGCTTTTGCAGGATGGCTTCGGCATGAGCTACCATTTCTTCCAGCGCCGCATAGCTCTTGTCGGGATGCACAATTTGCACCATCTCGACCTTGTCAAACTGGTGCTGACGGATCAGACCACGCGTGTCACGCCCGGCGCTACCGGCCTCGGAGCGAAAACAGGGTGTGTGGGCCGTTAGTTTGATCGGTAATTGAACCTCGGCCACAACTTCGTCGCGCACAAAGTTGGTCAGGGTGACCTCACTGGTCGGGATCAGGTAGAGCGCCGTGTTGTCTGGTTGCGCCTCCCCCTCTTGTCCACCCTTTTTGGCAGCAAACAGTTCACCTTCAAACTTGGGCAACTGGCCGGTGCCGCGCAGTGTGTCGCCGTTCACGATGTAGGGCGTGTAGCACTCGGTGTAGCCGTGCTCCTGGGTTTGCACATCCAGCATGAACTGCGACAGGGCACGGTGCAAACGGGCAATCGGCCCCTTCATGACGGTAAAGCGAGCGCCGGTCAGCTTGACGCCCATCTCAAAATCAAGCCCCAGCGGTATGCCCAAATCGACATGATCTTTCACCAAGAAGTCGAAAGTTTTTGGGGTACCCCAGCTACGCACCACCACATTGGCATGCTCATCGGCACCCACTGGCACGCTCTCGTGCGGCAGGTTGGGCACACCCAGCAGCAAACTTTGCAGATCTGTCTGAATCTGGTCCAGACGCGTTGCCGAAGCTTCCAGTTCAGACTTGAGTCCCGCCACTTCAGCCATGGCGGCATCTGCCTCGCTTTGCCCTGCCGCGCCCTTGCCCTTGAGCTGGCCAATTTGCTTGCTCAGGCTGTTGCGCTTGCCCTGCAACTCTTCGGTGCGCATCTGGATAGTTTTGCGTTCGGTCTCCAGTGCCTGGAAGGCGTTCACATCCAGAAACAGTTGGGGTCTTTTGCGAGTCTCAAGTCGCGCAACGACTGAGTCAAGGTTTTTTCGGAGAAGGGTAATGTCTAGCATGGTGTCATTGTAATTTTTACAGCTTCAGTCCTTTGGGCAGCGGAAACTTCACGGTTTCCCGGATGCCTTCCATCTTGCGCACCGACACCGCGCCCAACGCCTTAATGCGGTCCATAACCCGACTGACGAGAATCTCGGGCGCCGATGCGCCAGCCGTCAAACCGACCCGCTGACAGCCCACAAACCACAGCGCCTGCACTTCTTCAGCGCTGTCCACCATATAACTTTTTGTGCCCAGCTTGCGCGACAGCTCAGCCAATCGGTTGCTGTTGGAACTGGTAGGGCTGCCCACCACAATCACCACATCAACCTGCGGGCTCATGATTTTCACGGCGTCCTGCCGGTTTTGTGTGGCGTAGCAAATGTCCTGCTGCTTGGGCTCACGCACGTTCGGAAATCGTGCCTTGATGGCGCTGGCGATCTGGGCCGCATCGTCCACGCTGAGCGTGGTTTGCGTCACCATCGCCAGCAGCTTTGTCTGAGCCGGGCGCACATCGGCCACATCGGCCACATCTTCCACCAAGTGAATGCCACTTTCGAGTTGCCCCATGGTGCCCTCAACCTCCGGGTGCCCCTTGTGACCGATCATGATGAACTCATAGCCCTTTTGATGCAGTTTGGCTACCTCCACGTGCACTTTGGTCACCAGCGGACAAGTGGCGTCAAAAATCCGGAAACCACGGGCTGCGGCTTGCGACTGCACCGTGCGACTCACTCCGTGGGCGGAAAAAATGAGGGTGGATCCCGCCGGTACGTCATCCAGTTCTTCGATGAAGATGGCGCCCTTGGCCTTGAGGTCGTTCACTACATAGGTGTTGTGCACAATTTCATGGCGCACGTAGATCGGCGCGCCAAACTTTTGCAACGCTTGTTCCACGATCTCGATGGCACGGTCGACACCGGCACAAAAGCCGCGCGGCTCGGCCAGCAGGATTTCTACCCCCACACTTGTCACTTCGTGTACGGCGTCAGGCCTTGCAGGCCGCGGCTCGCGAGACGCTTCGCTTCTGTCGCCTGTCCAAGCCTGCTCAAGCAGACTTGGAGCCGCAGGCTCCAGCCACTCAGGGGCGTGCCTTGCTTGGGGCGGCCCGGCGCGGCGGCCTCCCTCCACGCTTGCCACTTCGAGGTCAGTGCCTTTGCTTTTTTTGTTCACAAAATCCCGATCACATGCACTTCAAACGTCACTGGCTGGCCGGCCAGCGGATGGTTGAAGTCGAACAGCACCGCTTCGCCTTTGGCGTCGGTTCTGAACTGCTGCAGCGAGCCGGCAAACTGGCCCTGGCCATCCGGTGTCGGGAATTGCACCACGTCGCCAACCTCGTAGTGCGCGTCTGTGTCACCCATGTCGACGAGCACCTGGCGTGCCAGCCACTGACGCATGGCCGGGTTGCGCTCGCCAAAACCGGCCCCTGCCGTGAGCTCAAAAGTGGCGCGGCTGCCCTCCGGCAAACCCAGCAAACAGGCCTCGACCGCAGGCGACAGCTCGCCGCTACCCAGCGTCAGTGTGGCGGGCTTGCCGGCAAAAGTGTTGATCACATCCCCGGCCGGCCCGGCCAGGCGGTAATGCAGCGTAAGAAAGGAGCCCGCTTGGACGCAGGCACTGGTGGTGGTCATAAAAGTCCCGAACAAGCCGGGTAAGCCGGCGTTTTGGCGAATAAACTGACCCTTATTCTAAAAGGCCAATCCATGCCCCTCAAAGACCTTCCCCTGGACGCTCGCCCGCGCGAAAAACTACTGGCGCGCGGGCCCGGTGCCTTAAGCGACGCCGAGCTGCTGGCACTGCTGTTGCGCACCGGCATCAAGGGCAAAGGGGTGTTGCAGATGGCGCACGAACTTCTGCAACTCAAGACCAGCGCCAATGACAGTGACGGCTTCGATGGCATTGCCGGCCTGTTGCACGCCAGCGCTGATGACCTCAAGCGTGTCAAGGGCCTGGGACCGGCCAAGCGCGCCGAACTGGTGGCGGTGCTGGAGTTGTCGCGTCGTGCGCTGGCCCAACAACTCAAGGCGCGCACCATCTTTGCCACTCCGGACGCCGTCAAACACTATTTGCAACTGCACCTGGCGGCGAAACCGCATGAGGTCTTTGCCGTGTTGTTTCTGGATGTGCAAAACCGGCTGCTGGCGATGGAAGAACTGTTTCGCGGCACGCTGACCCAAACCAGTGTCTACCCGCGCGAGGTCGTGCTGCGCGCCCTGCACCACCAGGCGTCAGCCGTGGTGTTGGCGCACAACCACCCGAGCGGCACGGTGCAACCGTCGCGCGCCGACGAGGCCCTGACCCAGACTCTAAAGACCGCGCTGGCGCTGATTGATGTGCGTGTGCTGGACCATGTGATCGTGGCACCGGGTGAGGCACTGTCGATGGCCGAGCGGGGTTTGCTGTGAAGAACAAGCCGGTCAAGGTGGGCAGCCTGACAGATTTAAAAATAGTCAAGCTTGAAATTGAGGCCCAGGCCCGGCAACGTGCCCGCCTGGCAGCAGATTTGGCCCACGCAAAGCAGCAGGCGGCGAGTGAAAGCAATCTATTCAAGAATGCCGCAGGCATCGTCCAGCCCTTGCCAGACAAGCGTCGTGCGCAGCTAAAAAAAGAGCCCCCTGCAACCCAGCCAATGCAGTATCAAAAAGATGAAAAAGCAGTGTTGCGCGAGGCCATCAGTGATGAGTTTGACGTTGGCACCCTGCTCGACATCGACGACATGTTAAGTTTTCGGCAACCCGGCATTGGCACCGACGTGACCCGAAAACTACGCCGCGGTGACTGGGCCATTCAGCGCCAGCTCGATCTGCATGGTCTGCGACGTGACGAAGCCCGTGAACTTCTGAGCAGCTTCATTCGCGAGGCGCACAAGCAGGGGATTCGCTGCGTCAGGGTGGTGCACGGCAAAGGTCTGGGATCACCGGGCAAGGCACCCGTTCTCAAGAGCCGGGTGTACAGCTGGTTGGTGCAAAAGGAAGAGGTGCTGGCCTTCGTGCAAGCCAAGCCGGCCGATGGCGGTGCCGGCGCGTTGGTGGTGCTACTGGCACCGTCAAAGGCGTGACGGAACCTGTGCCACGCCAACCCTACAAAATTTGGTCCAGCGCGCCCGCCAACTGAGCGACGCTTCGGTCCACGTTGT
>JBAXBQ010000022.1:0-48590 GCA_037141865.1 Comamonadaceae bacterium | reverse complement strand
GTGCCAACTCCAGCCTGCAACTGCCGGTGGCCAACGGTGCCAAGTTCACCAACTCTGCGTTCAGCCACAGTGGCATCAGCACCGGCTGCGTCAACTGCCACGGTCCGAGCATCACGGGCTCGAGCTTCTTTGGCATCAGCAAGATTGTGGTGATGCCGGCGACCTCGCCGGTGGGAGCTGGCTCGCACCTGCCGACCAGTACCACCTGCGAAAGCTGTCACCTGGGCTCGACGCCCGCCGGTCTGGTGCCAGGGGTGGCGACCAAGACCGTACCGGGCAGCAGCTTCTTGTTGCCAGCACCAACGGCGACGATGATCCACACTGGCGTCACCGGCAACTGCAATTCGTGCCACGAGACCAACTACGTGTGGATGAGCATGGGCCAGTACCCGATCACCACAGCGAAGCCTTTCAAGGGCTTCCAGACCCGGCCACAAGTCACGGCTGGCACCTTCTTTGTGGCCGACAGCAAGCATCCAACCACGGGTGATTGCTCCAGTTGCCACAGTACCAGCGACTTCAACGGTATCAGCATGCCCAGCAACCACATTCCGGTCGCTGCCACTGCCTCTTGCCAGTCGTGCCACACCAATACTGACTTCGCAGTGACGCCAACGCTGACGGCAATTCACGCCAATGCGCCGACACCTTCAAGCAACTGCGCGCAGTGCCACAGCGCCGCTAACGCTGCCACTTTTGCGATACCGGCCATCGGTTTCACTGTGATGGGGCCGCCGGCCAAACACGTGCCATTTGGCAGCACGGCCTGCGAGGTTTGCCACGTGGGTACCGGCAGCAGTCTGCAATTGCCGGTTGTCAATGGCGCGCTGTTCACCAAGTCACTGTTCAGCCACAGCGGCATCACCACCGGTTGCGTGACCTGCCATGGCCAGGGCATCACTGGCACCAGCTTCACCGGCATCACCTCGATTGTCGTGATGCCGCCCTCTGCGACGCAAGGTGCGACTTCGCACATCCCGTCAACCGCAAGCTGCGAATCGTGCCACACCGGTGCCGGATCCATCCCGAGCGGCTTGCTGACCGTGACCGGAACCAAAACCGTACCTGGCAGCTTATTCAAGACGCCGGTGCCGACTGGCCCCATGATCCACGCGGGTATGACCAGTGGCTGCAATACCTGCCACGAGAAGAATTTTCAGTGGATGGGTGTGTCGCTGTACCCGATGTCGCCTACCACCGTCACCGCCGGTGCTTTGTACAAGGGCTTCCAGACACGCCCCTTTGCTTCCGCCACCACCTACAGCGTTGCCGATGCAGCGCACCCGACCACGGGTGATTGTTCGCAATGCCATAGCGGCACGACTTCGTTCTCGGCGGCTGGCAAGCCCAATGGGCACATACCAACGACGATTGCAAATTGCTCAACCTGCCACGTGAAAGCGGGTGACTATTCCTACGCCGCAGGTAGTTTGGCGACCAACACCATACTGCATACCGGTATTGCCTCGGGTTGCATCTCTTGCCATACGGCAGGAACCGGTGCCGGTCCGTTTGCCGGTTGTGCAACGCAGGCCAGTTGCACGACGCCACCACCGATTACTTATCAGCCCAAGATGATGCCGCTGGCGGCGGGTCAGTTGCCGACCACATCCAACGCTGCTACACACGTTCCTGTGGCAGGGATTGCCTGCGAAGCCTGCCACTCGAAGACCAACTTCACCGCGTTTTCAGGTACGCCGATGGCGGCGGCCGCGCACATTGCAGTAACCTCAAAAACCTGCATGAGCTGCCACGAAACCAGGTACACCTGGTTCGGGGTGCAGATGAAGACCCGACCCAGCGGGCATCACACCGGAAAGGATTGCAATGGTTCTGGCTGCCACACCTACAACGGCGGGTTCAGAGGCCTGGTGAAACCCATCATGCGGGGCGCTTTGGTGAATCCTGAACTGGGCCGTCTGCTCCCCAACCTGCAGCTGACGCAACCTGGCCTCAGTACTGCAGGCACCAGCTTTGATCACACGGGTGTGCAACCTGGCCAGTGCAAGACTTGCCACGATGGTCAGCACGCTTCCGGTATGCCGGCACGCCACTTGATGGTGACCAACTCTTGCGACAGTTGCCACCGCACGACCGCCTGGGTGCCAGCGCAGTTCAGCCACAGTGGCATCTCGCCCAACACCTGTCTGGTTTGCCACAACGGCATGGGGGCGTCAGCCCGGCCATCGGGCCACTTCATGAGCCCACGCTCGTGCGATAGCTGCCACAAGACAACCGCTTGGCAACCTGTAAACTACTCACATCTGTCGCCAGCGTTCCGACCGATGCCTGACAAACTCACGTGCGTCAGTTGTCACGTCTCCAACAGTGAAATCATCCCGCGCCAGATGAGAGCGCGTACGCCGGGTAAACCCATCCCGATAGGGCCTTGAATTGCAACTTAATAAAAACGTCTGATGGTTCAAAACAGCAGCTTGCCCCAGCCCTTCAATCAGATAGGGCAGGGGGTGTTACGTTCCTTTAACGCATGTTCAGAGGCATCTGTTTTTCGTCGGCTAAAACCGGTTTATCCGGTGGCTGCCATGCGCTGGGGATTTCTGGCAACTGGTTTTGCGCTGCTATCGGCTGGCGCGTCGGCGCAGACCATTGAGAGTTTGCAATGGCTTGACCGCACGCAGCAGCAGGTCGTTCGCATTACTTTCAACGCCAATGTGCGCTTTTTGCAGCAGGCACCGTTGATCAGCACCGATCTGGCGCAATTGAGTTTTCAAATCATCGCCGCTGACGAAGCGGTTTTGGGACAAACGGTAGAAGAGGGCAAACGCCTGGAGCCGTTGGCCGGCAAGCCCGGTATCGCTTTATCCTACGTTCCAGCACCCAAGGTACCTACCAAGTCGCTGACTCTTCGATTTACCGACAAGGTCAGGGTATTGGCGCGCCAAGGCCCCGGCGCCCGGTCCATTGATATTGCGTTCGGTGGCGAGGACGCCGTCAATTCGACCTTGCCCGCTGCCAGCGCGCTTCCGCTATCGGCTGTCAAGGCGGAAGAGCGCCGCTACGCCGTGCTATTGCAGACTTTCCCGGTTGATGATCCAGCAGGCATACCGCGGGTGCCGGCGGAGTTTCAGGACTATGCGGTTTTCACGCAACCGCTGGAACAGGACGGCCGCAAGCAGTTTGCCTTGGCGATTGGTTATTTTCGTACCGAGGAGGACGCCAAGGCAGTGCGCCAGCGGGCGGCGGATCGGTTCCCAACTTCCAGGGTCCTCCAGCTGGAAATGGCGGCGGCTTCACCTTCGGTTGATAGCGCCGCTGCTGCAGCCAGCACTCCCAAACCGCCAGCTGCTGAAGATTCGGCAGTGATTGCGGTATTGCCGGACGCCGAATCGCTGGCCAAAGTCACTAGCAAAGCTGCCGAGTTGATGGATACCGGGCGCGCTGCCTTGGCGCAGCAGCGGCTACAGGAGGCCGTGGAGGCTTTTAACCAGGTTTTGATGTTGCCGCCCAACCCGTCGTCGCAACAGGCGCAGGAGTTGATTGGTGCCGCGTGGGAGGCATTGAAACAACCCGACAAGGCCCGCATCGAGTACCAGTTGTACCTCAAGCTCTATCCGCAGGGCGAAGGTGCGCCGCGCGTTGCCCAGCGGCTCTCAGCCCTGGGAAGTGCTGCCACTGCTACCGCCCAATCGACCGACCAGGTTGGAGGCAAGAGTGGGGCCGGCGGCTTTAGTTCTACTGGCAGCATTTCACAGTACTACTACGGCGGGCGGTCGAAAACGGATTCCCTGGTGAACATCTCAGCCGGTATCGATCAAAATACCCTGAGTCGTACCAATCAGTCGGCCCTGGTGACCAGCGTCGACGTCTCCGGGCGCTACAGGACCGAAGACTCGGAAACCAAGGTTGTTTTGCGTGACACCTATTCCAAAAATTTCCTTTCTTCATCCAATGCGCAAAGTGGCCTGAGTGCCGCTTATGTGGACTACCGGGACAGCAAGAGCAAACTCGATCTGCGCGTTGGGCGCCAGTCTGCCATTGGCGGATCATTGTTCGGATTGTTTGATGGCGTTTCATTGGCCATGCCCTTTGGCAGCAAGTACAAGCTTGACGCCATGGTGGGCGTGCCGGCCAACACGTTAGTGTCGGCGCCGTCGCAGCGGCTGGCTGGCGTCATGCTGGAGGCCGACAATCTGTTTGAACATTGGGGTGGCAATATCTCACTGGTGGATCAGACTACCGAGGGTATTTCGGATCGCCGTGCCACCGGGCTTGAATTGCGCTATTTTGGTGAGTCCGTGTCGCTCTATTCGCAAATCGACTATGACCTCAATTTCCATGTCATCAACGCCGCCAGTTTGCAGGGATCGATACAGGGCCCACTCGCCACCACCATCACGGTGCTGCTCGACAGCCGCAAAGCACCCTCCTTGCAACTGAGCGACGCCTTGATCAGCTCAGGCGAGACGTCGCTGCAAACCCTGTTGCAAAGCATGAGTCTGGCTGAGGTCAAGAGCAGGGCATTGGGAACAGCGGCGCAGGCTAGGCAGGCATTGTTCAGCGTCTCGCGCGCGCTCGCGCCCAAATGGCAGGGATCGCTGGATTTGCGCTACAGCGACATCGGGGCACTGCCTGCAGTGCCTGGTACTAATTTTGAGGCCACAGCGGCTACTGGTGCGCAGTTCAACATCGCGCTGCAGTTAACCGGCTCCAATCTTTACTCCAGCCGCGACATCAATGGCTTCAACCTGAGTGTTTTGCACAGTGACACGCTGCGTGGCACCCAGTTGGCCTACAACAACCTGACTGGTTTTTATGACAACAAGGCCAGCTTCGAGCCTTCCATCAGGCTCTATAGCCAGACCGACAACACAGCTACCAAGGTGCTCAGGGTGTCACCGGGGGTCAGACTGTCTTACAAGATTTCTGACCGGGCCAGCGTACTTGGCGAGACGATTTACGAGCGATCCACAACAGATGGGCCAACCAATCACGAAGAGTCGTCTGCGGTGTTCTTCTATGTGGGTTACCGGTATGACTTTTTCTGATGAAAGTCTATGGGCAACTGGCCAGCGCGATGCACAGGTTGTACCAGGCGTGAAGCAGCACCGGCACCATGAGTCGACGCCCGCTGAGTTCCCACATCCACCCAAATACCAGCGCCGGTGCAGCGGTCAGCAGCAGCAAGGCCGAGCCTTGATGCAGCGCATGCAGGCTGCCGAAAACAATTGCCACCAGCACATTGGCCAGGCTCAGGCAACCGACTTGTGCATTCCATTTAGCTGCCAGCCAGTTGTGCAGTCCCAGGCGGAACACGGTTTCTTCGGCGATCGGTGCAATCACCAGCAAGGTGAGCAGCGCGCCGGGGGCACAGGCCGCGCTGCGAAGGCCCAGTCCTATCTGAAGCAGCAGCCAGGCGCCGAGCGGGCCGCAGGCAGCGGCTACGCTGTAGGCAACAAGTTTGGAGCGGCACGCAGGCGCCAAGGCTGGGTTCATGGTTTGCGCATGATAGCGGCGACTGTGTTGCTGTTGCCGCCGCTGCTGGCCATGGCAAGTCTTGGCGAGACCGAGAGGTCGGTCAGCATCGACCGCATGCGCATGGGCGCTAGGCACCAGATCGAGGCCAAGGCACAGTACTTGGTACACGACTTGCAGGGTGCCGACGGCTCCCGGCTGCGTGAGTATGTGGCGGCCAATGGCGCCGTTTTTGCAGTGGCCTGGCATACCTTGTCCAAACCTGATCTTTCCGCCGTGCTGGGCTCGTCCTATCCGGCTTACGCTACCTCGGCACAGGCGGCGGCGCGCCGCGCCGGCATCCAGCGGCGCTTTCGTCATGAAGACCTGGATTTGGTGGTGCAGTCGACCGCACACCTGAATGTGTTTTCGGGCTTCGCGTTTCGCCGTTCCATGCTGCCCGCCGGCTTGAGCCCAGACCGTATCGGGCTAGAGTAGCGATGTCCAAGTCCAACTTCAGGCACATCTTCGCATGCGTCTGCGGCCTTGCTTTACTGGCGGGCTGTGGAGGTGGGGAGTACTCCAGCACACCGCCGACACTTATCTGCACTCCTGGCCCTTGCCCCAGCGCCGGGCTGGAGGTGTCGCTTCCAAATGCGTTTAAACAGGAGGCAAATAATCTCCCGGTGGTGGTAGACAGCGGGCCGGCAAACATTTTTTCACTGGTGGCAAATGTTCTTTACGCAACGGTGACGGTCTGCGCGCCGGGCGCCCGACCAGGCGACCCGCCACCCAGCAAATGTGCAACTATTGACCATGTGCAGGTCGATACCGGCTCTGTCGGGCTGCGGATTGTGGCTAGCAAGGTCAGCTCGCTGGGCCTGATACCCATTGATCTGGCTGCGACCGGCACCACGGTGGCGGGGCAAGCACATGAATGCTATCCGTTTGTCATCGGTGGCTTGTGGGGGCCGACGGCAGTGGCCGATGTGGGTCTTGCCCTGCAATGGGCGACGAGCGTTCCGATGCAACTGATTCAGGACGACCCAAAGGCTGCGATACAGGTGCCGGCAGATTGTTCCAGGGCCGTCAATGGCAGCGTGTTGAGCTCGGCGAGTGCGCTCGGGTCAAACGGAATTTTAGGCATCGGCAGCGTCACGCTGGACTGTGGGGAGAAGTGTCGTCTGGGCAACTATGTGGACCCGATCGATCCCAGTAAAAGCTTTGTGCAGTATTACAGCTGCCCAGCGGGTGCCACGAGCGTATCGAATTGCAGTGCGGCTGCGGTCGGCGCCAATCAGCAGATTTACAACCCGGTCGCGGCACTGCCCAAGGATCCGGGCAACAGCAACCTGGCCGACAACAATGGCGTGGTGCTGATGCTGCCACCGGTGCTGGGCCTGGGTGCTGCCAAAGTTCATGGTGAGTTGATTCTTGGCATCAACACGCGACCCAACAATCAGCTCGATTTAGGAGCCGGCCAGGTTCATCTTGGGGTCGATTTTCATAACAATTACAAGTCGTACCTGAACGTCACCACACAATACAACGGCCAGACCATTTACAACAGCTATCTTGACACTGGCACCAACGGCCTGTTCTTCACCGACAACGCCATCACCCGTTGTCCCGTCAATGCCCCGGCACCTATCTCCCCGTGGTATTGCCCCGAGCCGCAATTGAAAAATAAGACCGCCACGCTTTCCGACGGCGATGTACCGGGACAAAATCCAATCCCGGTGTTGTTCAATGTGGGCAATGCGAACAACTATTTCCTGACATCGAATGCCGCGTTTGGCGACCTGGTCGGTGCGCCCGATGTCGCCACCGCCAGTGCCCCGTCATTCTCCTGGGGCTTGCCATTCTTTTTTGGTCGGCGTGTGGCACTTTCGATTTGGGACCCCTGTCCAACCACGGCACCATGTTCAAAGGATCCGGTGTATTCGACCGCGCCCTGGTATTCGTTTAAAGGCCAGTAGTGTGAAAATATTGTTTGTGCAGGCGGTATTATGAAATTCAAGACTTTTGGAAATATCCACACCATGGCGATGCTGAATTACTTGCTGCGACGTTTGGCTTTGCTGGTCGGCGTACTGGCAGCTAGCCACGCTTGGGCGCAGTCGGCACCCAACTGGAACTCCATCGGCCCGACCGGCGGCAGCCTGATCGCTTTGATCGCCGATCCATCCGCACCAACCGCCGCTCTCTATGTCGGCACTGAAATGAACGGCGTGTTTCGTAGCAGTGATGCCGGTGCTACCTGGAGTGCGGCCAACAGTGGCATGGCAGCGGGCCGTCATGTCTACGCGCTGGCTGCACTGGGTAACTTTGTTTACGCGGCCACCGACGGCGGTGTCTATGTCACGCCAGCGGGCGCTGCACCGGCCTGGGTCATGTTCCCGTCACCACGGGCGGCCAGTCCGGCGCCAGCCTGTGATATCACCATGCTGGCGAGCGCAAAGTCCACTTTGTACCTGGCGGCGCCCTGTGAATCGAATATTTATGCAACGAGCACAGCCGGTGCAAGTCCAACCTGGATTACATCAAGCGTACCAGTCGATTCGTCCGGAGTTGCACAAAATGTGACTGCACTGGGCTTGCTGGACGGCAATATTGCGATGGGGTCGATCAGTGCCGTGTACCTGCTTGACGCCAACCAAAACTGGATTAATAGCGAAGAGGGCGCAACAAATGACGCAGGCTTTCCCCGGCCGTCTGGATTTTTGAACGAGCATGTCGCTGCATTGGTCTCGTCATCCTCCAAGTGGGCATTTGCCTGCACTACCGGCGGTTTGGTTTTTCAGGCTGATCTGTCAGTCGGTGTGCCGCTGACGTGGGTGCCACTGAGTTTCGCCAAAGACCCGCCCACCAGCTGCCGCGGTTTGGCAGTGGCCCGTGTTAACGCGCAGCCGCAATCGGTGTTGGCGATGGCGACCGATGTCGGCGCCTTTGTCTCCCCGCCGTTTGATGACACATCAGTGATGGCACCTCTGGTGCCTGGACCTGTTTTTCCGATGTCATCCCACCTTCATGCAGCCTGGCAGCTAAACCCTGCGGGCCTGTCGAGTCTGCTGTGGGCAACCGAGTTTGGTCTCGACGCAAGCAGTACTGCTGATCTGTCATCGAGCACCACATTGGCTACTTCAGTGACGACGGCACTGAACGGTCCGAGCAAGCTGGCGACGCCTAGCCAGCGCCTGGACAATGTCAGCGTGCGGGATGTGGCCGTAGTGGGATCGTCGCTTTATGCAATTGCCGAATCCACAAGTGGCAGCTATCTTGATGTCATGGCCAGTGCTGACGGCGGCGCCAGCTGGACTCGAACTGGCTTGTCGACGCAGGTCCCGCTTATTAACATCATTCGAGCGTTGATAGCCGACGTGGGTCACAGCGTTTTGTATGCAGGCACCGATCAGGGGGTCTATTATCTGCAAGGTAGCAGCTGGTTTCTTTTGGGCAACGCCTATGACGTCAGAACCATGGCGGTCGGAGCGCAAGCACTGTATGTCGGGCGCAATGCGGATGCTTCTCCGAGCGGCGGGATGGTCATTCAGTCCCTTGTTGGAGGGAGTTCGTTTACCACCATTGAGATTCCCCCGGTCGCGAACTTCAGCGTCCGGTCTCTGGTTGTAGCCGGTGGATCCGTTTATGCTGCCGGCGGTGTCAAGAATGACACCGTAGACGGTTCAGTCTATGACAACGCTGTCTATTTCGCCACCGACTTTGTCCCAGCGACACCGGCCGTGGCACCCGTTTGGGCACTCTTCGGTAGCTCACCTTTTCCGGTTGCGAACTTGATTTTGAGCCACGTTGCAGTCGGTGCCGGCCAGGTATTTGCTGGCGGTGATGGATTTTTATTTCAGTGCCTGAGCAAGACTGGTAGTTGGGGAACGGTTGCAGGTTTGCCGACCCTGTCGACCGGCGAGCCAGAAAGTGTGTCCGCGCTGGTGAGTGACGGAACGACACTTTACGTCGGCACTTCCGCTCACGGGTTGCTAGCAATGACACTGAACGCCCTGACCCCCAGCTTAAGTTCTTTCAGCGGGACCGGTGGCAACGCTTTGCCGTCTGCCACGGTGAATGAAATGCGCGTTGTGGGCACCCGTCTTTATGTGGCGACCAACGCAGGGTTGGCCACTGCCACGACCACCGTCGATAGTGCGGCGACGGGCGCAGTGGGAGGCGGCGGTGGCGGTGGTTGTTCCATGGCAATTGCGGGTGAACCGGATCCGCTGTTGTGGCTGTTGGTCGCCATCGCAGCGCTTCAGATAGTTGCTGCACGCAGGCGCCGGGCAGCGCTTCTGGCAGCGGCTGTTGGCGTGCGACGGCCCAAGATGGAGGATCCTCAGTGAGCGAAGCGGTCCCTGTCTCAGCAGCAGACGAAAAGAAGCAAGTCCGGCAGCTACCGACTCTGTCGAAAGACCTGTTCGTCTATGCCGTGCTCGTCCTGCTGGTATGGATCGCGCGTCAGATCAGTCTGCTTAACTTGTTCAAGGCAGGCGACGACGTAGGGTATTGGATGGGTGTTGCCGGTGCCGTCATGATGTTGCTGTTGTTCAGCTATCCCTTGCGCAAGCACTTCCAGTTCGCTCGAAACTGGGGGCAGGTTAAAGGCTGGCTGATAGCTCATATGGTGCTGGGGATTGGCGGACCCTTGCTGATCCTGGTGCATTCCGCGTTCAGGTTCAGCTCGCTCAACGCCGGTGTCGCTCTTTACAGCATGTACATCGTGGTGCTCAGTGGTGTTGTCGGTCGCTTTATTTATATCCGTGTGAATCGGGGTTTGCACGGCGAGATAGTCAGTTTGCAGGAACTGAAAAACAGGGCCGGAATAGAGCAGGAAGGGGTGCGCTCGCGATTGAATTTTGCGCGTGAAGTGGAACGCACGCTGCTGGCGTTTGCCGAGAGCCAGCGAGCCGCCGTCCCAGGCTGGCGCACCCACCTGCATCGGGTATTTGTGCTGCCCTATGTGCATTGGTACGTTTATTGGCGCTGCACGCGTTTGTTAGTGGAACCCTCGGCCCGTTTGGCGGCACAGCTGCAATGGGATGCGCGCAAAGTGGCGGAGCATCGGCGCCTGGCGCGCAAGATGGTGCGACGTTACCTCAATGCCGTGGTGCGGGTGGCGCAGTTCGGCGCCTATGAATGGATGTTGTCGGCCTGGCATGTGGCGCATGTCCCCTTCGTTTTTTTGCTGATCATCAGCACTTTTGTTCATATCTTCGCGGTACACGCGTACTGAGGTCAACCCGACACTATGCCTACCCTTGACATGCAGACCGACCAAAGGTGCCAATCCACTATGGCAAAGTGGGTGGCGCCATATTCTGCGCAGCCATTTGTGCAGTCGGAACTTGTTGCCGGGTTTTTGCGTTGGCTGGTTCTGCTCAGCCTGCTGTTGAGCGCGCCATGGGCCATTTCTCAAACGATCGAGTCGGTCATGGCTCCCGGCAAGCTTTCAAAAGCGCACGCCAAGTATGAGGAAGAATGTACCCAGTGCCACGTGAAGTTTGACCGTCAGGCGCAGGACAAACGTTGTCTGGATTGCCACAAGGAAACCCGCGCTGATGTCCAGGCCCATACGGGTTACCACGGCAAAATGAAACCCCAGTCCTGCCACGAATGTCACACCGAACACAAGGGTCCGGATACGCATATAGTTGTGCTCGACAAGAAAGAGTTTGACCACAAGATCACCGACTATGCGCTGAACGGAAAGCATCAAAAGGTTGAGTGCGAGAAGTGCCACGTCGCGGGCAAGAAATACCGTGAAGCACCCGCCACCTGCGTCGCCTGTCATAAAAAGGACGACAAGCACAAGGGCTCGCTGGGTGACAAATGTGCCGACTGCCATGACGAGGCGAGCTGGAAAGAAGCCAAGTTTGATCACTCCAAAACCAAATTTGCGTTGACCGGCAAGCACGTGGACACGAAGTGCGTGGATTGCCATCTCAAGGGTATCTACAAGGACACGCCGAAAACCTGTATTGCCTGCCATAAGAAGGATGACGAGCACAAAGGCCACAAGGGGCAATACGGCGAAAAATGCGAAACCTGTCACGGCACCAAACTGTGGAAGGAGACCACCTTCAACCACGACAAGGACACCAAGTATGTTTTGAACGGCAAGCATCGCGTCACCAAGTGCACTGCCTGTCACACCGGCAATCTCTACAAGGTTAAAACCAGTCAGGAATGCATTGCCTGCCATGCCAAGGACGACAAACATAAGGAGAGCCTGGGGCGCGAGTGCGCCAAGTGCCACACCGAAAAATCCTGGAAGGAGTCACCCAAGTTTGATCATGCCAAGACCGACTTCCCTCTGCTCGGAAAACACGTCAAGGTCGAGTGCAAGTTGTGCCACGAGGGGACCATGTTCAAGCAGGCCAGCAAGGAGTGCGTGGCGTGCCACAAAAAGGACGACAAACACGTCGCGACTCTGGGCGACAAATGTGCCGATTGTCATACCGATCGCGACTGGAAGGCGACTTTGTTTGACCACGATAAAACCAAGTTTCGTCTAAAGAATGCGCACAAGAACGTGAAGGTCAAGTGCGAGTCTTGTCACAAGGATGTCAAGAGCTTCCGCAACACGGCCATGGAGTGTGTAAGTTGTCACAAGAAGGACGACAAGCACGAAGGCCAGGTCGGACCCAAGTGCGAGAGTTGCCATACCGATGTCAACTGGAAGGTTGAGCGTTTTGACCACAACCGGACCCGCTATGCATTGACCGGTCGTCACGTGTTGGCCACTTGCAAGAGTTGTCACGAGACGTCGCGCTTCCGGGATGCGCGGCGTGATTGTGTCGGCTGTCATGTGAAAGACGATAAGCACAAGAAAGTGTACGGTGCGCGTTGTGAGACTTGCCATAACACGCGTGGCTGGCCGCTATGGGATTTTGACCATGACACGCGCACCCACTACCGTCTGGATGGTGCGCATCGCACGGTGGTCTGCGCCAGTTGCCACCGTGAACCCGCTCCGGTTGGCAAAAATGCCGCGCCACTGAATACCAGCTGTTACGCTTGCCATCGCAGCAATGACGTGCACGAGGGTAAATTCGGGCCTCGCTGTGAACAGTGTCACATGACACAAACCTGGAAGAAAATCAGGGGCTGATCTGGCACGCCTAGCCGTGCCCAACCTTTTCTTTTGATTGTTTGGCGGCATCCTTTGGGATGCTGAGGGCATTGCATGCCAGACCAACAAAAATGACCTTGAAATGTTAACCTTCACCTTTGTTATGGAGATGCGTAGATGATTCCTGAAATCGGCCATTTTGCCCTTTGGCTCGCGTTTGGCGTCGCGCTCGTTTTGGGCACTGTGCCCCTGGTTGGTGCGGCACGGGGGCGCCAGGATTTGATGGCGTTGGCGCGTCCGGCCGTCTACCTTTTGTTTGCACTGGTTGCCATCGCTTTTGCCTGTCTCATGGCGTCGTTTATTCGCAATGATTTCTCGGTGTTGTATGTGGCATCAAACTCGAATTCGGCGTTGCCGTTGCAGTACCGGATAGCCGGTGTCTGGGGTGGTCACGAAGGTTCGTTGCTGTTGTGGGTCACCATGCTGTGCGTCTGGATGGTGGCCGTGGCGGTTTTCAGTCGTCATTTGCCGGAGGCCGTGTTGGCGCGCATTCTGTCGGTGATGGGTTTGATCAGTGTCGGCTTTCTGCTTTTCATGCTGCTCACTTCCAGTCCGTTTGATCGACTGTTCCCGGCCGCAGCAGACGGCCGCGACCTGAACCCGCTGTTGCAGGATGTCGGGATGGTGACGCATCCACCGCTGCTTTACATGGGCTACGTCGGGTTTTCTGTGGCGTTCGCATTTGCACTTGCGGCGTTGATTGGCGGCAATCTGGATGCCACCTGGGCGCGCTGGACCCGTCCCTGGACGACAGTGGCATGGGCCTTCCTGACCATCGGCATCGCACTGGGCAGTTCCTGGGCGTACTACGAATTGGGTTGGGGTGGTTGGTGGTTTTGGGACCCGGTGGAAAATGCCTCGTTCATGCCCTGGTTGGTGGGCACCGCATTGATCCATTCGCTGGCGGTAACCGAGAAGCGGGGTGGTTTCAAGTCCTGGACCGTGCTACTGGCGATTCTTGCTTTTTCATTGTCCTTGCTGGGTACTTTCCTGGTCCGTTCTGGCGTGCTGTCGTCGGTGCATGCGTTTGCCACCGATCCGAAGCGGGGGTTGTTCATCCTGGTTTTCCTCAGTCTGGTGATTGGCTGCTCGCTCGCTTTGTATGCCTGGCGGGCACCGAAAGTCGGGCTCGGGACGCGCTTCAACATGCTGTCCAAAGAGGCGGCGCTGCTTGGCAATAACGTGATGCTGGTGGTGGCTGCGGCTGCAGTGCTGCTGGGCACCTTGTATCCGCTGCTGCTTGATGCTTTGGGCTTGGGCAAGATATCGGTCGGCCCGCCGTATTTCGATACGGTGTTCGTGCCGTTGATGGCGCCGGCAGTTTTCCTGATGGGTGTCGGTCCGATGATGCGCTGGAAAGCGGCTGAAATACCCGATTTGGTGCGGCGATTGCGCTGGGCCCTGGTGGTTGCATTGCTGGCAACCGTCTTTGCCGGCTGGCTGGCTGGCAATCTGACCCTGGCCAGAGGCCTGGGTTTGCTCATGGCGTTCTGGATTATGGCCTCTGTCGGTACTGATTTGCTGGAGCGTATCAAGCCGGCGCATGCAGTCTGGGGCGCTGCTTATGGTCGGCTGCGTCAACTACCGCGGGCGACGGTGGGCATGATGCTGGCGCATCTTGGTGTAGCCGCGTTTTGTCTGGGTGTCACCATGGTGCGCAGCTATGAAGTCGAGCGTGACGTCAGGATGAACCTGGGTGATAGCAGCACGGTCGGTGAGTTTGTTTTCACGTTCAAGGGAACACAGGAGCTTGAAGGACCCAACTACCACGCGGTGCAGGGGCGGATCGAAGTCACCCGCCATGGTGTGGTGGTGGCGGATATGCGACCCGAAAAGCGTATTTACCGGGTGCAACAAAATCCGATGACGGAGGCGTCCATCCATCCCGGCCTGGTGCGCGACCTCTATGTGTCGTTGGGTGAGCAGGTTGAAGGCAGCAATGCATGGATTGTGCGAATCTATATCAAACCGTTCGTTGACTGGATTTGGGGTGGCTGCCTCCTGATGGCACTGGGCGGCGTTCTTGCTGTCTCCGACAGGCGCTACCGCACGCGCAAGTCGACCGTTACCAAGCCGCAGGAAGCACTGGTAGTCGGAGCACTGGCATGAGGCTCAGCTCGATGGACGTAATAGTCGGGTTGAGTGCGCTGCTGATGAGGATGCGCAATGATTAAGTTTTTGCTGGTTATGCTGGTGACCAGTCTGGCTGCCTTGGCACAAGCCAATGAAGCGGCGTCCGCTGCTGATGATCCAGTGCTTGAGGCGCGCATGTTGGCGATCACCGCTGAACTGCGTTGCCTGGTGTGCCAGAACCAGAGCATTGCCGACTCGCATGCCGATTTGGCCGTTGATCTGCGTCGGCAAGTGCGCGAGATGCTGGTAGCCGGCGCCGGTGATCGGCAGATCATTGACTACATGACCGCCCGCTACGGTGACTTTGTTTTGTACCGTCCACCGGTAAAAAGGACTACCGCACTGTTGTGGTTCGGACCACCGGTCCTGCTGGTGGTCGGCCTGGGCCTTCTGTATGGCGTGTTGCGCCGCCGCAGTCGCATGTCGGATGACCAATTCGAACCAGAGTCGGGCGAATTTAACGAAGCTGCCGGCAGCAAAATTTCAAATACATAAACATCACTTTAAGTACCCATGGATCAAGATATTACCGTCCTCAAAAATCAACTTTTACAACTTGCCCAATTGCGCGATGCAGGGGCGTTGACACCCGAACAATACGAAGAAAGCAAGACGCAGATTGAGCGCAAAATCCTCGAGCGCGTGCTACGCGTAGATGAGGCACCGGTCGTGCCGCAGGAGGAAGTTGTTTCAATTGCTTCACCGGACACACAAGCGCCGGCAGCGCCAGCGCAGCGCCGTCCGCCCATTCGACTGATGGCTGGATTGGCTGCGGTGATCTTGGTGGTGGCGACGATCGGCTACATATTGACCCGCACGGCCGAGCCCGTGGCCAGCGCTGGCGAGGGGGCCAGCGCCCCCGAGGCGGCGGCAGCGGTGACGGCACCGCATGCCACCAACTCGGAGCAAATGGGCGCCATGATGGACAAACTGGCGGCTCGTTTGAAAGACAACCCGGGAGATGCCACCGGCTGGGCCATGCTGGCGCGCTCCTACGGCGTGTTGGGCCGCACTACAGAAGCGGTGGAGGCTTACGCCAAAGCCCTTGACTTGAGCAAGAATGACTCCGGTCTGATGGTGGACTATGCGGATGCCTTGGCGGTTAAAAACAATCGCGTGCTGGCCGGTGAGCCGATGAAACTGATCAACCGTGCGCTCAAGATTGATCCGCGTAACGTCAAGGCACTGGCAATGGCTGGCACCGATGCGTTTGACCGCAAGGACTATCGCGGCGCGGTCAAGCTTTGGGAGCAGGTGGTTGAATTTGGTGGCGCTGACAATTTGTTTGTGCAACAGATTCAAGGCGCCCTGGCCGAGGCCCGCAAATTAGCCGGGTTGCCGGCCAGCGCTGCGCCAGCCAGTGCAAGTGCGGCCGCGGTCGCTCCCGGTGCAGTTGCCCCAGCCGTTGCAGCAACGGCATCCGCACCGAGTGGCAGCATACAAGGCACGGTAACGCTGGCGGCAGCGCTGTCCCGCGAGGTGAAACCGGAAGATACTGTTTTCATCTTCGCACGCGCTGCGGAAGGTTCGCGCATGCCCTTGGCCATTTTGCGTAAACAGGTAAAAGACTTGCCCATTGCCTTCAATCTGGACGACAGCATGGCCATGTCACCGGCGTCAAACCTGTCAAAAGCCGGGCGTGTGACAGTAGGTGCACGGATCAGCAAGAGCGGCAATGCCATTCCTGAAAAGGGTGATCTCGCGGGCCAGTCAGCGTCGGTTACCGTCGGTGCCAAAGGTCTGAAGATTGAAATTAAGGACATTGTCACGCAGTAAATCAGTGTAAGGTGCTGGTCTGGAGTACAGATTGTCCTTTGCCGACATTGACTGACTTGTTCTTTTAAGGTCCATGAACTACCTTTTTCTTTATGTCGCTGTCATCGCTGTCATATTGGTCCTTTACCTAAGACGCCAACGACGCATCAATACCGCCCACTTAGCCCAGTTGCAGGAGTCGATTGAAAGTGGGCTGGCTGAACCGCCTTCACTGCATCCGGTGGTCGATCTGGCGCGCTGCATGGGTTCTGGTGCCTGCGTCAAATCTTGCCCCGAGCATGCGCTTGGCGTTGTCAAGGGCAAGATGGTTCTCATCAACGCTGCCCACTGCATTGGCCACGGCGCCTGCCTGGCGGCCTGCCCGGTGCAGGCGATCAAGCTGGTCTTCGGCACCGAGAAAAGAGGCATTGACATTCCCAATATCAGTGCCAATTTTGAGACCAATGTACCTGGCATTTACATTGCCGGCGAACTGGGTGGTATGGGCTTGATCCGTAAGGCGGCTCAGCAGGGGCGCCAGGCGATGGACTCCATTCGCAAAAACAAAACCGGTGGTGGCGCCGACCTTGATGTGCTGATCGTTGGCTGTGGGCCGGCTGGATTATCGGCTGGATTATCGGCTATCGAACACAAGTTGCGCTACAAAATTGTAGAGCAGGAGGATTCGCTGGGAGGTTCGGTGTATCACTATCCGAGGCAAAAAATTGCGATGACGGCACCATTCGATCTGGCTATCATAGGCAAGGTCAAATTTGCCGAGGTGCAAAAGGAAAAGCTGCTGGAGTTCTGGTTGGACGTGGTCAAAAAGACCGGACTGAACATCTCTTATCGTGAGCGTATGGAAGCGATCGAAAAGACCGCTGATTCATTCGTGGTAACCACCAACAAGGGGAGCTATACAACCCGAACTGTTTTGCTTTCAATGGGGCGCCGGGGGACGCCGCGCAAACTCGACGTGCCGGGTGAGGAGTCGCCCAAAGTGATGTACCGGCTGGTCGATCCGGCGCAATTTCAGGGGCAGGCCGTGCTGGTGGTCGGTGGCGGTGACAGTGCGCTGGAAGCCGCCATTGCACTGTCCGAGGAAGCGGATACCGATGTCATTCTGTCTTATCGCAGCGCGGCGTTTTCCCGCGTCAAGCAAAAAAACAGAATGCTGCTGGAACAACAGCAAAAAGCCGGGCGCATGCGTGTCATGTTGAACTCAAAAGTGCAGCTGATTGAGGATGATCAGGTTGAAATTGAATTTGAAGGTAACACGCAGAAGTACCGCAATGACGCCGTCATTGTTTGCGCCGGCGGCTTGCTTCCAACACCTTTGCTGCAAAAAATCGGCATTCGTTTCGACACCAAATTCGGCAGTGAATGAGTGGCAAATGGCAGTTTGAGAAACTGCCGGTTCTAGGACCTGGCAACCGGACGCGCTGGATGACCGCACCACTCGCTCCAGCTACCCGCATACAAGGCAGTTCGGCCCAGACCCGCAATCTCCATGGCAACGATGTTGGGCACGGCGCTGACGCCACTACCACAGTGGTGTACCACGGTGGTGGGGTCGCGACCGCCCAACAACGCTTCAAACTCAGCTCTGAGCTGGTCGGCAGGTTTGAATTTGCCTTGCGAGTCAAGGTTGAGATTGAACGGACGATTCAAAGCACCAGGGATATGTCCGGCCACCGGGTCCAACGGTTCTACCTCGCCCCTGAAGCGGGGTATGCCACGGGCGTCGATGATGTTTTGCTGAGGTCGGCCCAGTTGCTTGCTGATGGTTTCGGTGCTGACAAGCCTGGTTTTGGCAGCGTCGAGAGAAAAATTTGTAGCGGCGATCGGTTTGGCGTGGTCTGTCTGTGCTGCGCTTTGCACGTTGCCACCGCTGCTCAGCCAGGCCTGCAGGCCACCGTCGAGTAGCGCCGCCATTTCATGGCCCACCCATTTCAGCATCCACCACAGACGGCCGCAGTAATTGGCACCCTGGCGGTCGTACACCACGGCCTGCATGGTGTTGCTAAAGCCGACACTGCCAAGCCATGCCGCAAAGGTTTCCCGCGATGGCAGCGGGTGACGGCCTCCTGATGCTGGGTCAAGCGCCATTTTGGCAGCGCTCAGGTGTTGGTCGAGGTCGGCGCGCACTGCGCCAGGGATGTGCGCTTGCTGGTATTGCAGGTTACCTTCGCCGGGTTGCATCAGCTCAAAACTGCAGTCAAACACCATGCAAGGCTGGCCGCTTGCGAGCAGCGCCTGCAACTGGGGCGCAGAAATCAGGGTGGTGTACATGAATCGGGGTTCCTTCAAGGATGTCGGATTTGAGGTGTCGTGTTCAGTGTTCTTCGGCCGGAGTATCGGGCACGCTACGGGTACGCAACGCGGTGGCCGCCAAGCCACTGACCACAATCACGCCCATGCCGGCCCAGCCGATCAGCGGGACCTGGTCGCCGAAAAGAAGCAAGCTGTAAAAAGCTGCGAACACAATACCCGAGTACTGAAGATTGGCCACCAACAATGTCGAGCCGCGGCTGTAGGCACGCGTCATGCACCACTGTCCCAATGACGCCAAAACACCGATCGGCACCAGCCAGGCGGCCGCCTGCCAGCTCACCGCTGCCCAGGGCGTGAAGCCGGTGAATAAAATGCCGGCGCCACCGGCAATTGCGGAGCCAACGGAAAAGTAAAACACGGTGCGGGCCTCGGGCTCACCGACTTTGGACAATGCCATGACCTGCATATAAGCCAGTGCCGCGCCCATGCCGGAGAGCAGTCCAATCAGTCCGGCAAAAAGCTGGTGTTGGTCCAGCGTTGGCCGCAACATCATGACGACGCCGGCAAACCCGGCCAAGACCGTGGCCATCAGCGGCCCCTGGCGTTCGGCCTGGCCGTACATCACAGCGCCTCCCACGATGAAGGCCGCCACCCAGACACCGCTCATATAGTTGAGTGTCATGGCGGTAGCCAGTGGCAAATGCGCGATGGCATAAAACCACGAACCGAGTGAAAGCACGCCAATGAAGGTGCGCCAGGCATGCATCATGGGAACCGGCGTGCGCAGATTGGTGCCGCGGGTGCGCAGCACCAGTCCCATAAAGACGACGCTCACCACTCCGCGGTAAAACACCAGCTCAAAGGTGTTGAAACTGGCCGACGAGACCTTGATGCCGACGGCCATCGTGGCGAAGAAAAATGAACCCAGAATCATCCATAAGGCTTGCATCGGAATCAGATCTGGATTTGGCGGCGATACCAGTCATGAAAGTGCTGCATACCGTCTTCCATGGGGCTTTGGTAGGGCCCGACTTCGTTGTCACCGCGTTGAGACAAGGCGCGACGACCGGCGTCCATGCGTTCGCCGATTTCGTCGTCTTCCAGACACGTTTCCATGTAGGCCGCTTGCTGGGATTCGACAAATTCACGCTCAAAAGCCTGAATTTCTTCCGGGTAATAGAACTCAACCATGTTCAGGGTCTTGCCCAATCCCATTGGGTAGAGCGTCGAGACGGTCAGCACATGCGGATACCACTCCACCATGATGTGCGGGTAGTAGGTCAACCAAATGGCGCCATATTTGGCTGGTTCGCCTTTGCGGTAAGCATTTAGTGCGTCCTGCCAGCGCTGATAGATGGGGCTGCCGGCCGAGCCACTGTGTGTCGCCAGGCCTACCGTTTGTACCGAATAGTTTTCCTTGAATTCCCAGCGCAGGTCGTCGCAAGTCACAAAACCGCCCAGACCTGGGTGGAACGGACCAACGTGGTAATCCTCCAGATAAACTTCGATAAAAGTCTTCCAGTTGTAGTTGCATTCATGCATTTCAACTTTGTCGAGGACAAAGCCGGTGAAATCCAGATCGGCTCGCGGCCCCAAACCTGCCAGATCGGCATGAATGTCTCGGCCGTTGTCTTCAAATAACAGCCCGTTCCATTCGCGCAGCTTGTAATTGTTCAGGTTGAGGCAGGGGTCGTGCACAAAATGTGGTGCGCCTAGTAAGGTCCCGGCGGGCGCTGGACCGGTGGCGCTGTAAGTCCAGCGGTGCAGTGGGCACACAATGTTGCCGCCAGCGGCACCCTGGTGAGCGCTGTTGACCGAACCGCGCCCCTGCAACATGACCGCCTGACGATGCCGGCAGACGTTGGATATGAGCTCGATGCCACTGGCAGTATGCATCAACGCGCGCCCCTGTCCCTCCTGCAGCAGCGTCGCGTAGTCGCCAACGTTGGGCACACTCAATGCGTGCCCAACATAGCGCGGTCCGCACTGGAAAATGGATGACAATTCGCGCTGATACAGCGCCTCGTCAAAATAGGCGGAAACGGGTAGTTGGCCCCCGCCCTGCTGCAACTGAAAACTTAAATCAGACACGATTAACCTGACCTGAAGTTAACCACTGGGAGATGCGCGTGTGCACGATACAACGGAGCCGGCCAAGACCGGAGCAAAGAAGTCGGATTGTACCCGTCGGCCCCCATTTTGAAGAGAGGTTCGCCGATTGACTGTGAACGACCAACGCTATTGCCTGCCGCTTGCGATGCTTCTCAAGGTGTCGCCTAAAATAGGCTCTTCTGTAACATGGAATTTCTTTCCCTATGGCCGCTGCCTCCAAACATGTTTTGCCGAACCCGACCAGTTACGAAGATGCCCTGAAAGAGTTGGAGCAACTGGTGACCAAATTGGAGTCTGGCGCTATGCCACTGGAGCACTTGCTGACCCAATATCAACGCGGCGCCGAATTGCTCAAATTCTGTCACGACCGGCTTGAGGCGGTCGAGGCGCAGATCAAGGTACTTGATCAAGGGGAACTAAAAGCGTGGACTCCCGAGTGAACGCCGACACTGCATTTGACCTGGGGCTGTGGAGCGCCAGACAGCTGGATTGCATTGAGCGTGCCCTTGAGCGCTGGGTCAGCGCCCAAGCACCTTTCGGATGCGATCATCGAGCCCCTGCCGAGTTGGTCGAGGCCATGCGATACGCGGTACTCGATGGCGGCAAGCGGCTGCGTCCTTTGCTGCTGTTGGCGACACGCGAGGCGGCTGACGGTGAAAGGCCGGATCAGTCTCATTCCGATAAGCAGGCAGAGTCTGCCGGCCACGAAGCCGCATTGCGCGCGGCCTGCGCCGTAGAACTGATTCATGCCTATTCGCTGGTGCACGACGACCTGCCGTGCATGGACAATGACGTGTTGCGCCGCGGTAAACCCACAGCTCATGTCAAATTTGGCGAGGCCAATGCGCTGCTGGCTGGCGATGCGCTGCAGGCTCTGGCTTTCGAGTTGTTGACGCCTGACGTTGGCATGCCAGTCGAGCAGCAGGCCCGCTTGTGTCGCCTGCTGGCGCGAGCCGCTGGCAGTGCTGGCATGGCAGGCGGACAGGCGATTGATCTGGCGAGTGTGGGCGCGGTGCTGAGTGAAAGTCAATTGCGGGAAATGCATCGCCTCAAAACCGGTGCCTTGTTGCAGGCCAGTGTGATGATGGGAGCAACCTTTGGTGATCTGCCGCAGGTGGCTTTGGTGGCGCTTAAATGTTATGGTGCCGCCATCGGATTGGCGTTTCAGGTGGTGGACGACATTCTCGACGTCACATCCGATACTGCCACGCTGGGCAAGACAGCCGGCAAAGACGCCTGCCATGACAAGCCGACCTATGTGTCGGTACTGGGACTGGAACGATCCACAGCGTATGCCAAGGAGTTGCTGCAACAGGCTTTGGAAGCTCTGGCACAAAGTGGATTGCACGATACCCAGGCGCTGGCAAGCCTGGCCAACATGGTGGTGAACCGCGTTAGCTGATTGGGACTGTCGGATAATCACGGATATAAGGGAAAGTGGCTTGCAGCGCATGTTCTTAACAATGCTGTTTGCCGATGAATAAAACCTATGACGAACAAGTTGTACCCGCTGTTGCAAACCATCAATGATCCAGCCGATTTGCGGCTGCTGCAACGCTCGGAGCTGGATGTGCTGGCAGCCGAACTGCGGGCCTATGTTCTCAGCAGCGTCTCGAAAACCGGCGGTCACCTCAGCTCCAACCTTGGCACGGTAGAACTTACTGTCGCCCTGCACTATGTATTTAATACACCGCATGACCGTGTGGTCTGGGACGTTGGCCACCAGACTTACCCGCACAAAATCCTGACTGGCAGGCGTGAGCGCATGGATTCGCTGAGACAATATGGTGGGCTTAGTGGATTTCCGCAGCGCGCCGAGAGCGTTTTTGACACTTTTGGAACGGCGCATTCCAGTACCTCGATCTCAGCCGCGTTGGGTATGGCGCTGGCCGCCAAAATCAAGGGTGAAGAACGCCGCACCATTGCGGTCATCGGCGATGGTGCACTGACAGCGGGCATGGCGTTCGAAGCGCTTAACAACGCCGGTGTGGCCGACTGCAATCTGCTGGTCATCCTGAACGATAACGACATGAGCATCAGCCCACCGGTGGGCGCTTTAAATCGTTATTTGGCGAAGCTTATGAGTGGTCAGTTTTATGCAGCGGCAAAGAACGCTGGCAAAACAGTGCTGAAAGGCGCGCCGCCCTTGTTTGAGTTGGCCAAGCGCATTGAGGAAACAGCCAAAGGCATGGTGGTGCCTGCCACCTTGTTCGAGAAGTTCGGCTTCAACTACATCGGCCCGATCGACGGCCATGACCTGGACTCCCTGATCCCGACGCTGGAAAACATCAAGCATCTGACCGGACCGCAGTTTTTGCATGTCGTCACAAAGAAGGGGCAGGGCTACAAACTGGCCGAAGCTGATCCGGTGGCCTACCACGGCCCGGGTAAATTCGATCCCGCGGTTGGTTTGCAGACCCCCGGCATGCCGTCCAAACTGACTTTCACCCAGGTGTTTGGTCAGTGGTTGTGCGACATGGCAACGCGTGACACCCGTCTGGTCGCGATCACCCCCGCCATGCGAGAGGGTTCGGGCATGGTCGAGTTTGAAAAGCGCTTTCCGCTGCGTTTTTTTGACGTCGGGATTGCAGAGCAGCACGCCGTCACCTTTGCCGCCGGCCTGGCCTGCGAAGGCCTGAAACCGGTGGTGGCGATTTACTCCACCTTTTTGCAACGGGCTTATGACCAGTTGATCCACGATGTTGCCATTCAAAATCTTCCGGTCGTGTTTGCGCTGGACCGCGGGGGGCTGGTAGGTGCCGACGGAGCCACCCATGCCGGTGCCTACGATATTGCTTACCTGCGCTGCATCCCCAACATCAGCGTGGCCTGCCCGGCGGACGAAAACGAGTGTCGCCAGCTACTCTCAACCGCTTTTGCACAGGATCATCCGGTAGCGGTGCGGTATCCGCGTGGCGCCGGCGCCGGCGTGGCGATGCAAAGCAGCCTGGAGGCACTTCCCTTTGCCCAGGCGCAAATCAGGCGTCAGGGTAAAGGTGTTGCCGTGCTGGCGTTTGGTACGCTGCTGTACCCGGCGCTGGAGGCAGCGCAAGCACTCAACATGACGGTAGTCAATATGCGTTGGGCCAAGCCGCTGGATGTTGCGCTGCTACTGCAAGTGGCCGCTGCGCACGATGGCCTGGTCACGGTGGAAGAGGGCGCCATCATGGGCGGTGCCGGCAGCGCTGTGAGTGAAACGCTGCAGGCGGCTGGGATCCTAAAGCCACTGCTGCAACTGGGTCTGCGCGATGAGTTCATCGAACACGGTGACCCGGCGAAGTTATTGGCATTGCAGGGTCTTGACGCAGCCGGCATTCAAGCTGCTGTTTTCCAGAGGTTTGCGCCGCTGCTGGAGTCCGGTCGTCCAACGCTGAAAGTAGTAGCCTGAACCGCTTGGCGGTCAGCCCCGCAAGGGTTCTGAACCGCTTGGCGGTCAGCCCCGCAAGGGTTCTGAACCGCTTGGCGGTCAGCCCCGCAAGGGAAAACCCCCTTATTGCTCGTTTTGCAGGTTCTACAATGTCGCCTGACTGTAATGGGTCGTCGCCATGCTGGTTTGCATGACGAGATATTCAATCAACAACTCCAGGAGTTAAGCATATGGATCGTCGTTCCCTCATTAAAAACGCTGGCATCGCCGGCGTATTAGCCGCCGGTGCTGCGCCAGCAGTGCATGCTCAAGGTGCGGCCATCCGCTGGCGCATGGCATCGAGCTTTCCGAAATCATTGGATACCATTTATGGTGGTGGTGAGGTGTTCGCCAAGGCGGTCAAGGCCATGTCCGGTGGCAAGTTCGAGATTTCGGTGCATGCAGGCGGCGAGTTGTTGCCACCGTTTGGTGTGGTGGACGGCGTGCAGAACGCCACGGTCGAAATGTGTCACACGGTGCCCTACTATTTCTATGGCAAAAACCAGGCCTTTGCCCTGGGCTCGGCGATCCCGTTTGGCCTGAATGCGCGTCAGATGAATGCCTGGATGATGCATGGTAATGGCCGTAAGCTGATGAACGAGTTCTATGCAGGCTACAACATGATCAGCTTTGCGGGCGGCAATACCGGCACGCAAATGGGCGGCTGGTTCCGCAAGGAAATCAAGTCGGTTGCTGATTTCAAGGGTTTGAAAATGCGCCTGGGCGGCGGCCTGGTGGGCCAGGTCATGCAGAAACTGGGTGCCGTTCCGCAGAGCATTCCGGGCGGAGAAATTTACCAAGCGCTGGAAAAGGGAACAATCGATGCAGCAGAGTGGGTGGGCCCCTACGACGACCAGAAGCTCGGCTTTAACAAAGTGGCACCGTTCTACTATTATCCAGGCTGGTGGGAAGGTGGTCCGGAGGTGGATTTTTTCATCAACCAAAAAGCGTTTGATGGCTTGTCTGCCGAGTACAAGGCAATCATTGAGGCGGCTTCAGCGTTGGCCAGCATGGACATGCTTGCCAAGTACGATGCGCTGAACCCCAACGCGTTGAAACAACTGGTGGCGGCCAAGACCAAGGTTCTGCCTTTCTCGCAGGCTGTGCTGGACGCTTCGTACAAGGCGTCGATGGAAGTGTTTGCCGAGAACGATAGCAAGAGCCCTGAGTGGAAAAAGATTTACGCCGATCTGCGCAGTTTCCAGCGTGATCAGGTGGCGTGGTTCCGTTTTGCCGAAAGTCGTTTCGATTCCTTCATGGCGATGCAGAAGCTGTAATTAGTTCACACTGCTATTTCGTTGAAAAGCCTCGCTCTGCGAGGCTTTTTTTTTGGACAACAATAGGGGTCAGGAGGAAACCGGTTTGAGTGATGTTTTGTTATGGTGGGTATTGGCGCTTGCCGTTATAAATGGCTTGCTGCTGCTGTGGCTGGCGCGGCGTCGCCCGGATACAGCGGTGTTGCTGGCGCTGGCGCAGGCCAAGACTGAAATGCTGGCGGCCGTGCTGAACAGTAGCGAGCGACTGGAGCGCGAGTTGCGACGTGAAATCGGTGAAGCTTCGCGTGCCGGGCGCCAGGAAATGACCCACAACCTGGCCACCTTCCAGCAGTCTCTGGTGCAACAGGGGGCCGAGGGCACACGCACCCAAAACAGCCAGATTGATGCCTTTGGACAACAGCTCGCTCTGTTGCAAAAGACGCTGTCCGATACCTTGACGCTTCAGTTGCAGTCCTTGAGTGAATCGAACGCCCGGCGCATGATGGAAGTGCGGCAAACACTGGAAGCGCAACTGGCCCAATTGCAGCTCACCAATGCTGCCAAGCTTGATGAAATGCGCGCCACCGTGGACGAAAAATTGCAGACCACACTGCAAGCGCGTCTCGGTGAAAGCTTCAAGCAAGTGGCTGATCGGCTGGAGCAGGTGCACAAGGGCTTGGGCGAAATGCAGACGTTGGCGCAAGGTGTGGGGGACCTCAAACATTTACTGACCAACGTCAAAACGCGTGGCATTTTTGGCGAGGCTCAACTGGCCTCTTTGCTGGAGCAGGTTTTGGTGGCCGACCAGTACGCGGCGCAGGTGGCGACGCGTCCTGGTAACAAGAATGTGGTCGACTTTGCCATCAAGCTGCCCGGTAAATCCGAGCATGGCGAGCCACTGTGGTTGCCGATTGACGCCAAATTTCCGAACGAGGATTACGAGCGCTTGCTGGACGCACAGGGTCGGGCCGACGTGGTGGCAGCGGAGGCCGCTGGCAAGGCGCTGGAACTGCGAATCAGGCTGGAGGCCCGGTCCATTGCGGATAAGTATGTGGAGCCGCCGTACACCACTGATTTCGCCATTCTTTTTTTACCCACCGAAGGTCTGTATGCCGAGGTGCTGCGCCGCCCCGGCTTGATGCAGGCCTTGCAGCGGGAACACCGTATTACTCTGGCCGGGCCGACCACACTGTTGGCCATGCTCAGCTCGCTGCAAATGGGCTTTCGCACGCTGGCGCTGGAGAAGCGATCGAGCGAAGTGTGGCAGGTGCTGGGGGCGGTCAAAACCGAGTTTGGCAAGTTTGGTGATGTGTTGGCCAAGGTCAAGTTGCAGACCGAGACTGTGCTCAAAACACTGGACGGTGCCGAGACCCGAAGCCGCGCCATGGGACGGGCACTGAAAAAAGTCGAGGCGCTGCCGGAGGCCCAGGTATCGGCACTGATTCCGATGGACCGAGACTTCGACAATGATGCGGAGGTCGAGCAGGCGTGAGCATCACGCAGGAACATAGCCAAGCTCCGCGCTTTGCCCTGGCGCGTCTGATTGCAGGGCAGATTTGCCTGCACGCCTGTATGGCTGGCATGCGTATGGCAGCCCCCTTGTTGGCATTGCGCGAAGGATTCAGTGCACTGGCGGTGGGGTTCTTGCTGGCCCTGTTTGCCCTGACGCAGGTTTTTCTTGCCTTGCCGGCCGGTCGCTACGCGGACCGACATGGCCTGAAGCGCCCGTTCGGTTTTTGTGTTGCGGCGGCATCAATCGGCGCCGCTTTGGCAGTGGCTTTTCCAATCTTCCCGATACTTTGCCTGAGCGCCTTGATGACGGGAGGGGCCACCGGCGTGGCCTCCATCTCTTTGCAGCGGCACGTGGGAAGGGCGGCGCACGACTCAACCGAGCTCAAGCAGGTGTTCAGCTGGCTGGCCATCGGGCCGGCCGTGTCCAATTTTATTGGACCTCTGACGGCTGGTTTGCTGATCGACTACAGCGGCTTTCGCGCCGCTTTTTTGTTGATGGCGATATTGCCCCTGGCAAGCTGGGTTTGGGTGCGTCTGGCAGTGGAACTGCCGCCCGTGGTCATCCATCCGGGTGCGATGTCTGGCAAGGCATGGGAACTACTACGCGAACCCATGATGCGCCGCTTGATGCTGGTGAACTGGTTGCTGTCTTCGTGTTGGGATGTGCACACCTTCGTGGTGCCGGTGCTAGGACATGAGCGTGGTTTTAGCGCTTCAGTCATTGGGACGATTCTGGGCGCATTTGCAATCGCTGCCACGCTGGTCCGGGTGGCGCTGCCGGCCTTTGCGTCGCGCCTGCGGGAGTGGGTCGTCGTCGCGACCGCCATGTTCATCACAGCGCTGGTTTTTGTCGTCTACCCGTTTATGGTTTCACCGCTGGCAATGGGGGTTTGCTCGGTGCTGCTGGGGTTGGCACTGGGCTCGGTGCAGCCGATGATCATGAGTACGCTACACCAGATCACTCCACCAGCACGGCATGGACAGGCGCTGGGTTTGCGACTGATGGCAATCAATGCATCCAGTGTGCTGATGCCACTGCTGTTTGGCACCACCGGGGCCGTGGTGGGTGTATCGGTGGTGTTCTGGTCGGTCGGTCTGGCGGTAGGTGCCGGGGCAAGGGCCGCCTGGCGCTTGCGACCAGCGGTATCGTCCGGGTTATTGCATGTCACCCGACAGTAAAATGCGGCTACCTTGGCTGGTTTCTTGCACGGCTTTAAGCATCGCGTGCGCCACTTGCATTGCTGAGATGGCCCGGTAATTGGCCGGAATCAGCGGTTTGAAAAGGCGCATGGCAAAAAGCATCTGTTTTTCCGCGAGACGAGCCGGTTGTGCCAGTGCGTCGCGGTCACCCGCCAGCATCGAAGGCCTGGCAATAATCAGCGTCTGGTAACCCAGTTGGGCCAGCGCGTCTTCCATTTCGCCTTTGACGCGGTTGTAAAAAACAGCCGAACCAGCCCCTGCACCCATGGCGCTGACGACGCCTAATCTGTTTGCGCCAACGGCTTTGGCGGCGCGGGCCAGCGCCACCACCGCAGCAAAATCGACGGCTCGAAAAGCCTGCTGACTGCCTGCCACCTTGATGGTGGTGCCCAGCGCGATGAAGGCGTCGTCAACGTGGGGAATGTCGGTCAATGTCAATGATGCCGAGAAATCCACCACATGATTGAAGAGTTTGGCGTGTCGGACCGTTACTGGTCGGCGGCCCACACAGTGAACCGCGACATAGCGCTTATCGGTTAAAAGAGCCGCGAGAACTTCCCGGCCCACGAGACCCGTTGCCCCCGCCACCAAAGCCACCCGTCCCGCCGCCGGAGCGGCCACCTGATCCAGCATAGGAACCTCCATTGCGGTTACCGCCACCAAAGCCACCACCGCGGCGGGCGCCGCGTTCGGCCATCATGTCGACACTGGTGCGCATCGGGTCGGGTTGACTCGGGGCAGACCTGGACGGTGCAGGGTTGCCTGCCCCATTTCCACCCCCATAGCCACTACCGTTGCCGGAGCGACCCTGCGCCGGCCGTTGTTGGCCTTGGCCCCTGCTCGCCTGATCACCCTGCGGGCCATAGTTGCGCTGGCCACCACTGCGTTGACCAGCACCATTGCCAGTGCTTCGGCCACCACCCGCATTGCCGCCACGGTCGCCTTGCACACCTTTGCTTTCGCGCACTCTTTGCATCATCTCGGAGCGTGCCGTTTTCGCCGCAGCCATCATGACATCGCGGCTCGGTGGTTTTCCGGCACCACCCCAAATGGTCTGGCGACCCATCGCAATGGGTTCGGCTTTTTCTCCGGGCTCCGGCATGAAGCCTTCGACAATCTGCACCGGTATATCCTGCTTTGTGAAGCGTTCGATGGCTTGCATGAAGCCTTCTTCGTCCAGACACACCAGATTCACCGCGGTACCGTCTGCGCCGGCGCGGCCGGTGCGCCCGATGCGATGCACATAGTCCTCGCTGACATTGGGGATGTCGTAGTTGACCACGTGCGGCAGGTCATCAATGTCGATACCCCGTGCAGCAATGTCAGTTGCCACCAGGGCGCGAATGTCGCCGCTTTTGAAGCCGCCCAGCGCCTGGGTGCGGGCCGCCTGACTCTTGTTGCCGTGCATTGCCAAGGCCTGAATGCCATTTTTGCATAGATACTCGGCGACGTTGTTGGCACCGAACTTGGTGCGCGTGAACACCAACACTTGACTCCAGTTGTGCTGCTGGATGATGTGCGCCAGCAAAGCCTTCTTTTTACCGCGGCCCACCGGGTGAATGAGCTGCGTGATGCGTTGCACAGTGGTGTTGCGTGGGGTGACCTGAATGCTAAGCGGATTCTTCAACAGCGTGTCGGCGAGCTCGCGAATTTCATCGCTGAAAGTCGCCGAGAACAGCAGGCTCTGTTTGTTTTTTGGCACGACTGCCAGCACTTTTTTCACGTCATGGATAAAGCCCATGTCCAGCATACGGTCGGCTTCGTCGAGCACCAGTATTTGTACCTGGCCGAGGTCGAGTACGCCTTGCTGCAGCAAGTCAAGCAGCCGCCCGGGGGTCGCCACCAGAATGTCGACACCTTTTTTAACGCGACTGATCTGGGGGTTCATGCCAACACCGCCAAAAACCACGGTTGACGTCAGTTCTACATATTTGCCGTAGGTCTGCACCGATTCTTCCACCTGAGCCGCCAATTCACGGGTCGGGGTCAGCACCAGGGCACGAATGCCAACACCGCCAAACTTGTTTCGAGGGGCCTCACTCAGGCTGAGTTTGTGCAGCATGGGCAGTACAAAGGCGGCTGTCTTGCCGGTGCCGGTTTGGGCACCGCCGAGCAGATCGTGACCGTCAAGCACAGCGGGAATCGCTTGCACCTGAATGGCGGTGGGGGTCTCGTAACCCTGCTCGAGCACGGCCTTGACAATGGCCGGAGCCAGATTCAGTTCTTCAAAGTTCATAGTGTGGCGCCAATCCTGGGCGCTGTGTCATCGGCCTGTCTTGATGCGCAGGCACCGAGTCAGTCAAAGGCAGATGGGATACAAAGGTTGAACAAGTGCGCAAGGCACTGTTCCCAGCAAGGTGCTGGCATTGTGGGCAACTGAAGCGCCACAACAGCGTGCATTGTCGCATGTATTTAAGACTTGTGTTGTCCGACAAAAGGTAGAGTCGTCAGGGCAAAGCGGTGAAGCGTCGATAATGCAGCCTTTCTTTCCCGTAAAACTTAGCAAGACTCATGGCTCAATACGTATTTTCGATGAACCGACTCGGCAAAATTGTTCCGCCGAAGCGCTTTATTCTCAAAGACATCTCACTCAGTTTTTTCCCTGGCGCCAAGATTGGCGTGCTGGGCACCAACGGTTCTGGCAAGTCGACTTTGCTCAAGATCATGGCCGGTGTCGACAAGGAGTTTGAAGGCGAAGCCATGCCGATGGCAGGCCTGAATATTGGCTATCTGCCACAGGAGCCTCAACTTGATCCTGAGCAAACGGTGCGTGAAAGTGTCGAAGCCGGCATGGGTGATGTCTTTGCTGCCAAAGCTCGCCTGGAAGAGATTTATGCCGCTTATGGAGAGGAAGATGCCGATTTTGACGCGCTTGCCGAAGAGCAGGCCAAGATGGAGGCCATCATAGGCAGTGCTGGCACTGATTCAGAGCACCAGCTTGAGATTGCGGCAGACGCCTTGCGCTTGCCCCCTTGGGAAGCCAAAGTCGGCTTGCTGTCGGGTGGCGAGAAGCGCCGTGTCGCCTTGTGCCGCCTCCTGTTGTCCAAGCCTGACATGCTGCTACTGGACGAGCCCACCAATCACCTGGACGCTGAATCAGTGGACTGGCTGGAGCAGTTTTTGCAGCGCTACCCAGGGACGGTGGTCGCCATTACCCATGACCGTTATTTTCTGGACAATGCGGCGGAGTGGATACTGGAACTCGACCGTGGCAACGGCATGCCTTACAAGGGCAACTACAGCGCCTGGCTGGAGCAAAAGCAGGAGCGGTTGTCGCAGGAACAAAAGGGTGAGGAATCACGCGCCAAAGCGCTCAAGAAAGAACTTGAGTGGTCACGCCAGAACCCGAAGGCGCGCCAGGCCAAAAGCAAGGCGCGGCTGGCCCGCTTTGAGGAATTGTCGGATTTCGAATACCAGAAACGCAACGAGACCAATGAAATTTTTATTCCGGTGGCGGAGCGCCTGGGTAATGAAGTTATTGAGTTCGTCAATGTCAGCAAATCATTCGGTGACCGGGTGCTGATTGACAACCTGAGTTTCAAAGTTCCGGCCGGTGCCATCGTCGGCATTATTGGTCCCAACGGCGCCGGCAAGTCGACCTTGTTCCGCCTGATTTCCGGTCAGCAAAAGCCCGATAGCGGCGAGGTCAAGGTGGGTGCCACCGCCAGAATGGCGTTTGTGGACCAGAACCGGGATGATCTTTCGAATGAAAAGACGGTCTGGGAAGATGTTTCGGGCGGGCTCGACATTTTGAATGTCGGCAAGTTCCAGATGGCCAGCCGCGCTTATTGTGGGCGCTTCAATTTCAACGGTGCGGACCAACAAAAGCGCGTCGGTACCCTGTCCGGCGGTGAGCGCGGAAGGCTGCATCTGGCGAAAACTCTTATTGCCGGCGGCAACGTGCTGATGCTGGATGAGCCATCCAACGACCTTGACGTGGAAACCCTGCGTGCGCTGGAAGACGCCTTGCTGGAGTTTGCTGGGTCGATCATGGTGATCAGCCATGATCGCTGGTTTCTGGACCGTATCGCCACCCACATTCTGGCCTGTGAGGGCGATAGCCAGTGGACTTTCTATAACGGCAATTACCAGGAATACGAGGCCGACAAGCGCAAGCGTCTGGGTGAAGAAGGAGCCAAGCCCAAGCGCATGCGATTCAAGGCGCTGAAGTAACCGAGCCACTTGGCTGGGAAGCGTTGACTTCGATTCTGAGAAGTTTGTTTCGCACCATCTCAATGTGGTTGCGCAGTGCATAAAGTTCGTCAGCATACGATAGCGGAACGGTGATTCTGCCAACGTGGCGCTCCAGTCGATCGAGCTCATGAATCAGGTGTTGGGAGGATTCTGCGCGGCTGTCGGCACGGCTCTCGATTTCACGCAACTGTCCGTACCATCGAAAGACCCGGGAGCGGATTCTGAACTCGTACACTGGCGGCACGATGCGGCTGAGCGGTAGCAACACGGCAATGATGATGCCAAGCGCCAGCCACATGCGCTCCATCAGATTCGCATAGACAAAAGGCAGGTAACGCTGCAGCAGGGGAATGCCACCGCGCATGGTACGTTCTGCCTCCACAGACAGGGGTAGCTCCATATTGGCGGGGTTCGGATATTCGTGGGCACGATTGAACCAGCCGGCCGGGCTGTGAAGCGCAAGCGCGGTCTGTGAGAAAAGCTGCAGCACGGCCGGATGCACACTGTCGCGGGCTATCAGCGTCGTTGTGGGAGCTACCAGGCGCACGTCCTGAGCCGGCATGTTATTGGCCAGATCGACAACACCGCGTGGCAGCGTCACCGCCGTCAAAAAGGCAAAGCGCCGCGAGTACGCCTCACTTTGTGCAAAGTCCATCAGATTCACGCCCGGTGTCTGCAACAGCATTTGCACCATTTGCGATTCGGGCGCCGAGGCGAAAACCAGCGCATCTAGCTCGCCGTTCAAAAAGGAAACCGTGGCTGGCGTTTGCTCCAGCCGGGATAGTGTGATGCTGTTCGGGTCAATGCGGTTGACATCGAATAATTTCGCCATCAGGCTGGGTACACCGCTGCCCGCCGTGCCAACATTGACGCGCAGACCTTGCAGTTGGGTGAGTGCATTCAGGGTTGCATCCTTTGTCACCTTTTGCGCCGCTTCGCGACGATAAAACAACCAGACCGGTTCCACGAACAGGCTGCCCAGAGACGCCATTGGCAGGTGCTCGCCGGTCGACAGCGCGCCGCTGCCACCTTGCACAAAGCCAAGATCGGCCTTGCCTGCGGCCAGCCATTCAAGATTTTGTGATGAGCCTTCGCTGGGCAGCAACTGAACCTCAATGCCATAGGTGGCCAAGGCCTTGGCGTAGCGCTTTCCAAACTCGGCGTAGGCGCTCTGGGCCGGTCCGGTGGCCAGCGTCACATGTTTGGGCGGTGTCGGGTCCAGCCACCAGTAGGTCAGCGCCAGCAAGGCGATGGTCAGCAACACAAACGGTGCCGCCGACGTCAACATGTCGCGCAGCGACAGCACGCTATAGCGGATAGTTTTTTGCATGGTGTGCGGCGGCGTGCTGACTCAGTGGTCCAGCGCCTGCCAGTCACGCGCTGCCGGCCAGGTCATGCCATTCCAGCTACAACTCCGCGCAGCCAGTACCGCGCGCACAACGGCTTTTGCCGTGACCTCGGCCGCCAAGGTGCTGAGCATCAACATGCTGGCGGTTCTGCCAGCCTGACCGGTGCCCATCGCAAACAGCGTGTCGCCATCCAGCAGGGTGTGCACCGGATTGATGGCGCGAGCCAAGCCGTCATGTGCTACTTGCGCCAAGCGGTGAGCTTGCGCTTTAGTCAATATCGCATCGGTGGCGACGACGCCGATAGTGGTGTTGGTGCCCGCCAAAGGTGACTGGGGGTTGACTCCTGCCAGGATAGCGTCGCGGCAGTTCAGCAGTGATGCACCGTCCGCTGTTCTGGCACCCGCCAGCACCTGACCGCTGCCGGGATTTACAACGTCACCCATCGCGTTGCACGCGATGATGGCGCCGACCGTGATGCCATCCACGCTGACCGATGCTGTGCCGATGCCGCCGCGCATGGCGCGTGCAAGACCAAAGAGTTTGCCCACCAGCGCGCCAGAGCCGGCGCCGACGTTGCCCTCTGGTGGAGAGATGCGGCTGGCAGCAACGCAAGCCTGATAGCCGGCCCGGGCGTCCGGTCGAATTTTGGCGTCGCCCACCGGCAGATCAAATAGGACGGCAGCCGGCACGATGGGCACCAAACCAAAACCCACCTGCAGTCCGATGCTATTTTCTTCCAGCCACTGCATCGCGCCGCTAGCCGCGTCCAACCCCCAGGCGCTGCCGCCAGCCAGCATGATGGCGTGCACGCGGTCCACCAGGTTGCTGGGGTGCAGCAGTTCGGTCTCGCGGGTGCCGGGTGCGCCGCCGCGCACGTCGACTCCGGCCACAGCGCCCTCCCGCGCAATGACGACGGTGCAGCCAGTGGGGCGGCGCGCGTCGGTGAAGTGGCCAACTTCAACGCCGACGACGTCTGTGATTGATCCTGCGGAGCTTGGTGGTCTGTTCATGGACCAAATGTTAACCCTGCCCCGCCTGGCCAGTCGTTTGGCCTAGACGCGCTAAGTCAACAGTTCAATGATGCAGTGTTCAATGGCCCAGGATTTTTGACAAAAAGTCCTTGCTGCGTTCATTTTGCGGGTTGTTGAAGAAATCGTGCGGGGTGTTTTGCTCAACAATCTGACCCTGGTCCATGAAGATCACCCGGTCTGCCACGGCTTTGGCAAAACCCATCTCGTGCGTCACGCACAACATGGTGATGCCACCACTGGCCATTTCGATCATGACATCCAGCACTTCCTTGATCATTTCCGGATCAAGCGCCGAAGTGGGCTCGTCGAACAGCATGATTTTGGGTTTCAGGCACAGTGCGCGGGCAATCGCGACACGTTGCTGTTGTCCGCCTGAGAGTTGCAATGGGTACTTGCCGGCCTGCTCGGCAATGCGCACGCGCTTGAGCTGGACCATGGCCCTTTCTTCTGCTTCTTTTTTCGGCATTTTGCCGACCCACATCGGCGACAGCGTCAGGTTCTCCAGCACCGTCAGATGCGGGAATAGATTGAACTGCTGAAACACCATGCCCACTTTTTTGCGTATGTCGTCGATGGCTTTGACATCGTCCGTGACTTCAACCCCATCGACAAACAGCCGTCCCTCCTGGTGCTCCTCAAGCCGGTTGATGCACCGGATCAGGGTTGACTTTCCTGAGCCTGACGGTCCGCAGATGACGATGCGTTCTCCGGGCTTGACGCTGAGCTCGATATCGCGCAACACGTGAAAATTGTTGCCATACCACTTGTTGAGTTTTTCAAATTTGATAATGGGTTCTGACATGGTGAACTCTTGAATTGGATCTTATTGAATTGATTCGGGACGATCAAATCTGACTCAGCGTTGCGTGCCGCGGTTGACTTGCCTTTCAACCCAGATGCTGTAGCGCGACATGGAGAAACAGAAAATGAAATAGATCATGGCAATGAAGAGGTAGCCTTCGATCATGAAGGGTCTCCACTTTGAATCCGAGTTCAAGGCCATCGACAAGGCACCGGTGAGTTCGTAAAGGCTCACGATGGTGACCAGCGAAGTGTCTTTGAAGGTCGAAATGAAATTATTCATGATGCTCGGAACCACCATGGCGAGAGCTTGTGGCAGGACAATTTTCCGCTGTGTTTGCCAGTAGGACAGACCCAGCGTTGCCGCTGCTTCGATCTGCCCTTTCGGAATGGCCTGCAGCCCACCGCGAATCACTTCAGCCATGTAGGCTGCGGAAAATAGCGTGATGCCGACCAGCACGCGAATCAACACATCGATGGTGAAGCCTTGCGGCATGAACAGCGGGAACATGAAGGAGGCCATGAACAGCACTGAAATCAGTGGCACACCGCGGATCAGCTCGACGTAAATCGAACAGAAAGTCCGGATCGCAGGTAGTTTGGATCGTCGGCCAAGCGCTACCATCAGGGCGATGGGAAAAGCCAGGGCCATTGACAGGGATGCCAGCAGGATCGTTAGTGGCAGGCCACCCCAGCGATCAGTCTCGACCTTGCTCAAACCCAGAACGTTGCCCAGCATCAGGGTGAAAAACACGCCCAGAACAATGACCCACAGGATGGCCAGCCAGCGTCGCCAGAAGGCCCGCGTGCAACTGGCCGCCAGCAGACCAAGCATCAACAGGGTCGCCACCAGCGGGCGCCACTGCTCTTCGTAAGGATAGCGTCCGAACAGGACGAGACGGTGCTTCTCGGCAATGACACCCCAGCAGGCTCCTACACCTTGCACTTTGCAGGCGTCATAGTTGGGCAGCCAGGATGCGCGTAGCAGCCCCCAACTCAGGAGTTGCGGCAACAGATAGAGCAAGCCTGCGCCAATCAGAATGGTTGTCAGGCCAGTCAGCCAGTCGCCAAAAAGATTGCTGCGTATCCAGGGAATGAAGCCTTCGGACGCAACTGGCGCCTGGCGCGGCGCAATGGCTTGAAAAGTTTGGGCGGTCATGGTGTTTGGCACTGCGTCGGGTTAGCGTTCCTTGATGGCAGAGCGACTGTTGTACCAGTTCATCAACAGCGACGTGCTCAAGGACGTTGTCAGATACACCAGCATCACAATGGCAATGCATTCCACCGCCCGGCCGGTCTGGTTCAGCGCTGTATTGGCGATGGACACCACGTCCGGATAACCTATCGCCACTGCCAACGAGGAGTTTTTGGTTAGATTCAAAAATTGATTCGTCATCGGCGGAATGATGACCCGCAACGCCTGCGGCAGGGTAACCAGCCGCATGCACTGTCCGGGGCTAAGCCCGAGCGCCGCAGCGGCTTCGTTTTGGCCGCGGGCAACAGATTGAATGCCGGAGCGCACCACCTCCGCAACAAAGGATGCGGTGTAGATGGTCAAGCCCAAAAGAACCGATAGAAATTCCGGCGTCAGGGAACCGCCTCTTTCGATGGCAAATTCGCCCTTGATGGGGGAATCGAGGGCGGTGGGGGCGCCGCCCGCCAACCAGCCAAGAAGTCCGCCCATCAGGCAGATGGCAAAAGGAACCCAGAACAAGCTTCTGAGCCTGCCTGTGGCTTCAAATTGCTGGATCGCCCACTGGCGGTAAGCGTAGGCGAATACCAGTCCGGCAAGCAGTCCAACCAGCAACCAAAGGTGACCATCGGCCCATACTGGAATCGGAAAACTCAAACCCCCTTTGCTAAGGAAAACAGGACCGATCGACCAGGCGTCTGATGTCGCCGGCAGCACCTCGGTAAAAACCAGATACCACATGAGTAACTGCAAAAGCACCGGAACATTGCGAAAAAACTCCACATAGGCGTAACTCAAACCTCGCACCAGCGCATTGCGCGAAAACCGGCCAACGCCCAGCAGCGTTCCGAAAATGGTCGTTAAAACAATGCCCAGGAGGGCTACACGCAAGGTGTTGGTCAGGCCCACCAGGAAGGCCTGCCAATACGGTTGTGCCGAGTCAAATGGGTACAGACTTTCGCCAATATCGAAGCCGGCCGGGCTGCTCAGGAAGTCAAATCCGCTCTGAATGCCGCGAATTTTCATGTTGAGCAACGTGTTGCTCGCGAGAAACCAGACGACGGCAACAATCAGGGCAATGGCGACAAACTGATAGATCAAACCTCTGAACGCCTGGCTGCGCCAGGACCAGGTCTTCTTTTTTGGCGGGGGCTTCGGGGTCATGTTTTGGCGCTCGCAAGAAAGGGCGTTGTCAATCAGGAAGGACCGTCCAAGGGCAAAAAAAATACTGCCGGTACGTGCTGTAGGGTACCGGCAGCAAATTCTTTGCTAGACAGGAAACTGTTCGTTGAACTAGCGGACCGGGTAGGCGTACATCAGGCCGCCCTTGTTCCACAGATTGTTCATGCCGCGCGGAAGGCCCAGAGGCGATTTCGGCCCTACATTGCGCTCGAAACTCTCACCATAGTTGCCGGTTGCCTTGACTGCGCGGGCCAACCAGTCCTTGTCCAGGCCCAGCAGTTTGCCGGTATCTTCGTTGCCGCCACCGAGCAGGCGCTGCACCACCGGGTCGGTGCTCGATTTCATCTGGTCGACGTTGGCTTGCGTTACGCCGTATTCCTCAGCTTCGAGCAGACCGTACATCACCCATTTGACAATGGCGAACCACTCGTCATCGCCACGCCGGACCATGGGGCCCAGGGGCTCCTTGGAGATCAGGTCGGCCAGGATGACGTGCTCTTTGGGGTCCTTGGCTTTGTCGTTGCGTGTCGACGCCAGCCCTGAGGCGTCGGTCGTGTAGGAGACGCAGCGGCCGGTGAAATAGGCGTTCTCGGCGGCTTCAAGTTTTTCAAAAACCACGGGTTTGATGCCCAGGTTATTGGCTTTGGAGTAGTCGGTCAGGTTCTTTTCGGTGGTGGTGCCAGACTGCACGCAAACCGTTTGTCCCTTGAGTTGTTTTGCGCTCTTGATTTTGCTCTTGACAGTGACCATAAAACCCTGGCCGTCGTAGTAGTTGGGCACCGTGATATTCAGGCCAAGCGAGGCATCCCGCGTCAGGGTGAACGTTGTGTTGCGGGGAAGGATGTCGATCTCACCGGACTGCAGGGCGGTAAAGCGCTGCTGAGCATTGAGGGGTACGTATTTGACTTTCTCCGGATCGTTGAGCACGGTGGCGGCCAAGGCGCGGCAGACGTCGACATCCAGACCCGACCATTTGCCGGCCGTGTTGGCGGCGGCAAAGCCAGCCAGGCCGGTGTTGACTCCGCAGACCAGTTGGCCACGCGCTTTGATGCCATCCAATGTCTTGCCTGCGTGGGCTGATGTTGCCAGTAGTGTGCCGATGCTGGCGACGACCACCGCTGCCAATTTAAATTTGTCCAAATTCATTTGCATTTCTCCGGTTAAAAAAACGAGTCAATGATAGCCTGCGGCCCTAGATCGTTGGATCGGCCAGGGACTGAACTTTAGCAGTACTGGCCAGAGCCACGTATCCGGGTTTACTCTTGCAGTCGATTCAAAAAGTTTACCAGCCATCCCCGACTCATTTCCATCGATTCAGGTGGTTGCAGCAGGAACTGTGCCAAGGCGGGTTCCAGGTGCGGACTTTTGCAGCCGATGTGCAACAATATAATCGGCTTGCTTGAATCGCTTCCGGCCAATGGCATTTGACAAACTGCCGGGAGTGGCGCCAGTGATGTGGCGACAATTGCAGCAACTGGAAAAGTGAACGCACATCATGTTTCAAACATCTATCGCGGGCAGTCTGCCCAAACCGGTCTGGCTTTCCGAGACACAAAAACTGTGGCCGCAATGGAAGGCGCAGGGCGCGGAATTGCAGCAAGCCAAGGCGGATGCGACACTTTTGTGGATCAAGGCGCAGGAAGACGCCGGGTTGGATATCGTGAGTGACGGAGAGCAGTCGCGCCAGCACTTTGTGCACGGTTTTCTGGAGCAGGTAGAAGGTATTGACTTTGAGAACAAAGTCACCATGGGGATCCGCAACGGTCGCTATGACGCGCAAGTGCCGCAAGTCATTGCGCCACTGAAACTAAAAGGCCGCGTGCATGCGTTTGAGGCGCAGTTGGCACGCGCGCATACCAAAAAGAAACTCAAATTTACTTTGCCGGGCCCGCTCACCATCGTCGATACCGTGGCAGATCGTTTTTATGGCGATAAGGTCAAGATGGCTTTTGCCTTTGCCGAGCTGCTTAATCGGGAGGCGCTGGCGCTACAGGCCGATGGAGTAGACATCATCCAGTTCGATGAACCGGCGTTCAATGTCTACTTGCAGGATGCGGCCGATTGGGGCGTGCGAGCGTTGGAACGTGCAGCGCAGGGGTTGACTTGCACCACCGCTGTGCATATCTGTTACGGCTATGGCATCAAGGCGAACGTGGATTGGAAAAGAACGCTAGGGCAGGAGTGGCGGCAGTATGAAGCCATATTTCCGGCGCTTGCCAGCAGCACTATTCAGCAGGTCAGCCTGGAGTGCTATCACTCACATGTGCCGCCAGACTTGATGGCGCTTCTGGCAGGCAAGGATGTGATGGTGGGGGTGATCGACGTGGCCAGCGACGAGGTGGAGACGCCTGAGCAGGTGGCAGATACGATCGGCAAAGTATTGCGGTTTGTGCCAAGGCATCGCCTGTTTCCTTGCACCAATTGTGGTTTGGCTCCGATGAGTCGGGAGATCGCCATCAAGAAACTGGAGGCACTGGCGGCAGGAGCTGCATTGGCCCGACTGCGCTACGGTGAAACGGGTGTGTTGGAATGATACGCAGACAGACCCAGGCAAATCCCGCTGCCTTGGTGTTGCCCACCGCGCTGCCTGAGAACGTCGGTCTGTGTCCGCAACGCACACAGCGACTAACCGAGGTGCTGCGGGCCGAGGTTGAACGCCAGCGCTTGCCGGGTGCCGTCGCCTTGATTGCCAGACACGGGAAACTGGCACTGTTTGAAAGTATCGGCACGCTGGATCCGGCGACCGGCACAGCCATGACGCCAGACGCTATTTTTCGCATTTATTCCATGACCAAACCGATCGTGTCGGTAGCGGTCATGATGTTGGTGGAGCAGGGACTGCTGTTGCTGTCGGACCCGGTGGCGAAGCACTTGCCAGAGTACGCAACGCAAAAGGTTGCCAGTAACGTGGATGGTCAAATTTATCTGCAGGCAGCACGACAGGGCGCAACGATCCAGGATTTGTTGCGCCACACGGCCGGCCTGACCTATGAATTCATGGGTAGCGCGCTGGTACAACGGCAATATGCTCAGGCCAGAATCGGCTCGCGCACGCGCACCAACGCGGAGTTCTCACAGGAGCTGGCGGCCTTGCCCCTGATGTTCGAACCCGGCACGGTGTGGGAATATGGCCGTGCGACGGACGTGCTGGGGCGACTGATTGAGGTGGTCAGTGGTCAGACACTGGGCACCTATCTCAAGCAGAAAATATTCAACCCTCTGGGAATGACAGATACGGGATTTTTCGTCGCCGCAGAAAATCACCATCGCATTGCCGAACCTTTTGTCCGCGACCCCGAGGGCGGCGTGCAGATGCGTCTGATTGATGTGCGCGAAGATGCTGCGCTGGAGTCGGGCGGTGGTGGTCTGGCATCGACTGCAATGGACTACGCGCGGTTCCTGCAATTTATGTTGAACCGGGGGGAACTCGATGGCGTGCGTCTATTGAGCCCCAAAATGGTAGCCTTCATGACTGCTGACCATCTGCTCGACATTCCGGTTAACAGTGGCGCGTCACGTGAGTTGTTGGCGCCCGGGCACGGCTTTGGGCTGGGCTTCGCGGTGCGAAGAAACACAGGGGTGGCGAGCGTCCCAGGTTCAGTCGGGACCTATTTCTGGGGTGGCATGGCCGGCACTACTTTTTTTGTCGATCCAGCAGAAGATCTGTTTGCCATATTGATGCTGCAGGCGCCGAACCAGCGGGAGTACTACCGCATGCTGTTTCGCAATTTGGTGTACGCCACACTGGTGAATTGACGCGTCGCGTCGCGTCTTTCCGTCGCAAGTAGCCCGGGCGCTTTCTTGCCAATCGCGGGTTAAAGATTGTCGGTAAAGCTGCGCAGCTTGTCGGAGCGCGACGGGTGCTTTAATTTGCGCAATGCCTTGGCCTCAATCTGGCGGATACGCTCACGCGTCACGTCAAATTGCTTGCCAACTTCTTCCAGCGTGTGGTCACTGGTCATCTCAATGCCGAACCGCATGCGCAGCACCTTGGCTTCACGCGGCGTCAGGCTGTCCAGAATGTCCTTTACCACGTCGCGCAGACCGGCCTGCATGGCAGCTTCCATCGGCGCTGTGTTGGCACTGTCTTCGATGAAGTCGCCCAGGTGAGAATCGTCGTCGTCTCCGATCGGTGTTTCCATCGAGATCGGCTCTTTCGCAATCTTCATGATCTTTCGGATCTTGTCTTCCGGGATCTCCATGCGCTCGGCCAGGACGCTGGCATCGGGTTCAAAGCCAAATTCCTGCAGGTGCTGGCGGCTGATGCGGTTCATCTTGTTGATGGTTTCAATCATGTGCACCGGAATGCGGATGGTGCGCGCCTGATCCGCGATCGATCGCGTAATCGCCTGGCGAATCCACCAGGTGGCATAGGTCGAAAACTTGTAGCCGCGACGGTATTCAAACTTGTCCACCGCCTTCATCAGACCGATGTTGCCTTCCTGGATTAAGTCCAGGAATTGCAGGCCGCGGTTGGTGTACTTCTTGGCGATCGAAATGACCAGACGCAAATTGGCTTCGATCATTTCTTTCTTGGCGGCGCGTGATGAAGACTCGCCTTCGTTCATGCGCTTGTTGATGTCCTTGAGCTGGTCCAGCGGAACCACCACGCGGGCTTGTAGATCGGTCAGCTTTTGCTGCAAGTCCTGCACCGGCGGAATGTTGCGCCCCATGATGGCGCTCCAGGGTTTGCCGGCGGCGGTTTGCTTCTCGATCCATTTCAGGTTCAGCAACTGGCTTGCAACCTTGTTGCCATTTCTGTCGCGGCCACTGAAGTCGGCGATGAAGTTGACCTGCGGGTAACCGCACTTGTCCACGATGATGCGGCGTAGTTCGCGTTCTTTTTTGCGGATATCGTCGACCTGGGCACGCACCATGTCGCATAGTTTTTCTATCGCTTTGGCGGTAAAACGAATCGACATGAGCTCTTCGCTCAACAGTTTTTGTGTTTTGACGTAGCCAGGTGTGCCGTAACCTTCCTTGTCGTAGATTTTGTGGATTTTTTCAAACAGCTCACGCAACGTGTCGAATCGGCTGAGCGCCTCGCGTTTGAGCTCTTCGAGCTTTTTCGTCAATGCTTTGGAGCCACCTTTGCCATCGTCATCATCGGCTGCATCGAACTCATCAAAATCCTCTTCGGCCACATAGTCGTCGGCTTCATTCGGGTTGGAAAAGCCGTCCACCACTGTGGTGATGACAATTTTTCCTTCACGGATTTCTTCGCCCAGGCGCAGGATCTCAGCAATCGTGGCGGGGGAGGCAGAAATGGCCTCCATCATGGCCATCAAACCACCCTCAATGCGCTTGGCAATTTCGATCTCGCCTTCGCGCGTCAGCAACTCCACAGTTCCCATCTCACGCATGTACATGCGCACCGGGTCGGTGGTGCGACCGAATTCGCTGTCCACAGTTGAAAGCGCAGCCTCGGCTTCTTCCTCTGCTTCTTCCTCGGTCGCAGCGGTCGGCCCATTGTTGTTGAGCAGCAGCGTCTCGGCATCTGGCGTTTGCTCATACACTGCGACGCCCATGTCGTTGAGCATGGAGATCACGACCTCGAGCGTTTCAGCATCGACCAGCTTGTCGGGCAAGTGGTCTGAAATCTCTCCGTGCGTCAAGTAGCCGCGGGTCTTGCCCAGTTTGATGAGGGCTTTGAGGCGCAGACGGCGCTTGGCAATGTCTTCTTCGGACAGCACGGTTTCGTCCAGACCGAACTCTTTCATCAACGCGCGTTCTTTTGCCTTGCTGATCTTCATGCGCAATGGCTTGACCTTCTCGCCAGCGGCGATCGGTTCTCCCACCAGGTCAGCTTCGATATCGGCCATGTCGATGCTGTCCACGCTAACCACGGCAGTTGCAATCTTCGGTTTACGGCCGCGCTTGGCCCCGGTCGGCGGCGCTACGGCGTTTTCACTGGAAGTGCTCTTGGGTGGGCGTCCCGGTTTTTTTTTCGGTACAACTTCAGCGACTGCAACCGGCGACGCAAATTTTTTCGCTGCAATGACTGCGGCTTTGGCGGCAGACTTGGGGAGTGGCGCAGCTTTGTCCTTTAACGCGGGCTTTTTGATCGCGGCCTTGGCTGCGACTTTAAGCACTGCCTTGGCTGGCTTAGGTTTGGCAACCGGCTTGGCTTCAGCCTTCGTGGCGACAGACTGGGCGAGCTTCCTGGATGTTTGAGCGGGCATGTAAAACCTCAGAACTTCAAAAAAAGGCGAATTAAACAGGCGCTTCGAAAAAGCGGCGCAGTTTGCGGAACATTGAACAAAAAGTCAGCGGCAAAAAATGAGGGCGAACATTTGGTGTGCAGTCCTTGCGGTGAGGTAGCCGGTCGTGATCAGTGTCATCGTTTGGCGGAGCCCGGAGGTGCTGCTGTCGCTATTGCCAGAAATCAACTTTGGATTATACCTCGAAACGACAGAAATTCAATTCAATTTCGTCCCAGCGGCGGCGAGTTCAAGCTTTTTCAGATTTTCCCGTTGTGTGCGCAAGGCATTTTGTTCCCTGATCAGCGCCTCTTGCTGAATTCGCTTGCCCGGATCGGTGGGCGGCATGGCTTGCACGAGATGGAGTTCCATATCAAGCACGTCAAGTCTGAGTTGCAGCACCGCCGTTTTCAATTCGGTCAAGGGTGTTTCCGGATCCTCAATCAAACGGCCCAAGGGTTGAAGATTGTCAAGCTCAATGATCTTTCGTGCCATCTTTTCAAATGGCTGTTCCTGCATTCCGACTTCCAAAGCGGCCATCGGCTGCGGCCCATGCTCGTGCGCCTGACTATCGAACCAGCGAAAGAAATCTCCAAACTGCCCATCCAGAGCGCACAGTGATTCATGATCGAGCGCCGTCAACTGTTCCCAAAACGAAGAGTTCCTAAGCAGCAATTGAACAATATTGCTGGCTCTTGCCTCGACCGAGGGCCGCACCGGCAGACGTCGAGTGACCATGGCGCTGGGCTGATAGGGCGAGCCGCGATGCGCGCGCCTATGCGACTCTGAATTGTGCCCAGCGCCGACCGGTGGTAACCACAAGGCAAAAAGTTCACGCGCATCAATTTCAATGGGCTCGGCGATCTCAGTGAGCAACTGTCGCTTGAACGCGCCGTCGGGCAGCGCTGTCCAAAGTGGCTTGACGTTGCTGGCCATATGGGCGCGACCTTCTGCCGTCTTGAGGTCGCAACCGTCACGCGCGGCTTCAATCAGAAACCGGCTCAAAGGAACGGCTTCGCTGACATAGCGCGCGAACGCATCTTTGCCAAACTCACGAATGAAACTGTCAGGATCGTGCTCGGTCGGCAAGAATAAAAATTTGATGCTTCGCACATCCGTGGCAAAAGGTAGGGCGACGTCAAGCGCCTTGCGCGCGGCACGCCGGCCTGCGGCGTCGCCATCAAAGCTGAACACCACTGAATCGGTAAAGCGAAACAGCTTTTGCACGTGTTCTGCCGTGCAGGCCGTTCCCAGCGTGGCAACGGTATTGGGGAACCCCAGTTGGGCCAGCGCCACCACATCCATGTAGCCTTCGGTCACCAATGCATAGCCATGTTCGCGCAGCGCAGCTCTGGCTTCAAACAAACCGTACAGTTCGTGCCCCTTGCTGAAAACCGGGGTCTCAGGAGAGTTGAGATATTTGGGTTTGTCATCACCCAGCACCCGCCCGCCAAAACCGATGCATTCACCTTTGACGTTGCGTATCGGAAACATCACCCGGTCACGAAAGCGGTCGTAGCGTTTCTCGTCCCCGCCTTCTTCTGCGCTAAGGATCACCAGTCCGCTTTCCACCAGCAGCGGGTCTTCGTAGTTCGCGAAGACACTGGCCAGACTACGCCAACCGGTCGGTGCGTAGCCCAGGCCGAACTGTCTGGCGATTTCCCCCGATAAGCCGCGACCTTTGAGGTAATCCACTGCTTTGGTCGACTCTCTCAGATTTTTTCGGTAAGCCTCCCCGGCTTTCTCAAGCACTTCGCTCAATGTGTTTTGCTTGTGCCGCTGCTCTGCTGCACGAGCCTGATCCAGTGGGTTGACGTTGTCTTCCGGAACTTGTAAACCAAATTGCTGGGCCAGGTCTTTCACTGCCTCGACAAATGTCATGCCGGCGTGGTCCATCAAAAAACTGATGGCATTGCCGTTTTTGCCGCAGCCAAAGCAGTGATAGAACTGTTTGGCGGGGCTGACTGAAAACGACGGAGATTTTTCTCCGTGAAATGGGCACAGGCCCATGAAATTGGCGCCCCCTTTTTTAAGCTGTACATAACGGCCGACGATCTCCACGACGTCGGCGCGAGCCAGCAACTGCTGGATGAAGGTCTGCGGAATGGACATACAGCGATTGTAGAAACCTGAGGAACACGCGGTCGCTCAGCGCCCTGTCAAGCGACCCTTCGATGAATCGCACCCGACTGGACGACTCCGCAGTCGGGTGCGTCCGTTGCGCCTCACCTAACGTGGAGCCAACCGGATGGCGCCGTCGAGTCGGATCACTTCGCCGTTGAGCATATCATTCTCAAATATGTGCAGCGCAAGTTTGGCGTAATCTTGCGGCGTACCCAGGCGCGACGGAAAGGGTACGCTGGCGGCCAGCGATTCTTGCACTTCCTTGGGCATGCCGAACATCATGGGCGTACCGAAAATCCCGGGCGCAATGGTCATGTTGCGAATGCCGTTACGAGCCAAGTCGCGTGCGATAGGCAATGTCATGCCAACGATGCCGCCCTTGGAGGCGCTATACGCGGCCTGGCCAATCTGGCCGTCATAGGCGGCGACAGACGCGGTAGAGATCATGACACCGCGCTCGCCGGTGGCTTCCGGCTCGTTCTTGCACATGGCGTCGGCCGCCAGCCGAATCATATTGAAGCTGCCGATCAAATTGACGGTGATGCATTTGCTGAAAACGCTGAGGCTGTGGGCGCCATGTTTGCCGACGGTTTTCTCGGCTGGTGCAATGCCGGCACAGTTGACCAAACCCATCAGTTTGCCCATCGACACCGCCTTGGCCACAACTGCCTGAGCATCAATTTCCTGACTGACATCGCACTTGACGAAGGCGCCGCCAATTTCTTTGGCAATAGCCTCACCTTTGTCAGCCTGCATGTCGGCAATGACCACTTTGCCGCCTTTGGCCGCCAGCATGCGAGCCGTGCCCTCGCCCAATCCCGATGCGCCGCCAGTGACGATGAATACTTTGCCTGCGATGTCCATAGTGATCTCCAATAAACAATTGACGTTAACGTAAGCGTCAATTATCGCGCAACCATTTCAGGTCAATTTTTTGAGTTGTTCGTGAGAGGCGCGCGTCGGGAGTACTGGTATACTTCGACCCTTCGGGAAATCCTTAGGCGCGTAGCTCAGCTGGTTAGAGCACCACCTTGACATGGTGGGGGTCGTTGGTTCGAGTCCAATCGCGCCTACCAAGTATTTTTCAGGTTATCTGGCCCACTAGAAAATGGCTACCGCGAGGTGGCCTTTTTTGATGCAGGCATGACGCTGATTCTCATTGTGCAAACGCCATGTGACGAAGGCCAGCGCCAACACCCCCGCGTTGCTAACGCCTTCCGTGGACAAGCCGGAGCCCAGCGTCGAAGGTCCAAACCCATGGGATGTCGATAACGTCATAGTCCAGGGCCAGATCACGCGGAATTGGTTCGTATGGCGAGAGCATCAGCACGATTTGCCGAACGGCATTGTCGATGGCTGGCACGCCGCTTGATCGGTTGATGACAACGCTTTCGACACTGCCGTCGCGCCGCAGTGCCACTGTGACCGATGGATTCACATAAGTGCCGGTCTTGGCCGCTTGAAGCAAGTCAAAAGGTGCATTTTGTTCAACTTTTTGTCGCCATCCCTCGGCAAACATCATCAGGCGAACGTCTCTTTCTGTGCGTCCCAGCAATGTGATGCGGCGCGGGCTGTCGATCAGGGACTCCGGCCGCTTGTCGGCAGAGCGAGAAGGTTGTGTGTTGACCGCTGCGGCCACCGTGCCTGGTTCGCGGGATGGGCTAGGACGGCCATCGGCAAGCGCAACCGCGTCTTTGCCGCTCGGCGTCGCGAGGGTCGAGGACTTGCCGCCTGACGGTGCTACTGCTGATGCCCCGGCATCGCGTGCGCTTGTTGCCGCGGCATTTGCGGCGCTAGCGGCCTGGCGCTGCGCTTCTTGCCGAGCGGCTTCCTGACGCGAAGCTTCCTGGCTCAGCCCCTCTTGAAGCAAAGCTTCCTGTCGTGCTGATTCCTGGCGTGCTGCTTCCACGCGCTGTGCTTCCTGACGAGTCGCTTCCTGCCGGGCCGCTTCCTGGCTCAGCCCCTCTTGAAGCAAAGCTTCCTGTCGTGCTGATTCCTGGCGTGCTGCTTCCACGCGCTGTGCTTCCTGACGAGTCGCTTCCTGGCGTGCTGCCTCCTGCTTGAGCGCTTCCTGGCGCACTGTTTCCTGTCGCGATGATTCCACGCGCTGCGCCTCCTGACGAGCGGCTTCTTGTCGTGCCGCCTCCTGTTTCAGTGTTTCCTGCCGTGCGGCTTCCTGGCGCGCCGCTTCCTGTTTCAGTGTTTCTTGGCGCACTGCTTCCTGTCGTGCTGTTTCCACGCGCTGTGCTTCCTGACGAGTAGCTTCCTGGCGTGCCGCCTCCTGCTTGAGCGTTTCCTGGCGCACTGCTTCCTGTC
>JBAXBQ010000021.1:0-48634 GCA_037141865.1 Comamonadaceae bacterium | reverse complement strand
CCTGCGTTTGCCCAAAAGCCGACGCCAGCGCGAAGCACCACAGAAAACCAGACAGCAGCCAAATAGCTGAAGGACTTCGGGCTGAAAGTCTCTGGCGGTTAGGCGTGGCATGAACTTCTTGCGCCTGAATAGTTTGCGGCATAAACAGGGATTTGATGTCGGTATCGTATGCGTCTGCAGAAAATCCGGTCAGCGTAGGGGTAATGCTGGTGTTGGAAGTTGGTGCCAAACTGCGGCACCGCTATCATGCTGATTCATGGCGCTTCCTAAGGAGCTTGAATGAGCAATTTGTTTTATCAGCACATCGCTGCAACCCTGCAGCAGATCCGCGCAGACGGTTTTTACAAACGGGAGCGCCAGATTGCGACACCGCAGAACTCGACACTCAGGCTGGAGTCGGGTGCCGAAGTCATTAATTTCTGCGCCAATAACTATCTGGGCCTGGCAAATGACGCGCGCCTGATCGCTGCTGCCAAACAGGGGCTCGATGAGTTCGGTTTCGGCATGGCCTCGGTTCGATTCATTTGCGGCACCCAGACCAGCCACCGTGCGCTGGAAGCCGCGCTGGCCACCTTTCTGGGGACCGAAGACACCATCCTGTATTCGTCCTGCTTCGATGCCAATGGCGGCTTGTTCGAGACGCTGCTGGGCGAAGAGGACGCCGTCATCAGCGATGAGCTCAATCATGCCAGCATCATTGACGGCATTCGCCTTTGCAAAGCCATCCGCTTTCGTTACCGGAACAATGATATGGCTGATCTTGAAGAGCAATTGCAGGCGGCCGATGCCGCCGGTGCGCGCTTCAAGCTGATCGCGACCGATGGCGTCTTTTCGATGGACGGCACCATTGCCAACCTGAAAGGCATCTGCGAGCTCGCCGGCAAATACGATGCGCGGGTGATGGTTGATGATTCTCATGCGGTCGGCTTTGTTGGCGCACAGGGTCGGGGCACACCGGAGTTTTGCGGTGTCGCCGGCCGTGTTGATATTTATACCGGCACACTGGGCAAGGCGCTGGGCGGCGCGTCGGGCGGCTACGTTGCCGGGCGCCAAGCGGTGGTCGATTTGCTGCGCCAGCGTTCACGACCCTATCTTTTTTCCAATTCGCTGGCACCATCGATAGTGTCGGCATCGCTCGCGGTGCTGAAATTGTTGCAGTCTGATGAGGGTGCGCAATTACGGCTGCGCGTGAGCGCCAATGCGCAACACTTTCGCCGAGAAATGTCCGGCTTGGGCTTCAATCTGGTTGCCGGGCAGCACCCGATCGTACCGGTCCTGCTGGGCGATGCGCGACTTGCAAGCCGCATGGCGGAAGCCTTGCTCGAAGAGGGCATCTATGTCGTCGGCTTCAGTTTCCCGGTGGTTCCCAAAGGCAAGGCGCGCATCCGTACCCAGATGTCGGCCGCACACTCACCGCAGCAGATTGACAAGGCGGTGGCGTCGTTCGCCAAGGTGGGAAAGGCACTGGGGGCGATCCAATGAGAGCACTTGTCAAACTCGAACGCGGTCCAGGCCTGACCTTGACCAAAGTGAAAAAACCGACGGTCGGCCACAACGACGTGATGATCCGCGTCAGAAAGACCGCCATCTGCGGCACCGACATTCACATCTGGAAATGGGACGAGTGGGCGCAGAAGACTATTCCGGTGCCGATGCACGTTGGCCATGAATATGTGGGCGAGATCGTTGAGATGGGGCAGGAAGTGCGTGGCTTCGAAATTGGTGACCGCGTCTCCGGCGAGGGGCACATCACCTGCGGCCATTGCCGCAATTGCCGCGCCGGGCGACGCCATCTTTGCCGCAACACCCAGGGCGTGGGTGTCAATCGTGAGGGCTGTTTCGCCGATTTCCTGGTGATCCCGGCGTTCAATGCCTTCAAGATTCCCGATGGCATCAGCGATGATCTGGCGGCGATTTTCGATCCCTACGGCAATGCCACTCACACCGCGCTTTCGTTCAACCTGGTCGGTGAAGATGTGTTGATCACGGGAGCCGGCCCGATCGGCATCATGGCGGCGGCGATCGCACGCCATGTCGGGGCGCGCCACGTCGTGGTCACCGACGTCAACGATTACCGGCTGGCTTTGGCTTCAACCATGGGTGCGACGCGCACCGTCAACGTCGCCAACGCCTCATTGACAGAAGCGATGCAAGAGCTTGGCATGGTCGAGGGTTTTGACGTAGGCATGGAAATGTCCGGCGTGCCGACGGCTTTTCAAAGCCTGCTTGCGAACATGAACCATGGTGGCAAGGTTGCGTTGCTGGGTATACCGCCTTCGAATACCGCCATCGACTGGAATCAGGTGATTTTCAAGGGACTGGAAATCAAGGGAGTGTACGGTCGCGAAATGTTTGAGACCTGGTACAAGATGGTGGCGATGTTGCAAAGCGGACTGGACCTTTCGCCAATTCTGACGCATCACTTTTCTGTCGAGGATTTCGAACAAGGCTTTGCAGCCATGCTGTCAGGGCAATCGGGCAAGGTCATTCTGGAATGGGCGTGAGTCAACAAGGTGTGGTACCACCAATGCGTGTTTTCACTGCTTTGCCTCAGCCACCGCATTGATTCATCGACGAATTGGAAACAGCGTTCTCCGGCATTGGGGCAAGGTCGAAGTACCTGACCTGTTCCGCCAAATGCCCACTAGCGCCAAGGCAGTCGTCGATCCCACCGGAATACTCAAACCGAGTGTGCTCTACGACGCACGCAATCGGCCCGGGAAGGTCTGCTGGACTACGACGCACGGGTTCATGAAGCCGTCAATGCATTTGGATAGGTAGGCGGCAAGCGCCCAATCACGGCCGGTCGAATCAACTTCAGCAAAAAGACCCGTCCTCTTATGCCAGGCGCCAATGCAATTCAGATTTCTTCTGGCACCATCTTGATGGCGCCACAAGGACACTCGGAAACGCAGATGCCGCAACCCTTGCAATAGTCGTAGTTGAACTGGAAACGCTTGCCCGACCCCAGCTTGATGACCGAATTGTCCGGGCAGACGCCGTAGCAGTTGTCGCACTCAAAGCAATTGCCGCATGACAGGCAGCGACGCGCCTCGAACAAGGCGTTCGTCTCGTCCAGCCCGCCTTGCACTTCGTCGAAGGTGCTCTGCCGGCGAATGATGTCGAGGGTCGGCCGCACCGTCTTGGGCGCATCGGTGTAGTACCAGGTGTTGAGCATCTCGAAACTCGCCAGTTCGTGCTTGGCCGCCTGCTTGTGCTCTTCGCCGCGCAGCCAAGCGTCGATATTGCGGGCCGCCTTCTTGCCATGTCCGATGGCCACCGTCACGTTGCGCTCGGCCGGCACCATGTCACCGCCGGCGAAGATGCCGGGGTGACCAGTCATCATGTTGGCGCCGACCTTGACCACGCCGCCGGCGATCTCCAGGCCTGGCACCTTGTCGAGCAATGTCAGGTCGACTTCCTGCCCCAGCGCCAGAATCAGCGAGTCGGCCTCCAGTTCTTCAATCTCGCCGGTCGGTTGCGGCTGGCCGTTGGCATCGAGTTCCATCTTCTCGATCAGCGTTTTGCCACCGTCGGTGTGCTTGATGGTGGAGAGCCACTTCATCATCACGCCCTCCTCGATTGCCTCTTCGACCTCGAAGTCGTGCGCCGGCATCTTGTCTCGCGTGCGGCGGTAAACGATGATGGGCTCTGCGCCCAGACGCTTGGCGGTGCGCGCCACGTCGATGGCCGTGTTGCCGCCGCCGTAGACGATCACGCGCCGACCCAACATCGGTTTGTCCTCCCCTTCCATGGAGCGCAGCACTGCCACTGCGTCCATGACATGCGAGGCATCGCCCGACGGGATAAAAGCGCGCTTGGCAATATGGGCGCCGACCGCCAGAAAGGCGGCGTCAAAGCCGCCCTCCTTCATGCTGACCATGATGTCGTCCACCTTGGTGTTGAGCCTCACCCTCACTCCGATGTCGGTGATGCGCTTCATCTCCGCATCCATGACATCGCGCGGCAGGCGATATTTCGGTATGCCAAAGCGCATCATGCCGCCCACCATGGGACCGGCTTCGGCAACCGTGACCTGATGGCCAAGACGGCGCAGGTGGTAGGCGGCCGACATGCCGGACGGTCCGGCCCCAACCACCAGCACATGCTTGCCGGTTTCCTTCGTCGGTGCAACAAATACCCAACCCTTCTTCAAGGCCTCGTCGCCCAGAAATCGCTCCACTGAATTGATGCCCACCGGCAGGTCAATCTTGCCGCGGTTGCAGGCGCCTTCGCAGGTGTGGTAACAGGCGCGTCCCATGATGGCTGGAAAGGGATTGTCGCGGGTCAGATGGCGCCACGCGCTTTCATAGTCGCCCGACTCGGCATGGAACAGCCAGCCCTGGATGTCCTCGCCCGCCGGGCACTGGTTGTTGCACGGTGGCAGGCGATCCAGGTAGACCGGCCTGTGGGTGCGCCAGGACCCTGTCTTGTTGGCCAGCGAAGACCCGACGTCGAGCGTGATGGCAAAGGGTTTTGTCATGTCAGTTCGCTCCTTCTTCGAGCAGCCCATATTTGCGAATATTGAGGTCGGCCATGGCCTGGATTCTGGCAATCGTTTCCACCATGGGCTTCTTGCCGAACAGGTGCGCGTAGCGGCGCTGCAGCTTGAGATAGTCCTCGACCGGCACGCGACGGCGGATCTTGGACACGCGTGTGACCTCGCCATGTTCTGCCTCATAGACCGGGAACATGCCAGTCTCGTGGGCCAGGCGCGCGAGTTTGATGGTGTCATGGGAGGCTGCGCCCCAACCCAGCGGGCAGGGAACGAAGATGTGAATGTAGCGTGCGCCCCGGATCGACATGGCTTTGGTGACTTTGTGCTCCAGGTCGCGCAGGTCAGCCACGGTGGCCGTGGCGACGTAGGGAATACCATGCGCCATGGCGATGCGCGGCACATTCTTGCCCTGGCCGAACACATTGCCCGGCTCGGGCCCCAGCGGCATGGTGGTGGCGGTGCGCGCCGCTGGCGGTGTCGCCGATGAACGCTGCACACCAGTGTTCATGTAGGCCTCGTTGTCGTAGCAGATATAGAGCACATCGTCGTTGCGCTCGAACATGCCCGACAGACAGCCAAAGCCGATGTCGGTGGTGCCGCCATCGCCGCCCTGCGCAATGACGCGAACGTTTTTTCGGCCTTTGACGCGCATCGCCGCTGCGATGCCGGTGGCAACCGCCGCAGTGTTACCAAACAGGGAGTGGATCCAGGGAATCTGCCAGGAGGTCTCCGGGTAAGGTGTGGAGAAGACCTCCAGGCAGCCGGTGGCGTTGACCGCGATGAGCTGGTTGTCGCAGGCACGCATTGCGGCGTCGATCGCGTAGCGTGCGCCCAGCGCCTCGCCGCAACCCTGGCAGGCGCGGTGACCGGAGTTGAGTGAGTTGGTGCGCGCCATGTCGGCCTGCACGGCGCGCTGCTCGGGCGCCAGCAGGCGATTGCCGACGGTGAAGGTGCCGGTCTGGTAGAACTTGACTTGTTGGTCCATGATGCTGCTCCTGCGTTCAGCCAAACTTGGCCGCTACCCCGCCCAGCTCGCGCAGGATGTTTTCGGCAATCGGTCCGGTGCGCCGTGTCTGGCGCTCGCGCTCCAGCACGCGATTCACAATGCTGATGTCCAGGTCCAGAAAATGCACTGGCTCGATCTGGTCGTGCATGACCTGCCGGATGACCCGGTGCAAACTGGCTTTGGTGATGGCACGCCCTCCCAGCCCGGCGATAACGGTTCTGACCCGGATCGGCAGCCCGTCGGTGGCCATGCGCACGTTAGTCGCGACGATGCCGCCGATGCCGACTGCCAGACTCTTCTCCAGCACCACGATGCGCTGCACGTTCTTCACCGCTTCCCGGATAGCGGCGAGCGGGAACGGGCGAAACGAGGTAATGCCCAGCACCCCTACCTTGAGCCCGTCGTCGCGCATCTCGTCCACCGTGTCCTTTATCGTGCCCAGCACCGACCCCAAAGCGATCACGACAGTTTCTGCGCCCTCCATGCGATAGGGGCGTATCAATCCGCCCGCTTCATGGCCGAAGATCTGCTTGTACTCGGCCGAAATACGCGGGATCAGTTCCAGTGCCTGCAACTGCTTGGCGTGGGCCAGGTAGCGAACTTCGGAAAAAGCCTCCGGGCCAACCATCGCGCCTATCGATACCGGGTCGTCCGGATCGAGCGATTGGCGCGGCACGTAGGGCGGCAGGAAGGCATCCACCTGCGCCTGCGTCGGCATGTCAACGCGCTCGTAGGCATGCGTCAAAATGAAGCCGTCCATGCAGACCATCACCGGCAAGGAAAGTTCTTCGGCCAGCTTGAAGGCCTGGATATGCAGGTCTAGCGCTTCCTGGTTGGTTTCGGCAAAGATCTGTATCCAGCCGCAGTCGCGCTGACTCATCGAGTCGGTGTGATCGTTCCAGATATTGATAGGCGCACCAATCGCCCGGTTGGCCACCGTCATGACGATCGGCAGGCCGAGACCGGAGGCGTTGTAGACGGCCTCCGCCATAAACAATAGTCCCTGGCTGGCGGTCGCGGTATAGGTGCGGGCACCGGCGGCGGATGATCCGATGGCGACCGACATGGCGGCGAACTCGGATTCCACGTTGATGAATTCGCAGTTCTTCACTTCACCGGACTTCACCATTTCGCCCAGACCTTCGACAATATGCGTCTGCGGCGAGATCGGGTAGGCGCAGATCACTTCGGGCCGACACAAGGCCACCGCTTCGGCCACGGCATGAGAACCTTCGCATTGCTTAAGCATGAGTTGCCTCCTTCGCCTTGACCATGTTGTAGGCCTCGGTGGCCGCTGCGATGTTGCCCTCGGCGACCTTGCCGCTGAATTTGTCCTGAATGGCGGCGGCAACCGAAGCGAGTGAAATGAGGCCCGAGGCGGCAGCAAAGCCACCCAACAGTGGCACGTTCGGTACAGCGCGGCCCACGTGCTTGAACGAAATCTCGGTCGCCGGCAGACTGATCAAACGATCCCGGTGCATGTTCTTCACGAATTCGTCCAGGCCGAGTTCGGCAAATGTCTTGTTGGTATTGATCAGAATGTAGCCCTCGGGGCGCTTCAATCCCGACAAAACATCCACCTGGTGCAGCAGCGTCGGGTCCTGAATGATCAGCGCATCCGGCAGCATGATGGGTTCACGCAGTCGGATTTCCTTGTCGTCAAGGCGGCAGAAAGCGACCACCGGCGCACCCGTGCGCTCCGAGCCGAAACTGGGAAAAGCCTGGGCATAGCGACCCTCCAGAAAGGCAGCGATAGAAAGCATTTCTGCTCCTGTTACTACCCCCTGACCACCGCGTCCATGGATGCGTACCTGAAACATCGTCTCTCCTCGAAACCTGTTGTTGTAGCTGTCTTTGCAGCTGTCTGCTTGCAAGACCGTGAATCTTCCGTCATTATCAATCTGTACGGAAATGAGGGGTCTTCCAGGGAATGTGCGGCGCTTTTCCGCTTCAGGCCGACATCGATGGCCGGCTCGCCATCGCCGCGCGCCAACGTTGCAGGTGTGGGTGAATTTCACCGGGCTTGGCCTTCACAATGCGTGCAAAGTCGACGGCCACCACAGCCGTGATGTCGGCGACGCTGAATCTTTCGGTGGCGACGAATTCGCTGCCAGCCAGTCGCTCGTTCAGCATGACAAAGAACTGCTGCAGCCGGGACAGGCCACGCTGCGCGAGTTCGGGAATTTGCTGGTAATCGACTGGCCCTGGCAGTGCCCGGTTGGCCAAGGCCGGTGCACTATTGCGCAATGCTTCGGCGACAGCCATCAGCCCTTCGAACTCGACGCGCCAGTTCCAGCTGGCAATTTCCGCTTTTTCATGGGGGGTGATGCCCAGCAGCGGTGGCTCCGGGTAGCGGGCCTCCAAATAGGCTGTGATCGCAGCGTTGTCGGTCAGCACGGACCCATCTTCCGTGCGCAGCGTCGGTACTGTGCACAGCGGATTTATTTTTCGGAATGCGTCACTCAGTTGCTCGGAGTTCTTCAAGTCCACCTGTACCGTGTCAAATGAAACGCCCTTTTCCACCAGCAGAATGCGTGCGCGGCGCGGACTGGGAGCGGTAAGGCAGTCATATAGGGTGATCATGATTGGACCAACTTGTCCTGCGTCATGGTGTCGAAGTCGCTGGCGTCGTGGCGCTCGTGCAATTGGCTGGCTGGTTCGCCAAAAGTGCGGTTGACCATGCGACCGCGCTTGACGGCTGGACGGTGGGCAATCTGGTTGGTCCAGCGCAGCACGTGGGTATACGCCTGAACTTGCAGAAATTCACCGGCTTCGTACAGCTGACCCTTGGCAAGCGTGCCGTACCAGGGCCAGACCGCCATGTCGGCAATGGTGTACTCATCTCCCGCCAGGTAGGGACTTTGCGCAAGGCGTTGGTCAAGCACATCAAGCTGGCGCTTGACCTCCATCGCGTAGCGATCAATCGCGTATTCGATTTTGGTCGGCGCGTAAGCGTAGAAATGACCGAACCCGCCGCCAAGAAAGGGCGCACTGCCCATCTGCCAGAACAGCCACGACAGGCATTCGGCGCGCTGGGCGCCATCAGCAGGCAGAAAGGCGCCAAACTTCTCAGCCAAGTAGATCAGGATCGCACCTGACTCAAACACCCTGATCGGCGTCGCTGCACTGCGGTCCAGCAACGCCGGTATTTTGGAGTTGGGGTTGACCCCGACGAAGCCGCTACCGAACTGGTCGCCTTCGTTGATGCGGATCAGCCAGGCGTCGTACTCTGCGCCCTGGTGTCCCGCTGCCAGCAGTTCTTCCAGCATCACCGTAACCTTGACGCCGTTCGGTGTGCCCAGCGAATAGAGCTGCAGCGGATGGCGTCCCACCGGCAGTTCCTTTTCGTGGGTTGGGCCGGCAGTCGGCCGATTGATGCTGGCGAAGCGGCCACCCATTTCCTTGTTGGCAGACCAGATCTTGGGTGGCGTGTAAGAGGATGGATTGTCCATGATGAAGGCGCTTTGTCGTGATGGAGGTTGTTTGGCGAGTGTCAGTCGCGCATGGTACGCGAATCGAGGTCAATTGAGCGTGTTGCTGATCACGGGGGGGCCGTTACCCGACCTATCGCGTTTAATGCAAAAATGCCGCGTCTGAGGAGAAATCTGCAATGAATGGTTCCACTGTTTCGCGTTCCGTCGCAATTTTTGCCCTGTTGTTTTGGTCCGCCGCAATGGCGCAGCCACCCTCCGAGCTATCGACCCCGGACCCGATCGATCAGTCCTACCCTGGCGTTCTCACGGTCGCGGTTGACGCAACCGATCTGGATCACCATGTGTTCCAGATTCGCGAAACCTTGTCCGTGACACCAGGACCACTAAGCTTGCTTTACCCACTGTGGCTGCCGGGATGGCACGGTCCCGGTGGCGACGTGACGCGGCTGGCCGGATTGGTGCTGCGCGCAGGAGACCGGCGCGTACCGTGGACCCGCGATCCAGTGGCACCTGAGGTGTTACATCTGGTCGTGCCCACCGGTGTCAGCGAACTGACTATCGAGTTCCAGCATCTTGCACCCGTCAACGACGTCGGGGGCCGAACTTCGGTTAGTCGCGAACTGGTCAATGTGGACTGGAACACGGTGCTCCTGTACCCCGCCGGCTACTTTCTGTCGGCGATCCGGGCCCGGGCCAGCCTGCGCCTGCCGGAGGGTTTCAGCCAGGCCACAGCACTTCGGCCTGTGAATCAGCGGGGTACTCGAACAGAATTTGCTGAGGTGTCGCTGGAGACCCTGATAGATTCACCAGTCTTTGCCGGTCGCCACTACAAGCGCATTGACCTCGATGCGACCGGTGCGCCGCGGCCCGTCGTGCTGCACCTGTTTGCCGACGAGGCCGATCAGCTCGTGACCACCGACGACCAGATCGAGGCGCACCGCGCACTTGTGCGTCAAGCCGACCGGTTGTTCGGCGCGCGGCATTTCGCCCACTACGACCTGTTGCTTGAGCAGAGCAAGGTGATCGGCGGCATAGGTCTTGAACACCATGAGTCGAGCGAGAACGCAGTCCATCCGGGCTACTTCAAGGATTGGGCCAAAGGCATCCGCGCACGCCAGTTGCTGCCGCACGAATACACACATTCCTGGAACGGCAAGTTCCGCCGGCCGATCGATCTGTGGACGCCGAATCTGAATGTGCCGATGCGGACCTCGCTGCTCTGGGTCTATGAAGGCCAGACCGAATACTGGGGCCGGGTCTTGGCCTCGCGCAGTGCACTTGTTACACCTGAACAGGCGCGTGACCAGCTGGCCCGCACGGCAGCCTATCGCGCAGCAATGCCGGGGCGCACGTGGCGCAGTCTCCAGGACACTACGGCTGATCCGCTGCTCGAACATCGCGCGCCACGAAGCTGGCCAGATCTTCAGCGCGGCTTTGATTACTACGCCGAAATGGCCCTGGTCTGGCTTGACGTTGACACCTTGATACGGGAACGCAGCGGCGAGCAGCGTTCGCTCGACGACTTCGCGCGAACTTTCTTCGGCGTCCAGGACGGCCGAGTCGAACCACTGACCTACACCTTCGACGAACTCGTCGCGGCCCTGACTGCGGTCGAACCCTATGACTGGGCAACGCTGCTGCGTGATCGGCTTGAGCAAACCGGCGAAGCTGGCCATCTGCTCGACGGTTTGACACGTAGCGGATGGAAACTCGACTTCGACGATCAGGAAAGCGAGTCTGCAAAGAATGCCAGAGAAGAAGACGAGGAAAAGGGGCCAAGGAAGGACTTGTACTGGTCAATTGGCGTGGTCGTGGGCAAGGAGGGCAAGTTGATCGAGGTGCGTTGGAACGGTGAAGCCTTTCACGCCGGACTGGCGCCTGGCATACAGATTGTTGCGGTCCAGGGTGTGGCCTACACGCCCGAGCGACTGACCGACGCAATTGCAACCGCCAAAGGAGCCGGTCCGGCGGTCGAGTTGCTGGTCAAGGAAGGTGAGCGCTACCGCCAGGTCATGATCAACTATCACGGTGGCTTGCGCTATCCGAAGCTGGTTCGGATTGATTCGATTCCCGACCGGCTGTCGGCGATTCTGGCGCCGAAGTAGGCGTTCGCAGGTCAACGCAATTGTTCTGCGCGAAAAGACCGACGCGCTGCTAAGCCGGTTTGACGATTCTCTCCAGCACCTGGCGTATCAGCGCCAGCGTCGTCTGTTGCGTCAAGGTGCTGGGTCGCAGCGAGCTGGTGGCCAGCGACACCTTGGTGCGAAGCATCGGTTGATGGATGACGCGGATCGAAAATGATGACGGTCGGACCGAGCTGGCGACCGCGTTGCGCGACAGGATCGCGCTACCAGCGCCATCTGCCACCAAGTCGAGAATGGCTGAGACGCCATCAATTTCAAGTGCAATTTTCGGGCGGCAGCCAATGTTGGCCATCTCCGACTCTACGTGCATACGAATGGCATTGGGCCGGCTCGGAATCACCAGTGGCAACTGCGAAACGGCCTGCAACGAAATAGGTCCCAGCGCCGCGTCTTGCGGCATACCCGGCTCCCGGGCCTGCACCAGCAGCAGCTCTTCTTCCGGTAACGGCGAAATCTCCATTTCAGTGCTGGGCTGGGCGTTGTACAGCACCGCAATATCCAGCCGTCCGTTCACCAGCGATTCCTGCATGGCGACCGACAGCCCTTCACTGATGGAGATGGTGGCATCCGGCATCTGGCTGCGAAAGGCGCGCGTCAATGGCACTGTGAGCACCCGCGCCAGACTGGTGGGCAAGCCCACCGCAACACGCCCTGCCAGCGAACCGCGCACCCGTCCCAGTTCCTCGCGCGCGCGTTCGACCTGATGCAAAATGCCGCGGCCATGCGCCAGCAGCAGTTTGCCGGCCTCGGTGGCGACGGCGCCGCGCCCGTTGCGAATCAGCAGGTTTTGTCGCAGTTCCACTTCCAGCAGTCGCACCTGCCGGCTGAGTGCCGGTTGCGCCACATCCAGTGCCATTGCAGCCTTGGTAAAACTGCCCAGCTCGGCGACACGAACAAAGTACTCCAGTTGTTTTAGGTCCATACTTTTTGGGGTATATCTTTCAATCCATTATGCCGAATTGCGATACCTGATAGAAACCGTTTCACCTTGGTGCAAAACCTGGCCAGCGCCACAATCGCTGCCATGTTCATTCATTCCTGCGTCTGCCGTGACGACTGAAATCAAAGGCATTTCATCCATGGCCACCCGGTTGCTACTAGCCGACTTGGTGCAGGCGTTCCGGCGGCACGCGAGCTTGCGCGTTGCCATCGAGTCGGTCGGCGGGGTCGATGCAGCCCGGCGCGTGCAGGCCGGCGAGGCCTTTGACTTCGTCATCCTGGCGTCCGACGCGATAGACAAGCTGATAGCTGAGGGTCATGTGCAAGCTGACTCCAAGGTGGACCTGGTCCGCTCTGGTGTAGCGGTGGCAGTGCGCGCGGGTGCGCCGAGGCCCGATATCTCGACTGAAGAAGCGCTACACAAGACAGTGCGCCATGCGCGCAGCATCAGCTACTCAACCGGGCCCAGCGGTGTAGCGCTGGCCAGACTGTTCGAACGCTGGGGTATTGCCGTGGACATCCAGAACCGCATCGTGACGCCGCCACCCGGCATCGCAGTGGGTACGCTGGTCGCGAGCGGCGAGGTGGAACTGGGCTTCCAGCAACTTAGCGAGCTGATGCACCTGGAGGGTATCAACGTGCTGGGCCCGTTGCCGCCTGCCATCCAGATCATCACGACTTTCTGTGCCGGCGTGTGCACCGGCACGCGGCAGGTCGAGTTGGTGCGCGCCATGCTTGACTACATGAACTCACCCGAGGCCGCGGCCGCCAAGCACCGCCACGGGATGGAGCCGGTCGCGATCTGACTCGAGTGAATTGAATTTGAATCCCAGGAGATCATGATGAAAAAGCCCCTGATCATCGACTGTCACGGCCACTACACCACGGCACCGAAAGCGTTGGAGAGCTGGCGCAACCGGCAAATCGCCGGTATCAAAGACGCATCCGTCATGCCCAAAGTGTCAGAGCTGGTGATCAGCGACGACGAGCTGATCGAGAGCATCGAGTCGAACCAGTTGCGCCTGATGAAAGAGCGCGGCAGTGACCTCACCCTGTTCAGCCCGCGCGCCAGCTTCATGGCGCATCACATCGGCGACTTCAATGTCTCCTCCACCTGGGCTGCCATCTGCAACGAGCTGTGCTGGCGCGTCTCGCAACTGTTTCCGGATAATTTCATCCCGGTCGCCATGCTGCCGCAAAGCCCCAGCGTGGACCCGGCCACCTGCATTGCCGAACTAGAGAAATGCGTCACACAATACGGCAACGTCGGCATCAACCTGAACCCGGACCCCAGCGGCGGTCACTGGACATCGCCACCGTTAAGTGACAAACATTGGTACCCGATCTACGAGAAGATGGTGGAGCACGACATCCCGGCCATGATTCACGTTTCAACCAGTTGCAACCCCTGCTTCCACACCACCGGCGCGCACTACCTGAACGCCGACACCACCGCCTTCATGCAGTGTCTGACCAGCGATCTGTTCAAGGAATTCCCGACGCTCAAGTTCCTGATCCCGCATGGCGGCGGCGCCGTACCCTACCACTGGGGACGTTTTCGCGGCCTGGCGCAAGAGCTGAAAAAGCCGCTGTTGCAGGATCATTTGCTGAACAACATCTTCTTTGACACCTGCGTCTACCACCAGCCGGGCATTGATTTGCTGAGCACCGTGATCCCGGTGAAAAACGTGTTGTTTGCCAGCGAGATGATTGGCGCCGTGCGCGGCATCGACCCACAGACCGACCACTATTTTGATGACACCAAACGCTACATTGAAGCGTCAGAGATTCTGAGCGAGGCGGACCGTTTCCAGATTTATGAAGGCAACGCGCGCCACGTATTTCCGCGTCTGGATGCGGCGCTTAAGACGAAGGGAAAGTGATCATGAGCATGAACAACCTGGGCATCGTTAAACGCAACATCGTTCGCGCTGACAAAGCGGCGGTGGAGAAGCTGTCGCGCTTCGGTGTTGCCACCATCCACGAAGCCATGGGGCGTGTCGGACTGATGAAGCCGTATATGCGCCCGATCTATACCGAGGCCAAAATGTGCGGCACGGCGGTCACGGTGTTGTTGCAACCCGGTGACAACTGGATGTTGCACGTCGCGGCCGAACAAATCCAGCCCGGCGATGTGGTGGTTGCAGCCTGCACCAGCGATAACCAGGACGGTTTTTTTGGCGACTTGCTGGCCACATCGTTTCAGGCGCGTGGTGCCAAAGGTCTGATCATTGACGGTGGCGTGCGCGATGTGCAAGACCTCACCGAGATGAATTTCCCGGTCTTCAGCCGGGCTATTCATGCCAAGGGCACGATCAAGGCAACGCTGGGTTCTGTCAATATTCCGGTGCTGTGTGCGGGCGCCAGCGTCAACCCCGGTGATGTGGTGATTGCCGACATTGACGGCGTAGTGGTGGTGCCCGCCGCCATCGCCATGCAGGTGGCCGATGCGGCCGAAGCGCGTGAAGCGAACGAAGGTACCAAACGCGCCATCTTTGCCTCCGGCGTGCTGGGCCTGGACTATTACAAGATGCGCGAAGGCCTGGAAAAAGCCGGGTTGCGTTATGTTGACTAATCGCCTGGGCGGCAGAGCGTTCTATTCCGTGTCCCCCGGCCTGCGGCCTCCTCCTTTACCTACACAGAACGCTCTACCGCCCAAGCTTGCGGCGTTTGAATAAATAGGCCTCTAGCGCCCGTCAATATTGCGTAAGAAGCTATTTAATTGATAGCGACTATTCAGGAAACATATGGAATTCACCAAAACTCCTGGCTGGCTCGACTGGTATACCGGCCCGAGCAAACCACACTTTAAACTGCCGGCTGGCAGCGTTGACGCGCATTGCCATGTGTTCGGCCCTGGTGCGCAATTTCCTTTTGCTCCCGAGCGCAAGTACACGCCCTGCGATGCGTCCAAAGACCAGCTATTTGCCCTGCGTGACCACCTCGGCTTTGATAAAAACGTGATCGTTCAGGCCACCTGCCATGGCTCGGACAACCGTGCGCTGGTCGATGCTTTGAAGGCGTCCAACAAAAGGGCGCGCGGTGTCGCCACCGTCAAGCGCGACGTGACCGACGCCCAATTACATGAGATGCACGCGGCCGGCGTGCGCGGCACGCGCTTCAACTTCGTCAAACGGCTGGCCGATTTCACCCCGCGTGAAGTGCTGCTGGAGATTGCCCAGCGTATCGCACCGCTGGGCTGGCATGTGGTGGTGTACTTCGAGGCACAAGACCTGCCCGACCTGTATGACTTCTTCGCCACGCTGCCGACCACCGTGGTGGTGGACCACATGGGGCGCCCGGATGTGAGCAAGCCGGTAAATGGTCCCGAGTTTGAGTTTTTTTTGAAGATGATGCGAGAGCACGGCAACATCTGGAGCAAGGTGAGCTGTCCCGAGCGCCTGAGCGTGAGTGGCCCGCCTGCGTTGCATGGCCAACCCAACGCCTACCGCGATGTGGTGCCGTTTGCCAAACTGCTGGTGGAAGCGTTCCCCGATCGTGTGCTGTGGGGCACCGACTGGCCGCACCCGAACCTGAAGGATCACATGCCCGATGATGGCCTGCTGGTGGACTACATTCCCCATATCGCCTGCACACCCGAGCTGCAGCGCAAACTGCTGGTGCAAAACCCGACCCGCTTGTATTGGCCCGAAGTGGTGAAAGGCTGACCATGTCACTTGTTAAACCTTACCTCGACGTCCCCGGCACCACTATTTTCGATGCCGAGCAGAGTCGAAAGGGCTACCACCTGAATCAGTTTTGCATGTCGCTCATGAAAGCGGGCAACCGCCAGCGCTTCAAGGCGGATGAACGTGCCTACCTGGATGAGTGGCCCATAACCGAGGAACAAAAACAGGGCGTGTTGGCGCGCGACTTGAACCGCTGCATAGCGCTGGGCGGCAATATCTATTTTCTGGCCAAGATCGGCGCCACCGACGGCAAGAGCTTCCAGCAGATGGCCGGCAGCATGACCGGTATGAGCGAAGACGAGTACCGCAACATGATGATTGCTGGTGGTCGCTCGGTCGAGGGCAACCGGGTGATCGGCGAAGACGGTGACGCGCAGGCGCATCGCCAGCCGCAGGGCCAATCGAATAGAGCACCGAGCAACTGAGATGGCCAAAATTACCGCTTCCGTTTACACCTCGCATGTGCCGGCCATCGGCGCTGCGCTGGATCTGGGAAAGACCCAGGAGCCGTATTGGCAACCGGTGTTCCGTGGCTATGATTTCTCGAAACAATGGATGAAGGACAACCGGCCCGATGTCATCTTTCTGGTTTACAACGACCACGCCAACGCCTTCAGCCTGGAGATGATCCCCACCTTTGCCATTGGTACTGCGGCGTCGTACCAGAGCGCCGACGAAGGCTGGGGTCCGCGCCCGGTGCCGCTGGTGCAGGGCCATCCCGAGCTGGCCGCGCACATCGCGCAGTCGGTCATTCAGCAGGACTTTGATTTAACTATCGTCAACAAGATGGATGTGGACCACGGCTTGACGGTGCCGCTGTCATTGCTGTGCGGCCAGCCACCGCAGTCCGACTTTCGCTGGCCGTGCCCGGTAATTCCGTTTGCCGTCAACGTGGTGCAGTACCCGGTGCCCAGCGGACAACGCTGCTTCAACCTGGGCAAGGCCATTCGCAAGGCGGTAGAGTCGTATGACCAGCCGCTCAAGGTACAGATTTGGGGCACCGGCGGCATGAGCCATCAGTTGCAGGGGCCACGCGCCGGTCTGATCAACAAGGTGTTTGACAACGCGTTTCTGGACCGCCTGATTGCCGACCCGCAAGGCCAGGCCAGCGTGCCGCATATCGACTATGTGCGCGAAGCCGGCTCCGAAGGTATCGAGCTGGTGATGTGGCTGATTGCGCGCGGCGCCATGGCCGATGTGGCCGATGTGGCCGATGTGGCCGGAGGTGTCAAGCCTAAAGTTGTGCACCGCTTCTACCACGTGCCGGCGTCAAACACCGCTGTCGGTCATCTGATTCTAGAAAACACCTGAGATTTTCACGGAGTGAAAAAAACATGAAAACTATCAAAGTCGCCCTCGCTGGTGCCGGCGCCTTCGGCATTAAGCACCTCGACGGCATCAAAAACATCGACGGCGTAGAAGTCGTCTCTTTGATCAGCCGCGATCTGGAGAAGACAAGAGAAGTGGCAGCCAAATATGGCATTGGCCACGTCAGCACCGAGCTGGGCGACAGCCTGGCGCTGCCAGAGGTGAACGCCGTCATCCTGTGCACGCCAACCCAGATGCACGCCGCGCAAAGCATAGCCTGCCTGAAAGCTGGCAAACATGTGCAAGTTGAAATCCCGCTCGCCGACTCGCTGCAGGATGCCCAGGACGTGGTGGCTTTCGCTAAAAGTTGCGGTCGGGTGGCCATGTGCGGCCACACCCGACGTTTCAACCCGAGCCACCAGTACGTGCACAAACAAATTGTGACCGGCAAGTTCAACATCCAGCAGATGGATGTGCAGACTTTCTTCTTTCGGCGCAGCAACATGAATGCACTGGGTCAGGCGCGTTCCTGGACCGACCACCTGTTGTGGCACCACGCGGCGCATACGGTGGATTTGTTCGCCTACCAGTGTGGCAGCCCCATCGTGAAAGCCAACGCCGTGCAGGGACCCATTCACCCAGCGCTGGGCATTGCCATGGACATGAGCATCCAGCTCAAGGCCGCCAACGGTGTCATCTGCACCTTGTCGCTCTCGTTCAACAACGACGGTCCGCTGGGTACCTTCTTCCGCTACATTGGTGATACGGCCACCTACATCGCCCGCTATGACGAACTCTTTAACGGCAAGGAAGAAAAAATCGACGTGAGCAAAGTGGATGTGACGATGAACGGCATCGAGCTGCAGGACCGCGAGTTCTTCGCCGCCATTCGTGAGGGCCGCCAGCCCAACGCCAGTGTGGCCGATGTGTTGCCGTGCTACCAGGTGCTGCATGATCTGGAACAACAACTCAATGCCTAAGAGCTAGCGATTCAAAAGGAGAGACACCGTGGCTTCCAACATCACTCAACCCAAAATTCCGGGCACCACATTGTTCGACGGAGAGCAGGCCAAGAAAGGCTACGCTCTTAACAAGATGTGTTTTTCATTCAACTCGGGCGACAACCGTGCCGAGTTCCTGAAGGACGAAGACGCCTACATGCGCAAGTACGGCTTGAACCCGCAGCAGGCCGACGCCATCCGTGCGCGCAATGTGCTGCAACTCATTGCGGCCGGCGGCAATGCCTATTACCTGGCGAAGTTTGCCGGCATCTTCGGCCTCGACATGCAGGATATCGGCGCCCAACAGACTGGCATGAGCAAGGAAGAATTCAAAGCCAAGCTGCGCGCGGCCGCACATCAATAGGCAACAGGACAGCAACATGGCAAAACTCATCGGCGGCATCGGCACTTCTCATATTCCCGCCATCGGCGGTGCGATTCACAAGGGGCTGCAGCAAGACCCGTACTGGAAACCTTTTTTCGACGGCTTCCCGCCGATTCGCGGCTGGCTGAGTCAAGTCAAACCCGACGTGGTGGTGATCTTCTACAACGACCACGGCTTGAATTTCTTCCTCGACAAAATGCCCACCTTTGCGGTGGGTGCTGCGCCGCAATACCACAACGCCGACGAGGGTTGGGGTATTCCCACCTTGCCTGCGTTCAACGGTGAGATCGACTTGTCCTGGCAGATCATCAACACCTTGGTTGAAAAAGAATTCGATATCGTCAGTTGCCAGGAAATGCTGGTAGACCACGCCTGCACACTGCCTATGAAGCTGCTCTGGCCGCAAGGCGATTGCCCGGTGACGGTGGTGCCGGTCTGCATCAACACGGTGCAGTTTCCACTGCCCAAAGCCAGCCGCGTCTATGCCATGGGCAAGGCAGTCGGAGAGGCGATTGCGGCTTGGGACAGCAGCAAGACAGTGGCGGTGCTAGCGTCCGGTGGCCTGTCGCACCAGCTCGATGGTCAACGCGCCGGTTTCATCAACAAAGACTTTGACCTGAAGTTCATGGACAGCCTGCTGACCAACCCCGAGTGGGCCACACAGTTCAGCATTCATGAACTGGTGGAAAAGACCGGCACGCAGGGCGTTGAGCTGTTGATGTGGCTGGCGATGCGTGCTGCGCTGACGGCCGGTAGCGGCGCTGCCGTGCGCAAGGTGCACAGCAACTACCACATACCGATTTCCAACACGGCGACCGGACTATTGGCCCTGGAAAAAGTAGAGTAGGAGACCGTCCAATGGATACTGTTCGTCAAATCAAGACCTTCAATGCCGGTCGCGATCCGCAGCGTCTGGCGATGAAGTACGACGCCATGCGCTCCGGCGTGTTTGGTTTTTTTCGAGGAAGTTGCCATCTGTTTTATGACCGCTTGTCGCGCGATGGCTTGCCCAAAACTTTTCCCCTGGTGTGGGTTTGTGGTGATCTTCACCTGGAGAATTTTGGCAGTTACAAAGGGGACAACTGCCTGGTCTATTTCGACATCAATGACTTTGATGAAGCGGCTTTGGCCCCCGCCAGTTGGGACTTGGTGCGTATGCTCAGCAGTATCCGGATCGGCGCTGACAGGTTTGCCGCCAGCACAGTCGATGCCCAGGCCTTGTGCAAGACCTTTCTGGAGAGCTACGCCGTGGCCCTGGCCAGTGGCAAATCCTATTGGGTAGAGCGCGACACTGCAGACGGTCCAGTGCGTGCGCTATTGACCGGTTTGCGCAATCGCTCTCGTACCGAGTTTTTGGATTCCAGAACAGAGATCAAGGGCAACAAGCGCGCCATTCGTGTGGATGGAAAGAAGGCGCTTTCCGTGTCCAAAGTTCAGCGCGCGACAGTCAAGAATTTCATGACTTCGTTCGCGCAAAGTCAATCAAACCCGGATTTTTTCAAGGTCATCGATGTCGCCCGGCGAATTGCCGGTACCGGCGGCCTGGGATTGGATCGCTATGCCATTTTGGTGCAAGGCAAAGGCTCGCCCCATGGCAATTACTTGCTGGATTTGAAACGCTCAATGCCATCATCTTTGCTGCCCACCCTGAAAGTGAAACAGCCACGCTGGAAAACGGACGCGCAACGGGTGGTCGCGTTGCAGCAGCGCGTGCAAGCTGTGCCAATGGCTTTTCTGCGGCCAGTGCATTTGGGGGAGGTTGCCTACGTGTTGCGTGACTTGCAGCCGTCGGAAGACCGGGTAGCGACGGCACGTCTGTCCTCAGGACATCTGAAAGACCTGATCGACAGCATGGGAAAAATTGTGGCGTGGGCAAATCTGCGCAGCGCCAGCCGCCAGGGCGCGGCCACTCTGGACGAATTGATCGACTTCGGACAGCGAAAGAAATGGCAAGAAAAATTGCTCAAGACCTCATTGATGTGCGCACAGCAAGTTCGTGCCGATAGCGCAGCATTCAACGCGGCTTATGACGATGGCGCCTTCGGTGCCAAGTGAAAGGCGGCGACTTGGTCTGGCACACGCGGGCTGACCACTGTCACTTCCTGTTGCGCCTGCAAGCGCGCCAATTGGTCGGGCGGTAGCTCCCGGAACGCCAGAACCTTTTTGCGTGAGCTGTCACCCAGCACCTGCACCGCACGCGCGCCGATCCAGGCTCCGCGCCTGACCGCATCAAGCACGCTCAATGCGTCCGGCAGCGCGCTGATGACACCCACAGCAAAACCGTCCCCGGCACCCACCATGTCCACCACCTTGGCCACGGGAAAGCCAGCGACATAACGCTGCCGGTCTCGCCATCAAAATAGGCGCCTGCGCTACCCAATTTGACGACGACCAGTTTGGCGCCGCGCTGGCGGTAATAGCGGGCAATGGCTTCGGGGCTGGTTTCACCGGCAAGAAAGCGACCTTCTTCGAGGCCCGGCAGCACCCAGTCGGCACGCATGGCAAGGTCGTTGATCGCTTCGCGCATCAGCTCAGGCGTGGCCCACAACGTAGGGCGCAGATTCGGATCAAACGAGACAATGCGGCCAGCGCCGCGCATCAGGTCCATGGTTTTGCGCGCGGCGGGCAATGTGCTGGCCGAAATAGCGGCAAAGACACCGGTGGCATTTCACTTGACACGTAAGTAGGGTCATATCGACCAGGCTGAAACCATCAATCGCTGTCACTATGATGAAGGGTATGGCAACGTTGCCCTGACGTAGCGACACCTGGAGTATTCGATGACCTTCAAGATCCGACGCCTTTGCTTGTGTGTCGCAGCAAGCCTGGCGCTTGTCAACAGCGTTGCACTGGCTTCGCTTGCCGTTGGTCAGCTAACGCCGGATTTCACAACCGAGGCGGCACTGGCTGGTAATGCATTCAAGTTTTCGTTGGCCGATACCTTGAAGAAGGGGCCCGTGGTGCTGTACTTCTATCCGAAGGCCTTCACCAGCGGTTGCACGATTGAAGCGCATAATTTTGCCGAAGCGACGTCGAAGTTCAATGCGCTGGGCGCCACGGTGGTGGGCATATCGAACGACAACATCGAGACCCTGAAGAAGTTTTCCGTCGAAGCCTGCCGTGACAAATTCGCCGTCGCCGCCGACAACAATGCGCGCATCATGAAAATGTACGACGCCGCACTGTGGATCAAGCCAGATATGGCCGACCGCATCTCGTATGTGATCAGCCCTGAGGGCAAGGTGCTTTATGTGTATTCAAGTTTGAGCCCGGATCAGCATGTTGAAAATACGCTCCAGGCGGTCGAAAAATGGCGTGCCTCGCTACCCCGTTAGCGGGGTGCGGGTGTCATAGCGGGTAACCAGGCTAGAGGTTAAACCCGTTCCTTCCTTCTTTCTTTTCAGTCACTTCGAGAATTTCCATGACCATTTCCATGACCATTTCCATGTACCAGGCGAGCGTGCCACGCTTTGTCAGCATCCTCGGTAACCTGTCCAACATTCTTGACAAAGCGCAGGCGCATGTCGACGCCAAAAAGATCGACGAGGCCGCTTTGACCAATTACCGCTTGTTCCCGGACATGCTGTCCTTCACCAGGCAGGTGCAGATTGCCTGCGACACCGCCAAGGGCGTGGTGGCACGTCTGGCGGGGATTGAGATTCCGGTGTTTGAAGACAATGAGCAGACGCTGGCCGAGCTGAAGGCGCGCATTGCCAAGACGCAAGCCGTCCTTCAAAGCGTGACTGCGGCGCAGATTGACGGCACCGAAGACAAGGACATCGTGGTCAAGCGCGGCGACAAGGAAACCCATTACAAGGGCATGCAATTTCTGCTGGGGCATGCGCTGCCGAATGTTTATTTTCATGTCACGACCGCCTACGCCATCCTGCGCCACAACGGCGTTGAGCTTGGCAAGCGCGACTACCTCGGAAATCCGTAGGGAGCGACGGCACTCATCACGGGCACGTTAGCCCACCATCAGGTATACAGGTAGGCGCGTGACCAGGGCGTCGGATTTAGTTGTTCGCTGACACCTGCCTTGCACGCCAGCACCTGATAAATTGACACCCAGTTCTGCGCAAATGCCTGCGCGCAACCGGCCAGGTAGATGCGCCAGATGCGATAGGTGGTTTCGCCCACCATGTTGCGGATGGCGTCACTGTGACTCTCGTAGTTATCCGCCCACAAGCCCAGCGTGCGCGCGTAGTGACGGCGCAGACATTCCACATCCAGCCCTTCCAGACCGGCGCCCTGCATATCCTTGAGCACCAGACCGATGTGCGGCAACTCGCCGTGCGGAAACACGTATTTGTGGATGAAGCGGGCCGCTCCCAGCGGCGCAACACCACTACCCGGATCGGTCGAGGTGATGCCATGGTTCAACACCAGGCCACCCTCTTTCAACAGCGAATTGATTTTGCTGAAATAGGCCTGCAGGTGCTTGAGCCCGACGTGTTCGAACATGCCGATGGAGGTGATCTTGTCAAACATTGCGTCCCCTTCATCAAGGTCGCGGTAGTCCTGCAAGCGAATCTCAACTTGTCCCGCCAGGCCGGCTTGCACCACGCGCTCGCTGGCCAGTTCAAACTGGCTCTTTGACAAGGTGACACCGACTACCTGGGCGCCAAACTTCTTCGCTGCACGCATCGCCAGCGCACCCCAGCCACAGCCAATGTCCAGCAAGCGCTCGCCCGGTTTGAGCATGATTTTGGTCAGGACATGGTCCAGCTTGGCCATTTGTGCCTGTTCCAGGGTTTCACTGTGGGTTGGAAAATAGGCACAGGAGTAAACCATCGCCGGGTCCAGCCAGAACTGATAAAACGCATTGGAAACATCGTAGTGATGCTCAATGGCATTGGCGTCAGTTTTGCGGTTGTGGTGCTGGGCTTGAAAGAAGCGTCCGAACTTGCCGCGCATGGGTAGCGCGGTATGCGCCAATTTTGACGCCGTCGCCACAATGTCCTGCGCGCGGCCCAACACGTCGAAGTGACCCTGGATATAGCCTTCCGCCAGATTGTCCAGACTGGGCGGGAAAAAGTACCTGAGCGATCCTGGTCTTGCCAGGCGCACTGTGACAACCGGGGATGGCCCCAGGTCATGCTCGAACCCGTTCCACAAAGTCAGACGCAAAGGTACGTCAGATTTGAAACGCACGTTGGACACTAAACGTGTCAGCAAGGTCTGCTCCCTCACGCTACCTCCTTCAAATCGGTGAGTTCATGACATTCGCACTATAAAGTGAATATCAATTTCTTGCAGGGAACCTTCCCGCTTCCACCAGTTCGAATGGATAGGCGGATATTCGCGCCGAACTGCGGTAGGGTTGACCATGCTAAAAGGAGCTTCATCATGTCTCGACAGCTAACTTTATGTGGGGTGGCAGTTACGCTTGCACTTGCTTTGGGTGCTTGCACCACGACCGGCATCGGGGGTGGCCAATTATCGGTCGCCGGTTCGCCGGATGCACCGGTCACTTTCAGTTGGAAGAGCACCGACGGCGGAATGTCCGGCACCATGGTCGCATCCATTCCAGGCGCCAACTTCCAGGGTCGCTTCTTTCAGATCACGCAACAAACCCGTGGCGACGTGCTCAACCCCTTGTGGACTTATTGGCACCGCGGCTGGTACGACTGGCCGTACTGGGGTCGCCCATTTTCAAACCCCTACCCGACCACCCAGTTCATCACCTACTATTCCGGCAAGGTGGTAGCGACGCTGGAGTCAGAAGGCAAGCAGCATATGCGTTGCCGCTTTCATCTGGCAGAACCGGCGCAGGGCATGTCCGGCGGCGGCGAGGGGGAATGCCAACTCTCGGATGAAAGAGTGATACGGGCTGTTTTTTCAGATAAATAGCGACCCTATTCTGAAAAAATTGAAGCTGGATCTACTCTGGAGTTAGCTCAAGACAACAGCACACTACCGCTGTGGGTAGCGTTCCCGCATGCAGCGCGAATTCAGCGACAGACCCACCACCAGCGTGAACAAGGCAACCGCGCCCAGAATGACTGCGGCTGCGGTCCATGGTCGGCCGACTTGCTGACGCATGGCGACCAATGCAAACGCCGCCCACAACCAAACGGCGGTTGCGCCATAGGCAACCAGCTGCAGCAGGATCAGACTCCAGCGTTTCCTGAGCAAAAATAACAGTGGCGTTGCCAGACACAGGGCCACCAGCAAATAACCACCGGCGCGAAAAAAATGAGCCCCCAGCAGCTGCGCCGCGATGATGTAAAGAGTGATTCGGGCGGACATTGCGTGGTACGGTTGGTTGCTCGGCGGGTTTTCAGGATAGCGTACGCTGGATGATGATCTTCTGCACGTCCGAGGTGCCTTCGTAGATCTGACAAACCCGCACATCGCGGTAAATGCGCTCAACCGGAAAGTCGCTGACATAGCCGTAGCCACCCAAGGTCTGGATGGCGACACTGCAGACCTGTTCGGCCATCTCGCTGGCGAACAGCTTGGCCATGGCGGCTTCTTTCAGGCAGGGGCGTCCTGCATCCCGGAGCGCAGCGGCGTGCCAGATCAGTTGGCGGGCCGCTTCGATCTGCGTCGCACACTCTGCCAGCCGGAAGCCAACGGCCTGGTGGTTGAAGATGGCAGTGCCAAAACTTTGACGGTCTTTGGAATAAGCCAGCGCGCAATCAAATGCACTGCGCGCCATGCCGACACTTTGCGCGGCAATGCCGATGCGTCCACCTTCCAGCGCGCCCAAGGCAATCTTGTAGCCTTCACCTTCCTGGCCAATCAGGTTTTCGACGGGGATGCGGCAGTTGTCAAAATTGATTTGCGCCGTGTCGCTGCTGTGCTGACCCAGCTTGTCTTCGATGCGGGCCACCACATAGCCTGGCGCGCTGGTGGGAACGATGAAGGCGCTCATGCCTTTTTTGCCGGCACCCTTGTCGGTGACGGCAATGACAATCGCTACATCGCCATTTTTACCGCTAGTGATAAATTGCTTGACGCCATTGATGACGTAGCTATCACCCTCTTTCACCGCGGTGGTGCGCAAGGACGAGGCATCCGAGCCTACATGCGGCTCGGTCAGGCAAAACGCACCCAGCAGTTGGCCCTGGGCCAGTGGCGTCAGCCATTGCTTTTTCTGCTGCGCGTTGCCGTAGCGCATCAGGATGGCGTTGACCGGGCAATTGGTCACCGAAATTGCAGTGCTGGTGCCCCCGTCACCGGCGGCGATTTCTTCCAGCACCAGCGCCAGCGTGACGTAATCGAGGTCGGCACCGCCGAACTCCTCAGGCACGCAAATGCCGTAGGCACCCAAGGCCGCCAGCCCTTTGTGCACTTCCTTGGGAAAGTGGTGCTCCTTGTCCCAGCGCGCGGCGTTGGGCCAGAGCTCTGCCTGAGCAAAGTCGCGCACCGCATCGCGGATCATTTCCTGGTCTTGCGTCAGTAACATGGCTTAAAAGCTCCGGCGTTCAATGGTTGAGTTCAGAGCATTTCAAGTGCCACTGCGGTGCCTTCGCCGCCGCCAATGCACAGTGTGGCGACACCTTTTTTGAGGCCGCGCGCCTGCAGGGCATACATCAATGTGACCATGATGCGTGCACCGCTAGCACCGATCGGGTGGCCCAGCGCACAGGCGCCGCCGTTGACATTGACCACGTCGTGACTCAGATGCAGGTCGTGCATCAGCGCCATTGGCACTACGGCAAACGCTTCATTGACTTCCCACAAGTCGACGTCTTTGACGGCCCAGCCGGCTTTGGCCAACGCTTTGTTGACGGCACCGACTGGGGCCGTGGCAAACCAATTGGGTTCTTGCGCGTGCACGGCGTGGCTGACGATGCGGGCCAGTGGTTTCAAGCCCAGCTTGGCGGCTGTCGAGGCGCGCATCATCACCAGCGCGGCGGCGCCATCGTTGATGCTGGAACTGCTGGCGGCGGTGATGGTGCCGTCTTTTCTGAAGGCCGGTTTGAGGCTGGGGATTTTTTCGAGTTTGACTTTACCGGGGCCTTCGTCGATGGAAATCAGCGTATCACCAGCGCGGCCTTTGACCGTCACCGGCGTGATTTCTGGCGCAAACGCACCGGACTTGGTGGCGGCCTGGGCGCGCTGCACGCTGGCAATGGCGAAGTTGTCCTGTTGCTCTCGAGTGAAGCTGTATTTGGCGGCGCAGTCTTCGCCAAAAGTTCCCATGGAGCGACCGGCTTCGTAGGCGTCTTCCAGGCCGTCGAGCATCATGTGGTCAAAAATGCGGTCGTGACCAATGCGGTAGCCGCCCCGCGCCTTGGGCAACAGGTAGGGCGCGTTGGTCATGCTCTCCATGCCGCCGGCCACCAGCACGTCCGCGCTGCCAGCCAGCAACATGTCATGGCCGAACATCGCTGCGCGCATACCCGAGCCGCACATCTTGGACAGCGTCACGGCGCCTGCGCTGATCGGCAAGCCACCCTTGAAAGCGGCCTGGCGCGCCGGAGCCTGACCCTGGCCGGCCATCAGGCAGTTGCCAAACAGCACTTCGTTGACCAGTTCGCTGGCAACGCCGGCGCGCTGCACAGCAGCCTTGATGGCAGCACCGCCCAGATCATGAGCGGCAAGAGCAGAGAAGTCGCCCTGAAAACTCCCCATGGGGGTACGGGCGGCGCCGACGATAACGATGGAATCTGTCATGGTGTTGATCTCCTGTTAGATAAGTTGAAAATAATTCGCAATGACGTGGATGTGGGGTCATTCATTGAGCTCGGCGCGGAATCTTTTTTCGCGGTCATACGGAAACACATCAAACACATGGCCTGCCGAAATACGCTCTTTGTGGGCCTGCCAAAAAGCCACATCCAGAAGATCGGCATGGTGTTTCATGAATATGTCGCGCACCGCCGGGTTGCCCAGCAAAAAAGGACCGAAAGTTTCAGGAAAAACATCTTTGGCGCCGACGCTGTACCAGACTTCGCCAGACATTTCCTCTTCTTCGTTGCGCGGCGCGGGTACTTTGCGAAAGTTGCAATCGGTGATGTATTCGATCTCGTCATAGTCGTAAAAAACAACCTTGCCATGGCGCGTGATACCGAAGTTTTTCCACAGCATATCGCCAGGAAAAATATTTGCCGCCACCAGGTCCTTGATGGCGTTGCCGTACTCGATGACGCCACGGTCTATCTGCTCGCGCGCACGCTGCCCCGTGGTGCCTTGCGGTTTGGGTAGCGCACCGCCGGCGTCGAACGCCTCCTGCAAATAGATGTTGAGCGGAATCATGCGTCTCTCGATATAGACGTGCTTGATGATGACTTCGATGCGGCCGTCGCCATCGCGGTCGCTGATCTCGAGCTGACTGGGCGCGAATTTCTCAATTTCTGCAATCAGTTCGTCATCAAAACGGTCACGTGGAAAGCCCACTTCGCTGTACTCCAGCGTGTCAGCCATGCGCCCAACACGGTCGTGCTGCTTAACCAGCAGGTACTTGCCCTTGATCTGCTCGCGGCTGGTGTCCTTTTGAGGTGGGTAATAGTCTTTGATGACCTTGAAGACATAGGGGAAAGACGGCAGGTCGAACACCAGCATGACCATGCCCTTGATGCCGGGGGCGATGCGGAACTTGTCCGACGAATGACGCAGATGAAGCAAAAAATCGCGATAAAAAAGTGTCTTTCCCTGCTTCGCCAGCCCCAGCGCGTTGTAGATTTCGTTGCGCGGCTTGCGTGGCATCATGCTGCGCAAAAACTGCACGTAGGCCGACGGAATTTCCATGTCCACCATGAAATAGGCACGGGCAAAGCTGAACAGCATCAGCAGGTCGTCCTCGCCAAACAGGGCTGCGTCAACCGCCAATTTGCCGGCCTGGTTGTGCAGGATCGGCAGCGCAAAGGCAAACTCGGTGAAGCCGTTGATCAGCTTGCCCACGATGTAACAGCCCTTGTTGCGAAAGAACAAACCCGTGAGCACCTGAATCTGGAAGTTGGCGCGCAGCTTGGCATCCAGCAGATGCTTAGACATAGCGGCTTCTACCAGGGCTGCATCGCGTTGCAGATTGTCAAAGGCCAAGCGCAGGTCAAAGTCGCTCAGAATCTGCACCAGAACCTCTTGCAGGTTGGCGTTGGTCGGGTAGTAGGCTCGGTAGGTCGGACGCTTCTCGGATTCGTCGTTTTCAATGTATTCGGTGCTGACGGCCGGGCGCACAAAGATAAAGTTGTTCTGAAAATAACTGCGGTGCAGGATTTTGGTGGTGACCGAATTGAAAAAGGTCTCGGCCAGTTCCGGTTGGTGATGGTTCACCAGCAGGCCGATGTAGTGCAGTTTGATCTGCTGCCAGATATCCATCGGTTGCTCACCTGCCTTGAATTCACGCTCCAGCCGCTTCGAGCACTCGCGCACGCGCAAATCGTAAAACTCGATGCGCTCGCGCTGGGCGCGTTGCTGGCCATGCCAGTCTGCCGTTTCAAAACGATGTTTGGCACGCGCCGACTCGGTGCGAAACAATTGGTAGTGACGGTTGAAGCCATCCATCATGGCTTTGGCAATGGCGTATGCCAGTGTGGAGTCAAGACGCTGTGGAAACATGAACAGTCCAGTCAATTCCGTAAAGGATCACGCGCCGCCGCGCGGGTAGCGTTTAAGGGCATTGCGAAAAACGTTCACCACGTCGTGCGGACCCTGCATGCTGACCCCCATGTCCTTGACCAGACCGTCTTTGAGGCCATAGCACCAGCCGTGCACCGAGACTTTTTGTCCGCGCCCCCAGGCGTCCTGTATGACGTTGGACAAGGCCACGTTGCCCACTTGCTCGATGACGTTCATTTCGCACAACACGTCTTCCTGCTCGGCCACCGTCAAATGGTCAATGCGACGGCGATGCCGCAATTTGACATCGTGTACGTGGCGCAACCAGTTGTCGGCCAGACCGACGCGAGTACCGCGCAGCGCAGCCAACACACCGCCGCAGCCGTAGTGGCCCACCACCATGATGTGCTCCACCCCCAGGTGGTCCACCGCGAACTGAATCACTGACAGGGCATTGAGGTCCGAATGAACCACGACATTGGCCACGTTGCGATGCACAAACACCTCGCCCGGGTCCAGTCCGGTGATTTCGTTGGCCGGAACACGGCTGTCAGAACAACCAATCCACAGGTATTTGGGCGTCTGTAGCTGTGCCAGTTGGCTGAAAAATCCAGGTCGCTGGCGCTCCATGCGCTGGGCCCAGGCGCGGTTGTTGTCCAGCAGGTGTTGCAGGGATGAGGTCATGACCGAATGGTAGCGATTGCGCCAGGGGCCGTAGGTCGGATCGCCGCCCACTGCACCCGGTCGATTACCTGGCCGGCCTTGATGGCACTGCACCGCAGTTCGGCCTCCTTGACATAGCCGCACCTGCGCGCCACGCCCTGTGAACCTTCGTTCCAGGCGAAGATGGGAGCAAACAGGCGGGTCACTTCCGGCAACGAGGCCCAGGCCCAGGCGGTGACCAGACTCAGCGCCTCGGACGTAATGCCGCGCCGCCAATACGCCTGCCCGATCCAGTAGCCGACCTCTGCATTGCAGCGCATCCACCCGCTTTCCGGGCGCACTGAAATGCATCCGGCAATCCGGCCCTGAACTTCGATGCCCCAGACATAGCCCATGGCAGGGGTACGGCACCCTGTACTGCACCACCATTGGGCATCTGCAAGGGTGTACGGTCTTGGAAAACCTTCAAACAAGTTACGCCATACCGCCTCGTCGTCGGCATGCTCTTGCAATGAGGACGAATCTTCCATGGTCAAGGCACGCAGCACGCAGTTCAGGCCTTTGAGTAGCGGTACCAAAGACTCGCTCACAGGGTCTCCGCAAACAGCTCGCGTCCAATCAGCATGCGGCGTATTTCACTGGTGCCGGCGCCAATTTCATACAGCTTGGCGTCGCGCCACAGGCGACCCAAGGGGTATTCGTTGATGTAGCCGTTGCCGCCAAAAATCTGCACACCTTCACCCGCCATCCAGGTTGCCTTTTCAGCGCACCACAAAATGACTGAGGCGCAGTCTTTGCGCACTTGGCGGACGTGCTCAACACCCAGCAGGTCGAGGTTCTTGGCAACGGTGTAGGCAAAGGATCGCCCGGCTTGCAGCACGGTGTACATATCGGCCACCTTGCCCTGGATCAGCTGGAATTCACCAATGCTCTGGCCAAACTGCTTGCGGTCGTGGATGTAGGGCAGCACACTGTCCATCACCGACTGCATGATGCCCAGCGGGCCGCCGGTCAGCACCGCGCGCTCGTAGTCCAGACCGCTCATCAGCACTTTGGCGCCACTGCCCAGGCCACCCAGAATGTTCTGACTCGGCACTTCGACATTGTTGAAAACCAGTTCGCCAGTATGCGAACCGCGCATGCCCAGCTTGTCGAGTTTTTGCGCGACCGAGAAGCCGGGCATGCCTTTTTCAATCAGGAACGCGGTGACGCCACGGGCCCCCAGCTCGGGTTCGGTCTTGGCGTAGACCACCAGCGTGTCGGCGTCCGGTCCGTTGGTGATCCACATCTTGCTGCCATTGAGCAGGTAATAGCCACCCTTGTCTTCGGCCTTGAGTTTCATGCTGATGACGTCGCTGCCGGCACCCGGCTCACTCATCGCCAGCGCGCCCACATGCTCACCGGAGATCAGTTTCGCCAGGTATTTTTTGCGCTGTGCCTCGCTGCCGTTGCGGTTGATCTGATTCACACACAGGTTGCTGTGGGCACCATAGGAGAGGCCCACCGAGGCCGAAGCACGCGATATTTCTTCCATGGCAATCATGTGCGCCAGATAGCCCATGTTGGCGCCGCCAAATTCTTCACTCACGGTGATGCCCAGCACGCCCAGCTCACCCATCTTGCGCCACAAGTCCATCGGGAACTGGTCCATTTTGTCAATTTCGGCAGCGCGCGGTGCAATCTCGGTTTGTGCAAATTCACGCACCGCGTCACGCAAGGCGTCAATGTCTTCACCGAGCTGAAAGTTGAGTCCTGGCATATTCATTTTTGTATCTCCTCAATGCTTCGACAAGCTCGGCCCGAACGGGCATTTATAAAAGCCCCAGCCCCGAGCTCGTCGAAGGGCTGGTGGCTGCATATCAGTACATTTTGGGCACGACCATCAGGGTCTGCTGCATTAGGGCGCACGGACTTTCTTTGCCGCTTGCATCAATGTGAATCACGTCTGCTCTGGTCACGATGAGGCGCCGTCCCGCCTTGATCACATGGCCGCTGGCGCGCAGTTCACCACCCTGGAACGCAGCCAGAAAATTGATCTTGTATTCCACAGTGGTGACCTCCGTGTCGGCAGGGGTCAGCGTCAAACCGGCATAGCCGCCGGCAATGTCGGCCAGGGCACCGATCGCGCCACCGTGAAAACCCTCTTGTTGCTGCGTTACCTTGTCCGAGTAGGGCAGTGCGATCACGCACATGCCGGGCTCTACCTTCAGCAAGCGGGCACCTATGTGCCGCATCAAGCCCTGCCGCTCAAAGCTGGCATGGACCCGAGCCCAGTGGGTTTCCTCAGGCACCATGGCTAGCCTTTCTTTTTGCGGCGCCGCTTTTTGTAGCCGTTTTACTGTGACTTTTCGCCAGCAGGGCACGCGCCTCGCGCTGGTGCTCCTTGAGTTCATCCAGGTTCGCCTGCAGATCCATCATCTGGGCTTCGAGCTGCTTTTCGTGCTCGGCAATCACCAGCAAAAATTTCTGTAGTTGCGGACCCGTGTCACGCGGGCTGTCATACATTTCAATGATGTCCTTGGCCTCGGTCAGGCTCAGTCCGAGACGTTTGGCGCGCAGCGTCAGCTTCAACCGGGTGCGGTCGCGCCCGCTGTAAACGCGGTTGCGCCCGCCAGGACCGGAGCGCTCCGGCTGCAGCAAACCCATATCTTCATAAAAGCGCATGGCCCGCGTGGTCAGGTCGAATTCCCGCGCCAAATCGCTGATGCTGTAGGTGATCGCCATAAATTTATCGCTGCAAAGGTGACTGCGCCAGATAGCGCTGCCCCCTACAATGTCGCTCGTGATTGACGTTTACGTAAACGTCAATTATGTCGCAAAACAGGAGCCCTCTTGAACCCAATCGTCGATGAACTTGAAAAGCAGTTGCACTATCCGATGGGCGATGCGTTACCGGCACCCGGCGCGACACTGACGGTGCTGGCGGGCGTGAAATGGATACGCATGGCGTTGCCCTTTGCCCTCAATCACATCAACCTGTGGCTATTGCGGGACGAGGTTGATGGCCCGCATGGCAAGGTTCAGGGCTGGAGCGTGGTGGACTGCTGTATCAGCATCGAATCAGCCAAAGCTCAATGGGAACAGGTCTTCGCCAACGAGCTCGAAGGTTTGCCGGTGCTGCGCGTGATCGTGACCCACATGCACCCCGACCACATCGGCCTGGCAAACTGGCTGTGCGAACGCTGGAACGTGCGTTTGTGGATCAGCGCTACCGACTTCACACTGGCGCGTATCGGCAGCGAAGGGCCGACCGGTTTCGGCGGGGACACGGCAGCCGTCTTCTTTGCGTCTCACGGTCTGAATGACCCGATTTCGGTGGAGAAAATCAAGGGGCGGTCCAATTATTTCCAGACCCTGGTGCCTTCGGTGCCGCGCCAGTACCGGCGCATGATGGACGGTGACACGCTCACCATTGGCGCTCGGCAATGGACCTGCATCAGCGGCTTTGGCCACGCGCCGGAACACATCTCGCTGTATTGCGAAGAGCTCAAGGTGCTGATTGGCGGCGACATGATGTTGCCGCGTATCTCCACCAATGTCAGTGTCTACGACCAGGAGCCCGAGTCCAACCCGCTCAAACAATTTCTGGATTCGATTGAGAAGTTCCGCGCACTCGATGCTCAGACACTTACCCTGCCCGCACATGGCAAGCCGTTCACCGGTCTGTTTGCCCGTATCGATCAGTTGCATGACCATCACCGCGACCGGTTGGCCGAAGTGATGCAGGCCTGCTCAGGCAAACCTTGCAGCGCTGCCGATATGCTGCCAGTATTGTTCAAGCGCAAGCTTGACTTGCACCAGACCACTTTTGCCATGGGCGAATCGATCGCCCACCTGCATGCGCTGTGGTTTGAGGGCCGCCTGCTGCGCACGCAGGACGCCGACGGGGTTTATCGGTTTGCGGCTATCAACTAGACCCAGCGTGGCGCCACCTCGTCCTTGAGTTGCCCTCGCAAGGCAGCAAAGTCGGGCACCACCGCGCGCACCGTGTCCCAGAAACGCGGGCTGTGATCCATCACGCGCAAGTGGCTGAGCTCATGCACCACCACATAGTCGACGACGGCCGGGCGAAAATGAATCAAGCGCCAGTTCAGCCGAATCGAACCGTCGATGCGGGCGCTGCCCCAGCGTGTCCCGGCGTTGCTGAGAGACAACTTGCGCCAGCGCACCTGCAGTTGCGGCGCAAAGTGATCGAGCCTCTCAGTAAAAAGCCGCCGCGCCTGACCCATCAGCCAGGCTTGCACGACGTCCCGAATTTGCTCCGGCGTGGCCGCGTGGGGCAGAGCCACTTGCAGGGCCTGGCCCTGATGGTCGGTATGAAGCTCGGCACCTCTTGCGCTAAAGGCATACCGTGGGTCGAGCACCACCGTCAGTGGCTCACCTAAAAACGCAATTGTCACGCCGTCACGCCACTCGATGCGTTTGGCGTTCAACCGCTCGTGACGCTCTCTGGTCTCACCCAGCTTTTTGATGATCCAGTTGGACTTCTCCTGCACCGCGGCGTCCACCTCACGCAGCGGCACCCACTTGGGCGCACTCACCACCAGCCCATCGGCGCCGACTGCGAAGCCAATGGTGCGCCGCTTGCCGCGTTTGAATTCATACGCTACCACGGCGTTGCACAAGCGTGCTTCCCGATTGGCGCGGGGGTGGCGAAACATAGCAGGCTGACAGGCTCCGGGTTCGACTGATGGCGTCGCCCGCGGTGCAGAATTCCCAACGCCTGCGGGCGCGTCTGACGAAAAGAGATCGAGCGTGAACCTGAACAAGGGGTGCATGGTGCGGCGGTTACGGGTAAGCGTCGGGATCGATGCGACGCATCTCGGCTTCGATCCAGGCCTCCACCTCACGCATCAGTTCCTTAGGTTCCCGGCCGACGCTCACAATCGGCTTGCCGATGGATACCTGCACCACGCCGGGATGTTTGGTAAAACCTTTGCGCGGCCAGCATTTGGCCGACGAAACTGCAATCGGAACCACCGGAGCGCCACTCTCGACCGCCAGTCTTGTGCCGGCCGTCTGGTAGGTTCCCTTTTGTCCGCGCTCCATGCGGGTACCCTCAGGAAACATGATGATCCAGGTGCCCTGGGCCAGCAACGCCTTGCCCTGCGCCACCACATGCTTTAAAGCCAGCGCCCTTGATTCGCGGTCGATGTGAATCATGTCCAGCCGCGCCATCGACCAACCAAAAAACGGAATGCGCAATAGCTCGCGCTTGAAGACAAAGGCCAGCGGGTGCGGCATCAGGGTTGGTAGCAGCAGTGTCTCCAATGTGGACTGGTGTTTGGACAACAAAATCGCCGGTGTCGTGGCGCCTTGCGGCAAATTCTCCATGCCGCTGACCCGCACCTCGATGCCCAGAATGACACGCGTGCCCCAAATAACCAGCCGAAACCAGTTGACGGCAAACCACCACAGGGGCGTGCGGCCCACCCAAACCGAAATCACCACCAAAGTCAGCCCCCACGGAATGACCGTGATCAGCAGCCACGCCATGTGCAATAGCGATCGAAGCAACGACATCACGCTTTGGCAGCTTCCCGCGCAATCAGAAAATCAGCAAAGGCCGCCAGATCAGCATGCACCCGAGTCTCTTTGGGAAAGGTGCCGGGCAAGCTGCGGCCCTGGTAGGCGGCCCCTTTGCCGGTCAGAACCAGGTGCGGTTCGCAGCCGGCGGCGACACCGGCCAGCACATCACGCGCCGAGTCGCCCACCACCGGCACGTCCTGCAGGTCAAGGCCATAACGTTCGCCAATCTGTTCGAACAGACCGGGCTCCGGCTTGCGGCAGCGACAAACTTCATCGGGCCCATGCGGGCAGTAAAACACGGCGTCCACCCTGCCCCCTACAGCGGCCAGCAGCTTGTGCATTTTGGCGTGCATGGCGTTGAGCGTCGACACATCAAAGAGGCCACGCCCCAGGCCCGACTGGTTGGATGCGACGACCACATGCCAACCAGCATGGTTGAGCCGGGCGATAGCCTCCAGCGCACCCGGCAAGGGCGTCCATTCGTCAACGGTTTTGACAAAGTCGGCACTGTCTTCGTTGATGGTGCCGTCGCGGTCGAGGATGACTAGTTTCATGAAAGCCTTCGAAGTGAAAGACGACCTGCCGCCGGGCCGCCCCAAGGTAGGGCAGCCCCCTCGGGGCTGAGTCCCGCGGCTCCCGGCCTGCCTGCGCAGACCGGGACGGGGCGAAGAGACACCGACTCAGAAAGAGGCCTGCACAGCGACAACACAAAGTGCGGAGCGTGGGGGCTCATGTAGCAAGTTTCGAAAGATCGGCCACACAGTTCATCGCGTGGTGCAAGCTTTTTAGCAGTCCGAGGCGGTTCAAACGCAAGTCCAGTTCGTCGGTATTGACCATGACAGCTTCAAAAAAGTTGTCTACCGGCACGCGCAGGGCCGCCAGGGTTTGCAGCGAGGTGGTGTAGTCGCCCGACTCGAACTGTGCCGTTGCCACCGGGACCACGATTTTCATCGAATCGTAGAGGGCAATTTCAGCCGGATCCCGAAGCAGTAATTCGCTCACGTGCGGGTCGACATCGGGCGCTTTTTTGAGGATATTGCCGATGCGCTTGTTGGCGCTAGCCAGCGCCGGCGCTTCGGTCAGGGCAGCGAAGTCACGAACGGCAGCCAAGCGCTTGGGGATCTCGCCCAGGCGCTGTGGCCGCTGCGAAACCACCGCATCCACTTCTTTCGCGCTGTAGCCCTGCTCGCGCAAGGAACCGGCGAGGCGCTCATAGATGAAGTTCGACATGCCATCGGCACCGAGTTCATCCAGGTTCCATCCCAATTCGCATTCGGTTTTGTCAGCCTGTCTTGCATTTGCCTGTACCACTTCAGAAAAGGCTTGCGAGGCGATGGCGATGAGTTGCGTCAACTCCAAATTCAGGTTTCGTTCGGTCAACATGCGAACTATGCCCAGCGCATGACGGCGCAACGCAAACGGGTCTTTGTCGCCCGTGGGCAAATTACCAATACCGAACATGCCAACCAGCGTTTCGAGCTTGTCCGCCAACGCGACGACGACACCGACCAAATTGCGTGGCAACTCATCGCCGGCAAAGCGCGGCTTGTAGTGATCTTCAATGGCGCACGCGACGTCTTCGCTCAAGCCGTCGTGGCGCGCGTAGTAAGCGCCCATGGTGCCCTGCAATTCTGGAAACTCGCCCACCATGTCGGTCAGCAAATCGGTCTTGGCCAGGCGCGCGGCGCTATCGGCCGCCTGCACCAGTAACTCGCCACCGAGTTGCAGTCCAATCGCGCTGGCAATGGCGCGCACGCGCTGCATGCGCTCGCCCTGAGTGCCCAACTTGTTGTGATAGACCACCTTGTCGAGCGCTGCCACACGTGAGTCGAGCGACTTTTTGCGATCCTGATCAAAGAAGAATTTGGCATCGGCCAGACGCGGGCGCACTACGCGCTCGTTGCCGCCAATCACAGCGCTGGTGTCTGCCGGGCTGATGTTGGAGACGACCAGAAATTTATTGCTTAGCTTGCCGGTCGCGTCCAGCAGGGGAAAGTACTTCTGGTTGGCCTTCATGGTGAGAATCAGGCATTCCTGCGGCACGTCCAGAAACTGCGCCTCAAACTCACAGACCAGCACATTCGGGCGCTCGACCAGGCCCGTCACCTCGTCCAGCAAGGCTTCGTCTTGAATCGGTCGGGAGCCGTTTCCGACTTTGGCCGCAGCGCCCGCCAGCTGACGCGCAATCTCGGCGCGACGCTCGGCAAAGCTTGCAATCACGGCGCCATCATTGAGCAAGGTGACGGCATAGCTGTCGGCATCAGCGATCATCACCGGTGACACCTTGGCCTCAAAGCGGTGCCCTTGCGTCGTATTCCCTGCCGTCAGTCCCAGCACCCTGACCGGCACCACGGTGCTGCCGTGCAGCGCCACCAAGCCGTGCGCCGGGCGCACGAACTGCACGCTGCTCCAGCCGGGCAGCTCGCAATCGGTTTCCAGCTGATAGCTCATGACCTTGGGGATCGGCAGCTTTGCTATGGCTTCTTCCAGCGCCTGTTGCAATCCGTAGTCGAGCGTGGCGCCCGTCACCAGGCTATCGTAAAACAGTGTTTCAGCCTTGCCATCTGCCGTCTTTCGGAGTCTGGCCACGACCGCTACCGGGTCCAACACGTCGACACCCAGCGCCTGCAATTTCTTGATCAGTGCCGGTGTTGCCTTGCCAGCCGTGTCCAGCCCAACGTTTACCGGCATTAGTTTTTGCTGCACCGCCTTGTCGGCGGCCTTTAGCCAGACCTGCGTGATGTGCGCAGCCAGACGACGCGGCGAGGCATAGGCTGTCACCACGGACTCCGCGCTGGCCAGGCCCTGGGTGCGCAACTGGTCGGCCAGCAGGGACGCAAAAGCGTCGCCCAGTTTCTTCAGCGCTTTCGGCGGCAACTCTTCGACAAACAATTCAACGAGCAAGTTCTTCATGCGGCTTTCTTCGTCATTTGCTGCACCCACTCGCGTGGCGCCATCGGAAAACCCAGGCGCTCGCGGCTCTCCAAATAACTTTGTGCCACGCTACGTGCCAGATTGCGCAGTCGCCCGATGTAGGCGGCGCGTTCGGTCACGCTGATGGCACCGCGCGCATCCAGCAGATTGAAAGTGTGAACGCCTTTGAGCACCTGTTCATAGGCCGGCAGTGCCAGTTGCTGCTGCATCAGGTATTTGGCCTGACGCTCATGCGCGCCAAAGGCAGTGAACAGAAACTCGACATCACTGTGCTCGAAGTTGTAAGCCGATTGCTCTTTTTCGTTTTGCAGGTAGACATCACCATAAAAGATTTTGCCCACCGACGGCGCTGGGTCAGCTTGAGAACCGCGCGGCGCCGACCGGCTGTCGGTCCACAGCAGGTTATAAACATTGTCCACGCCTTGCAGGTACATGGCGAGCCGCTCCAGACCGTAGGTAATCTCGCCGGTGATCGGTTTGCAGTCGATGCCTCCGACCTGCTGGAAGTAGGTGAACTGGGTGACCTCCATACCGTTCAGCCAAACCTCCCAGCCCAGGCCCCAGGCGCCCAGGGTCGGGTTCTCCCAGTCGTCTTCGACAAAGCGGATATCGTTCTTCTTCAGATCAAAGCCGAGCGCTTCGAGCGAACCAAGATAGAGCTCCAGAATATTGCTGGGCGCTGGCTTCAGCACCACCTGATACTGGTAGTAGTGCTGCAGGCGGTTCGGATTTTCGCCGTACCGGCCGTCCTTCGGGCGACGACTCGGTTGCACGTAGGCGGCCTTCCAGGGCTCGGGCCCAAGTGCCCGCAAGAAGGTGGCGGTGTGCGATGTGCCAGCGCCAACTTCCATGTCGTAAGGCTGCAGCAGCGCGCAGCCCTGGGCATCCCAGTAGGACTGCAATTTCAAAATGATTTGCTGAAAGGTCAACATGGATGGGGCAGTGGCGCACCGCGCGCCGGGTTAGAAAACAAAACGATGAACAGGGGCCTAGCTGCGATTTTACGGGGCTTCGGAGCTGCCAGCTTGGTGCAAGGCAAGGTTGTGCGCCTGACGATTTTTCAAGCTTGCGCGCAACGCCAGCGCGATCAGACCAAAAGCCAGCAGCCACATAGGCCACAAGCCAAAACGCTCCACCCACCAGGCGTAAGGCGTGACGCCGGTTCGCCCTTCAACCGACCCCACCAGAGTGCCGCGGGTATTGCGAGCCAGGCTGGCGGTGATGCGCGCCCGATGGTCCACGATGGCCGTCGCGCCGGTGTTGGTTGCCAGCACAAAAGCGCGCTCGAACTCCAGCGCGCGCATACGCGCAATCTGCAAGTGCTGGTCGATCGCCAGCGTATCGCCAAACCAGGCCAGGTTGCTGATGTTGACGAACAGGGTGGGGACCCGTTCGGGGTCCTTGAATTGCGCTGCCAGCTCTTCACCAAACAGATCTTCGTAGCAGATATTGGCGGCCACTCGTTGGCCCTGCCACTCAAACGGCGGCTGCCTCAAATCGCCGCGATTGAAGTCCCCCAGCGGGATGTTCATCATGGCGGTGAACCATTTGAAAAATGGCGGAATGAACTCGCCAAACGGCACCAGATGACGTTTGGCGTAACGCCACGGCGGCGCTTCAGAAGCCTTGAGCCCGACTACCGAGTTGGTGTAGCCCTGCTGGTAGCTACCTAGGGGCGTGCCGATCAGGGCGGCCTGCTGGCCGTCGCCAAAACGTTGTTGCAATGCTTCCCAATAATTTGGCGGCAACTGTTGCGGCAACACTGGCACCGCAGTCTCAGGCGCAATCACCAAAGACGTGCGGCTAGCCTGCAGTTGCTCCGCGTACCATTGCAAGGCCAACGGTACACCGGTGCTGGTCTCAAATTTCTCGTTTTGCGGTATGTTGCCCTGCAACAGCGTGACACTCAAATTTCCGCTTGACTGCGTCATATCGGTCCGCTGTGCCGGTGGCAGATACGGCAGGGCCAGCAGCCCCAACACCATCAGCGCCAAAGCCAGACCGGTCGACCGGCGGTTTGCGCTCATTTCACGCCCGACCTGGAGAAGCTGAACCAGGGCCATGGCCAGCCACGCTGTGATGGCACACAAGCCGTAGACACCGAACCAGGGGGCATAACCGGCCAGCGGACCGTCCACATGGGCGTAGCCGCTGGCGCCCCAACCGAAGCCGGTGAGCAAGGTGCCCCGCCCCAATTCCGCCAACAGCCAAAGTGCCGCAAAGACCAGGGCTGACCAGGCCCTGCCGACCGGCGCCAGTGCAACAAACAGCCCACCAGCCAGCGCATAGAACAAGGCCAGCAAGCCGGCGAGCGCGAGCACGGCGAGTATTGCCAAGACAAATGGCAGATCGCCATAGGTATGCAGTGCGACGAAGGTCCAGCCAAAGGTGCCGGCCAGCCAGGCGGTGCCAAATAGCCAGCTACAGCGGGCTGCAAGCTGCCAGCTATGGCTTCCCTTGAGCTGCCATGCCAACAGTCCGACGGCCAGCAATTGCAGCCACCAGACAGGTTGACCATGGCGCAAGCCCAGCCATGCGACGGTCGGTATCTGATCCGACCCCGGCCACGCCATGCTTGCTGCCTGGGCGCCACCGGCGAGCACGGCCAGCACCGCTTGCTGCAGAGTGGGCCAGCGGCTCGGACCCTTAAGTGGTTTCATCAACGACAGGCGACACCCTGAACCATTTCACGGCACCGCCCCGGGTGTGCAGCACCACGAACTTGAGACCCGCCAAAGTGTGATGCTCACCGCGCTTGGGAACGTGGCCCATTTCGTGGGCAATCAAACCACCAATGGTGTCGAATTCATCGTCCGGATCGGTACTGGTCAGCTTGACGTCGAAAGCGTCGTCAACGCGCGCGATGGTGGTGTCTCCGCTGACCCGATAACTGTGGTCCGCCAGGCCATAAATATCGCCCTCGTCATCGGCAATGTCGAACTCGTCTTCGATCTCGCCGACGATTTGTTCCAGCACATCTTCAATGGTGATGAGTCCGGCGACCCGGCCAAACTCGTCGATCACAATGGCTTGATGATTGCGGTTGCCCTGGAACTCACGCAACAAATCATTGAGTCCTTTGCTCTCAGGTACAAAAACCGCCGGCCGCAACAGCGCTCGAATATTGAGTTCGGGTGCGCGCTGCAGTTTCAGCAAATCTTTAGCCATCAGAATACCGATGATGTTCTCGCGTTCATCCTCAAAAACGGGGAATCGTGAGTGCGCCGTGTCGATCACCCCGTGCATCAACACATCGTAAGGCTCATCGATGTTGACCATGTCCATCTGCGTGGCCGGCACCATCACATCACCCGCTGTCATGTCGGCCATGCGAATGACACCTTCCAGCATGGCGCGCGATTCCGACCCAATGATGTGGTTGTCTTCTGCTTCGGCCAGAGTTTCTATCAATTCAGCCGTGGAGTCGGGTCCCGGGTGGATGAACTCGGCCAGTTTTTGCAGGAAAGTGCGTTTGTCTTGCCTGTCAGGAAATCGTGCGGGATGGGGGTCTGACACAGTCAGGAGAGCAGGACATGCATTTGTTGTAGAGCCTCAAGGATAGCGGATTGCGACGACTTCGTTGTGCCAGGCTGGCGCAACAGCCTCAGCTGGGGATGTTTCTCTGCGCTTCCCTCACGTCGCGACGGACCGCCTGCACCTCGGCTAAAAAGTCCCAGAACTGCTTGACCTGCATCTTGACCCGATAGTCTGCCTGCGCCATCTGCTCTGCCAGCAACTCGGTCAAACGGCTATCGAGCGTGGCCGGCGGCAGATACAGATGGGCCTCCGACTCCGAGCCGTCGCGCTCGACCGTGGCGCCGGCATTACGGGCAATTTTCAGCATGGCGGTGTTCTCGCTCAAGGCATGAATGAACATCCGGCTCACGCCTTCGTTGCGGGCGTGCATTGCGGCCCGATCAAAGAGCCGGGCGCCATAGCCACGCCCGCGCACCGATTGCAAAACGGAGACGCCAAACTCGGCGCAAGCAGACAGATCGGGTTCAACAGAAAACGCCAGATGCGCCATAGCGATAAGCTCAAGACGACGGTTGTAGATGCCAAAAATTTCATCGCGCTCAAAATTCAGGCTATCCGCATAACGTTGAATCTGTTCGTCACTGGCTGCAAAGCCAAAACGCAAATAGCGATCTTGCGGTTCAAGCGCCATCAAATGCTTGGCGATTCGAGAGCGGTGATTGACCCCCAGAGAGCGGATGGGCACGAGAACACTTGGCGCTTTTGCAGCAGACGAAGATCCCGTGCCGTGAGCGGGATGGCGCAACAAGTCCTTGCCTGCTTCCAGAGATGCTTTTATCAGGGCTTTTGTTTCAACCATGGTCGGAACTATACGGGTTTTCCCTAGACTGTTCCGCCCAAACAGCAAATCGCGTTGCAAAGAAAGCGCCCATGGGTCTGCCAGACTTACGAAGACGGGTTGGAGACACCACTTGCCACGTGACCTGATGGCACATGTCTTGAGGCCGAATCAACGTGACCGGTCTGGTCGTCAAAAAAGAAATCGGGTTCGAACTCACGCAGAAATTCGCCTTTGGCCAGACCACCGAGGAACATCGCCTCGTCGACCTCGATGTTCCAGTTCATCAAGGTGCGAATCGCACGCTCATGCGCCGGGGCGCTGCGGGCGGTTACCAGCGCAGTGCGAATACGCATGCTGGCGGTACCTTCGACCTGCAGGCGCTGCAGCGCCGTCAGCAATGGCTTGAAGGGGCCGGCCAGCAGCGGTTGCTGTGCCTTGTCCTGCTCGTGTTTTTGAAAGGCACTCAGGCCCTGCGCCTGGTAGACGCGCTCGGCCTCATCGCTGAACAGCACCGCGTCACCGTCAAAGGCGATGCGTACTTCATGCGGATAGGCATTGCCCGCATGAACCGATTGCGGATATACCTGTGCGGCAGGCACACCTGCCCCCAAGGCGGCTCGCACATCGCTCAGATGGGTGCTCAGGAACAGATTGGCGTGCAGCGGTTTGAGGTATCGCCAGGGCGACTGCCCACGCGTAAAACTGCCGCGCTGGATTGGCAAACCGTAGTGCTGGGCCGATCGGAACACCCGCATGCCCGACACCGGATCGTTGCGCGAGAGGATCACCACCTCCACTGGCTGGTTAAGGCTCTGGTTCAGTTGGTCGGCTGGCGCCTGATTGAATGCCAGCAACTTCCTCACCAGTGAAAACGCCACGCCCGGCTTGGCCGGCACATCCAAGCGTTGCAGTTGCAGCGCCATGTAGGCACGGTCGTCACTCTGCTCAAAGACTTGGTTCTCCTCTTCAAAGTCAAACAGCGCGCGGCTCGAGATCGCCACCACCAGTTTGCCGTCGAGCGAGACGCTCATGACTGCAAGAACAGCCGATAGACCGGGTTGTGGGTCTCTTCCACAAACGGGTAGCCCAGCGTCAGCAGGAATTTGTCGAAGGCGGCTGTATCGGTTTTGGGCACCTGTAGCCCGACCAGAATTCGGCCGTAGTCGGCACCCTGATTGCGATAGTGAAACAGGCTGATGTTCCATCCGGGACGCATCAGACTCAAAAATTTGAGCAGGGCACCGGGCCGCTCTGGAAAGACAAAACGCAGCAGGCGTTCGTCTTGCGCCAACATTGAGCGGCCGCCTACCATGTGGCGAATGTGCTCTTTGGCCAACTCGTCGTGCGTCAAATCCAGCGCCTCAAAACGGTGTTTTGTGAAGTTGGCGGCGATTCGGGTGGACTCACCTTTGCCATGCGTCGTCAGACCCACAAACACATGGGCATTGGCCGAGTCGCTGATGCGGTAATTGAACTCCGTCACGTTGCGCGGGCCACCAGGCAGACCGCCGATCAGCTCGCAGAAACGCTTGAAGCTGCCACGCTCTTCAGGTATGGTGACGGCAAATAGCGCCTCGCGTTCTTCACCCACCTCGGCGCGCTCGGCGACAAAGCGCAGACGGTCAAAGTTCATGTTGGCGCCGCACAAGATGGCGGCGTAGGTTTCGCCTTTGGTCTTGTGGCTAGCCACATACTGCTTGATGGCGGCCACCGCCAGCGCACCGGCCGGCTCGACGATGCTGCGGGTATCGACAAACACGTCCTTGATGGCGGCACACACGGCATCGGTGTCGACCAGCATGAACTCATCCACCAGGTTGCGCGCGACGCGAAACGTCTCCTCGCCCACCAATTTCACCGCCGTACCGTCCGAGAACAGCCCGACATCCGCCAACGTGACCCGCTTGTTGGCCGTGACCGACTGCGTCATGGCGTCCGAGTCGTTCATCTGTACGCCAATCACCTTGATCTCCGGGCGCACCGCCTTGATGTAGTTGGCCACGCCCGAGATCAATCCGCCACCGCCAATCGCCACAAAGATGGCATCCAACCGATTGGAACCGTGCCCTTGCAACTGGCGCAGTATTTCCATGGCGATGGTGCCCTGCCCGGCGATCACATCCGGGTCGTCAAAAGGGTGCACAAAAGTCAGCCCCTCTTTTTTCTCCAACGCGGCAGCAAAGGTGTAGGCGTCAGAATAGCTGTCGCCATGCAGCACCACCTCGCCGCCAAAAGCGCGCACGGCGTCCACCTTGACTTGCGGAGTGGTGGTCGGCATGACGATGACGGCGCGCGAACTCAAGCGTTGGGCACTCAGCGCCACCCCCTGCGCATGGTTGCCGGCCGAGGCGCAGATCACCCCTTTCTTTAATTGCTCGGGGCTCAGATGCGCCATCTTGTTGTAGGCGCCTCGCAGCTTGAAACTGTGCACCGGCTGCTGGTCTTCGCGCTTGAGCAGCACCGTGTTGTGCAGGCGCCGGCTCAAGGCTTTGGCGGGCTCCAGGGGTGTCTCTAGCGCCACGTCGTAAACACGGGCGGTCAGAATTTTCTTCAGGTAGTCGGCGGGTTTGAGGCGTTGAGTTTTCATGGATGACTTTAGACAGCAGGTGATGATAAACGCCACCTGTGCAACAGTTGACAAAGCAGGACTACAGCACAGGAAAAACCCGATAGATAAACGGTCTAATGGTTATAATAACCACCATGCGAAGCGCAGACATCATCAAAATGCTTGAAACTGACGGTTGGGTTCTGCGCGCGGTACGCGGAAGTCACCATGTGTTCAACCATCCGACGCGTGCTGGGCATATTAGCGTTCCGCATCCCAAGAAGGACTTGGGTACCGGTCTGGTGCACAAGCTACTGAAGCAGGCCGGCCTTAAAGGAGATAAACCATGAAATTTTTAATTGCAATAGAACCGGGCACCGACACCGCTGCCTACGGCGTTGTAGTACCTGATCTGCCGGGCTGCTTTTCCGCTGGCGACACACTGGAGGACGCTTTCGACAATGCGCGTGAAGCGATTGACGCGCACTGTGAGCTGTTGGCCGAAGACGGACAGCATTTGCCAGCGCCAGCAGCCATGGCCATGCATCAGGGAAATCCAGATTTTGCTGGCTGGGTGTGGGCCATGGTGGATGTGCCGGTAGAGGTTTACTGGGGACCGGCAGAGAAAATCAATATTACGATTCCTGGTCGAACCTTAAGGCGCATTGATGAATACGCGCGTGCCCATGGACAAACGCGCAGTGGGTTTTTGGCCGAGGCGGCGCGGCAGGCCATGCGATAAACGCGTGAATTTTCAAGTTCTACTTTTTTACAAGGGTCAGGCGTCATGGAATGCACAGTCAGTTGGACCGGCGCGCTGGGCACGCGCTCCGGCATGGGTTTTATTGCCGAAACGGGTAGCGGCCACGCCCTGATGATGGACGGTGCACCGGACGCCGACAAGCCCGAAAATGGTGGCCTGAACCTGGCACCGCGCCCCTTGGAAACGGTGTTGGCCGGCACCGGCGGCTGCACCGCTTACGACGTGGTGCTGATCTTGAAGCGCGGTCGCCACCACGTGACCGGCTGCTCGGTCAAGCTAACTGCCGAGCGCGCCGCAGCAGACCCCAAGGTGTTTACCCGCATCAACATGCATTTCACCGTGTCGGGCAAAGGTATCCCCGCAACCGCGGTAGAGCGCGCCATTGCCATGAGCCACGAGAAATATTGCTCAGCAAGCATCATGCTGGCCAAGACCGCCCAGATCAGTACCAGTTTCGAGCTGATCGAGGGCTGAGCCGCCGCCGCGCCGGGCCGCCCCAAGCAAGGCAAGCCCCCGCGGGGGGCAGCGCAGCACATGCAGTGGCAAGCCTGGGGGCTAAGTTAAATTCGGTGCGCTACGGTGGTCATGACCTTGGCGGCCAAGGTCATGAGCTTCTTCACGGCTTGCGGCAGCTCGGCAGCACCGGCCTTTTGAGCATCGAGCGCATGGCGTGCTTCGTCATCTTTCATTTGCGCCACGATGGCGCGCGAGGCATGGTCATTGGCGGGAAGCATTGAAAGATGACTCTCCAGATGCGCCTCCACCTGGTTTTCTGTTTCCACGACAAACCCCAGGCTTAAACGGTCGCCCAGTCGCCCGGCCAGCAGGCCCAACCCAAAGGCGGCGCCATACCACAACGGATTCAGCAACGATTTGTGCGCACCCAGTTCTTTAAGGCGTTGTTCAGTCCACGCCAGATGATCGGTTTCCTCAGCACTGGCCCGGGTGAAATGGGCACGCAGGGCGTTATTTTGCGTTGCAAATGCCTGCGCCGTGTAAAGCGCCTGGGCGCACACCTCTCCCACATGGTTGACGCGCATCAGGGCGCCAGACTGTGCCTTCTCGGTGGCCGAAAGCTCGGTCGCTTCCAGTGGCAGTGTCGGGCAGGCACGGGCGGCGCGCGGCGCTGCAAACAGGGTGCGCAAGGCGGCGTCGGCGGTACTTAGAAGTAGGTCCATCACACAGTTTCCAATTCGACAAAATGGTTAGCGCCGGATTGTCGCAGTCCGCTAAGGGACTGATCAGAATCGGCGCAGGCGCAAGGACTCAAACCAAATTTTGTCCTCAAGCAAAGAGACCCTGGCCTTGCGCTGCTCATCATCGTCGATGAAAAGGGTTTCGCGCATTCGATGTTCGATCGTTGGCAGGGACAAAATGCCGGCCTCGATACCGGCCCGGATCCATTCCCTGTCTTTCGGTTCGGAGCGCGCGTACTTCGAAACCGCACAGTCGTTTGAATCAAGGTATTTCACTTTCACACCAGAGGCCAGTACTTGCCGGATCATCCTCGCCTGCCAGCCTTCTGGCAACGTTGGAAGGTCTGGGCTCACTGCATCAAAATAGTACCCATGCTGCTGATGGAAGCCGCTGCCCTCACCGAATTTTTCCGAGAATTCGTGCGCCCGAAGCGGGTCGCGCTCGGGGTAGGCATCAACCTCCATTGATCGGGTCATCCGTGGCGGAAGATTCTCGCCGGTGATGCCTAGCGCTGACAAACTTCCCATCACCACAAATTCGTCAAGCCCGCTGGCAGCTCTGATCTCGCTCAGGACGCGGTCAATGTCGTCGATCTTCATGGCATGGTCATCGCAAAAGGTGTGTTCTGGCGCAACGCCGGACCCCATTCCTCGTCCATCAAAATCAGGTTTTGGGCGACTTGCAGTGGCTCTGCATCCAGAATTTTTTGCCAGCGGTCAATGTACACGGGGCTGCACAGATCCTTCTCTTTCCAGAGTTCGACCATGCGAAGGGCGCCGGCCTTGAGTGCGAGCGCTTCGGCCCCCCCTGAGGCGAACTTTACAGCCAGCTTCAAATGCTTTTCCCGTGAAGCTGCCAGTTTAAGTTGGTGGTCTGCCCGCGCCCGGCGGCGCTTGGTCAGCTCGGGGCTCTCTGACAAAATTCCGATCACAACCCCCAGCACCTGCCCGGCCGCCTCGAAGCTGGACACCTGCGCATCTTTACCCTTCTCCATCTGGATCAGTGTCGTTCGGCTTATGCCGGCGGCGCCAGCCAGCGCCTGCTGCGACATACCCTTTGAAATTCGCAAAGACCGAAGTGTTTTCCCTATGTTTGGCAGCGATGAGTTCATTGGTTGTCATTCTATACATGTATGGAATAATGGTCTATCAACAAAGGAATCCAAGCCGAGTAAAAACGATGGCTTGACTACATTTATTTAATAGCCAATAATATAACCACAAATATAACTTTAAGGATTTAATAGACACTTTATTGATTGTTAATTAAAACTAAACAATGACTTCAAACACCATAGCTGAACATGAAACGCTGCTTGGTGAGCGTTTGAAAGCGCTGCGACTCAACCAGAATCTCGACCAAAAAACGTTGGCCGCACGAGCTGGCCTCAGCGTCGGCGCCCTCAAAAATCTTGAGAACGGCGCAGGCTCGACTACCAGGACGCTGCTCTCCGTTTTGCGTGCCCTGGGCCGGGAAGAGTGGTTGTCAACCGTCGCCCCGATCGCAACCATCAACCCATTGAACATGCCGCGCGCCGCACAGCAACGCCAACGCGCCAGCCGCAAATCCAGCAAATGTCTGATCGATGACCAAGATTAAGAAAGCCGCCAGCTACCGGCATGTGGACGTCGTTGACGTTTATCTGTGGGGCCGGCGCATTGGTGCCGTCGCTCTGGACCCCACCTATGGGTTCTACGTCTTTCGCTACACACCCGAAGTCCGAGCCACTGGCATCGAACCGGCGCCGTTGCAAATGCCCACTTCCA
>JBAXBQ010000020.1:0-49061 GCA_037141865.1 Comamonadaceae bacterium | reverse complement strand
ACGCGTCAAAGCATCGCTGCGTTTGAGGGCGCGGGCCAATGATGCTCATATCGCCCTTGAGGATGTTGAGCAACTGCGGCAATTCGTTGACTTTGGTCTTGCGCAAGAAATTCCCGATGGGCAGAATGCGCGGGTCGTTCTTGACCGTCACCGTGCCGGTGCCAATGGTGGGGCTGTTCTTGAGCATGGTGGCAAACTTGTAGAGCTTGAAAGCTTTGCCACCTTTGCCCACACGGGCCTGCAAAAAAAGCACTTCTCCCTCGCCGGTCAGGCGCAGCAAGATGACTATCGGCAACAACAACGGCGACAGCACCAGCAGGGCCAGCACCGACAAAACGATATCCAACAGGCGCTGCATAGCTACACCGTTGTGCCCAGTGGGGCTTTTGGTAAGGGTTTGGGGCATGTGGAGCGCAAACCATCTATATGCTCCATCAAACCTTGGGGTATGGAGCGCCACATGGGGTCTAAAACAAAGTCGATGCCCTCACGCCGGGCCAACTTGGCTGCGGGTACAAAATCTGCATCGCCCGCAATCAAAACAATTTGATCCACCTGCTTTTTGAAAGCCAGCGAAGCCACATCGACACCGATGCGCATGTCAACGCCTTTTTGCCTGACCGCGGGCATAACGTCATCCGGCATAAGTGCATCAAACGTATTCTTGCCAGACAAGAGTTCAACAATAACGCGGGGCTTTATTGTCCAAGGCGTGTCGGTTGACAAATGCCCCAGGCGCAATGCCACTTTACGTTTTGACAGCAAGCGCTCGTGCAGGCTCAAGCGGAACAGCGCTTCGTCTGACTTTGAAAAATCAATTGAACGTTTGGAGACCGGGTTGTGCAACTTCTTTTGAAGCGGTGGACAGTCGTAAAAGAAAATGCGGTACAGGTCGCGGCGATTTTGGCGGTGTGCAGCGTTGCCGCCACCGTTGGGTGCAGTTGATAAATGCGCCACCGCCCACCGGTGAATGCAGTCTGCTACCCGCTGTGCGTTGTAGGCATTGTGCGGCTCAATGGCACGGAAGCGTTTGATGAAATAAGCACCGTCTATCAATATTGCCGTTGGCATGTGTCACCCCCAAAAACAAAAACGCCCAAGGGTTCGGCGAGTCCTGGATGGTTGGACGGCGTACTGCCATGGGCGGGATGCGGTGCAGTATATCAGCAATCAACCCGGCCTACATCCTCCCATCCAGGTACTTGCCGGTTTCCTTGTGGGCAAAGTCCGGAATCATTTCGTTGAACAGCTCCACCATCTCGGCCTTATCCCAAGTTGGTTTTGACTTAATGGCTGCCAGCTTGTCGGTACCGCCGTGCCGTGTAGCCGTCGGCAGGCGCTGGGAATAGACTAAAAACACACTGGCAAGCAGAAAAAGTTCAGTCTATGAACAAATCTTAACATTGCTTTGTGTCAATTAACGCGAATGGTTGTCCGATTTGGTCAGGTACCCATACTGCTTGAGCAAAGCATGTTTTTTTGGCATCAGTCAGATCGGATGCGGCCAGGTAAGAGCCGCCTTGGCCGGTGATGCCGGTGATTAGGGCGGTTTGGGGGTCATGGGGTTTGTCGGGGCATGGGTTGCCAGGGGTTTACCAGCGTCAGGCCGTCAATGTTTTCAAAGTCTGCGGTGTTGCGGGTGGCTACTATCAGCCCACTGGCCAGCGCAATGGCTGCAATTTGCGCGTCTTCTGTCGAGATGGGTTGCCCCTGGCGGGTGCGCTTGGCCACTAAAAGAGCGTAGTTTTTTGCAGCAGCAGCGTCAAACGCAAGGCAGTGCGCGGCAAAGTCCTGTTCAAACATTTGGTCGGCTGCCAAGGCCAGAGCGTTGCGGCGTTTGCCTGCAGGCAGCAGGGCGATGCCGGTGAGGATTTCACCCTGGGTGACGACGCTAACGTGCATAACCTCATGTGTGTTTTGGGCGAACCAGTCAAGCACTGCCACGGCTGGCTTGTCTCTCATCAACTCTGACAGCACGTTGGTATCGAGCACATAACCGTTGCTCATGGGGTGTCGATGGCAGGAGGTGTGCGGGCGATTTGACGCGCTGGTATCGGCAGAGACTTCACTTGCAGCCCGGAAAATCTACTGTTAACACGCTCGGCAAAGCTGACCTGAGCAGCCTGCTCGGGAGCGACGACTTTTTGAAGAATTTGTCTCACCTCTTGTTCCATGGACCAGCCATGGCGTGCGGCACGCACACGCAAACTGTTCTTGACAGATTCATCGAGGTTGCGAACGGTAAGGCTGCTCAAGATCTAGCTCCTGGTGATTGCAATGAAATCATTGTAATCAATTGCCCATGAATGGATTCTGGATCAGGAGGCCGTCGATAAGCATGCCGCTTTGCATATCTTCAGAAAGCAGCACCTTGGCGCCGGATGCAAGCGCGGTGGCAACAATATGGGCGTCATACAAGGCCAACTGAAAGCGCTTGGCGAGTTCGATTGCTTTTTCATGGGATGCCAGGGTCAGCGGCACGATCTCGCAAGCCGTCTTGACCGCCAGCAGCAAGGCGTCGACTTCTTCCCACGGCATCTTGAGCTTGCGCCGACAAAACGACGCAACTTCATTGAGCAGCTGGACACTGATCACGCCTCCTGCTTGCAATATTGCTTCTGCCCGGTCAGCTTTGATGGCATCACCTGATAAAAGATACAAGACGACATTGCTGTCGATAAAGGGCTTGCTCACTGGGTGTCGCTACGCTCATTGGCCTGCAGACGATCAAAGTGGAAGTCAGCCGGCAAACGTCCGCGAAACTGGTGCAAGCGCGCAAGCAGCTCTTTTGCGGCCGGCTTCTTGCTGACTTCAAAAGCTCTGGCGCCGACAAGGTGAAGATCAATTTCTTCGCCCTCTTTCAAATCGAGCGCTTGCACCAGACCGGCCGGAAATCTTACCGCCAGCGAGTTACCCCATTTTGAAACTTGCATGATTTGCCCTTGTTAGATATACATTAGAAAATTGTATATCTATTATGCCCTTATGATCGTCAAAAATGAGGCATAAGCCTGTTCCAGACCTTCACGCCGGCGCATCAGTGGGTTGGGGTGTTAAGCAGCACCAAATGTTTGGCTTGCGCACCTTGCACGCCAGCCAAAGGGATGCCCTTGTCCAGCGTCACGAAATGTCCCTTATTTTTTACCGCAAGTGCCAACAAATAGGCGTCGGTAATGTGGCGGCCGGTGAGCAAATTGTTCCAGTTGATAAAGCCCGGGGTTAGCAAACTGACTGCGTCAGGCCAGAAGTGGTGCGCCGGATGCGCGGTGGCCTCTGCCAGGCGAGTGGCCACCTCGGCGGCGGGCGCATGGTTGGGGTAAGCAGATTGCGAAAGGATACGAATGCATCCGTTCTGGGTGAGCGGACACGATGCCCAGCCTGCATCCAGGTGCTCGCTTAACCAGTGCGTTGCCACTGTGTGGTGTATGTGACCAGCGTCCAGTAAGGCAATGAGCACATTGACATCAAGCAGTGCGGCCATTAAACGCCTTCGGCATCACGCAAGGCGTTGACTTGCGCATTGCTGACCAGCACACCACGCCCGGGCAAGGGCCTGAAGCCGGCAACCGAAGGCACAGCTTGCGCCCCAGGGCGCGTAGTCAATGCCAACCTGGCAAGGCGCGAAATAACCTGCCCAGTGCTGGAATGTTCATGGCGCGCCATTTCCTTGGCGATGGCCAGTACGTCATCTTCAATATCAATGGTTGTGCGCATTTTGTTTGATCAGATGTTGTGATGCGTTGATTCTAAAGCATCAGAACATCAATTGCCCAATTGGCCAGTTGCAGCGCCTCTACAGGTTCAAACTCGCGCAGGTTGTTGGACACCAGCGTCAGCCCTTCGAATGCATTCAACTAGTTATAATGAATGCGTAGAATGCATTTTTATGAGGTGATGCTATGGCAATGCTGACGGTACGCAATCTGCCCGACGACGTGCATCGCGCGTTACGGGTGCAGGCAGCTCTTCATGGGCACAGCACCGAGGCCGAAGTGCGCGAGATTCTGGCGATCGCAGTCAAGCCAGAGACGCGTGTTCGCTTAGGTGATGCCCTCGCGGCACTGGGCCGCAAGGTCGGCCTTACAAACGAGGATTTCGAAGTCTTCCAACAAGTGAGAGACAAAACGCCGGCCGAGCCGCTGAGGTTTGAATGATTGTTCTCGATACCAACGTCGTTTCCGAGGCGATGAAGCCCCAGCCACACCCGGCTGTGCGGGCTTGGCTGAATGGTCAGGCCTCCGAAACGCTGTATCTGTCGAGCGTGACGGTGGCCGAGCTACTGTTTGGCATCGGGGCACTCCCGGCAGGCAAGCGAAAGGACATGTTGGCACAGACTCTTGACGGTCTGATGAGGCTGTTCAGGGATCGGGTGCTTCCGTTCGACATCGATGCAGCACGGCACTACGCCGAGCTGGCCGTGACGGCCAAGGTTGCCGGACGAGGATTTCCAACACCAGACGGCTACATTGCCGCAATCGCAGCCTCGCGGGGGTTCATCGTGGCGTCACGCGATACAGCACCCTACGAGGCAGCTAGCGTTACGGTCATTAATCCGTGGGAAGCGTAAGGGTACCGGTTCATCTGCCCCGGCTTCGAGCTTGTACGATATTCATAATTTGATCTCGGTATCCCAGCAAGCAGAAAGACGAAAGGGTTAGCGTGTAAGTACACGCTAACCCTTGTCTTTACTGGTGCGGCTGGCAGGAATTGAACCCACGACCCCTTGGTTCGTAGCCAAGTACTCTATCCAACTGAGCTACAGCCGCTGAGGTTGCGCAGTATAGCAGCAACAAGCGGCAAAGCCCGGCTCAATGCGCCTGATCCCAGTTGGGGCCGACGCCGACCTCGGCCAGCAAGGGCACTTTGAGATGGGCGACGCCGGCCATCAGGCGCGGAATTTCGTGGGTGAGCCAGGTCACCTCCGATTCCGGCACTTCAAACACCAGTTCGTCGTGCACTTGCATGATCATTCGCGTGCCGCGTTGTTGGTCGTCCAGCACCTGCTGAACTTTGACCATGCTGAGCTTGATGAGGTCGGCTGCGGTGCCCTGCATCGGGGCGTTGATGGCAGCGCGCTCAGCACCACTGCGGCGCGGGCCGTTGGGGGAGTTGATCTCGGGCAGGTACAGGCGTCGGCCGAACACGGTTTCAACATAGCCTTGGGCTTTGGCGCTCTGGCGCGTCTGGTCCATGTACATTTTGACGCCGGGGTAGCGCTCGAAGTAGCGTTCGATGTAGTTCTTGGCCGCCGTGTTGTCGATGCTCAGGGCGCGCGCCAGACCGTAAGCGCTCATGCCGTATATGAGGCCAAAGTTAATCACCTTGGCATAGCGGCGCTGCTCGCTGGTGACCTCTGCGGTGCTGACACCAAAGACCTCGGCCGCCGTGGCGCGGTGCACGTCCATGCCATCATGAAAAGCCAGCAGCAGCGCGGCGTCGCCACTGATGTGCGCCATGATGCGCAGCTCGATCTGGCTGTAGTCGGCGCTGGCAATGACACAACCCGCTGGCGCTACAAAGGCCTCGCGCACACGGCGACCCTCGGCGGTGCGGATCGGGATGTTCTGCAGATTGGGGTCGTTGCTGGAGAGGCGCCCGGTGACCGCCACCGCCTGCGCATAGTGGGTGTGGACGCGACCGGTGCGGGGGTGCGCCAACTGGGCCAGTTTGTCAGTGTAAGTACCCTTCAGTTTGGCCAGTCCCCGGTGCTCCAGAATCTTGGCTGGCAGCGGGTAGTCTTCGGCCAGTTTCTCCAATACTTCTTCGTCGGTGCTGGGGGCGCCGGTGGCGGTTTTTTTGACCACCGGCAGACCCAACTTAATGAAGAATATGTCGCCGATCTGCTTCGGGCTGCTCAAGTTGAAGGGCTGACCGGCCAACTCGTGCGCTTCTTTCTCCAGCTGCACAATGCGCACGCCAAGTTCGTGGCTCTGTGTGGCCAGGGTTGGCGCGTCGATCAGCACACCGTTGCGCTCGATGCGGTACAACGTCTCGCTGCTGGCAATTTCCAGCTGGTAGATAAAGCGCAGCTTTTCATTGACCAGCAACTGCGGCCACAACGCGAGGTGAACGTCCAGCGTCATGTCGGAGTCTTCGCAGGAATACTCGGCCGCCTTGGCAATATCAACCTGGTCAAAACAGATTTGATTTACACCTTTGCCGCACAGGTCTTCAAAACTGATGCCGCTGCGTCCCAGGTGGCGCTCGGCCAGGCTGGCCAGGCCATGCGGCTTGTGCACTTCAAGCACATAGCTCTGCAGCATGGTGTCGTGGGCATAGCCCTGCACTTCAATGCCGTGGTTGGCAAACACATGGCGGTCGTACTTGATGTGCTGGCCGAGTTTCTTTCTATTGGCGTCTTGCAGCCACGGTTTGAGCTTGGCCAGCACCTCCATGCGCGGCAATTGCCGGGGCGCATCGGGGTAGTTGTGGGCCAGCGGAATGTAGGCCGCCTGGCCCGGCGTCACGCTGACGCTGATGCCGACAATTTCGGCGCGCATCTCGTCCAGCGAAGTGGTTTCGGTGTCAATTGCCACCAGCTCGGCGGCTTGTATTTTGGCGAGCCAAAGGTCAAACGCATCCCAAGTAAGAATGGTGTCATACGACAAGCTGGTGACGCTGGACGCGACCGGGGTGGTGGGCTCGTCCGGAGCGTCGAACAAGTCAGGATCGCGCGCAGGTTTGCTCACAGCAATCGCCCGCGCCAATCCCTTGAACCCATACTTTTCATAAAACGTAGCCAGACCATCGGTGTTCATGCTGCCAGTGGCTATGGACTCCAGCGCCGGAAGATCGCTCACCCAGCCATTGAGATCGCAGTCGGTCTTGATGGTGAGCAATTGGCGACCCAGCGGCAGCCAGTCCAGTGAGTTTTTCAGGCTCTCGCCGACGGCACCCTTGATGGCGTCGACATTGGCCACCACGCCATCCAGCGAGCCGTATTGCTGCAGCCATTTGGCAGCAGTCTTGGGCCCGACCTTGGGCACGCCTGGCACGTTGTCGATGGCGTCGCCGACCAGCGTTTGATAGTCCACCATCAGGTGCGGCGGCACGCCAAATTCGGCCTCGACCCCGGCCACATCGCGCCGTTTGCCGTTCATGGTGTCGATGATAGTGATGTGGCTGTTGACCAGTTGCGCCAGGTCTTTGTCACCGCTGCTGACAATGACTTCGATGCCCTGGCGTGCGGCGATGACGGCCAGCGTGCCAATCACATCGTCGGCCTCCACGCCAGGCACGTCCAGCACTTTCCAGCCCATCAGACGCACCACCTCATGAATAGGCTCAATCTGGCTGCGCAAATCATCAGGCATCGGCGAGCGGTGGGCCTTGTACTGCGGATAAAGCGCATCACGGAAGGTGGGGCCCCTGGCATCAAAGACGCAGGCGGCAAAATCGGCCGGCACCTCTTTGCGCAAACTTTGCAACATGTTGATCATGCCGCGAATGGCGCCCGTGGGCGCACTGGTAGGGTCGCCCGGCAGCGCCCGCAAATCGGGCATGGCGTGAAAAGCGCGGTACAAATAGCTCGAGCCATCCACCAGGAGCAGCGTCTTTGGCTTTGTCATGGATTCATTCATGCGTGCATTTTGCCTGCGCTGGGCGTGGCCCATGTGGTTCTACAATCAAGCCATGCGCCCTGCCCTGTTTCTTCACCTCAACCTGACTTGTATTTCGAGTTATTGATTGATGGCGGTTTATACAGAAGTTTCGACCGATGAGGTCCGCTCCCTGCTGCGGCAACTCAAGCTGGGTGAGCTCAAGGAACTGCAGGGTTGCGCTGGCGGCATTGAAAACACCAACTACTTCGTGACCGCTGAAGTCGAGGAAGAGATCCGCGAGTATGTGCTCACCTTGTTCGAACGGCTTACTTTTGCTCAATTGCCGTTTTACCTGCGTTTGATGAAGCATCTGGCCCAGCACGGCGTGCCGGTGCCCAACCCCAGCGCCAATGCGCAAGGTGATCTGCTGTTTGAGCTCAAAGGCAAACCGGCTGTTGTGGTGAACCGGCTACGCGGCAGGAGCGAACTCAACCCGGGTGCCACACATTGCGCCGCTGTAGGTGCTGCACTGGCCAGAATGCACCTGGCGGGTCGCGATTTTTCAATGACTCAACCCAATCTGCGGGGACTGCCCTGGTGCGTTGAGACGGTGCCAGTGGTGCTGCCCTTTTTGACCAGCCGGCAAGCCGCTTTGATTCAGAGTGAGTTGGCCTACCAGAACCATATTGCGCAGTCATCGAGCTACGCCGCCTTGCCCAGAGGCCCGATTCACGCTGACCTGTTTCGGGACAACGTGCTTTTTGAAAACCTGAATGGCGAGCCGCATCTGAGCGGCATCTTTGATTTCTATTTTGCCGGTGTCGACAGCTGGATTTTTGATATTGCGGTGTGCATGAACGACTGGTGCGTCAACCCGGAGTCCGGCGCGCACAACGCTGAACGCGCCCAAGGCCTGCTGACAGCCTATGGCGCGGTGCGGCCTCTGGAAGGCGCCGAGCGCGAACTGCTGGCCGCCATGTTGCGCGGCGCGGCCCTGCGCTTCTGGATTTCGCGGCTCGCAGATTACCATTTGCCGCGTGAGGCCAGCCTGCTCAAAGCCCACGACCCGGCCCATTTTGAGCGGGTGCTGCGCGAGCGGGCCGCCCAGCCCTACGTTTTAAGCACAACTGCGACCTGACCATGAAGCTGAATATTATTCCTCCCCGCACTGGTATCGTGTGGCTCAAACTGGGCATGCGAACGTTTTTCAGGCAGCCATTGGCACTGGCCGGTTTGTTTTTCATGTTCATGGCCGTCATGACCGTTGCCAGTCAGGTGCCCTATATCGGATTCGTGCTGGCCATGGCGCTGCTGCCCGCCGCCACACTGGGGTTGATGGTGGCTACGCGTGAAGCAACCGATGGGCGATTCCCGATGCCATTGGTTTTACTGGCGGCATTTCGGGCCGGCAAAAAACAAGCCCGCGCCATGCTGTTATTGGGTGGCCTGTACGCCTTCGGATTTCTGGCCGCCATGGGTGGCGCGTATCTGGTGGACGGCGGCGACTTCGCCCGCGTCTATCTGGGTGGCACAACGCCTACCCGCGAGATGATGATGCAAAGCGATTTTCAGGGCGCTATGTGGGTTTTCATCGGTCTGCATCTGCCACTGTCGCTGATGTTCTGGCATGCGCCGGCGTTGGTCCACTGGCATGGCGTGCCGCCGCTCAAAAGCCTCTTTTTCAGTCTGGTGGCGTGTCTGCGAAATTTTGGCGCGTTCATCATTTTTGGATTGATGTGGCTGGCGCTGCTGATACTGGTGGTCATCGCCATCACGACGCTGGGCGCCTTGCTGGGTAACCCCGAGCTGTCCGGCGACATTTTGTTTCCGGCACTGATGCTGATGGCTTCGATGTTTTTCACATCCCTCTACTTCACGTTTCGCGACTGCTTTGACTTGCCGACGCCGATTGCTGAGGTCAAGGCAGTGGAGTGAGTTTAGCCACACTGAGTGCCAACCACTTGACGCCATGGCGCGGAAAGTTTATTTGCGCCCGAGCGTCGTCGCCGACTCCTTCAAGAGTCAGCACGGTGCCTTCGCCGAATTTGGCGTGAAACACTTTCATATCGGCACGCAAACCATGCGAGGTCGCAGCCTTTTGAGCCGGCACTGGTGCCATGTTCAATTTTGAATAGTCATTGCCGAAACTCTTGTTTCTGGGCGTGATCCACTTCAAGGCGTGCTCGGGCAACTCCTCGAAAAAGCGGCTCCTCAGGTTGTAGCGCGTCTGCCCGTGCAGCATGCGGGTTTGCGAGTGACTCAAATAAAGCCGTTTGCGCGCCCGGGTGATGGCAACATACATCAGGCGCCGCTCTTCCTCCAGGCCATCGCGGTCACTCATTGAATTCTCGTGCGGGAAAAGGCCTTCTTCCAGGCCTGTGATGAAGACACAGTCGAACTCCAGCCCTTTGCTTGAATGCACTGTCATGAGCTGGATGGCATCCTGCCCGGCCTGCGCCTGGTTGTCGCCCGCTTCCAGCGCGGCATGCGACAAAAAGGCAGCCAGCGGCGACTGCGTTTCGCCGGTGTCGGTTTCGGGCTGAAGGACTTGTGGCACCGGTAGGTAGAAGTTCACGCCTTGCGATGCCGGAGACTGGGTCAAGGCCTGACCCTGTTCGTCGACCGGCAAGGCCGCCGCATCAAGGCCAAAGTTTTCCAGTGAGACAAAACTCTCGGCCGCATTGACCAGCTCTTCCAGATTCTCGACCCGGTCAGCACCCTCGCGATCAGCCTTGTAGTGATCAATCAAACCACTGTGATCGAGCATGCGCTCAATGATTTCGCGCAGGCTCAGGCCCTGCGTTTGCTCGCGCAAAACATCAATGCCGGCCAAAAAAGCGCCGATGTTGGTGCCCGCTTTGCCACCCAGACTGCTGACAGCGTCACTCAAGGAACTACCCGAGGCCCGCGCTGCATCCTGCAACTGCTCCAGGCTGCGCAGACCGATGCCGCGCGGCGGAAAATTCACGGCACGCAAAAAGCTGGTGTCGTCGCGCGGGTTTTCCAGCAGGCGCAAATAAGCCAGCGCATTCTTGATTTCGGCGCGTTCAAAAAAGCGCAACCCGCCATAGACCTTGTACGGCATCGCCAGGTTGAACAAGGCGGTTTCGATAACCCGGCTTTGCGCATTGCTGCGGTAGAGGACGGCAATCTCTTTCCGCGCGAAACCGACCCCCACGCTCGCCACTTCGTGTGCTTCGCTGGACGTGCCGCTTCCAAAGTCAGCGGCTCTTCGCTCCGTCCCGGTCTGCGCAGGCAGACCCAGAGCTGCGGGGCTCAGCCCCGAGGGGGCGCTGCCTTGCTTGGGGCGGCCCGGCGCGGCGGCCCCCACGAGTTCTCGTATTTCATCCACCAGCCACTGCGCCTCGGCAAAGTCGCTACTGGCTTCAAACACCCGCACCGGCTCGCCGGGCCCTTGTGCCGTGCGCAGGTTTTTACCCAGGCGCTTGTTGTTGTGGCTGATGAGTTCGTTGGCCGAATCCAGGATGTTGCTGCCGCTACGGTAGTTTTCCTCCAGCTTGATCTGGTGGCGCACCTTGAACTCGCGCACAAAATCGGCCATGTTGCCGACGCGCGCGCCGCGAAAGGCGTAAATGCTCTGGTCGTCATCGCCCACCGCCAACACACAGCCAGTCGGGCTGAAACCGGACTCATCATCAACCGAGCTGGCAGAGCCGGTACCGGCCAGCATCTTGATCCAGGCGTATTGAAGTTTGTTGGTGTCCTGAAACTCGTCAATCAGGATGTGGCGAAAGCGCCGCTGGTAGTGCTCGCGAATCGGATCGTTATCGCGCAGCACTTCAAAACTGCGCAGCATCAGTTCAGCAAAATCGACCACGCCCTCGCGTTGGCACTGGTCTTCATAGAGCTGGTAAATCTCGATTTTCTTGCGCGTCTCGGTGTCGCGCGCTTCCACCATATTGGGACGCAAACCGTCTTCCTTGCAACCGGCAATGAACCACTGCGTCTGCTTCGGGGGATAGCGCTCGTCATCAAGCTTGAACTGTTTGTACAGGCGCTTGATGGCGGAGAGTTGGTCTTGCGTGTCGAGGATCTGAAAGCTCTGCGGCAGGTTGGCAAGTTTGAAATGGGCACGCAAAAACCGGTTGCACAGACCGTGGAAGGTGCCAATCCACATACCGCGCACATTGAGCGGCAACATGCTGCTCAGGCGCGTCATCATTTCCTTGGCGGCCTTGTTGGTAAAGGTGACTGCGAGAATGCCGCCGGGCGTGACATGGCCGCTTTGCAGCAGCCAGGCGATGCGGGTGGTCAGCACGCGGGTTTTACCGGAGCCGGCCCCGGCCAGAATCAGTGCATGCTCGGCCGGCAAGGTGACGGCGGCAGATTGCTCCGGGTTGAGGTTTTGCAGCAGCGTGGAATGGTGCGCGCTTGCCGGTGTAATTTCAGTGGGCATCAGGCCATTGTAGAAAGCCTGAGCAAGCTGGACACGGGTTCATGGACTGCCCTTGATTTGGTCGTTGGGTGCGATCTTGGCTGCATCCAGTCTGGCTTTCAGGAAGCCGCCCGTGCCGTATCGCGTTACCCGGCTGTAAAAGCGCGTCGTCAGCCGCTTGACCATGGTCGAGTACTCGTCCACCAATGTTGGCAGAATAGAAAAACTATCGTAGTTGACGACCACAGCCACCCGTTCTGCTGGCTTGCCCGCCACCGGCGCCAGAAGTTTTTCCACCATGCGCTCGATCTCGACGACGTCGGCCAGGGTGTCGATGGCCAATCCTTCGAAATTGATGAAGAGCAACCGGTGCTCGCGGTCGAGCTCGAAACGTTGCGCCAGCGGTGTGGCGAGCAAGCGCTCACGCAAGCCCATGGGTTCTTCGGCAAACAGCGCCAAGTCCATCATTTTGAGTTGCGCACTGATGATGGGCATGAATTCCATTTGTGCCAGCACGTCGCGCTCCAGATCAATGCCAGGAGCAATTTCAATCAGCTCCAGAGCGCCACCATCCGACGCGTCGGCCAATTGAAAAACACAGCGCTCGGTCACGTACAACACACGCTGACCGCGTCTGCGTGCCTCACGGCCGCTGAAAGTTCGATGTTCCACCTCACGGACGAACTTGCGCGCCGTGCCCTCACTGACGACCTGCATCCGTCCGCCGGCAATTCGCACATCCGGGTCGCCCGCCGTGAAGGTGCCGACAAAGACCACGGTTTTTGCGTTCTGGCTGATGTTGATGAAGCCGCCAGCACCGGCCAGGCGCGAGCCGAACTTGCTGACGTTCAAATTGCCGTGGCTGTCGGCCTGTGCCAGCCCCAGGACTGCAATATCGAGCCCGCCGCCGTCGTAAAAATCGAACTGGCTGGGCTGGTCAATCACCGCCTGCGTGTTGACGGCCGCACCAAAGCTCATGCCAGTGGCCGGAATGCCGCCAATGACGCCGGGTTCGGCGGTCAGCGTCATCAGGTCAATGACCTTTTCTTCGGTCGCCACGCCGGCCACACCCTCGGGCATGCCGATGCCCAGGTTGACCACGCTGTTGGGTCGCAGCTCAAGGACGGCGCGCCGCGCAATCACCTTGCGCACCGTCATGGGCATGATGGCCAATGTGTCCATCGGTACCCGAATCTCACCCGAATAAGCCGGGTTGTACTGTTCGGAAAAAGTTTGCATGTGGTAGCGCGGATCGGTCGCCACCACCACCGCATCGACCAGCACGCCGGGCACCCGCACCTGGCGCGGGTGCAGGGTGCCGCGCTCGGCAATGCGCTCCACCTGCGCAATCACAATGCCACCGGAGTTGCGTGCCGCCATCGCAATTGCCAGGGCTTCGAGGGTCAACGCCTCTCGCTCCATGCTGAGATTGCCGTCCGGGTCGGCGGTCGTGGCGCGAATGATGCCGACCGAAATCGGGAAGGCTTTGTAAAACAGATACTCCCGACCATCGATTTCCAGCAGACTTACCAGCTCATCGGTGGTGCACGCATTGACCTTGCCGCCACCAAAGCGCGGATCAACGAAGGTATCCAGTCCAACATGTGTGAGGGTGCCGGGTTTGCCGGCCGCGATGTCGCGAAACAGATGCGAGATCACGCCTTGTGGCAGGTTGTAGGCCTCAATCTGGTTGCTCACCGCCAGCTTTTGCAGCGCTGGCACCAGGCCCCAGTGGCCGCCGATCACGCGACGCACCATACCTGGATGGCCGAGGTGATTAAGTCCACGATTCATGCCATCACCTTGCCCGGCTGCATACACCAGGGTCAGCCGGGACGGCGCACCGATGCCGGTCTCGCGCTGGGTGGCCAAATAACGGGCTTCCAGCGCGACCGCAATTTCTTCGGCAAAGCCAATACCGACAAAGCCACCGGTCGCCACCGTGTCCCCATCATGGATCAATCGCACCGCCTCCGCCGCCGTCACCACTTTGTTGCGTCGGGTTCCCGGACTGACATGTTCATTGACATTGAAATTGGTATGCAAGCTGTCTCCTTGGCGTCGTCCGCTATGGTGCTTGACATTTCCGGTCGGTCCTACTGGGGGAAACCATGCCCAGCGGTTTGACGCAATGACGACACGGTAAACTCGCGACATGTGTCAATTGCTTGGAATGAACAGCCGCCTGCCCGCCAGCTTGACCCTGAGCTTTACCGGGTTTGCGCAGCGCGGCGGTTGTACCGACCATCATGCCGACGGCTGGGGCATCGCCTTCTTTGAAAGCGAGGCTACCGCGCCGGACGTACCGGGCAAAGGGGTGCGCTACTTCGTCGACCGGGAAGGTGCCTCGACCTCGCCCATCGCCAACATGTTGCGCACCTACCCCATCAAAAGCCACAACGTGGTGGCGCATGTGCGCAAGGCCACTGTGGGCGCCATCTCGCTGGAGAACTGCCATCCGTTTGTGCGCGAACTATGGGGCCGCTACTGGGTATTTGCCCATAACGGCGACCTGAAAGACTACAAGCCCTCGCTGCATGGCCATTTCAGGCCGGTTGGCAATACCGACAGCGAACTGGCGTTTTGCTGGCTGCTGCAGGAGCTGTCCAAGTCGCACGCGGGCGTACCCAGTGTTGACGAGTTGACGCGCACATTGAGTGAACTGGTACCGCAAATTGCGAAACACGGGACTTTCAATTTTTTGCTCAGCAACGGTCAGGCGCTTTGGGCGCACGCCAGTACCAAGCTGTATTACGTGCTGCGCCAGCACCCATTCACAGAAGTGCACCTCAAGGACGACGACGTGAGCGTCGATCTAGCCGACCTGAACGGCCCGGAAGATCGGCTGGCGATCGTGGTGACCGAACCCCTGACCACCAACGAAGACTGGGTGGCGATGGCGCCGGGTGAATTGCAGGTGTTTGTGGATGGCGCAATCGCAGACTGCAGTCACTCGAGTTGCACCCCGGGCTGTCATTTCGTCAGGGCCTGTTCCAGCGCATCGACGAACATGGCTGCCACATCAAACCCGCTCTGATCGAAGATCTCCTGGAAGCAGGTTGGGCTGGTGACGTTGATCTCGGTCAGGCTGTCGCCAATCACATCAAGCCCGACCAGCAACAAACCCCGACTGCTCAGAATCGGCCCCAATGACTCGGCAATAAAGCGGTCGCGTGCACTCAAGGGTTGTGCCACACCTTTGCCGCCGGCCGCCAGATTGCCGCGCACTTCGCCACCCTGCGGGATGCGCGCCAGGCTGTAGGGCACCGGCTTGCCACCAATCACCAGCACCCGCTTGTCGCCCTGCTCAATGGCGGGCAAGAACTTCTGCACCATCACCGTTTGCGCCCCGTCCTTGTTGAGCGTTTCGATGATGCTGCCCAGATTCAGGCCGTCTTGCTTGACCCGGAATATACCCATGCCGCCCATGCCATCGAGCGGCTTGAGGATGATGTCTTTGTGCAACGCATGAAACTGCCGGATGTCTGCCGCCGCGCGCGTCACCAGCGTCGGACCGATGAACTGGGGAAATTCCAGAATGGCCAATTTTTCAGGGTGATCGCGCAGCGCCCGGGGTTTGTTGAACACCTTGGCGCCTTCACGCTCGGCTTGTTCCAGCAAGTGGGTGGCATAGAAAAACTCGGAGTCGAACGGCGGGTCCTTGCGCATGATGATGGCGTCAAAGCCCATCAGCGGGCGCAGCGAGATGCTTTCGATTTTGTACCATGCCTGCGGATCTCCGGTGAGAGTGATGCTGCTGACCTGTGCCTGCACCAGTCCACCGCAAACCCAGGAAATTTGCTGGGGTTCGCACACGCCGAGCGCGTGACCGCGGGCTTGCGCATTGCGCATCATGGCAAACGTGGTGTCTTTGTAGATCTTGAATGAATCCAGCGGGTCGGCGACAAAAAGAATGTTCATAGGCAAAGGCAGGTTCAGGCGGCGGGAGGTTTGAGGAACGGCGGTTTGCCGTACTGTTGCACAAATAGTGCGAGCGCGCCGGCCAGCACACCCCAGAAAGCCGAGCCGACACCGGCAATCACGACGCCGCTGAGTGTGACCAGGAAGGTGATGATGGCGGCATCACGGTGCAACTCATCGTGCAACGCCGTGCTGAGAGCGCCTGCGATAGTGCCCAGCAGTGCGAGACCGGCAATGGCGGCGATCAGCTCTTTGGGGAAAGCGGTAAGTGCGCCAGTGATGGCCGTGCCGAAGAGTCCAATTAGCACGTAGATGGCGCCACAGGAAACTGCGGCGGTGTAACGCCGATCAGGGTCGGGATGCGCCTCACGCCCCATGCAAATGGCCGCCGTGATGGCGCTGAAATTCAGCGCAAACGCCCCGAAGGGCGCCAGCACCAGGGTGGCCAGACCGGTGAGGGTAATGACTTTGGAAATCGGTATGCCACCGCCTTGGGTCCCGTAAGAACGGTTGTCGTACCCAGCCGCTTGAATCGCCGCCACGCCGGGCAGGTTTTGCGATGCCATCGTCACAACAAACAATGGCAGCGCCAGGCTGATGGCGGCACTGAGCGTAAAGCGCGGCGCCGTAAACACCGGCTTGGCGAGATCAAAGCTGATGCTGGCACCAGTGAAGCCTGCCGTCGCAGCGACAAAAATAATGGCAACCAGCAGGGTCAGCGGCACCGCATAGCGGGGCGCCAATCGTTTGCCCAGCAAGTAGCTCGCCAGCATGGTCAGCACCAACGGCAAATTGGTCTGTGCGGCGGCAAAGGCCTGCAAACCGAAGCGCGCCAGCACACCGGCCAGCAGACCCGAGGCAATCGCCAGCGGCAAATGCTTCATGACCCGCTCGAACCAACCGGTGACGCCGCACAGGGTAATGAGTGCGGCACACAGCATGAAGGCGCCGACCGCCTCCGCCATCGAGAAGCCCCCGGCCACTCCCGCCGTAGCCAGCACCGCCGCGCCGGGCGTGCTCCAGGCCACCATGACGGGCTTGCGCAGCCACAGGGAAGGCACCAGTGTGCACAGCCCCATGCCCAGCCCCAGCGCCCACATCCACGATGTCATGAGCTCAGGGGTCGCCTGGAAGGCCAGAGCGGCCTGAAACACAATGGCCACCGAACTGGTGAAGCCGACCAGAACCGCGACGAAGCCCGCCGTGAAGGCGGAAGAACTCAGATCTTTGAAAAAACGCATCGACGTTCTGTCAGTTCGGTGCCGGGCTTCTTTGCTTCGCGTAGCTGCGGTCTTTCCGGCAGCGCTTCAGATTTCAATTTTGGAACCCAGCTCCACCACCGCATTGTTGGGCAGCCGCAAGAACTCGGCCGCCGCACTGGCGTTATGGTGCATCTGTGAAAACAGCTTCTCGCGCCACTGTGTCATGCCGCCGCCGATGGTCGGAATGACGATGTCGCGCGAGAGGAAGTAGCTGGTGGTCATAACGTCGAGTTCACAACCGCGGGCCTTGATGTGCTGCAATGCCTTGGGAATATCAGGATCATTTTTGAAGCCGTAGTTGATTACGACCTGCCAGCAATCATGCCCAAGGGATTCAATCTCGACGCGCTTGTCCATTTTGATCCAGGGCACCTCGTGATTGCGCACTGTGACAAACAAGTTGTTCCGGTGCAGCACCTTGTTGTGTTTGAGGTTGTGCAGCATGGCGTTGGGTACCGTGCCAGGCCCGGCAGTCAGGAACACCGCCGTGCCATCCACCCGGACCGGTGGACTGACAAAGACTGAATCCAGAAAACTGGTTAGGTCGATCGCGTCGGCGCGTAACTTTTCATTCAACAAACGCCGGCCGTCTTTCCAGGTCATCATCAGCGTGAAGACGGCACCTCCGATTAAGAGCGGGAACCAACCACCGTCAAACAGTTTGAGCAAGTTGGAGGCCCAAAATGCAAAATCAACCAAGAAGAAAAATCCGGTAGCGGCAATGCACAGTAGCAGCGGGTATTTCCAGCTGTAGCGGATGACGAAGAAGGTCAGGATGGTGGTAATCAGCATGTCGGTACACACTGCAACGCCATACGCCGCGGCCAGATTGCTGGACGACTTGAACATCACCACGGCTAACACAATGGCGACAAATAGACCCCAGTTAACAAACGGCAAATAGACTTGCCCCGTGTCCTTCACGCTGGTGTGCAGGACCTGCAGGCGCGGCAGATAGCCCAACTGGATGACCTGCTTGGTGACCGAGAAGGCGCCAGAGATCAGTGCCTGCGACGCAATTACCGCCGCCATGGTGGCCAGACCTACCAGAGGCAATAGCGCCCAGTCGGGCGCCATCATGAAAAACGGGTTCTTGACGGCTGCCGGGTTGTGCAACAACAAGGCTCCTTGACCAAAGTAGTTGAGCGTGAGAGCCGGCATGGCAACCGAGAACCAGGCAACACGGATCGGCCTCTTGCCAAAATGCCCCATATCAGCGTAGAGCGCCTCGGCGCCTGTTACACACAACACCACCGCGCCCAGGACGACGAAGGCGACGCCCGGGTTGTGGAACATGAAGCCCAGCGCAAAGTGGGGGCTGAGCGCCCACAGGATGTTTGGGTCACGGGCAACGTTGAAAACACCCAGAATGGCGATCACCATGAACCAGATCACCATGATCGGACCAAAGAATCGCCCGATGCTTGCAGTACCGCGCTTTTGCACCATAAACAGCGCCAGCAGAATCAACAATGCCAGTGGCACCAGGTACTTCTTGAAGGCTGGCGACACGACTTCCAGACCTTCCACGGCTCCGAGTACCGTGATCGCTGGCGTAATAACGCCATCGCCATAAAACAGACAGGTTCCAAAAATACCGACCAGCAACAACACACGCCGCAACTTGGGTTTGTCTTTGACAGACTGCGAGGCCAGTGCCAGCATCGCAACCAATCCACCCTCACCGTTATTGTCTGCACGCAGCACGAGTGTTACGTACTTGATCGACACAATTACCGTCAAGGTCCAAAAAAAGATGGACAAAATGCCATAAATATTATCGGGGGTAAAGGGCACGTGACCAGAACCAAACACTTCTTTTACCGCATACAGGACACTGGTTCCGATGTCACCGTAGACCACGCCAATGGCGCCCAGTGTGAGCGCCGCGAGAGATGATTTGGATGCTGCCACTAGTTTGTCCCGTCTTTATTCTCTGCGGGATTGCATTGCGTTGGGGTCCGCCATTTTGCGCCCGCCCAGCAACTATTCATAGACCTCGGCGTCCGGGTCGGTCGCTTCCAGCTCGTAACTGGCGGCCAGCATCGCCAGACGCCCCACGACGCCGTACATGTAAAAGCGATTCGGGGCACTGGCGCCGGACTTGCTGCCGGCTTGCATCAAATTTGCACTTTGCTCAAACGCCAACGGCATAAAGCTCGGCGCCGGCGACGTGTTGAGCGCGTCATCGACGCCGCGCTCGGCATGAACACGATAAAAGCCCCCCACAACGTAACGATCTATCATGTAAACCACGGGTTCAGCCTCGGCATCGTTGATTCGTTCGTTGGTTAAAACGCCTTCCTGCAGAAGAAGATCGAAGGCGTGCGGATTTGCATTCAAGCCATTCGTTCGGCTCTTTAATTTGTTTGTCAGTGCTTCCAGCTCTTCGACTTCGCGCACCGTCACGATGCCCATGCCGCGTGAACCGTGGTCCGACTTGACCACGACAAAAGGCCGGTCCTTGATGCCGTATTCCTTGTACTTGCGACGAATTTTTGTCAGCAGGGCATCGACGTTGGTAGCCAGGCTTTCCATGCCCAGACTGTCCGTCAGGTTCACGTCGGCACATCGTCCGAACATCGGGTTGATAAGCCAGGGATCAACGCCCAGCAACTTGCCCAAGCGCTTGGCCACCTCTTCGTAACACTTGAAATGCTTGCTCCGGCGTCGCGTGGTCCAGCCTGCGTGCAGGGGTGGCAGCAGGTACTGTTCATGAATTTCTTCCAGAATGCCAGGCACGCCGGCGCTCAGGTCGTTATTGAGCAGGATGGTGCAGGGGTCAAAGTCTTTCACGCCCAGGCGGCGTTTGCCGCGGACAACCGGCTCCAGTGTGACGCTCTCACCGTTGGGCAACTCAATGGTGGTGGTGTTCTTGATGGCCGGGTCAATAGAGCCCAGACACACGTTCAGTCCGGCCATGTGGAAAATGCGCCGCAGTTGCGCCAAGCTGGACAAATACTGCTTGCTGTTGGAGTGATTTTCCGGGATGACCAATAAATTGCGCGCCTCGGGGCAAATCTTCTCGATCGCCGCCATCGCCGACTGCACGGCCAGAGGCAACATCTCGGGCGTCAGATTGTTCCAGCCGCTGGGGAATAAATTGGTGTCAACTGGCGCCAGCTTGAAGCCGGCATTGCGCACATGCACCGAACAGTAAAACGGTGGCGTGTGCTCCATCCACTCAAGACGAAACCAGCGCTCGATAGCGGGCATCGAATCCAGCACGCGCTGTTCAAGTTCGTTGATAGGGCCGGTAAGCGCGGTAACGAGATGTGGAACCATGAGATTAGTCAGTTGAGAACAGAGCTTGCTGGTTGCGAAAAATTGCGAACTGCCCCGAACTTCTCACGATCTTACTTCGCCATTGCCCAGCACCACATATTTCAACGAAGTAAGACCCTCGATGCCGACCGGACCACGGGCGTGGAACTTGTCGGTGCTGATGCCAATTTCAGCGCCCAGACCAAATTCGAAGCCATCGGCAAAGCGCGTACTGGTGTTGACCATCACGCTGGCAGAATCAACCTCTCGCAAAAAAGCTTGCGCATGCATGTGGTCACCTGTGATGATGGCATCGGTATGGTGCGAGGAATAACGGTTGATATGGGCGATGGCCTCGTTGAGTCCGTCAACCACTTTGATGCTGATGACCGGTGCCAGGTATTCCTCGTACCAATCCTGTTCGGTGGCAGGTTTGCAGCTAGCACCCGGCGCCGTGGCCAGCAACGTCAGCGCCTCGTCATCGCAACGCATCTCGACCCCTTTGTCAGCGTAAACTTTGCCGATCAAGGGCAAAAATTGAGCCGCCACGCCACGCGCCACCAGCAGGCTCTCCATGGCGTTGCAGGGGCTGTACTTTTGGGTCTTGGCATTGTCAGTCACCTTGACTGCCATCGCGATGTCACAGGGATCGTCGACATAGACATGGCAATTGCCATCCAGATGCTTGATGACGGGTACCTTGGCGTCGCGGCTGATGCGCTCGATCAAACCCTTGCCACCGCGTGGAATGATCACGTCAACGTATTGCGGCATGGCAATGAGCTGGCCCACCACCTCACGGTCGGTGGTTTGCACCAGTTGCACCGCGTCTAGAGGCAAACCGGCGGCCTGCAAGGCTTGCTGCACCAGCCGCGCCAGCGCTTTATTGGATTCAATCGCCTCCGATCCACCGCGCAAAATGCAGGCGTTGCCGCTCTTGATAGACAAACCGGCGGCCTCGATCGTGACATTCGGGCGACTCTCGAAAATCATGCCGAAGACGCCAATGGGTACCCGCATTTGTCCGACCCGAATGCCACTGGGTTGCTGCTTCATGCCGATGATTTCACCGATCACGTCGGGCATGGCGGCCAGCTGTTCAAGACCCAAAGCGCAGGTTTCGATGACTTTGGGTGACAACTTCAGCCGATCCACCATGGGCGCTGCCAGGCCTGCGGCCACGGCACGTTCAATGTCTTTGGCATTGTCAGTTTGCAAGGCCGACAGATTGTCACGCAGCAACCCGGCCAGCTCGCGCAATACAGTGTTTTTGGTTGCAGTTGGCGCTTTGGCCATAAGTGCTGATGCCGCCTTTGCCCTGGAACCAAGGGACTGGGCGTAATCGGCGATATTGAGAGCGTTCATTGTGTTTTGTCATTCGTGCTGATATTTTGGCGAGCCAAATCAGCACACACTGACCTCTCGGATGACCTGTTGCTTTTTAGGGGTTAATCGCATGACGCTATTTTGGCAGATACGCGGACCTGATATGCACAGAATTCGAGCGCCATGTTCGCTTTCATCGTTCGGAGCGTCTTTGACGAAAGACGGTGTGCGTGCCGATGAGGCTGGGGCAGATGGCTCCGCGAATGAAGTCAGTCAAATACCCGACGCATCAACACGACGCTTGCTGAAGCAGGTCGGCGTGGCGCTCAGCGCAGCGGCATGAAGGAGGAGGCCGCAGGCCGGGGGACAGCCGCGAAGCTGAGTGCCATGCCGACCTGCGCCCCAGTCCCGCCGACTCCAACCCGAATCAGACTGAAGCCGTCCTTGGGTTTGACGGTGCAGCGGGCAGCTTGGCATTGCCGCTACACAAGGCGCACAGCTGCATGGCCAGCCGGTGCAAGGCCTGCCAATTGTCGGTCGGCCAATCGGGCTGCTTCAGGCCTTTGACGATGCCATCCACCTGATGCGCCGCCTGCAGCAATTCAGCCAGGTTCACTTCACTCAAACGCGGCAACACGCGTTCAAACAATCGCTCTTTGACGCCCCAGACGCGCTGCTCGCGCAAAGCCATGGGCAGGGGGCGACCCAGCCCCATGGCGTCCTTCACCCGTTTGAGTGCGCGAATGTCCTCACTCAAGGTGTAGTGCACCAGAACCTCAGCTTCACCCTCGGCCTGCAAGCCATCGAGCATGCGCTGCACGCGGCTGGTCTGGCCGGCCAGAACTGCTTCCGACAGTTTGAACACGTCGTAGCGCGCCACGTTCAGCACCGCGCTCTCGATCTGGTCAAACGTCAGCTCGCCGGGCGCAAACAAGAGCGCGAGTTTCTGGATTTCCTGATGCGCGGCGAGCAAATTGCCCTCCACCCGGTCAGCGAAAAACTGCAGGGTACGCTGCCCTTGCTCGCCGCCGACCACCCGCTGGCCCTGGACCGACAGCCGCTCGGCAATCCATTGTGGCAATGCATTGCGCTCAACCGGGTCGACCTGCAGCGTGACGCCAAAACTCTCCAGCGCAGTAAACCAGGCGCCGCCTTTGGTCAGTTTGTCGAGCCGTGGCAACATGATCAGCAGTAGCGTTGAGTCGTTGCCGCGCGATCGCTCGGCCAGTTGTTGAATGGCGCTGCTTCCGTCCTTGCCGGGCTTGCCGGAAGGAATGCGCAACTCAATGATCTGCTTGTCGGCAAACAGGCTCAAAGACCCGCCCGCCGCCAATACTTCGCTCCAGTCAAAATGCGCCCCGGAGACGGTATGCGAGCTGCGCTCGGTAAACCCCCGGGTTTTGGCGCTAGCGCGAATGGCATCCACCGCCTCCTGAATCAGCAGCGGCTCGTCTCCATGCAGCGCATAGAGGCTTTTCAGGCCTTGCTGCAAATGAGCAGCGAGTCGATTGACGGCGAGTTGCATGGCGGTTCAGTTGGGGACCGGGCTGTTCCACTGGGCGCAACCGCGCACGGTTCCAGGCGCTTTCACAGTTGCACCGTTGCCAGACGCCGGAGCAGCTGGCGCACGATGTCGGTCTGCATATCGCGATAAAGCAAAGCCTCCTCGGCTTCCTTGGCCAGCACTGCGGACTCACTGAAGCTGATATCGCGCTGCTGAACAATTTCGTCGGCTGTCACCAACTCCTCACCCTGCGACGTGCGAGCTCTGAACTTCAGCCGGATGCGCAGCTGAAACTCCCGCACCTGGCCCGAACTGTTGACCGCCACCACGATTTTCTCGCGTTGCTCATGAAGTATGTCGACTATGACCTGCGCTTGCGTCAGTGGTGCACCAGGCGCCAGTACCTTCACCGCAGCGCCAAAAGATCGGCGCAGCTCGATGGCCAGGGGGCCGCCCGGGCTGGGCTCGACGGCAAGGCTCGAGAAGGCAAAGTTTTGGCTGCCGCGCAACTTGAAGCCGCACCCCGCCAATAGCAGGCTTGCCAAAGCAGCTTGACCGACTTGCAGGGCGACGCGACGTTTCATGTTTTGTCTGCTTTAGAACACGACATTGACCAGACGCCCCGACACCACAACCACTTTCTTGATGGCCGCGCCATTGGCCAGCTTTTGGAAGATCTCGCTACCTATTGCAATGCGTTCTATCTCTTGTCTGGAAGCCGTGGCAGGAACAGTGATCGCACCCCGGAGTTTGCCGTTGATCTGCAGCATGAGCTCAATTTCGTCCTGCAGCAGGGCCGAGTCATCGGCCTTGGGCCAGGGTGCGTCAAGCAAATCACCGTACTGATCTGCGTAACCCAGCTCGGCCCAAAGCGCATGCGTGAGGTGCGGTGTGGCCGGATAGATAGAGCGCAGCAACATGCCGAAACCTTCGCGCACGGCCGCGCGACTGCCGCTCGAGCCGTCGTCGTGGAAGTCCTCCAGCGCATTGAGCATTTTCATTGCACCCGAGACCACAGTGTTGTACTGCATGCGCTGGTAGTCGTAATCGATCTGCTTGAACACCGTGTGGATTTCGCGTCGCAGTACCTTGGCCTCTTTGCTGAATTCAGCTTGGGTTGACTTCTGGTCCTTGACCGTAGTCGCGCTTTGCACAGCAGAGCGCTTGACAGCAAAACTCCAGAGGCGGCGCAAAAAGCGGTACGAACCTTCCACCCCTGCATCATTCCACTCCAGCGTGGCTTCCGGCGGAGCGGTAAACATGGTGTAAAGACGTGCCGTATCGGCGCCATACTTTGTAATCAGGTCCTGCGGATCGACACCATTGTTTTTGCTCTTGCTCATGGTGCCAACACCTTCATAGGTGATGAACGTGCCGGCTGGCAGCGTGCCTTTGGCCCCCTTGAGTGTGGCGCCAGTGACCTTGCCGGTGGCATCCTGGATGTCCTGCACTTCGTGCGGCCAGAAATACTCCATGCCGCCCTTTTCTGATTTGCGCGAATAAATATGGTTCAGCACCATGCCCTGAGTCAACAGTTTGGTGAACGGTTCATCAACCTTGACCAGCCCGAGATCGCGCATCACCTTGGTCCAGAAGCGCGCATACAGCAAATGCAGAATGGCGTGCTCTATGCCGCCGATGTACTGATCCATCGGCATCCAGTAATTGGCGCCATCGGCCACCATCTTGTCAGCGTTGCCAGGGTCGCAATAGCGCATGTAGTACCAGCTGGAGTCCACGAACGTGTCCATGGTATCGGTCTCGCGCCGCGCTGCGACGCCACACACCGGGCACACCACGCCGGCATGAAAGCCCTCATGCTTGTGCAACGGATTGCCCGAGCCGTCAGGCACGCAGTCCTGCGGCAAAACAACCGGCAAGTCCTTCTCCGGTACCGGTACCGCGCCGTGCTCAGGGCAGTGGATGATGGGAATGGGTGTTCCCCAATAGCGCTGACGACTGACACCCCAGTCGCGCAAGCGCCAGGTAGTCTTCTTCTCGCCCAAACCTTTTTCGGCAAGCAGGTGGGCTACCGCCACGACTGCCTCTTTGAACGACATGCCGCTGAAGCTGCCCGAGTTAATGGCGACACCCCGCTGCTTGTCGGCATACCAGTCCTGCCAATGCTCGTAGTCAAACTGCTCACCGTCAACATGTACCACTTGCTTGATCAACAAGCGGTATTTCCGGGCAAACGCAAAGTCACGCTCGTCGTGTGCCGGTACGCCCATGACGGCGCCGTCGCCGTAGCTCATCAGCACGTAGTTGCCGACCCACACCGGGACCATCAGACCGGTCAGCGGATGCATCACCTGCAGCCCGGTGGCCATGCCTTTTTTTTCCTGCGTCGCCAGCTCTGCTTCAGTGGTACCACCGGCCTTGCATTCCTTGATGAAGGCTGCCAGGCGGGCGTTGCTGCTGGCCGCATGCATTGCCAGTGGATGTTCGGGCGCGACGGCGCAAAAAGTGACGCCCTTGATGGTGTCGGCTCGGGTCGTGAAAACATACATGCGACCGTCACCGATCAGCTTGCCAGAGGCATCCCGAATGTCGTGTGTGAAGGCAAAGCGCACACCCTCGGACTTGCCGATCCAGTTCTCCTGCATCAGTTTCACGCGCTCTGGCCAGCCCGGCAAGCCGGTCCTGACATGCTCCAGCAACTCTTCGGCGTAGTCGGTAATTTTGAGGTAGTAGCCTGGAATCTCGCGCTTTTCTATGATCGCGCCGGTACGCCAGCCCTTGCCGTCAATCACTTGCTCATTGGCCAACACGGTCTGGTCCACCGGGTCCCAATTGACGACCTGGGTTTTGCGATAGGCGATGCCTTTTTCCAGCATCTTCAAAAATAACCACTGGTTCCATTTGTAATAACTGGGGTCGCAAGTGGCGACCTCGCGCGACCAGTCAATGGCCAGGCCCATCGCCTGCATCTGCGCTTTCATCGCGGCGATGTTCTCGTAGGTCCACTTGGCGGGCGGGACACCGTTTTTGAGCGCTGCGTTCTCGGCCGGCAGCCCAAACGCGTCCCAGCCCATCGGCATGAGTACGTTGTAGCCATTCATGCGCAGGTAGCGCGTCAGCATGTCGTTGATGGTGTAGTTGCGCACGTGACCCATGTGCAGCTTGCCACTGGGATAGGGCAACATGGAACAGGCGTAGAACTTCTTTTTGGAAGTGTCTTCCAGCACACGGTAAGCGTCTTGAGCAGACCAGTGGTTTTGCGCTGTTTTTTCGACTTCGAGGTGCTGGTATTTATCTTGCATTTGGATTCACTTGCGCGATCAGGGGATCGAAAACACCCGATTTTAGGGTTTGCTCGCTGCCTTCGCCTTGGGCACGGCCTGGGCGACGAACCCAATGCGGTTCAAACCAGCCTTTTGCGCGATACCCATCACTTCCACAATTCGTCCGTAGGGTACGGCGGCATCTGCACGTAGCTGTATTTCGGTATCCGGGTTGGTTTTGGCTGTTTGAAGCAGCTGCAAAGCCAGTTGCGACAAATCAAGCGGCTTGTCGTTGAAATAGGCCTGTCCGGACTTGTCCACCACCAGTTCCACAAACTGCGGCGCAGAGCCCGGCTTGGCAGCCTCTGTTTTGGGCAGGTCCAGCTTGATGGAGCTTGCCAGCAGCGGCGCCGTGATGATGAAAATCGCCACCAGCACCAGCATCACGTCGACCAGCGGCGTCATGTTGATTTCACTCATCGGCTGTGCGCGCTGGGTACCTTCTAGACGGCCGAAAGACATCACTTGCCTTTGCTATGACTCAAACAACCCAGTCGGGCTGACTGGCGGCGAGTTCCCGCAGGTCACGGGCAAAGCCTTCCAGCTCACCCTCGATACGCCCGATGGAGCGGCCCAGCACGTTGTAGGCCAATACGGCCGGTATGGCAACAGCGAGGCCGGCGGCGGTCATGATGAGCGCTTCGCCGACCGGTCCGGATATTTTGTCGATGGTTACCTGTCCGGCGTTTGCAATGCCGATGAGGGCATGGTAAATGCCCCACACTGTGCCCAACAGGCCAACAAAAGGGGCGGTGGAACCCACTGTCGCCAACAACACCTGACCGTACTGGAGTTTGGCCAAGGCCACGTGCAACGCGTCGCGCAGCAAGCGGGTCAGCTGGTGCGTCTTGTCTCCGGCAGACGCCAGCGTGCCGTTGGCTTCAAGTTTTGCCGCAAGGACAATCGAAGTAACGATGGCTTCGCGGTCAAATGCCTTGAATTTTTGCAGTGCCTCTGCTATTGACACCGACTGCCAGAACGCCGCCACACAACGCGTCACGTCACCACCTGCACGATGCAGCAACCATGACTTCCACAAGATCACAACCCAACTGCCGACTGACATGGCGAGCAGAATCAGCGCCACCCCCTGGGTCAGTGCATCGCCTTGCAAAAACAACTGGGCCGCGTTCATCTCAGCTTTAGCACATCAAACATGTCGAACAAACCTGTTTTTTGATCAGCCAAAAAACGTGCCGCACGCAGACTGCCCTGTGCATAGGTGGCTCGGCTGGACGATTTATGGGTGATTTCAATGCGCTCGCCGGTGCCGGCAAACAGCACCGTGTGATCGCCCACAATATCGCCACCCCGAATACTGGCAAATCCAATGGAGGACGGGTCGCGTTCGCCGGTCAAACCTTCGCGGGCATAGACGGCACAATCTTTCAGGTCACGTCCCAGCGCGGTGGCAATGACTTCGCCCATTTTCAGGGCCGTGCCGGACGGTGCGTCGACCTTGTGGCGGTGATGGGCTTCAATGATTTCAATGTCGTAGCCGGTGGCCAGGGCCTGGGCCGCCATTTCAAGCAGTTTGAGCGTCACGTTGACGCCGACGCTCATGTTGGGCGCCATCACAATGGCGATGTCCTGGGCGGCAGCAGCTATCTCGGCTTTTTGTGTGCCACTGAATCCGGTGGTTCCAATCACCATATTGACGTGCATTTCACGGCAAACACGCAGATGGGCCAGCGTGCCTTCGGGCCGGGTGAAATCAACCAGGGTATGCGCAGTTTTCAGTCCTTCGGCCAGATCGGCTGTGATCGATACGCCACTGATCTGGCCAAGAAACGCCAGCGCATCCATGCCAATGGCTGCGCTGGTGGCTATATCCAGTGCGCCAGCCAGTTGGCAATCGTCCGCGGCGCCAACGGCCTCCATCAGCATTTGTCCCATGCGCCCACCAGCGCCCGCCACTGTAATTCTATGGAGCCTGCTTGCTGTCATTGGAAAACGGCTGCAGGTCAGCGCACGGCAGGCTCTAGCGGCGGGTAACTCGCTGGCAACGCTGGCAGCGGCTTGGCTTCGACCTTCTTGGTCGGCGCAGGCAATTGTTTCAGCCCCTCTTCAGTCATTTCCAGCATCGGTACCTTGGCGAACTTGCGCCCGGTATCGATTGAAGCCACAAACTCAGCCTCGGTGGGCAGCGACTCAGCTTCCACCCGTTCCAGCAACTCGCCTTTGAAAAACACGGCAACTTTGCGCGACTGCGGCTCCATGCCCTGACGTTTGAAGGTAAAGACATAGTCCCAGCGATCGGCATGAAAAATACTGGTCACCAGGGGTGTGCCCAGAATATCGCGCACTTGCAAGCGGCTCATGCCTGGCTTGACCGCGGCGGCTTGTTCCCTGGAGACAAAATTGCCCTGCACGATATCCATCTTGTAAGGGGTAACCAGGCTCACAATTTTGTAGCTGGCACCATCCAGGCTGCCACAAGCCACCAAACTTGCGCTTGCCAGTAAAAGCCAGCCTAACAGGCTACTACGATGTTGAGTATCAGACATGGGATGAGGTGTGGCGATATGATCGGCGCATTGTACCGGCTGTGCCTGCGGGGCTAGCCTGCCAGCTGGCAAGAGAGAAACCTCCATGACCAATATTGATGAACTCAAAAGTACCGGCCTCAAGGCCACCTTGCCGCGCCTGAAAATACTGGAGATTTTTCAAAAAGGCAGGCAACGACATATGACCGCCGAAGACGTGTTCCGAGTTTTGCTGGAAGATCGCTCCGATGTCGGTTTGGCCACGGTTTACCGCGTACTGGCCCAGTTTGAACAGGCTGACATTTTGATACGGAGCCATTTTGAAGGCGGCAAAGCCGTTTATGAAATCAACGAGGGACGGCACCACGATCATCTGGTGTGCCTGGATTGCGGCAAAGTGGAGGAATTTTACGATGCGGATATTGAAAAGCGTCAGCACGCAGTCGCCAAAAGCAAGGGCTTTGCCATCGCCGACCACGCCTTGAGCCTGTACGCCCACTGCACCTCCAGCCCGTGCCCCAACCGGCCTGCCGCCGTTAGTGAAGCAGGCTAAAACAGTCGCCACAAGCATCAAATCCGGGCACCGGGGTTGACACTGACTTCACTCAGCGGCAGTCATGGCTTTGCGATGGCGCTCGACGAACTCCTGGTAGGTATCAATGCCTCGCAGCTGTAGTATGGTGTTGCGCACCGCGGCCTCCACCAGCACCGCGATGTTGCGTCCCGCCACCACCTGGATGACCACTTTTCGCACCGGCACGCCCAACACGTCCTGGGTCAGCGGCTCATAGGGAATGCGTTCGTACTCGCGTTCCATCGTTTCACGGCGCACCAGGTGCACGATGAGCTTGAGCCGCATCCTGCGCCGAACCGCAGTTTCGCCAAAAATGCACCGGATATCGAGCAAGCCTATGCCACGCACTTCCAGCAGGTTCATCAGGAGTTCCGGGCAGCGACCCTCAATGGTGTCCTGATTGATGCGAAACAGATCGACTGCGTCGTCAGCCACCAAGCCATTGCCGCGCGAGATCAGTTCCAGGCCCAACTCACTTTTGCCCAGCCCGGATTCTCCGGTGATGAGCACACCGAGCCCAAGAATGTCCATGAACACACCATGCATCGAGCTGCGGTCGGCAAAATGCTTGGACAAATAGGCCCGCAGCACATCAATGACAAAAGCCGAAGAGCCCTGTGTCGCAAACATCGGAATCTGCGCACGTTCGCACATCGAGAGCAATGCCTCTGGTGCGACCTGTCCATCGGCCAGCACCAGTACCGGCGGCTCCAATGTGACGATCCGCGCAATCCGGCGGGCGCAGTCTTCAGGCGTATGGTTGGTAAGGTAGGCGATCTCGCGCTGACCCAAAATCTGCACGCGGTAAGGATGAATATAGTTGAGGTAGCCGACCAAATCGGCACCCGAGCGAGCGGCGCGCACTGCAACTTCGTCAAAGCGGCGCTCTGAAGCACCCAGGCCAGCCAGCCACTCCCATTTCAGGACGCCGCGAAACTCCTCGAACAACACGTCAGCGCTGACGACAGTGGGCTTCAAGCAAATTCCTGTGGCTTTGGATCACTCACCCAGCCGTGATCAGGCGGCCTGTGCCGAACGCCAATTGGCGATCAGCCCATGCAAATCAGCGGCGTCGGCACTGGCGGCAAGCTTCTCACGCAAACTGGCATCGCTGAGCAACTCGGCGATTTCCGACAGGATTTCGAGGTGCTTTTGGGTCGCCGCCTCCGGCACCAGCAAAAAAATCAACAGACTAACCGCCTGCTCATCGGGCGCGTCGAACCCAATCGGCTGCGCCAACTGGAATACGGCTGCCATCGGTGCCTTGAGGCCTTTGATGCGTCCATGCGGAATGGCGACGCCATGACCCAGACCGGTCGATCCAAGACGTTCGCGCGAGAACAAGCTGTCAGTCACCAATGCCCGACTTAGGCCGTGAAGATTTTCAAACAGCAAGCCAGCTTCCTCAAAAACTCTTTTTTTGCTGCCGGCATCAACATGCACAAGCACTTGTGCAACAGAAAGGATGGACGCGAGTCGATTCATAATTTGGTGTCGGATTATGCACCCTAGCGATTGAGGGCGCAAAAAAACCGCCCGATTGGGCGGCTTGCCTGGTTCAAGCTGTGACTTGTGGCCTCACATCAATCGTTTGGGAGCCGCGTGATGATGGTTTTGCAGGCGATCCTTGTGTCGAACCACCTGCCGATCCAGTTTGTCCACCAACTCATCCACAGCAGCGTACAAATCAGCGTGCGAGCTCTCGGCAAACATGTCGGTACCCTTGACATGTATATTGCACTCGGCTCGCTGCCTTCCCTCTTTTTCCTTTTGTTTCTCCACCGTGAGTAGCACTTTGACATCGACAACCTGGTCAAAATGGCGAACGATTCGATCAAGCTTGCTGGTGACGTAACTACGTAGCGATGGGGTAACTTCGAGGTGATGGCCGCTGATCGTCAAGTTCATAAATAAACTCCTGTTGCTTTTCGGGTTGAAAAAACTACCAACAAATTCACTATGCCTTCGTTAGCCTTAAAGCGCAATGCTTTTTTATTGATGCAATGCAACAATTTCAGCATGTGACTTTTTTTCGCTGGCGAGTGCAGCATTGCCCGACGTGGTAGTGTCAGTGGCGCGGCTGGCCGGGCTAAAGCCCTGACTCAGGAACCGAACAGTTCGGCGATAGTTTTGCGGTTCGGCGACCTGACAACGCCTTTTTCCGTGATCAGCGCGGTAACCAGGTCTGCCGGTGTCACGTCAAAAGCCGGATTGCGCACCGCTACACCCTTGGCGGCCCACTGGCATTCCCGGAAGCCGGTCACCTCTTCGGCAGGTCGTTCTTCAATCGGGATGGCGGCACCATCAGGGATCGCCAGATCGATGGTGGACAAGGGGCAAGCGACATAAAACGGAATGCCATGACGTTGCGCCAGCACCGCCACCATGTAAGTGCCAATCTTGTTCGCCACATCACCGTTGGCGGCCACGCGATCGGTGCCCACCACGACAGCATCGACATCACCCCGGCTCATCAAATGCCCGGCCATGTTGTCAGTGATCAAAGTCACCGGAATATTTTCCTGCACCATTTCCCAGGCGGTGAGTCGCGCACCCTGTAAAAAGGGCCGGGTCTCGTCGGCAATCACTGAAATACGCTTGCCTGCGGACACCGCTGAGCGAATCACCCCAAGCGCTGTGCCATGCCCTGCTGTTGCCAGGGCGCCGGCATTGCAGTGCGTCAGCACCCGAGCGCCGTCTGCCAGTAGCGCCGCGCCATGGGCGCCCATCGCTTTATTGATACGAACATCCTCGGCTGCAATTTCATGCGCCTCGGTCAGCAGGCAGTCGGCGATTTCAGCCGCTGCGCAGTTCTGCTTGACCTCCCACAGTCCGCGCATTCGCTGCAAGGCCCAAAACAGGTTCACCGCCGTCGGTCGACTTGCGGCCAGAAGATCAAAGCCCCTTTCCATGCCCGCAGAAAATGTGTCACGATCTGCATGGCGCAGGGCCAATGCCTCCAGCGCAATGCCATAGGCAGCAGCGCAGCCAATGGCCGGAGCACCGCGAACCACCATGCTGCGAATGCCCTGGGCAACCTCGGCTGCCGAGGTAAATGACAAATACTCAAAGCGGGCTGGCAGCACCCGCTGATCGATCATCTCCAGTTGACCCGCCAGCCACCGGAGTGTCTGGACTGCCGCAGCGCCATTCAATGACGAAGTTACTCTGCCTTGCTGCACCGACCATACCCCTTGAATTTTTCCAGCACTTCCTGCATTTGACTGTCCGAAAGAAGATGGGGTTGACCCAGTTGCAAAGCGCTCCAGTACTGTTCGCAAAGCGATTCAACCTCCACCGCCATCGCCAGTGCCTCTGTCAAATCAGCGCCCAAGGCAATCAGGCCGTGGTTGCCAAGCAGGCAGGCCTTGCGGCTTTCGAGCGCTTGCAGTGCCAGATCAGACAGCGCCTGACTACCAAAGAGCGCATAGGGCGTGCAGCGAATGGTGTCACCGCCAGCCACCGCAATCATGTAATGAAACGCAGGAATGTCCCGCTGCAAGCATGCCAGCGTGGCGGCAAAGCGGGAGTGCGTGTGCACGATGGCACCAATTTCCGGACGCGCCAGCAAGATGTCACGGTGAAAACGCCACTCGCTCGATGGATTTCCGGTGCCCAAAACAGTACCCGAAAAATCTATTTCCACCATAGAGTCGGGTGACAAATCTTCGGCCGGAACGCCGGACGGTGTCACCAGCAACGATTGATCAAGTCTGACTCCGATATTGCCTGACGTGCCGCGATTCAGGCGCAGCGCGACCAACTTGCGCGACGCCTGCACCATCTGTTGACGCTTGTGATGCGCAGTGTCGTGCCGAGCAGCAGGTGGGTTCACTATCAAAGCCTCAACACGCGTCCCGCCACTGCATCCAGGCGTTGCAGCATCTGCGGGTCCCGCGCATCGGGAGCGGTGATCAGTGCGTGCTGCAGCGCGCTGCGACAGGCACAAGCGACAGCGCTGGTGTCTGCATTCAATCGGGGCGCAGCGCTTGTGATCATGCTGCGAGCTTTCTGAGCGTTGGCTAGCAACACTTTGACAATTGCCTCTACCGTGACATGGTCGTGGTCTGGATGCCAGCAATCAAAATCGGTCACCATGGCGACGGACGCATAGCAAATCTCTGCTTCCCGTGCCAGCTTGGCTTCCGGCATATTGGTCATGCCGATCACGTCGCAGTTCCAGCTTCGGTAGAGTCTTGATTCTGCCAGGCTGGAAAACTGGGGGCCCTCCATCACCAGGTAGGTGCCGCCTTCGACCACATCAATCCCCGACTCGCGCGCCGCCGCCGCGACATGATCGCCGAGTCGGCTGCAGACCGGGTGCGCCATCGAGACGTGCGCCACCAGTCCGCTACCAAAGAAGCTCTTTTCACGGGCAAAAGTTCGATCAATGAATTGGTCGACGATGACAAACATGCCGGGCCGCAAATCTTCGCGCAAAGACCCTACCGCGCTGACCGAGATCAGGTCTGTGACACCGGCGCGCTTCAAGGCATCGATATTGGCGCGAAAGTTGATCTCGGAGGGTGGTATGCGGTGTCCGCGTCCATGGCGCGGCAGAAACACCATCGGTTGCCCATTCAACTCACCAAAAAGAAGCTCATCAGAGGCTTCGCCAAACGGGGTAGCGACACGCGCCCAACGCTGGTTGGTGAGCCCTTCAATGGCGTAAACACCGCTGCCTCCAACAATGCCAAGCACGGAGGATTGGATTCCACTGTGCATGACTAACTCTTGTCCCGCAACTCCCGACGCAAAATCTTGCCGACCGGAGTCTTCGGCAACTCCGTGCGAAACTCAATGACTTTGGGCTGCTTGTAACCGGTCAGGTTTTCCTTGCAGTAGGCACGCACTTGGGCCTCTGTCAGATCCGGAGTTTTTTTGACAATCACCAGTTTGACGGCCTCACCGGATTTCTCGTCGGCAACGCCGACGCAGGCGCATTCCAGCACACCGTCCATCTGCGCCACCACATCTTCCAGCTCGGTCGGAAAAACGTTGAAGCCGCTGACCAGAATCATGTCTTTCTTGCGGTCCACGATTTTGAAGAAACCACGCTCATCCATCACGCCGATATCACCGGTCTTCAGGAAACCGTCCGCCGTCATGACCTTGGCCGTTTCGTCCGGGCGCTGCCAGTACCCCGCCATCACCTGCGGGCCTTTGATGGCAATCTCACCGGCCTGTCCCATCGGCACTTCGTTGCCATCGTCATCCAACAGCTTGAGCCAGGTGCTCGAAACCGGTACCCCAATGGTGCCCGAATATTCGGTGGTCGTCACCGGGTTGGAGGTGGCAATCGGCGATGTCTCACTCAGTCCGTAGCCTTCGGCAATCGCACAGCCAGTCTTCTCAAACCAGAGCTTCGCCACCGAACTTTGCACCGCCGTCCCGCCACCCGCCGAGACCACCAAATGACGCCAGTCAACCTTGTTGAAATCAGGATGATTGGCCAAGCCATTGAACAAAGTATTGACAGCCGGAAAAACATGAATCTTGTGCTTGGCCAACTCACCGAGCACCGCCACCAAGTCGCGTGGATTGGGAATCAGCAGCAACCTGCCGCCCAAGCGCATCGACATCATCATGTCGACAGTGAATGCGAAGATGTGATACAGCGGCAAGGCACAGACCAGCGTGATTTGCTCGGTGGCGGGAATCTTCTTGAGGGCCGGCTGAAACCAGGCCTCTGCCTGCAACAGGTTGGCCACCAAATTGCGATGCAGTAGCACGGCGCCTTTGGAAACTCCGGTGGTGCCACCGGTGTATTGCAATACAGCTACATCATCGGGTTTGAGAGTTACTTTTTTGAGCGTACCGCTGGTGCCCTGGGCAATCGCGGTGTTGAAGCGCACGGCGCTGGGCAGCGAAAACGCGGGCACCAACTTCTTCTTGTTTCGCACCACGTAATTGACCAGTGTCCCTTTGATGCGGCCCAATTGGTCCCCCATGGCACACAGCACAATATGCTTGACTGGAGTTGCGGCGACGCACTTCTCCAGGACTGAAGCAAAGTTCTCCAATATGACGATCGCTTTGACGCCCGAGTCCTTGAGTTGATGCTCCAGTTCACGCGCCGTATAGAGCGGATTGACGTTGACCAGGATGTAGCCGGCACGCAGGATAGCGCTGACCGCAATCGGGTACTGCAGCACATTGGGCATCATGACCGCCACGCGGTCACCTTTGGCCAGACCCAGACTCTGCAGGTAGACCGCGAAAGCCTGACTCAGGTTGTCGATCTGTCCGTAGGTCTGGTCCTTGCCCATAAAGCTGTAGGCAGTGCGGTTGGCGAACTTCTTGAAGCTCTCACTCATCATGTCAACCATGGATGAGTACTGGTTGGCATCAATATCGGCTGGAACACCCTCGGGATAGCTCTTGAGCCAAATGCGATCTGTCATGGTTAACGCTCCAATCATTTTCTGAACCAATGTGGAATTTTCCCCGGTTTGTCAGGTTTTGTAAGCTATGTTTTCCCTAATAAAAAAGGGACATTTAACTGTCCCTCTTTCATTGCTCCCAACCGGGACAGACCTGCGCTGCGCGCAACTTCGCTTTGTCCCACAGGGCCTCAGGTTTTCAGCACCGTTAGAACTTCATCCAGCATTTTCTTGGCATCGCCAAACAACATGCGGTTGTTCTCTTTGTAGAACAAGGGGTTGTCAACACCGGCGTAACCGGATGCCATGCTGCGCTTCATGACGATGGAGGTTTTGGCTTTCCAGACTTCCAGCACCGGCATGCCGGCGATGGGGCTGCTCGGGTCGTCCTGGGCTCCAGGATTGACAATGTCGTTGGCGCCAATCACGATGGCCACATCGGTCTTGGGGAAGTCATCGTTAAGTTCATCCATTTCGAACACGATGTCATAGGGCACTTTGGCTTCGGCCAGCAACACGTTCATGTGGCCCGGCATGCGACCTGCCACCGGGTGAATGCCGAAGCGCACGTTGACGCCCTTCGCGCGCAAAAACTTGGTGATCTCGTACACTGTGTGCTGCGCCTGCGCCACGGCCATGCCGTAACCCGGAACGATGATGACGCTCTTGGCTTCACGCAGCAACTCGGCGGTTTCGGTAGCGCTCACCGGTGTTACTTCGCCTGCCGGTTGTGCCGCATCACCGGCGGGCTTCGGAGCCGCGCTGGCCGTGCCGAAACCACCCGCGATCACGCTGATAAAGCTGCGTGCCATCGCCTTGCACATGATGTAGGACAGAATGGCGCCGCTCGAACCCACCAAGGCACCCGTCACGATCAACAGGTCATTCGACAGCATGAAGCCGGTGGCCGCTGCAGCCCATCCGGAATAGCTGTTGAGCATGGACACCACCACCGGCATGTCAGCGCCGCCAATGGCCATCACCATGTGGATACCAAACAGCAAGGCAATCACGGTCATCACCACCAACGGCATGATGCCGTCATGAATGCTGTGGGCGTTCATGAACTCGCGCCCGAAATAAATCACCACCAACAGACCTGCCAGGTTCATCCAGTGGCGACCCGGCAACAGCATGGGGTTGCCACCGATGCGCCCGGACAGCTTGCCAAACGCAATGATGGAGCCCGAGAACGTGACCGCACCAATCAGAATGCCGATGTAAATCTCCATCTCATGAATGGATTTGGCGGCACCGACGAAACCCTTGGAGGCCTCGGGGTCGATGAAGGTGGAAATGCCCACCAGCATGGCGGCCAGACCGACCATGCTGTGCATCAAGGCCACCAGTTCGGGCATCTGCGTCATTTGCACGGTGCGTGCTGCGTACAAACCGATGGAGCCACCGATCAGCATGGCAGCGATGATCCAGGGAATACCGGCCCAGGTGACTTGCGGACCAAAGACGGTTGCCAGCACGGCCAGCGCCATGCCGATCATGCCGTAGAGGTTGCCGCGCAAGGCGGTTTCCTGGTTCGACAAACCACCCAGGCTCAGGATGAAAAGAATGGTAGCCCCAATGTAGGAGACGGTTGCCAGTTCTGTAGTAAACATGAATTGCCTCCCTTATTTGCGGAACATGGCCAGCATGCGCTGGGTGACGGCGAATCCGCCGAACATATTGATGGCGGTGAGCACAATGCCCGCTGCCGCTACCCAACTTATCCAGTCATTGGGTCGCCCAACGGCTCCTGCCAGTGGTGAAATCTGCACCAGGGCACCGATGGCGATGATGCTGGAAATGGCGTTGGTCACGCTCATCAGCGGCGTGTGCAGGGCCGGCTTGACGTTCCACACCACCATGTAGCCAACGAAGCAGGCCAGCACAAAGACCGTGAAGTGCGACAAAAATGCCGGTGGCGCGCTGTTGCCAACGAGCCAGAACAGCGCTGCTGCCACGCCGAACACGATGGCCAGCTTGCTGCCGGCCATGGGTTCGCCGCCGCCACCGCCGTGACCATGCCCGCCCTTCTTGGCCGCAGGTGCAGCAGAGGGTTTGGCTGGCGCTGTAGCGGCAGCCGGTAGTTTGGGTGCTGGCGCCGGCCAGGTGATGGTGCCGTCCTTGGTCACGGTCAGGCCGCGGATGGCGTCGTCTTCCATGTTGACGTTGGCGATGCCGTCCTTGGCTTTGCACAACTCCTCGGCCAGCCGCCACAGGTTGCTGCCATACAGTGTCGAAGACTGCTTGGCCAGGCGCGAGGCCAGGTCGGTGTAGCCAACGATGGTGACGCCGTGCACAACAACCGCCTCACCCGGAACCGTCAACTCGCAGTTGCCGCCGCGCTCAGCTGCCATGTCAACAATGACACTGCCGGGCTTCATGCTCTTGACCATCTCGGCGGTGATCAGCTTGGGCGCTGGCTTGCCCGGGATCAGCGCGGTCGTGATGATGATGTCCACCTCGCGCGCCTGCTTGGCGTACATGTCGCGCTGGGCCTGCTGGAAGCCCTCACTCATGACCTTGGCGTAACCGCCGCCGCCGGAGCCTTCTTCCTCGTAATCGACCTTGACGAATTCGCCACCCAGCGAGACCACCTGATCGGCCACTTCGGCACGGGTGTCGTTGGCACGCACGATGGCGCCCAGACCGGCCGCAGTGCCGATGGCCGCAAGACCGGCCACACCAGCACCGGCAATGAAGACCTTGGCAGGCTGAACCTTGCCCGCAGCCGTAATCTGGCCGTTGAAGAAGCGGCCAAAAGCATTGGCAGCCTCAATCACAGCACGGTAGCCGGCGACACCGGCCTGAGAAGTCAGTGCATCCATCTTCTGGGCACGACTCAGCATACGCGGCAGCGCATCGATGGCCAGCACGGTGGCCTTCTTGGCGGTGAGCTGCTGCATCAACTCCGGGTTTTGCGCCGGCCAGATGAAGCCGATCAGGATGCCGCCTTCGCGCATCATGTCAACTTCGGCCGGGGTGGGGACGCAGACCTTGAACACGATGTCTGAACTGGCCCAGAGCGCGGCCGCAGTGTCGACAATCTGCGCGCCCGCTGCGCGATAGGCGTCGTCGGAACAGTTCGCCGCATCGCCTGCGCCGGTCTCGACCGAGACGGCGAAGCCCAGTTTGATCAGTTTTTCCACCACCTCGGGCACCGTAGCGACGCGCTTTTCTCCTGGAAAAACCTCGCGCGGAACGCCAATGCGCTGCGGTGATTTGTTTGTCTCGGGGGCCACGCCGACAGGGATAGTTCCCGACGTCGTCCCATTAGGTACGCCAGTTTGCATGAAGCAACTCCTCAACTTGATATTTGCAATGACTCGTACGGCGCCCCGCCGATAGCAACTACCGGTGGACACTGCGACGCAGAGCTTAACTGAATTTACCCCTGTTTCAGACCAGGGTATGCATGACGTGGATCAACGAAAGGGCAATCTCCCATCAGCGTTTGATCTGGTGGAAAAAGGGCGCCGCGGGGGATCTGGATTGCCCGGCGGCCGACTGAAGCACGGCGGGGATAATCTCCCCCTATGGACAAGCGGCACAAGGGTCACAGGGTAGTAGTCGGATTAAGTGGGGGCGTGGACTCCGCGGTAACCGCCTGGCTGCTCAAACAGCAAGGCCATGAAGTCGTCGGTATTTTCATGAAGAACTGGGAAGACGACGACGACTCTGAATATTGTTCTTCCAATATCGATTTTGTCGACGCCGCCGCGGTGGCCGATGTGCTTGGCATCGAGATCGAGCATGTCAACTTTGCCGCCGAATACAAAGACCGGGTGTTCGCCGAATTCCTGCGCGAGTACCAATGCGGGCGCACGCCCAACCCCGACATTTTGTGCAACGCCGAGATCAAGTTCAAGGCCTTTCTGGACCATGCGTTGCGCCTCGGTGCTGAAAAAATTGCCACCGGGCATTACGCCCGCGTGCGTCAGAATGCGGCTACAAACAGATACGAGTTGCTCAAGGGGCTGGACCGGTCGAAGGATCAAAGTTACTTCTTGCACCGGCTCAATCAGGTACAGCTCTCACAAACACTTTTTCCGGTCGGCGAGTTGCACAAGACCGAGGTGCGCCGCCTGGCGCTCGAAATCGGTCTGCCGAACGCCAAAAAGAAAGACTCCACTGGCATCTGCTTCATCGGCGAGCGGCCGTTCCGTGACTTTTTGAACCGCTATATCGCGCGGGAACCGGGCCCGATCAAGAATGAAAAAGGGCACACCATCGGTCAACATGTGGGTTTGAGCTTTTACACCCTGGGCCAACGCCAGGGGCTGGGCATCGGCGGCCTTAAAGCCAGGGGCGCGCAACGAGGTGGCGGCGAGCACGCACCCTGGTTTGTGGCGCGCAAGGATATGGAAAAAAACACGCTTTGGGTGGTGCAAGGGCACGCGCACCCCTGGTTGCAGTCGATCGCATTGCAGGCTCAGGACGCCAGTTGGATTGCAGGCGTAGCACCGGCGGCGGGCCAACTCGCAGCCAAGACCCGCTACCGCCAAGTTGACGCTCCCTGTGCGCTGGCTGCGGGCGTCGGCGAGGTATTCAGTCTGACGTTTTCTGAGCCCCAATGGGCCGTCACACCTGGACAGTCTGCGGTGCTGTATGACGGTGAGGTCTGCCTGGGCGGTGGCGTGATCGCGTCATCATGCCAGACCGAAAATGACACTACCCCATCCGGGCGAGCAGTGTTTCCATGTCTTTGAGCATGCTCTCCAAACCGGCTTTCTGCGTTTCATCGGGTTGCATGCAGGCTTCCAGTTCCTGCTCCATAAAGCACATGGTCATGCGCAGATAAGTGCTGTCCAGCGCCTTGCGCACGGCAGAAAATTGTTGCCCGATCTTGAGGCAACTCTCGCCCTCTTCAATCATGCGTTGCACACCCCGGATTTGCCCCTCGGCGCGGCGCAGGCGGTTGAGCACATCGGTACGCGCGCTCACATCTGTCAGTACAGTCATTGAAACTCCTAAAAATTGCCGTGCTACTTCAGTCGCACACCCAGCGCATCCATCACTTTAATGCTAACCGGGATGCCCAGTCCAACACTCTGTGTCACCGTGCAAAAAGTTTCAAACTGCCCTAACACGCGATCAAGATGTTCCAGCGAAGCCGCCGGCACACCCAGCGTCAACACCGCCTTGATTGCCAGCACCCGCATACGCCCGTCGGCGTTGCGGCCGACATCGGCGTGAATATCGCACTGAATCGGATCGGGTGCCTGCTTGAACTTGCGCAACGCGAACAGCAAGGAATCTGACAGGCAATTACCCACCGCCGCCGCCAGAAGTTGCACCGGTGAGGGACCCTGCCCAGCTCCCAGCGGCGCCGGCTCATCGCCCATCACGATGGGAATATCGCCACCAAAGTGAATATCAAACTGATAGTTCTGCTTTTGCCTGAGCTGAACGTCGACACTGGTTTCACTCATGAATACTCCTTGGAAAAGGTAGCTGGATGCGTGGCAATTTCAATCTCAGTTGGCACAGCCAATCTTTGTCTCAGGCACACCGAGCTTTTTAAGAATGATGCCCAAAGGACAAAAATTGGTGAAGCCGGACTGGAACAGGTTGGCGCCGACAAAAGCGGTAAAGGCCAACGCCCACTTGCTGTAGAAGAATGGACTTCCCTCGACGCCCAGCGCCAGTGAAATCATGATGAAGAGCCCGGCAAAAACGACGATGTAACGTTGAACGGTCATGGTGATACTCCTGTTGATTAAAAAAACTTACTTGTGAAGACGGTTGATGCCCAGCATGCCCATCACGTACTTTTCATAGATGGGCTCGGAGGTGCCTTTTTTCAGCTTGAGCATGAAATATTTCTCGTAGGCGATCTTGGCCAGATGGACCCACTTGCCCTTCTTGAACCAGTTCACATTGCGCGGCGGAATCTGCGGCAAGGCGACAAAGGCTGCGCCGGTGTCACCCATGTCGGCCAGACAAACGGCATTCCAGGTGCCCTTGGCAACCGCCGGTTTGCCTGCCAGATCGTCCGCAATGTTGTGACAAATGGCGGTCATCATGCTTTCGATCATGTAACCGGTCTTGGGCGTGCCGGTCGCCACCGGTGTCACCTCAACCGGTGGAATGGCAACACAGACGCCGGCCGAATAGATGTTGCGGTAAGCCTTGCTGCGCTGGAACTCGTCAATCAGCACAAAGCCGCGCGGGTTGCACAGATTGGGCACCGCCGCCACCGCGTCGACACCCTTGAAAGCCGGCAGCATCATGGACAGCTTGAAGCCCAGTTCATGTTCTTTGTAGACCGCCCCCAGATCATCCAACTGCGTGACAAACATCTTGCCCGCCTCCACCCGTGTCGTCTTGGCGTTGGTCACCCACTTCATGTCGCGGCCGCGCAACTCGGACTCCAGCATCGACTTGCTGTCACCGACACCTCCCAGACCCAGATGTCCGATATAGGGTTCACTGGTCACAAAGGTGATCGGCACCTTGTTGCGCAATTTGCGGCGGCGCAAATCCGTATCCAGAATAAAGGCGAATTCGTAGGCCGGACCGAAACAGCTGGCACCCGGCATGGCACCAATCACCAGCGGTCCTGGATCTTTTAAAAACTCCTGGTAGTCGGCAAAAAATTGCTGGGCATGATCAATATGACAGATGGAGTGACTAAAGCCGCCACCACCCGAATTGGCCGGGCCAGCGCCGGGAATCTCGTCAAAGGCCAGCTTGGGGCCAGTGGCTATCACCAGATAGTCATAGTCAAGAGTTTCACCGTCAAAGAACACCAGTTTGTTGCCCGGCGCATCAATTTGTGTCACCGCTTTGCCAATGAAAGCAATCTTTTTGCGCGCCAGATAAGGCGCGATCGGCAGCGTCACCGCTTCTCGCTCGCGCCAACCAACGGCGACCCACGGGTTGCTGGGTACAAATTGAAAATAGTCAGTGCGGTTGACCACTGTGATGCGGTGCTCTTTGGGCAGCATTTCCCGCATTTCGTAAGCGACCGGCATGCCGCCGATGCCAGCCCCCATGATGACGATATGAGCCATGTTTTGTCTCCTGCAGTTCTAGTTGGTTGAAGTGGGATCTACGGTGAAAGTGCTCGCGTCTGCGCGCGATTCCATACGCCGGCGGTACAAGGCGTAATACAGGACGGGAATGACCACCAGCGTCAGCAGAGTGGAAACCAGAATGCCAAAAATCAGCGACACGGCAAGGCCGTTGAAGATCGGGTCGTCAAGGATGAAAAATGCGCCAATCATGGCCGCCAGACCGGTCAGTGCGATGGGCTGCGCTCGAACGGCAGCCGACTGCACCACCGCGTCCTTGAACGCCATACCCTGCTCCACCTGCAACTCGATAAAGTCGACCAGCAAAATAGAGTTGCGCACAATGATGCCAGCCAACGCAATCATGCCGATCATGGACGTCGCCGTGAATTGCGCCCCTAGCAGGGCATGACCCGGCATCACACCGATGATGGTCAGTGGGATCGGCGCCATGATGACCAAAGGCGTCAAGTAACTACGAAATTGCGCTACGACCAGCAGGTAGATCAGGATCAGACCGACGCCATACGCAGTGCCCATGTCACGGAAGGTTTCATAGGTGATCTGCGACTCGCCATCCCACTTGATGGCGTATTGACGGTAGGGGTCGGAGGGCTGACGAATCCAGTACTCGCCTAGCTCACCACTGCCCGGCAAGGCCGCTTGCCCCAGTTTGCCGCGAATGGAAAAGAGGCCGTACAAGGGTGAGTCCAGCTTGCCGGCCATGTCGCCAAACACATAGCTCACGCCTTGCAGGTCTTTGGTGAACAAAGGCTTGTCGATGACACCACGCTCAACCTGGACCAGTTCAGACAGCGGAACCATCTGGCCGTTGGCTGCGCGCAGTGGAATGGCCAGCAAGGCGTCGAGTCCGATCTGGGAAGCTTGCGGTAATTGCAAGCGCACTGGCACCGGGTATTTGCTTTGACCGTCATGCAGGTAGGCCGCATCAGCTCCTGATAGCGCCATGGCCGCACTCTGCGCCACGACCGCTACCGGAATACCCAATGACTCGGCGCGCTGGCGACGAACCCGCAAGTAAGCGCGGGCTGCGTTCTCTTTCAGCGAGGTATCGACGCCGACGATGTCCGGTGTATCGGCAAAAGCCTTGGCAACCCGAGCTGCCACGGCTTGCCGCCCGGCCTCATCCGGACCATAAACCTCCGCCACCAGCGGTGACATGACCGGTGGCCCCGGCGGCACTTCAACCACCTTGATGCGAGCGCTGTGGCGCAGGCCAATTTTTTCCAGCTCCGGGCGCAGTCGCTGGGCAATCACGTGACTCTTTTCACTGCGATGCTTCTTGTCCACCAGATTCACCTGCAGGTCGCCCTGGTCAGCGTCGGCGCGCAAATAGTACTGGCGCACCAAGCCATTGAAGGTGATCGGTGAAGCGGTACCGGCATAGGCTTGCAGGTTCAATACTTCAGGCTGATGTGCCAGAAAAGCGCCCAGTTCATGCAATGTGGCCGCGGTATTTTCCAGCGGTGTTCCGGCGGGCATTTCCACCACCACCTGAAACTCGCTCTTGTTGTCAAACGGCAGCATTTTCATGACCACCCATTGCACCAGCGTCAGACCCACCGACAGCATCAGCGCCACCAGGATGCCACCCAACAGCAGCCAGCGTTTGCGCGCGCTATTGAGAAACGGTGTGAGAACGCGGGTGAACAAATTCTGCAATTTCGGACCCATTCCTTTGGGCTGGCTCTGTTCAGCTGCGCCATGCCCGTGCGGCTTCATCAGCTTGAGCGCCAGCCAGGGCGTGACCGTGAACGCAATTGCCAATGAAAGTGCCATCCCCAGACTGGAGTTGATCGGGATCGGACTCATGTACGGACCCATCAAACCTGAGACAAAAGCCATTGGCAGCAACGCCGCAATGACAGTCAAGGTCGCCAGAATGGTGGGGCCGCCGACCTCATCGACCGCGCGCGGAATGATGTCTTTCAGCGTGGCCTCGGGCGTGAGTTGCTGGTGGCGGTGAATGTTCTCCACCACCACAATGGCGTCGTCCACCAGAATACCAATCGAGAAGATCAGTGCGAACAGCGACACCCGATTCAGCGTGAAGCCCCAGGCCCAGGACGCAAACAGCGTGGCCATGAGCGTCAGAATAACGGCAGCGCCCACAATCACGGCTTCGCGCCGCCCCAGGGCGAAACCAACCAGCAAAATGACCGAGCCGGTGGCAAAAGCCAGTTTCTGAATCAGCTTGTTGGCTTTCTCGGCGGCCGTCTCACCGTAGTCACGCGTGACGGTGGCCTCCAAGTTGGCGGGAATCACCGTGTTGCTCAGATCTTTGATGCGTTCACGCACGGCCCTAGACACGTCAACCGCGTTTTCACCCGGTTTTTTGGTGACGGTAATCGTCACCGCCGGGTAGACGCTGCCAGCTTGTGCTGACTCCCCCCCAGGGGTAAACCAGACATAACGTTGCGGCAGCTGCGCGCCGTCCTCAATTCGGGCCACTTCACGCAGGTAAACCGGCAAGCCTTTGCTGACACCGACGACGAGGTCCCCTACGTCTTGTGCCGAGCGCAAAAATTCGCCGGTCTCAACGCTGAGCATCTGTGAAGGCTTATTCGATGTGTCCAGCACCGCCCCAGATGGCATGCCAAAGTTGGACGCCGCCAGCGACTGCTTGAGCGCCATCAGGTCAACCCCGCGCTCGCGCAGGCGTACCGGATCCAGCCACACGTGCACGGCCCGCCCGGGCCCGCCAATGGTCTGCACTTCGCGGGTTCCGGGCACGCGCTTGAGTTCGGCCTCTACCGCATGGGCCACCCGCTCCAGCTCGGCGCCTGGCAAAGCCTCGCGACTCCACAGCGTGACACCGAGCACCGGCACATCGTCAATGCCCTTGGGCTTGACGATCGGGCTGAGCGTGCCCAGGTCGCGCGGTAACCAGTCCTGATTGGCGTTGAGCACGTCATACAGTCGCACCAAAGCCTCGGTGCGCGCTACGCCGACCTTGAATTGCACCGTCAGCACCGCCAACCCGGGTCGCGCCACCGAGTAGGTGTGCTCGATACCCGCGATCTGGCTCAGCACCTGCTCGGCCGGGCGCGCCACCATGTTTTGCACATCCGCGCTGCTGGCACCCGGAAATGGAATCAGCACATTGGCCATCGTCACATTGATCTGCGGCTCTTCTTCGCGCGGCGTCACCAGCACAGCGAACAGTCCCAGCAGCAGTGCGACCAGCGCCAGCAACGGCGTCAATGCATTGGCCTGAAATGCCGAGGCAATGCGTCCGGAGACGCCCAAATTCTGTGATTTATCCTTCATGCCCGTCTCACTTGCCGGCAGCAGGCTGCGCACCGCTCAGCCCGGCTTTCACCGGGTCCAGCGCGACGCGGTCGCCTTCGCTTAGTCCGGCCACAACTTCGACGCCATCAACGCCATGTTCTGCGCCCAGACGGACCGCTTTGAGCGCAAAGCCCTGACCGGTGGCGACATAGACGGCCGTCAGTTCGCCTCGGCGCAGCACCGCAGAAGCCGGCACCACCATGCGGTCCGCCTGCTTGCCGACAAAACGCACACGCACCTGCTGCCCTGGCAACAAGGCCTTCGCAGTTTCGGCTGGCAACTCAAAACGCCACTCAATGGTTTGAGACACCGGGTCGGCCGTCGGCACCGCACTGCTTGAAGTGGGGCGAACCCACTGGGCCACTGCCCCGCTGCTTTGTACCCATACCTCTACTGAAGAAGCCGAACGTGCCACGCCAGCGCGCGACACCGGCACCTGCACCACGGCCCGTATCGGCAGCGGCGCATACAGCGTGAGCAGCGGCTTTCCTGGCACTGCCAGATCACCGGCTTCGGTATGCGTCTGCAGCACCCAGCCATCGTAGGGCGCCAGCACCCGGGTAAAGCCCTGCGCCAGCGCTGACTGCCGGGCGCCGGCACCGGCCTGATCGCGCCCGGCCAGCGCGCCCTTGAGTTGGGAATCGGCCGTATCCAGTGCCGCCGCACTGACAAAGCCCTTGGTCTGCAAATCACGGGTCCGGTCAAAATTGGCCTGCGCGTTGCGCAGTTCGGCTTGCGCCTGCGCCACCTGCGCCTGGCTGCGCTGAACACCGGTTTGCGCCTCGCGGTCGTCAATGGTGGCCAGCACCTGGCCGGTGCGCACCTTGTCACCGGCCTTGACCGCCAGCGTGACGATACGACCCGCCGCCTGCGCCGAAATCGTGCTTTGCTTGACCGGCTGAATCACGCCGTCGAGCTCGAAACCGGTAGCTACAGATTTGACCTGCGCGGGCGCGACCGGCACTTGAACACTAACCTGCGCCGCAGCAACCGCCATGACAAACACGGCCAACGCTGGCGTGGCGTAGCGGGCGACTCGAGTGGGGCGTGAAAAGTCGGAAAATTGAAGTGAACGCATGGGGCACCTTTAAATACTGTGCCGAGTATATCAACATACCCCCCACAGTACAAGCGACCCACTGAATTCCCGGTAAATTCCCTTGGTGGCGGCGAAAGGATCTTATAGACACAAAAGTGACCTGCGTATTTCAGATCAGCCTGCCCGAATCCGGCCACTCAAAAATTGGATTTCCAGCCTAAAATCGGGATACCATCCAAGTCTCAGGCATACCCACTCGAAACAAAGGGATTTTCATGGCTACCAGGGAGCCCATCAAAGCAGCCAGCCCCAGCCTACTCGTTCGCCCGCAGGCCCAAGTAAGCCCGCCTGCCAGCCCCCCCCCCCGCAGTAATGGATGAGGCAGCACTGGCGGCAGTGGCCACGGCTAGCTGCCCGATCGTCGGCATCGGCGCCTCTGCGGGTGGTCTGGAAGCTTTTGAGGCCTTCTTTCGCGCCTGCCCCGTAGATAGCGGCCTGGCCTTTGTGCTGGTGCCGCACCTGGACCCCGGCCATGAAAGCCTGCTGACCGAAATCCTGCAACGCTCGACCAGCATGCCGGTGGTGCAGGCGATTGATCAGGTGGCAGTCGCGCCGAACCACGTCTACGTCATCCCGCCGAACCGCGAGATGGCGATCCTGAGCGGCGTCTTGCAACTCTCTGTGCCCGAACAGGTGCGCGGCCAGCGCATGCCCATAGACGGCTTTTTGCGCTCGCTGGCCGAGGACCAGGCCGAACGTGCCATTGGCATCATCCTCTCGGGCACCGCCACCGACGGCACGCTGGGCCTGCGCGCCATCCTGGGTGCTGGCGGAGTCTGCATGGTGCAGGAACCCGCCACGGCCAAATACGACGGCATGCCGCAAAGCGCCATCAACGCCGGCTACGCCACCCATATCCTGCCGGTAGAACAAATGCCAGTCATGCTGCTCGAGATGACCCGCCAGGCAGTCTACCGCCAGCGCGTGCCCAGTGTGGTTACAGAAAAAGTGCAAAGCGGCCTGAACCAGATCTTGCTGCAACTGCGCGCCAGCACGGGGCATGATTTCTCGCTCTACAAGAAGAGCACCATCGGTCGGCGTATCCAGCGCCGCATGGCGCAGCACGCCATCGAAGACGAAAAAGTCTATGCCCGCTTGCTCAAGGAGAACCCGGCCGAGACCCAACTGCTGTTTCGGGAACTGCTGATCAACGTTACCAGCTTCTTTCGTGACCCCGAAGCCTTTGTCGCCCTGAAGGGCACCATCCTGCCGACACTGTTGCAGGGCAAGCCGCCCGGTTACGACTTTCGCGTCTGGGTGGCCGGCTGCGCCAGCGGCGAGGAAGCCTATTCAATTGCCATCGTGCTGCTGGAGTTGCTCGAAGAGACAAGGGCCCGCCACGAGCAGGAACTGAGCATCCAGATTTACGCCACCGACCTCGACGACGAAGCCATTGCCACGGCGCGCGCCGGGCGCTACCCGCCCAACATCGCGCAGGACGTCACGCCCGAACGTCTGCGCCGCTTCTTCACCAAAGATGACGCCGGCTACAAGGTCAAGAAGGACATCCGCGACCTGGTGGTGTTCGCCGTGCAAAACGTCATCAAGGACCCGCCCTTTACCAAGCTCGACCTGCTCTCTTGCCGCAACCTGATGATCTATCTGGAGCCGGAGTTGCAAAACCGCCTGATCCCGAACTTTCACTATGCGCTGCGGCCCAACGGCGTGCTGTTCCTGTCCACCTCGGAGAGCATCA
>JBAXBQ010000019.1:0-50574 GCA_037141865.1 Comamonadaceae bacterium | reverse complement strand
TTGTAGCCAGGCTTGGTCAGGTTGGGGTTGGTGGCAGCACCAGTGACGTGGGGAATACCGCAGTCATTGTAAATTTTCGATGCCGGGATGGTGGTGCCCGAGTTGAGGTGACCGACCACACCAGCGACCTTTGCGTCGCACAGTTTCTGTGCGACGGCAGTGCCCTGTTTCGGGTCAGCAGCGTCGTCTTCAGCGGCAATCTCAAATTTGACTTTCTTGCCACCGATGGTGAGGTTCTGGGCATTCAGGTCTTCAATGGCCATACGCACGCCATTTTCGTTGTCCTTGCCGTAGTGGGCTTGACCACCCGACATGGGTGCAACGTGCCCGATCTTGACGACCTCTTGGGCCAATGCCATGCCGCCAACAACGGCGATCGCTGCAGCAACGGTAAGTTTCAATTTCATTTGCATAGACAACTCCAAAATTAAGAAGAATGTGAATTAAATTGCTCCACACCCATTACCATAACGCACTTTTTAACCCAAAAACATAGGGAAGACACCAATCCTTGTCTTTAAATGCTGTTTTTGCTCAAAGCCAGCTTGTCGGAAATTCACGGCCTCAGCTGCGATCGGCCAAACTCAAATCGTGACTTGCGATGGCGTAGCCGCCATCGACATACTGCTTCCAGCGCTTGCGGGCATACTGCCGATCTTCGTCGTCCAGCGTGACAATCTCGATCACACGCTCAAATTCCGGAACTCCATCGGGTACCAGATGACCGAGGTTCAGCAGCACTTGATGATGGGGCAGCCGTTGTGTTGTTGAGGTCAAAATTACCGGCGACGCGGCAACCATCTGAGCCTCGCCTGGGAATTGACAATGCGGCACAAAATCAGTCGGTGAAAAAGTCCACAAAGCGATATCGAGTTGCTGCAAGATGGCTGGCATTCCTGTCACCACCACCTTCGCACCACTACTCACCGCCTTGCGCAGCAAACGACAGGCATAGGTGACTCGGTCCGGAGCATTGATATGAAACGTCACCTCGGTCATTGGCAATCCCACGAGATTATTTTGCTACTGCCATCAGGTATTCCAGCAGCAACGCTACCGGACGCCCGGTTGCCCCTTTGGCCACCCCACTCTTCCAGGCCGTGCCCGCGATGTCCAGATGCGCCCATGGGAACTTGCCAGCGAAACGTTGCAGGAATTTGGCGGCGGTGACAGCCCCGCCAGCGCGCCCGGCCACGTTTGCCACATCAGCAAAGTTGGTTTTCAAGCCTTCCGCGTAATCTTCATCCAGCGGCAACCGCCAGCACAGGTCTGACGAGGATTCGCCGGCCACCAGCAGGGCTGTGGCCAACTCCTCGTTCGGTGAAAAAAGACCGCTTCGCACGCCACCCAGGGCAATCATGCAAGCGCCGGTGAGTGTGGCAATGTCCACCACGGCACGTGGCTTGAACCGTTCAGCATAGGTTAAAGCATCACACAGAACCAAACGGCCCTCCGCATCGGTGTTGAGGATTTCAATGGTCTGCCCACTCATGCTGGTAACCACATCGCCTGGCTTGACGGCGCGACCGTTCAAAAGATTTTCACAAGCGGGAATCAAGCCGACCACGTTGATGGCAGGTTTCAGTTCTGCCAGAGCCCGGAACACTCCCAGCACACTGGCCGCACCCGACATATCGAATTTCATTTCATCCATCTCGGCAGCCGGTTTGATGGAAATGCCGCCGCTGTCAAAAGTAATTCCCTTGCCCACCAGCACGGTGGGCGCCTGCGACTTTGCTGCGCCAGAGTAATGCAACACAATAAATCGCAGAGGCTGTTCTGACCCCTGCGCGACCGCCATAAAGGATCCCATCGCCAGCTTGGCCACCTCTTTGGGGCCTAACACCTCGCATTTGATATTCGCAAACCTTGCCAGTGAGCGTGCCGCGCCCGCCAGCAACGCCGGCGTGGCGTGGTTAGCCGGTCGGTTGGCCCATTCTTTGGCAAACTCAATACCTGTCACTGCCGCAACAACCCGTTCAAAGACCGACTTGAACTTGACAGAATCCGGCAACGCGACGATGACGCGTTCAATCACTCGACCCTCTGGCTTTGATTTGGTCGTGGTAAAGACATAGCTGCTGTCTGCCGCCGCCAGCACGGCAGTGCGGACCGCACCTTCATTTGAGCCGCCAGAAAAACAGATCACCATTTTTTTGACCTTGGTGCCTTTGACCACCAGCACACCCGCAGCAACCGCCTGCGCCACGTCTTTTGCTGATCCATCACCGACGCCAGCCAACACCAGGCGTGAACAGGCGATTCCAGCTGGGCGGTATAAGGCCAGCGTCTTTCCAGGCTTCAGTTCCAAATCGCCAGCTTTCAATACCGTTGAAACAAGCAATGACAATGCGTCCTTGCCCGGTTTAAACGACTGACTGACCAAAACAATCAGTGCGTCGCATTTTTCCAATGCGGCGCCGCCAAGGTCAAATGTCTTCAGTTCAAAGTTCATAATCAAGCCTTTCAAATCAGTTCGGGACGGAGTCGGCTAGTTTTCCCAACTTCGATCTGTTCGCAAATTATCAGTGTTATTCCATTCTTCCATCCGTCAGGAGTTGGCGCGCAGCTTTGGCGCTACGCTAGTCGTGCTGGTGACGGTCGTCATGACCATGACCTTGATCCGCACGCTCGGGCAGGCTTCGCTCGGTAACTTCAACCCCTCCGATGTCATGCTGATCATGGGCTATACGGTGCTTGCGTACATGCCAACCATCTTGACCATGAGTTTATTCATCGCCATCATTGCCACATTGTCACGCATGTATCGCGACAGCGAAATGGTCATCTGGTTCACCAGCGGCAGGGGATTGTCCTCCTTGTTGGGGCCCTTGTTCCGTTTCTCCTGGCCCGTATTGCTGGTTGTCATGGCACTGGCGCTGCTGGTGCTGCCCTGGTCCAATCTAAGCATTGAAAACTTGAAGGATCAATATGACAAGCGGGGCGATATTGAGCGCATAGAACCCGGTCAATTTCAGGAATCAGCTGGCGGCAAGCGTGTCTTCTTTGTTGAAAAAAATGCCACCGGCAAGCAGTCGGGCTCCAACGTTTTTATTGCTACCAACGAATACGGCAAGGAGACCATCACCTCGGCCCGCAGTGGACGCATCCAGCGTACCGGGCAAGATCGACTTTTGATGCTCAGCAATGGGCAGCGCCTTGAAAGTGCCACCGGCAAAACAGATCTAAAAATCAGTGAATTTGAAGAATATGGTATCAAGGTAGGAATGGACGTTGCGGGTGTTTCTGACAACGCTCCCGTCAACACCCAGGCAACCCTCGACTTGCTGGATCGTCCGACGCTACCGAATCTGGCCGAATTGTCATGGCGAATTGGCTTGATTTTGGCTGCAATTAATTTTGTCATCATCGGTATCGCTGTTTCAAGCGTCAATCCGCGCATTGGACGAAGTGGCAACCTGTTTTTTTCCCTTTTTGCCTTCATCCTGTATTACAACCTGCTGAACCTGGGCCAGAACTGGATAGCTACCGGAAAGTTTTCATTTGCCGGGTTTTTAGTGTCCTTGCACGGTGGCGGGCTTCTGATCGGGGTGTTCTGGCTGGTCAAAGGGCATAACAACTGGTACTGGGGCACGCTCACCGTGTCCGGCCTACGCAACCTATTCTTCCGAAAGTTACCGACGTGAAAACGATCCGGCGCCTAATCTACGGTGAGGTGCTGTATGCGGTGGCATTTGTCACTCTGTGCTTTCTCTCGCTGTTTTTCTTTTTTGATTTTGTGGAAGAAATTCAGTCCATCGGACGCCACGCAGCAGCCGACTATCAAATCGTGCAAGCAGTAACTTACGTTGCACTGATGATTCCGAGTCACCTCTACGAACTTTTGCCGATCGCGGTTCTCATTGGCACCATCTTTGTCATGGCGCGTTTTGCCCAAAGTTCCGAATACACTATTTTGAGAACCAGCGGACTCGGGCCCTGGCGTGCCCTGAAAACGCTGTTGCTGCTGGGCCTGGCTTTTGTGCTGTTGACGTTTGCCATCGGCGACTACATTGCTCCCGTGGCCGACCGTACCGGACAGCTTCTCAAAGCTCGTTACCAGGGGCGCATTACGGTCGGCCAAACCGGGGCGTGGCTGAAAGAACGGCAAGCCTATTCCCAATTCGCTGTCAACATCAGCGCGCTGGAGTCTGACGGCAGCATGCGAGGAATTCGGATCTTCGAATTTGACAATCAGGGCTTGCTGATGTCCATGGTGCAGGCGCAGGCAGCCAGCCACGAGACGGGTGACGCATGGACGTTGAAGCAGGTCGACCGAACCGAATTCCCGGCACGTGGCACTGATGCGGCGCATATCGACCGAATTCAAACCGCCAGTTTGCGCTGGCCAAACCAGATCAGCGCCGAAATGGTCTCGGCGGCGCTACTCAAGCCGGAACGCATGAGCACGATTGGCCTGTTTCAGTACGTGAGGCACCTGGATGCCAACGGTCAAAGTGCCCAGCGCTATGAAATTGAATTCTGGAAGAAGGTTTTTTATCCATTGAGCTGCCTGGTGATGGTGGTGCTGGCCCTGCCGTTTGCCTACTTGCACTTTCGTACCGACAGCATTGCTACGTATGTGTTCGGTGGCGTCATGGCGGGTATCAGCTTCTTTTTGCTGAACAACGTTTTTGGCTATATCGGTAACCTGCAGAATTGGCAACCGTGGTTAACCGCCGCTTTGCCGGGCATGATCTACTCCATCCTGTCTCTTACCGCCTTTGGTTGGCTGGTTCTGAAACGTTAGTCTTGAGCCTTGCGGGGCAAAGCAACAATTGCGCTGCAATTTCTTTCTGTCCCAAACTGATTGAAGGAGTTTTGATGCGACCTGGTACTCTGCGCGGAACGATCCTGCTGGCACATGGCTCGCGTGACCCAGAGTGGCGAAAGCCCGTTGTTGCAGTGGCTGATCGTATCCGCGCAATGGCGCCGGATGTTCGTGTGCGCTGCGCCTACCTGGAACTGATGGCGCCCGATCTGGCCACCTGCGTCGACGAATTGGCGACCTTGGGCGCCTCGGTGATAACGGTGTTGCCACTATTTTTCGGCATCGGCAAGCATGCGCGCAAGGACCTGCCGTTGTTGATGGCCGCCGTGAAACTCAGTCATCCAGACCTTGTTTTTGATGTTAAACCCGCAGCGGGCGAGCAATCCGCAGTCATAGAACTGCTTGCCAGAATTGCACTGTCCGAAAGTTCGTAGTTATTGACGTATCTGACTGCGGCATAATAAATTTCATCGTTGAAATTAGATATGAACCTACACCAATTCCGCTTTGTTCAGGAAGCCGTCCGCCGCAATCTCAATCTGACTGAAGCCGCCAAGGCACTGCACACCTCGCAACCGGGTGTCTCAAAAGCCATCATCGAACTGGAAGAAGAACTGGGCATTGAAATATTTGCGCGGCATGGCAAACGACTCAGACGCGTCACCGAGCCAGGCCAGCATGTTCTCAAAAGCATTGAGATCATCATGCGCGAGGTGGGCAACCTGAAGCGCATTGGCGAGCAGTTCAGCGCCGAAGACAGCGGTACTCTGTCCATCGCCACGACGCACACGCAGGCGCGCTATGTGCTGCCTGAGCCGGTTGCAAAACTGCGTCAGGCCTACCCCAAGGTCAACGTCAGCTTACATCAGGGCTCACCTGATCAGGTAGCCAAGATGCTGATGGATGAGGTAGCAGAGATTGGCATCGCCACAGAGTCGCTGGCAGGCTACTCGGAGCTGGTGACTCTGCCCTGTTACGAGTGGCAGCATGTACTGGTGTTGCCGCTCGGACATCCTTTGTGCAGCAAGGAACATCTCACTCTGGAGGACATCGCCCACGAGCCTCTGATCACTTACCACCCGTCCTATACCGGACGCACCAAGATTGACCATGCATTTGCCACCCGCAAGCTGGAGCCTCGTATCGCGCTGGAAGCGATTGACTCGGACGTCATCAAAACCTATGTTCGTCTCGGGTTGGGTGTGGGCATAGCGGCAGAGATGTCGGTGCGCGACGTGCTGGCAGAGGGTGCCAAAAGCGATCTGGTGGTGCGACCGGCAGGAATTTTGTTTGGCCAGAACGTCACCCGGGTGGCTTTCAAACGTGGTGCCTATCTGCGCAATTTTGTCTACAAGTTTGCCGAGCTACTGAGCGACCGCTTGAACCGTCACTTGGTGGCCCAGGCCATGACAGGTCACGTCGACGATTATGAGTTGTAGCAAAGCTTGTGACACCGACCTAAGTACAGCGTAACCCGGTTGCCGACTGACAATACCATGCACACTCCTATCCTTCAGACCAAACTGCCGAGCGTCGGTACCACCATCTTCACCGTCATGTCATCACTGGCGGCAGAAAAAAATGCCGTCAACCTGGGTCAGGGCTTTCCTGATTTCAACTGTGACCCCTTGCTGGTGGATGCGGTAGCGGGTGCAATGAAACAAGGTCTGAATCAGTACCCGCCAATGATCGGTGTAGCGCCATTGCGCGACGCAATTGCCAAAAAAATCATGGCACTGCATGGCCACGAATATATTGCAGCCACCGAAATCACCATCACCGCCGGTGCCACCCAGGCCATCCTCACCGCTATTTTGGCGGTGGTTCATGCAGGCGATGAGGTCATCGTGCTGGAGCCGTGCTACGACAGTTATGTACCCAACATTGAACTGGCCGGTGGTGTACCGGTGCGGGTGCCATTGACGCCCGGAACCTTTCGTCCTGATTTCGATAAGATCGCGGCTGCAATTACCCCAAACACCCGCGCCATTTTGATCAACTCGCCGCACAATCCGAGTGGCACGGTCTGGACGGCACAGGACATGCAGCGCTTGCAGGAAATCCTCGCGCCCACTGACGTGCTATTGATCAGTGACGAAGTCTATGAACATATGGTGTACGACGGTCAGCAACACCAAAGTGCGGCGCGCTTCGCCGGCCTGGCAGCACGTGCGCTGATCGTTTCGAGTTTTGGCAAGTCCTACCATGTCACGGGCTGGAAGGTCGGCTATGTGGCCGCACCGGCGGCTTTGAGCAACGAGTTCCGCAAGGTGCACCAGTTCAACGTGTTCACCGTCAACACACCGGTGCAGTACGGTCTGGCCTGGTACATGGTCGACCCTAAACCGTATCTTGAACTATCCGCTTTTTACCAGCGCAAGCGCGATCTGTTCCGCAAAGGGCTTGAACGCACCAAGTTCAAACTACTGCCCAGCGAAGGAACATACTTTCAATGCGTCGACATCTCGGACGTCAGCGACCTGGGTGAAACCGAATTCTGCAAATGGCTGACGTCAGAAATTGGTGTGGCCGCCATCCCGCTGTCGGCCTTCTATGGCGATGGCTTCGATCAGCGCGTGGTACGGTTTTGCTTCGCCAAGAAAGATGAGACTTTGACTGCGGCTCTGGACCGGTTGGCAAAACTGTAAAGCAACACTTAAATCAGCTGCAACCAAGCCTTCTCCAGCCGCTTCACACTTACCGGTTGCGGTGTGCGCAGTTCCTGCGCGAAGAAGCTTACGCGCAATTCTTCCAGTAACCAGCGGAACTCCTGCAGGCGTTCGTCGGCCACCCCTTTGCGTTCGGCCACCAGGCGCCAGTAGCGTTGCTCCAGCGGGCGCAACTCGGCCAGGCGGACGGCATCGCGGGCCGGGTCGGCGCGGTATTTTTCCAGCCGCGCTGTAATGGCTTTGAGGTAGCGTGCAAAGTGTTGCAAAGGTCCCCACGGTGAGCTGACCAGGAAACGTTTGGGTATCAGGCGGGCCAGTTGTTGGGCGGCGTCAGCGCTCGCCTCTGGCGCGTTCCTGGTGTCCTTGATCTTGCGGGCGGCAACTGCGTACTCGGCCAAAATGGCGGCGGCCAGGCGCGCCACTTCAACCGCAATCAAGGTTAGGCGCGCCCTGCCCTCCTCCACCCGCCGTTTGAAGTCGAATTCATTGCTAGGCAACGGGTCGAGCAGAAAAGCGCGATCCAGCGCTACCGCAATGATCTGTTCACGCAGTTCGTCGATCGTGCCACCACCCGAGCCGTCAGTCGACTTGCCCACTTGCATGAAAGAAGTCGCCATTTTTTGCAGCTCGGGAATGTTCTTTTCCAGGTACTTGAGAGCCTCTTTGACCTGCAACGAAAACAGGCGCCGCAGCCCCGCGCGGTGCTTGGCTGCAGCCAAGTCGGGCTCGTCAAACACCTCGATCGTGACGGCGTCAGTGGCGTCGATAAGCGCCGGGTAGCCAATCAGTGTCTGACCACTTTTGCGGATCTCCAGCAACTCCGGCAACTCGCCAAAAGTCCAGGTGGAATAGCGAAGTCCGGCTGAAGCCGGCGCAATGTCTGATTTGTGACTGGTTGCCGGTGTCGCACGGTCAAGAGACCGAGGCGTAGCTTTTTCGACCGCAGCCGGCGTGTCTGCATCCTGCATCATCTTTAATCCTGCCAGCGCCTGAAACGCGCCGCGTGCCCGGGCTCCCAATTCTGCCTTCAGGGCACCCAGGTTGCGCCCGGTGCCGAGCTGACGGCCGTGTTCATCCACCACCCGAAAGTTCATGAAGAAATGCGGGCTCAGCATATCCATCTTGATGTCGGCCCGAACAACGTCCAGCGAAGTTGCCAGCCGCACCAGCTTGTGCACCGCTTCCAGCAACGAGCCGTGGCCAAACACCTCGGGTGCGTTCAGCGTTTCGGCCATTTTGGCGGCAGTCTCTGGCAGCGGCACCAGGCGCGAGCGCGGGCGCTGATGCAATGTTTTGATCAGCGCCTGAATCTTGTCTTTCAACATGCCGGGCACCAGCCACTCACATCGCTCCTCGTTCACCTGATTTAACACAAACAGCGGCACGGTTACGGTCAACCCATCTTTGACGTCGCCGGGTTCGTGCAGATAGGTGACTGCGCAGTCGACACCGCCCAGGCGTAGGGTTCTGGGGAAGGATTGGGTGGTGATGCCGGCCGCCTCGTGGCGCATCAACTCTTCCCGGGTCAGCCACAGGAGCTTTTCCTGTTTCTTGATTTCAACCCGGTACCATTTCTCAAAACTGTAGCCACTGCACACGTCGGCGGGCAATTGCTGATCATAAAAGGCGTAAATCAGCTCTTCATCAACCAGCACATCCTGACGGCGGGCCTTGTGCTCCAGATCTTCCACCTGTTGGATAAGCTTCAGGTTCGCTTCAAGGAATGGCAGTTTGGTCTCCCACTGCCCCGCCACCAGGGCTTCTCGAATGAAGATCTCACGTGCCGCCACGATGTCAACCTGGCCGAAATTAACGCGCCGGCCGCTGTAGACAACGATGCCGTACAACGTCGCACGTTCCAGCGCGGTCACCTCGGCAGCTTTCTTTTCCCAGTGCGGATCGAGCAGCTGCTTCTTCAGCAGATGGCCGGCCACTTGTTCCAGCCATTGCGGCTCGATGGCCGCAATGCCGCGGCCAAACAGTCGCGTGGTTTCAACCAGCTCGGCGGCTACGATCCAGCGCCCCGGCTTTTTGACCAGATGCGCGCCCGGATGCGGGTAAAACTTGATGCCGCGCGCGCCGAGGTATTCTCCAGAAGTACCTTCGGTCTCCAGTTTGCAACCTATGTTGCCAAGCAAACCCGCCAGCATCGACAGATGCAATTGGTCATAACTGGCGGGCGTCGTATTCAACCGCCACTTGTGCTCGGCCACCACCGTATGCAACTGAGAGTGAATGTCGCGCCACTCGCGAACGCGGCGGATATTGACAAAGTTTTGACGCAACAGCTGTTCGTATTGGCGGTTCGACAGTTTGTGTTGACCCTCACCGCCTTTGCCGTCATTGATCCACTTCCACAACTTCAGGTAGCCGCTGAATTCACTCTTCTCATCGTCAAACTTGGCGTGCGCCTGATCCGCCTGTTGCTGCGCTTCCATCGGGCGATCGCGCACATCCTGCACGCTCAGTGCCGACGCAATCACCAGCACTTCGTCCAGCGCGGCTCTGGAGCGTGCCTCCAGAATCATGCGGCCGACCCGCGGATCCAGTGGCAGTCTGGCCAGTTCCTGGCCCATGGTGGTCAACCCATTGGCGTCGTCCACGGCACCGAGTTCCGTCAGCAGTTGGTAGCCGTCGGCAATGGCGCGACCAGAAGGCCGCTCAATGAAAGGAAAGTCCTCCACCACTCCCAGGTGCAGCGACTTCATTCGCAAAATGACGCCGGCCAGCGAGCTGCGCAAAATCTCGGGATCAGTAAAGCGTGAGCGAGCGTCAAAGTCTTTTTGATCGAAGAGTCGGATGCAGATGCCGTTGGCGACACGGCCACAACGTCCGGCGCGCTGATTGCCCGACGACTGACTGATGGGCTCCACCAGCAACTGCTCAACCTTGCTTCTGAAACTGTAGCGCTTCATGCGCGCCGTACCAGCATCAATGACGTAGCGGATGCCCGGCACTGTGAGCGAAGTCTCGGCCACATTGGTGGCAAGCACAATGCGCCGTGCGCTGTGATTGTCAAAAATGCGGTCCTGTTCCGCTTGCGAGAGGCGGGCAAAAAGTGGCAACACCTCGGCATTGCGAAACATGGGTTGATGGCTCAGATGCTTGCGCAAATGGTCCGCAGCCTCACGGATTTCACGTTCGCCCGGCAAAAATACCAGGATGTCTCCGCTGTTGTGGACGTCGCGCCACAACTCGTCAACGCCGTCAGCAATGGCCGAATTCAAGTCATAGTCGCGTGACTCTTCGAAGGGGCGGTAACGCTGCTCCACCGGAAACATGCGCCCTGACACCATGATGACGGGAGCCGGTCCGCTACGGGACGCAAAGTGATCGGCAAAACGCTGCGCATCGATCGTTGCCGAAGTCACCACAATCTTCAAATCCGGTCGACGCGGCAGAATTTGACGCAGGTAGCCCAACAAGAAATCAATATTCAGACTGCGCTCATGCGCCTCATCAATGATGAGCGTGTCGTAGGCTTTGAGTAGCGGATCGGTTTGCGTTTCGGCCAGCAAAATGCCGTCGGTCATCAGCTTGATCGACGTGTCGCGGCTGAGGCGGTCCTGAAAACGCACCTTGAAGCCCACCACATCACCCAGCGTCGTCTTGAGTTCCTCGGCAATGCGTTTGGCGACGCTGGTGGCGGCAATCCGGCGCGGCTGGGTGTGACCAATGAGCTTGCCCTTGCCGGCCGGGGAGCCGTCCTGGTTCACAAGCGGGTAATTCATCCGGCCACGCCCCATGGCCAGCGCAATCTTGGGCAACTGCGTGGTCTTGCCAGAACCGGTTTCGCCGCAAACTATGATCACCTGGTGCTGCCGCAGCGCGGCCATGATCTCGTCGCGTTTAGCCGACACCGGCAGGGCTTCGGGGAACTCGATTTGGAGGGGCTGAACGGTCAAGGCAATAACTTCGTAGAGAATCGGAGATTATCTCCGCCCTTGCACTTATACCGGACCCTGTTCGTATGTCCTCAGTTTTCAATTTCACCTTTGTCCCGTGGTTCCGTTCAGTGGCGCCTTACATCCACAAATTTCGCAACCAAACCTTTGTCGTCGGCATTGCTGGCGAGGCCATCGCCGCCGGCAAGTTGCAGTATCTGGCGCAGGACTTGGCGATGATCCAGAGCATGGGTGTGAAGGTGGTACTGGTTCATGGTTTTCGACCACAAGTCAGTGAACAGCTCAGGGCCAAAGGTCATACACCGCGTTATTCGCACGGCATGCGGATCACTGATGAGGTGTCGCTGGACTGTGCGCAAGAAGCCGCCGGCCAGCTGCGTTATGAAATTGAGGCCGCCTTCAGCCAAGGCCTGCCCAACACGCCCATGGCCGGCTCGACTGTGCGGGTGATCTCAGGTAACTTTCTTACCGCGCGCCCGGTGGGCATCGTCGATGGGGTCGATTTTCAACACTCGGGCCTGGTGCGCAAGGTAGATACCGCAGGCATCACGCGGATACTGGATTTTGGCGCTATGGTACTGTTGTCGCCCGTTGGTTTTTCGCCGACGGGCGAAGCCTTTAACCTGACCATGGAAGAAGTTGCAACCTCGGTGGCGATGGCTTTGCAGGCGGACAAGCTGATATTTGTCACGGAGATTCCAGGAATTCGCATCCATCCGGGGCAACCCGAGAGCGAGGACAACCCGATTGATACCGAGCTGCCATTGGCCGCCGCCGAGCAGCTGTTGGCCGAGTTGCCGACAGCCAACCAGCCCAGCGACACCGCGTTTTACCTGCAACACTGTGTCAAGGCTTGCAAGAACGGCGTCGAGCGCAGCCACATCATCCCGTTTGCGGTCGATGGTTCCATCCTGCTGGAGGTGTACGTTCACGACGGCATCGGCACTATGGTGGTAGACGAGAAACTGGAAAGTCTGCGCGAAGCTACGGTGGAGGATGTGGGTGGCATCTTGCAGTTGATTGAACCGTTCGAGAAAGATGGCACGTTGATCAAGCGCGGTCGTACCGAGATCGAGCGTGATGTCGGCATCTACACCGTCATTGAGCACGACGGCGTTATCTTTGCATGCGCGGCACTTTACCCTTACCCGGAGGCTAGAACCGGCGAAATGGCGGCACTGACCGTTTCACCTCAGGTACAGGGACAAGGCGACGGTGAACGCGTCCTGAAGCGAGTCGAACACCGTGCCAGGGAGGCGGGATTGGACAGCATTTTTGTGCTCACAACCCGCACCACGCACTGGTTTTTGAAACGCGGCTTTGTGCTGGTCGATCCCGACTGGCTACCTGACGCACGCAAGCGCAAATACAACTGGGATCGAAAGAGCCAGGTGTTGGTGAAGAAACTGGTCAATACCTGAAGCGTTTGATTTGCCGTCCGATCAGCAGGAGGGCCACTGCCATAAAGGCAACGAAAAACAGAAAGGACCAGTTGGCGATAGAGCCGCCGAGAAATGTCCAGTCGATCTTGCTACAGTCGCCGCTGCCCTTGAAAATCATGGGGATGGCACGCTGCAAGGGAAAAGTTTCGATCATTCCATAAAAATCGCGCCCGCAACTCACCACTTCTGGCGGGTACCACTGCAGCCAGCTTTGCCGAGCCGCTACGTAGGCACCGAACCCGGCCATTGGCAGCAGCAGCACCGCGCCGGCCATATGCGCCCTGGTGTTTACGCTGACAGCCGTTAAACCAGCAACAAGGGTTACCAGAACAAGCGCGTAGCGTTGCACTATGCACATCGGGCAGGGCTCCAGTCCCACCACATGCTGCAGATACTGGCCAAAAGCCAGCATACCGATACCCAGCACGCTAACCAAGGCGAAGACGGACCGGGGAGAGTTGCCCAGCCGGTTGGTCATTGTCTTGAAAATCATCGATACCCTTCAACGAAAAAAACCACTGGACAAAGCGTCCAATGGTTGGTGGAGGTCTAACGAATTAAGTTCCTGTACCAGCCAGGATACCGAATTGCTTCCGGTAATCAACCCGCTGCAGCTTCGTCCGCAGCCTTGCAAGACGGCGAACATACCGCCTGTGATTTGCCGAGTATCTTTCTGGTGACCATCTGCGAACGGGCGCGATGCTTGCCACACAAAAAACACGACATGGTCGCTGCCCCAAACGACGTTGCAGCCGTGAAGGGAGAACCCGATACTTTGGATTTGTAGCGCAGGCCGTCGGCCAGCATTTTTGTTTTGGTGTCAGCTTTTGCCATAACCCTGATTTTACCGCAGTGGCCAAGGACCACTGAAAGCTTGCTAAAGTGGGCTCCTTTATAAGAATTGGAAAAGGCTCCCAATGACACGCACTGTAAGTTGCATCAAGCTCGGCAAAGAGGCTGAAGGCCTGGATTTTCCGCCCTATCCCGGTGAGCTCGGCAAGCGCATCTGGGAAAAAGTCAGCAAGGAAGCCTGGGCCGCGTGGCTCAAACATCAGACCATGCTGGTCAACGAAAACCGGCTGAACTTGGCAGATGCGCGAGCCCGTCAGTACCTGGCGCGTCAGATGGAAAATCATTTTTTTGGTGATGGTGCCGACGCCGCGCAAGGTTACGTGCCGCCTGGCGCTTAGCGCCTCGACACATGCCCGCAGTACCTGCTGCCGCTTTCTTGCGCGGTAGCGGACTGCCGCAGGCTTGGAGCCAGCAGCAAGCATGGCGCGTTCTGGAAACCGATTTTTCCGTCGGCCTCAATTTCCTGCGCACCTGGCGCGCCTGGAAAGACGACCCACTGCGGCCGCGCATGCTGCACTATGTGTCACTGACCGTGGCACCCCCCCATGTCGACGAAATACTGTCCAGTGTGGCGCCCATTGCGGACTTGATTGAGCTGGCCCATGAGTTGGTGCGCCAATGGTTCGAACTGTTGCCCGGTTTTCACCGACTGACGTTCGACGACGGCCAGGTTTTACTGACCCTGTGTGTGGGTGATTTGATGCCCATGCTACGAGAACAACAGTTTCTGGCCGACTCCGTTTACCTGAATACCGACCCTGCTGGGCTTGGCCAATGGGATAAGTGGGCGGTCAAGGCTCTCGCGAAATGCTGTCGCCGCGGCACTTGCGTGGTCAGTGCATTGGATACACCTCAGTTGCACGCTGATCTGACACAGTGTGGATTCGAAATGCACGCCGGCAAAACACAGTCAACAAGCGATGCCCTGATCGGCCGGTTCAATCCCCGCTGGGAAATCAAAAACAGGCGACATCCGGCGCTCGTACCAGCAGTAGCAGCAGGAACCTGCGTCGTTGTCGGAGCCGGACTGGCCGGCGCCAGCGTCGCTGCAGCGCTGGCCCGGCGCGGGTGGAGAGTGCAAGTTCTTGACCAGGGGGCGGCGCCCGCCACAGGCGCGTCAGGGCTTCCGGTTGGACTGGTGGTGCCGCATGTATCGGCCGATGATTGCTCAATCTCAAGGCTGTCACGAAGCGGCGTTCGCTTGATGCTGCAACAGGCGCAGCAGTTGCTGCAACATGGGCAGGACTGGGAAGCTACCGGCGTACTGGAACGCCGCTTTGCTGGTGACTTACATCTAACCGACATCTGGCACGCCCAAGCGGCATGGCTCAAACCAGTCCAACTGGTGCGAGCCTGGCTGGCACAGTCTGGCGTCACTTTTCAGGGCGATGCCAAAGTGGAACAAGTTCGCCCCAGCGGCGATCAATGGGAATTGCTGAACGCGCGGGGCGAAGTGCTCGCAACTGCTGACAGGATAGTGTTTGCCAACGCCAGTGGCGCGCCTGCGCTGCTTGAAACGATGCAGGCGAGCCGGCCCACGCTGGGCATCAATGTCAAACTGCTTGCTGCCATGCACTCGGTACCGGGGCAGCTATCGTGGGCCATGCACAAGAGTGCGCCTGACGATGCCTTCCCGCCTTTTCCCGTCAATGGATCGGGTAGTGTGATTCCCAAAGTGCCGACTGCGGGTGGTACGGCCTGGTACGTCGGCTCCAGTTACCAGCGAAGCAGCAAGCCAGCGGCAACCGACGAGGAAAACCACGCCTCCAACCTGGCGCGTTTGCACAAGTTGATACCAATCCTGGGTGCCACCATCGCGCCAGAATTTGCTGCTGGGCAAATAAGCGCCTGGAAAGGCACACGCTGCGTAACGGTCGACCGCTTGCCCCTGGTAGGTCCGGTGTACTTGGCCGACTATCCAAGCTTGTGGATTTGCGCCGGCATGGGATCAAGAGGTTTGAGTTTCTCGGTACTTTGTGCGGAATTGCTGGCAGCCCTCTGGGGTGCGGAACCCTTGCCCGTTGCATCAGGCCTGGCTCAATCACTGAACGATTTGCGCCGCGCCGGCGTGTCGCTTTAGCTACACCATTTGTAGCAATTGAACGACCTGCAAAGGGTCAAAAGGCTTTTCCAGTAGTCCGCGACAACCAGACGCTTCAGCCTGCTCTCGCATGTACCAGGATTTGTCGGTGGTGGTCACAACCACACTGCCGATGGCTGGCTCCAGCATCATCAGCTGTCGAATCAGGGACCAGCCATCCATGTCTGGTAGATCCAGCCCGACGATGACCAGGTCGTAGCGGCGTTTTTTTATCAATTCAAGCGCTTGAGCTCCGGTTTCAATATCGTCAACGTCGGTGTGTCCGGCCAGCGCCAGGCGAGCCCGCAGATACATCCGATCTTCACGCGACGGATTGACCAACAATGAAACCTTAAAGCCTGGCGGCACCCCTATCGTCTCCTCCGAATCGGTCGAATAAAACCCGACATCGGGCTTTTCATGTGGGACAAACAAGTCGTCCATGGCAGCGACGACACGGGGCCAACTCAAAGGTCGCTCAAAGGTACGCCAGGCATTGACGGGCACACCCTGTCCGACACTGATCACTTTCAAATTGGGGTTCATGCCCGGAGAAGCCAGTTCCATCGCAGCTTCATAGGCATCAAGATCAATCAAAAGCAAATGCGGTTTCAAGTTCACCTCGGGCGTCCACAATGCATACGAGGTGGGTCGGCCAAGGGACAGCTTGAATAAAGTGTTCAAAGCATGGCGCTCAACATCGTTGAAACCTACAACTTTGACATAAACGCATAGACCCATGATTGAAGCGCTTTCAAAGTGGCAGGTTCACGCAAGTCATAGATTCCGCCATAACTACTTTATGGCAGCAGCTGGTCGGCGCGCCATCACATAGTCGTCATGCGGCATATATGTCTTGCCATCGGCATAGTGCCATTGCACCATGGTGCCCTTGCCCGCGCGCTGATCGAGCTTGCCGACAAAAGCGCCCATGGTCGACTGGTGGTCAATGGCTCGGAACTCGGCGGGGCCAAAAGGCGTGCTGAATTTGAGACCACGCATGGCGATCACCAGTTTCTCGTTGTCGGTGCTTTTGGCCTTTTTAATAGCAGCAAAAATGGCCTGCATGGTGGCATAACCAACCACCGAGCCTACTTTCGGATGCTCGTTGTATTTCTTGTAGTAGTTGCTGGCGAACGAAGCGTGCTCACGCGTATCAATTTGATCCCACGGATAACCCGTGACAATCCAGCCACCGCCAGCCGTCAGTACGGGTGTTTCATCCTTGAGTACGTCCAGGTACTCGGGTTCCCCTGACAGCATTGAGACCACCGGCATCTTTGGAAATACATTGCGTTGATTGCCCTCGCGCACCAGCTTGGCCAGGTCAGCGCCAAAGGTGACGTTGAAAATTGCATCCGGTCGGGCTTGCATGATCGCCTGCAAGGTGGTACCGGCATCCAGTTTACCCAGAGCTGGCCATTGCTCCGCAACGAACTCAACATCGGGCCGCTTGGCCTTAAGTAGCTCTTTGAAGCTGGCCACCGCGCTTTGTCCATATTCGTAGTTGGGTGCGATGGTCGCCCAGCGCTTGGCGGGCAGCTTTACGGCTTCCTCTACCAACATGGCCGCCTGCATGTAAGTGCTGGGGCGCAAGCGAAAGGTATATCGATTCCCCTTCTCCCAAACAAGCGCATCCGTCAGGGGTTCGCTGGCAATAAACAGCCGCTTGTTCTTGGCAGCGTGATCGGCCAGCGCCAGCCCCACGTTGGAAAGAAACCCGCCGGCCAGCACGTCTACTCTTTCACTTGAAGTCAGCTCTACAGCGTGGCGCAAGGCTTCCTCCGGCTTGCCCGAATCGTCGCGTGCGATGACCTCAACCCGGCGCCCCAGCAGCCCACCAGCATCATTTATTTCCTCAACCGCCAATTGCCAGCCCTGACGGTAGGGCGTGGTGAACTGCGGCATGCTGGAGTAGCTGTTGATTTCACCAATTTTGATGGGGCGGATCTGTGCCGAAGCGCCAACAACCGACAACGACAATAGACCAACAATCAATATCTTCATACAACCTCCAGGGTCTCGCACTTTAGCAGGCCCGCGCAGCGCAACATTTGTTTGTTGACCATAATCGTGCCAGCCCGCTTTGATTGTCAAGGTATCCTAAGTTATTTCAAACATGATTCTTGTCGCCGGATCTGCCAATCTCGATTTTGTCGTTCGATCACCCCGCATTCCGGCTCCCGGCGAAACCGTGTTGGGATGGGACTTCAAGACATTTCCTGGTGGCAAGGGTGCCAATCAGGCAGTGGCTTGCTCGCGCGCTGGTGGCATACCGACTCATTTGCTGCTAGCGCTTGGTAATGACACCTTTGCCCAACCACTGGAAGCCTCCTTGCAAGCGGCAGGGGTGAACATGCATATCGTGCGCAGCAAGACTCTGGCCACCGGAACCGCCTTCATCTGTGTCTCGGATGCTGCGGAAAACGCGATCACGGTCGCACCGGGTGCCAACCTCTGCCTGCGGCCGATCGACTTGCCACCACTGGAAGGATTCACGCACTTACTGCTGCAACTCGAAATTCCGCTGGATGTTGTTGCCGCTTACGCTCGGGCAGCACGAGCCAGAGGCGTTACGGTGGTTCTCAACGCGGCGCCGGCACAACCACTGCCACAAGAGTTTCTGGCACTGATTGATGTTCTGATTGTGAATGCGGGTGAACTGGCGATTGTCGCCAATTCCTTTGACAGTATTGCCCAGTGCCTGGCATTAATTGAAGTACCGTGCGTCATCGTAACCCTCGGGAAACACGGTTGTTGCGCGCGCTCCGACGGTGTTTTTCTGTTCCAACCAGCGTTCGACGTGACTCCGATCGATAGCACGGGTGCTGGCGATACTTTCTGCGGCGTGCTGATCGCTGCATTGAGCAAACAGGAAGGCCTGCCACAGGCATTGCAAATTGCCAGCGCAGCAGCTTCCCTGGCCTGCACCCGGCTCGGTGCTCAGTCCAGCATTCCGGCACAAGACGAAGTCGCCGCATTTTTGGACAGTCACGCCCATACCACTGATACCCAAAACGCAGAACTCATGAAATTTTGTGGCTTCAACGTTGCAACTGGATAACGCCCATGAGCGCAGGCCACTACAAAGTCATTTTTGACACCGACCCTGGTGTGGATGACGCCATGGCACTGTACTTTGCGATGGCCCACCCGGCCATAGAGCTGGTTGGAATCACCACCACTTTTGGCAACGTTACGGTGGAACAGGCGGCGATAAACGCCTTGTACCTGACCGCCTTGGCCGGCAGGAACATCCCCGTAACAAAGGGCACGGCAACTCCTTTACGCAAGCCCTCGCAACCGCCTCCCGCACATATTCATGGCGCCGATGGACTGGGCAATCTGCCTTCTCGTGTTGCAGTATCGAACCAGCTGGACGCTCGATCCGCGGCTCAGTTCATTGTCGACATGGCGCGTGCCCAGCCTGGCGAGATCACGTTGGTAGCAGTGGCTCCGCTGGGCAACCTGAGCCAGGCCCTCATGCTCGAGCCCCGGCTGCCGCAGTTGTTGCGCGAAGTCATCGTCATGGGCGGCACAGTTATTGAGCCCGGTAATGTATCACCGGTGGCCGAGGCCAATATCTGGAACGACCCGCACGCCGCGGACCACGTATTCGGCGCTGCGTGGAAACTCACCATGGTCGGGCTGGACGTGACCCATCAGGTGCGCGTGCCGCTGTCCATGTTCGCGCGCATCGCCAGCCATCACCAGCACCGCGCCACCGACACACTGCTGCATGCGGTAGAGTTCTATGCACGTTTTTACACGGGCCTATACGCCCACGTGGCTTCTGAGCCAGGCTGCTTTGCGCACGATGTACTGGCCTTCATCTATTTGGTGCAGCCGGAATTGTTCACTCTCGTGCATGGCATCGTGCGCGTGGCGACTGAAGGTCTGGCACAGGGCCAGACCATGCTGAACCGACGCGATTTTATCGACTATCCGCAAGCGGGCTGGAACAGCGACAGGCCTTCGACCCAGGCGTGCATGCAAGTAAGGGCAGAGGCCTGCAAAACCCTGTTTGAAGAAATTCTGATGGGGGACTGGCTTAGCCATTGAATGCCTCGCCGGTCTATATGCCAAATTTGCATATAGGCAACACAAAAATATATTTCACAACATAAAGATGTGTCGTTACAGTCGGCTCCCATGCATGACTTTGCGTTTATCTTTGCAGGTTTTTTCGTTGGCCTAGTGGTCGGACTCACCGGTGTCGGCGGCGGCTCGCTGATGACGCCGATCCTGATTTTCTTTTTTGGCATCAAGCCATACATGGCAGTGGGTACCGACCTGCTTTTCGCGGCCTTCACCAAGATGGGCGGCACCATCAAATCGGCACGCGCCGGCCGGGTCGATTGGCGCGTTGTAGCCCATCTTTCGGCCGGCAGTATTCCGGCTGCGCTGATCACACTGTTTTTGTTGGATCAGGTGGGCGCTGCCAGTGTCAAAGTGCAAAGCCTGATGACCACCACCCTGGGCCTGGCCCTGCTTCTCACTGCTGCCGCCACCTTGTACAAAGCAATTCGTGGCAAAACAGCGCCGACTTCGGTGCTTGCGGGTCAGGAAACTTTGGCAGCCACACCGCGCCACTGGAGCCTGCCACTGTTGTTTGGCGCCGCCATTGGCGCGCTGGTGACGCTGACGTCCGTTGGCGCCGGAGCGATCGGCGTGACCGTATTGATGCTGTTGTACCCTATGCTGCCATTGCCACGCATTGTGGCGGCCGACATTGCCTACGCCGTGCCGCTCACGTTGGTGGCTGGCCTGGGGCACGCCTCGCTGGGATCGGTGGACTGGCCCTTGTTGGCAAAGCTGCTGGCTGGCTCACTGCCTGGCATCTGGGTCGGCTCGCACCTGATGTCGCGCATCCCGGAACGAGTGATTCGCTCGCTTCTCTCCGTGCTACTGGCCTATGCCGGCGTGAAATTGATTGCTCTGTAACCCCCATGTACCAATACACCGAATTTGACCGCCAGTTTGTGCGCAGCCGCGCGGCGCAATACCGCGACCAGTTGGAGCGAAACCTGTCCGGCCAGCTTAGCGACGATGATTTCCGCCCGCTGCGGCTGCAAAACGGTTGGTACGTGCAACGTTACGCGCCGATGCTGCGGGTCGCCGTGCCTTATGGCGAGCTATGCAGCGACCAGCTGCGCGCATTGGCCCGAATTGCACGAGAGTACGACCAGCCCAGCGAACAGGTATTCCAGAAAGCGCAAAGCACGCAGGCTGGTTTTGGCACACATAAGCTGCCGACCGGCTATGGACACTTCACCACCCGTCAGAACGTCCAGTTCAACTGGATTGCGCTGGACAAGAGCGCCGACGTCATGGATTTGCTGGCCTCGGTCAACATGCACGGCATCCAGACCAGCGGCAACTGTATTCGCAACATCACCAGCGACGAGCGCGCCGGCATTGCGGTGGACGAAATTGCGGACCCACGCCCGTTCTGTGAAATCCTGCGTCAATGGAGCACGTTGCACCCCGAATTTGCGTTTCTGCCGCGCAAGTTCAAGATCGCTGTTTCGGGTGCGCGCGAGGACCGCGCCGCGACTGCCTGGCACGATGTTGGCCTGCACGTGCAGCGTGATGCCAGCGGAGCCGTCGGCTTCAAAGTGCTGGTCGGTGGCGGTATGGGCCGCACACCGGTGATTGCCAGCACCATTCGTGAATTTTTGCCCTGGCACCAGATCCTGAACTATCTGGAGGCCTTGGTGCGCGTCTATAACCGCTGGGGTCGTCGCGACAATATGTACAAGGCGCGCATCAAGATTCTGGTCAAGGCCGAAGGCCAGCGCTTCACTGATGAAGTGGAGTCTGAATACCAGCAAATCATTGCCGTGAACGGCGCGCCGCACACCATCACTCAGCAGGAGCTGGACCGGGTTACGGCATCCTTTGTACCGCCTACCCTTGACAAGACTGTGCAAGCAGACGTTGAAGTCCCGGCATCCAACTGGTCTGAAAATGAGGTGACAGAGTACACCCGCTGGCTGAAGCAAAACGTCGCTCCCCACAAGAACCCTGACCTGCGCGCCGTGACCCTGTCATTCAAACGCCTGGGTTACGCTCCGGGTGACGCCACAGCTGACCAGTTGGAAACCGCAGCCGAGCTGGCCGACTATTTTTCAGCCGGAGAGGCACGCGTGACGCACGACCAGAATCTGCTGCTACCCTGGGTCCTCAGTGAGCAATTGCCCGAGCTGTGGCGCGCTGCCTGCAAAGCTGGTTTTGCCCGTTCCAATGTCCGGTTGCTGACCGACATGATTGCCTGCCCAGGCGGTGATTTTTGTGCACTGGCCAATGCCCGCTCGATCCCGATTGCCGAGGCCATTACCGAGCGCTACCAGGACATGGACGAAGTGCATGACTTGGGCGAGATTGATTTGCACATCAGCGGTTGCATCAACTCCTGCGGTCACCACCACAGTGGTCATATCGGTATCCTGGGTGTCGATAAAGACGGACGCGAGTGGTACCAGGTATCACTGGGTGGCTCCGACGGCTCCACGTTAAGCGGTTCATCCGTAGCCGGCAAGGTGATTGGCCCCTCGTTTTCGGCGTCTGAAGTAGCCGACGTGGTGGAGGCCCTGCTTGAAACTTACAAGAGTCAACGCCTGGCGGGTGAGACCTTTATCGGCGCCGTGCGACGCATCGGGCTGCCGCCTTTTCGCGATGCCGCGAATCGCGTTCGCCATGAAACCGGCAGTCCTGATGAAGCCCATCACATCCGCCTCAAAACTGCTGATGCATTGACCGACTGAGCGCTATCGACCATGTCACAAAACACTCTCAAACTAGTAGTTGCCAACGCTGATTCGGCGGTGGCTGACACCTTGAATGTCATCACTTTGGCCAATAATGAAGACCCCCGAAAAATGAACCTTGATGGCGTTGAACGCATTGACCTGAATTTTCCGAAATTCACCGATGGTCGCGCTTTCAGTCAAGCCTTTTTGCTGCGTAGGCGTCTCGGTTTCAAAGGAGAAATTCGCGCCACTGGCAACGTTCTGATTGACCAATTGCTTCAAATGCAACGCTGCGGGTTTGACGCGGCGCTGTTACGCGAAGACCAAAACCTGGCTGTTGCACAGCGCCAACTGGATCATTACCAGGCGTTTTACCAGGGTGACGCGGTGTTGAGCACCCCCCATTTCGCGGTCGCCGAATCGCCCGTCAATTCGGGAGTTGCCGCGTGAGCGCCATTGAACTTAGCGCCCGTGCCTCTGCCGACTTTGAAGCCAAACTGGCGCAGACCACTGCATTACTGCAGCAAGCCGCGTGTGACTATGCGCCGCTGGTCGCAGGTGAGCCCGCCCGGATTAGCCAGGCGTCCAGTCTGGGCGCGGAAGATGTGGTGGTCAGTCACCTGATCAATAGCTTGCAGCTCGACATCGGCATTTTTGTGCTGGAAACTGGCATGCTGCATTCCGAAACGCTTGACTTGCTGACTCGCCTCAGAGCCACTTCAATCGCAACAGTCGAGGTGTTCACTCCCGCAAACGAGGCGGTGGTGGAATTCGTCAAACACGAAGGCAAGGACGCCATGTACAAGAGCATCACGTTACGCAAGGCCTGCTGCCAGATTCGCAAAATGGAACCGCTGTCACGAGCGCTGGCTGGTAAGGCGGCCTGGATCACCGGACTGCGCCGGGAACAGTCCGGTGCCCGGGCCGAAGTGCCACTTATCGACAGCAGCGACAAAGCACGTGTCAAAATCAACCCGTTGGCCAATTGGACCTGGGGTGATGTCTGGCATTTCATCGCCCTCAACAAAATTGACTACAACCCGCTGCATGACCAATTTTTCCCCAGTATCGGCTGTGCCCCCTGCACCCGGGCCATCAGCGTGGGCGAAGACTTTCGCGCCGGTCGCTGGTGGTGGGAAGACGAATCGGCCAAAGAATGTGGTCTGCACGTCGCCTCCTCCAATTTGCTCTCGAAAGCACCCGCATGAATGCCCGAACCCTTCCCGAATTGCTAGCCCCCATGCACTCTTCCCAGCACCATCGGCCCGACCATTTGAGCAACACGCATCTCGATGCGCTGGAAGAGGAAACCATCTTTATCCTGCGCGAAGTGGCAGCCGCGTTCGAGCGGCCGACGCTGCTGTTCTCAGGTGGCAAGGACTCGCTGGTGATGCTCAAATGCGCTGAAAAAGCATTTGGCGTTGGCCGTATTCCTTATCCGTTATTGATGATCGATACCGGCCACAACTTCCATGAAGTGACCGATTTTCGTGATTCACGTGCCAAAGAGCTGCAGGCCGAGCTGATTGTGCGCAGCGTCGAAGACTCCATGAAACGCGGCACCGTCCGACTGGCCCATCCGGGCGAGTCGCGTAACGTGCACCAGTCCGTCACACTGCTCGAAGCGATTGATGAATTCCGCTTTGACGCTCTGATTGGCGGCGCTCGCCGCGACGAGGAGAAGGCGCGCGCCAAAGAGCGCATCTTCTCGCACCGCGACAGTTTTGGCCAATGGCAACCCAAAGCCCAGCGCCCTGAGCTGTGGACCCTGTTCAACACCCGACTGCAGCCCGGTGAACACTTCCGCGTGTTCCCGATCTCCAACTGGACCGAACTGGACGTTTGGCAGTACATTGATCGCGAAAAAGTTGCTCTGCCGTCACTCTATTACTCCCACAAGCGTGACGTGGTGCAACGCAAAGGTCTGCTGGTGCCGGTAACGGACCTGACCCCAGCACGCACCGACGAAACCGTCGAATCCCGTGACGTGCGTTTTCGCACCGTGGGTGACATCACCTGCACCTGCCCGGTAGATAGCGTCGCCGCCTGCGCCGCCGACATCGTGATCGAAACGCTGGCCGCCGATGTCAGCGAGCGCGGCGCCACCCGTATGGACGACAAAACCTCCGAGGCTTCGATGGAGAAGCGCAAAAAAGATGGGTACTTCTGATGGATGCTGCAACTTCTAGTGCTGATCACGCACCGACAAGCGTAGCCAGTGGTCACAATGACACCGGAGCCGCATTGAAATTCATCACCTGCGGCTCGGTGGATGATGGCAAAAGTACATTGATTGGCCGCCTGTTGATCGATAGCCGCTCGGTATTGCTGGACCAACTGGCCAACGTTTCAAAAAGTGGTGAGGCCGATCTGGCGCTATTTACCGATGGCCTTTCTGCCGAGCGCGAGCAAGGCATCACGATTGATGTGGCCTACCGCTACTTCAACACGGCACAACGCAAATTCATCATTGGTGATGCGCCAGGCCACGAGCAATACACCCGCAACATGGTGACTGCAGCGTCCAGTGCTGATGCCGCCGTTGTATTGGTGGATGCCACCAAGCTTCAATGGCAAACCAATTTACCGGAACTGTTAGCGCAAACCCGTCGTCATTCACTGCTGGTGAACTTGTTGCGTGTACCGTCCATCGTGTTCGCTGTCAATAAACTGGATGCACTCGAAGAACAGGCGACACCGGCATTTGCCAACATCCGTCGTTCCCTTGAAGCCTTTGCCCATGCGGCCAATATTGAAGTGGCGGCCATTGTGCCCATCTCGGCCCTCAAAGGACACAACGTGGTGGAACCGGTTGTCGGCTGGTGCGGCTACCTTGGCCCCAGTTTGCTGCAAATTCTGGAGCAATTGCCCACCACCCCGGCTGAGGCTGAAACACCATTTTCCTTCCCGGTGCAGTGGGTTGAAAAATTTTCATCATCCAGTGACACGAGCCAAGGACGCCGCATTTTTTGGGGTCGAGTGGCCACCGGCGGCGTCCGAGTGGGACAACGAGTCTGCGTTCTGCCCGGCGGCCAGACGGCCACCATCGCCCAAGTGTTGGGGCACACGCGCCAACCCGGATCGGTGCAGGCCGGGCATAGCGCTGGCATTGCGCTCGACCGCGAAGTCGATGTCTCACGCGGCGACTGGTTGCTGGCGGTGGCTACCTACGAGCCAAGCCATGAACTCAAAACCACCATCGCCTGGATGGACGACCAGCCCCTGGTAGCAGGCCGCGTCTACTGGGCACTGCATGGGCACCGGTGGGTCAAGGCCAAAATCAAACGGATTGTTCATCAACTCGACATCAATACCCTGGCAGAGAAAGAGGCAACTCAGCTGGATGCCAATGCCATTGGTCACGTTGAACTGACGCTACAAGAACCGATTTCCACACTGCCTTACAGCCACTCGCGGGTGCTGGGGTCACTGGTTTTGGTGGATACTGCTTCACACAAAACCGCTGGCGCCGTTCTGATCAATTAAAATGTCGGGTTTTCACCCATTCGTCGCCTGAGCCCCAAAATGACACATACCGTCACCGAAGCCTGTATCAAATGCAAATACACCGATTGCGTTGACGTTTGTCCTGTTGACTGCTTCCGCGAAGGCCCCAACTTCTTGACCATCGATCCTGATGAATGCATTGACTGCGCAGTGTGTATTCCCGAGTGCCCAGTGAACGCCATTTATGCGGAAGAAGATGTGCCGGCCGACCAGCAGCACATGACGAAGCTCAACGCTGATCTGGCCAAGTTGCCCAGTTGGAAAGGCATTACCAAACGCAAAGCACCATTGCCTGACGCTGATGATTGGAAAGACAAAACCGGCAAGCTACCGTTTCTGATCCGCTGAACTCAGTTCCCTTTGACCCCCGAAAATTGAACCCTCTGTGCGCAACCATCAAGACCCCCTAGAAACTGACGCTGTGATCGTTGGTGCCGGCCCTGTCGGGCTATTTCAAGTATTCGAGCTCGGCCTGCTGGAAATCAAGGCCCATGTTGTGGACTCTCTGGCCTACCCGGGTGGACAATGCGTCGAGCTATATCCCGACAAACCCATCTACGATATTCCAGCGGTACCGGTATGCACCGGGCAGGAACTCACTGACAACTTGCTCAAGCAGATCAAACCCTTTGGCGCCACGTTTCACTACGGGCAGGAAGTTACGGTTGTCGAGAAGCAAGCCGATGGTCGTTTCTTTGTGGAAACTTCCAAAGGCACACGCTTTCTTGCCAAGACTATCTTCATTGCCGCCGGTGTAGGCGCGTTCCAGCCGCGCACTCTGAAGGTCGATGGACTGGAAGCTTTTGACGACTCACAACTTTTCTACCGCGTGCGCAACCCGGCAGATTTCGCGGGCAAGAACCTGGTGATTATCGGCGGCGGCGATTCGGCACTCGACTGGGCACTGGAGTTTGTCAAAGATAGCCCGCACAAAGCTGCAAGTGTCATCCTGATCCATCGTCGCGACGGCTTTAAGGCGGCCCCTGCCAACGTGGCCAAGATGAAAGAGTTGTGCGAGGCGCTGGAGATGCAATTCATTGTCGGTCAGGTCACCGGCTACGAGGAAAAGGACAGTCTGCTCACGGGCGTCAAAGTCACCGGAGCCGACGGCATCACGCGGGTCGTTCCATTGGACATTCTCCTGGTGTTCTTCGGCCTGTCGCCCAAGCTGGGGCCAATCGCGGAATGGGGGCTGGACATTGAACGCAAACAGCTTAAAGTCGATACTGAGAAATTTTCCACCAGTGAACCGGGTATTTTTGCCGTCGGAGATATCAACATCTACCCTGGAAAGAAGAAACTGATTTTGAGTGGCTTCCACGAATGCGCTTTGGCCGCATTTGGTGCGATGCCTATTATTTCACCCGAGAAAAAAGTCTTCTTGCAGTACACCACCACCAGTCCAAAGCTGCACAAGGTTCTGGGTGTTGAATCACCGGTGTTTGACTGAAATTGGTTCAGGGTCGGGAGCATCACAACTACAGCCGAACCACAGGCGTTGGTTAACGATACTGGCTGATATGGAGCGCCCGGCAACGCAATTCGCAGGGGGCTTTAGAGCTTCAGGTTCCGCAGTGGAGAATTCCGCTGCTCGTCGCAACTGTTAGCGTTGCAGGCCTTCCCGCTTTATGCGGCATGACCCTCACAGTCAAACCAGATCAACGAAAATAGATCGCCACAAGGATCACAGCCAATAGGCCGGTCGCCACCGCGAAGACGATCAATGCCGCCGGATCGGTGCCCTTGAAGCTCTCTCTGACTCGCTGAATATCTCTTGGCAAATGTAAAGTCAACATAAGACCTCCTGATGAGATGCGGGGAAAGGAGGCTGATTTAAGCATTGGGCGAAGTTCAGCACATCCCAGAGTCAAATTACAGCTTGTAACTCACTAGCGCAAGCCGTTACAAAGACAAATGTTGCGTTAAATCAAAGAATCAGCAGACTTTGCTATTGGACCAGCGACACCACCCACATCGCCACCGACGAATGCTGGTTGTACTTGACGGCGGTGATCGACCTGTTCAGTCGCCAGGTGGTGGGTTGTCGCATGAAACCTCACATGCTGACCAGTGTGGGAACGGATACGTGGCTTGGCGGCATTTCCGACTCGATGGATGAGTAGTCTCTTTTGGACGCAGTCACAGATGAGGAACTTAAAATCATCAAAGGCCAATTGAGTCATCGACCCCAAGAACATTTGAGCTCTAGAACCCCGCACGAAGTTGCATCAGTCTTCAACCCGCGTTCCACTTCGGAAGAATTCCGCCTAGCGCAATGTCAAAAAGTGTCTTCATGAAGCAAGAGAGTTACGCAATAACACTGGAGTGGCTGAAAACGAGCCCCTCGCTGGATGAGCTTTGCGCAAGGTTTCCGGGCGAATGGGCAACCGTGCAAAAGGATATATCCGCCATTGTTGAGCGCGGAGTCGCGGAAGAATTGAAGACCTATCTGGAGCGCTTATCCGTCCCAGCAGCGTTGGCTCAACCTTATTCCAGGAACCGGCAAAGAGTCATGGCAGCCGCTCTGTCGCAATTTGTCCGTAGCCGCATGGCGCACGAGTCCGTCAAGAAACTCTGCCTGTCCACACTGGCCGCAGATGCGGGAGCAACAAAGGGGAAGCTGCGGTTCAATCTGCTCAACGGCTACATCGCCCAGAAACTGCTGTTTGCGAGAGGGTTGGAGCGAAAACCAGTTTCCCTGTTCTGGTTCCGCCTGTTCTGGCCACTGGTCTGGCAAAAGAAGCGGCTCATGCCACTGGTGCAGCCCAGGGGAATCTATTGTTTCTATTCGGGCGCACTGATCGAGGCGCTAGCCGCAATGATTTCTTCCAGAAGTTGCCTGGAAATCGGAGCGGGAGACGGGACGCTGACGCGGTTCTTGAAACACAGGGGTGTCCAGCTAACCGCCACGGATAATCATGGCTGGAACACTGCCGTGAAGTACCCGGAGTGGGTCATCAAGCTGGACGCCCGTAAGGCTCTGACAACCTATGCTCCAGAGGTGGTTATCTGTTCGTGGCCGCCATCGCAGAATGACTTTGAGCGCGCCGTATTTGATACGCCCAGCGTGCAAATGTATATCGTCATCGGCAGCCGTCACCAGATTGCATTCGGCAACTGGAAAGACTACAGACTCCAATCCGCTTTTGACCTTCAAGAAGATAAGGAGCTTGGCACCCTGGTGTTGCCCCCCGAACTGGAATCTGCCGTTTATGTATTCCGGCGCAAGCCGCTTACTTGAGGCCAACGAGGACGATACGCGTGTGTTTAGTTTAGGGCGAACTTTTGGAGGCCGCCATCGTCTGACCGGGTTGCATTATGGAAATATTTCCATAAGCAGCGTAACCCCTCGGTCGCCAAGGGCAGGTTACCGGAAGCTCAGTTTCAATAATTGCTTCCCTCTACGGCTAGCGTCAGCGCAGCGCTTTAACCGCCAGCAGTACCTGATTCTTCAGCGCCTTCACCAAGTCTAGCTCATCCTTGGTGATTGTGTGCTCGTCCGTGGCATCCCGATCGCCATAGAAGAACCCAAGTATCTTTCCGTTCAGCACCAACGGCAGCAGGAGGAAACTGCGCGTCTTCGGCAGCAAGGCGTGATGCCAACTCGGGAGCTTCGTCCAGATGCCGGGTTCACTGGCATTCTTGATCTGGACGTCCACGTTTTTTGATAAGGCAATATGGAACAGGTCGGCGGTGTATTCGCACGGAAGCCTGAATCCTGTCATCAGGCTCGCTCGACCCTCCCCGAGCGCCACTTTGGTCTCATACACACCTTTGCCGGGATTCTTAAGGCATACCAGCACCCTGTCGTAGTGAAGACCTCGGAACAGCGCTTCCAGCACCAGCGTCACCACATCGCGCAGCGTTGCGTTCTCGCTCACCAGCGTACGAGTTGCTTCCTGGATACCCGCCAAGAGTATGGCATGAGAAGTTTGACGGATTGGTATGAGTGCAACGACCGGGGAGGCACTGTCGGTGGCTTCGCCAGCGGCATCATCTGGGGCCACAAATTCCGTCAGAACTGCGCCCTGAGGCAAAACCCCGTCCCCGTCAGTTTCATTGCTCAGGTTCTCAACCGCGAGGGCCGCCAGCTCTTGAGCGGCGACCTTGGCAGCCGCTTCGTCCTCTGCGTCCCTTGCGTCCGAAACAAGAACAGGCAAGCCAAGGCCATGCGCCAGGTCGAGGGACTCCTTGCCAGCGATTGATAGCAAATCATCAAGCTGGCCGCGGTCTACCGACACCGTGTTGCCGTGCTTGGCCAGAACTATGGAAAACGCCCGTTCCCTTGCGGCGCCAGCAGTTTCTGTGAGAGCGCTAGCGGTTTCCGTTGCCAAGGCCACAGCACCGCGCATCCAGTCTTCTGTCGATTGACCGCCTTTGCCAGTGGGCGCGGCGGAAGCACTTCGCGTCGCAGAAATGATGCTCTCTGGCAGGTGCCACTCGCGCATCATGGTTTCGCCTATGGCATCGAATCCGGTTCCCATGAGTCGGCTGGCGGCAACTTCCTCGGAAATGTCCTCAGCCAGCGCCAGGTCGCGGATGGCCTTGAATTGCTCAAAGTCGTGCGAAACGATGAGCAGGCGTCCAAGGTCCTTGAACAGCGCCGCGATGGACAGGCACTCGCGGCTGGCCTTGGGATTACCCTTGGCCATCTCACGCGCCATGACGCTCGCCAGGAATGATTTGGCAAACTCCAGCTTCAAGTGCGACGCCTGCTCCTTATCCTTTATCCTCTCCAGCAGGGTTGCCGACAGCGCAATCGCCCGGACGTTCGAGAGGCCTATCAGCATGACGGCCTTGGAGACAAGTGTGCACGGCGCTGCACCTGGCAAACGGTAAGCTGTGCCATTCGCAATACGCAAAATGCGTTGTGTCAGGGAGACGTCCGAGAGGATGGTGTTTGCCATCGTCTGGAGTCCTTCCGTTTCCGAGAAGGAGCCGCGCACCGTGTTGGAAACGGCCAGACTCAACGCCGGCAAATCCCCTTTTGACGACAAGCGGGAAAGCACCCGCTCGCGCGACGATTGCGGGTCAGCGGGTGGCGTGAGTTTGGCTGCGGCGGACACGGTGATTTCTGGAACCCATGATTGCTAAGTCGAAAACGGACAGGGATTTCAAACACCTCAGGGCTAGTATCGCACCCTTGATCAACCGTCAGTCCACGTAAAAACCCTCACAATCCCGCAGCAAGTCCCTGCCTTGTAGGTACACCACCAATTGCGCCGCTTGGTAGAGTGATTTGCGCGTGCCACGGGTGCGAACGTTAGTGCTGTATGGCGTAACCCGATCAAGGCGCGCCGGATGACGGGTTTGGAGAACGTAATACGGCTGGGTGACTGACAGGAAATGTGTTTTTAAGAGCCAGCCAACTTTCTCTGGAGATGCTATGGGGCACTACTCAATCGAAACTGATTGAGCTAAAAAAGAGGACTTCAAACTTCGTTGCAAAGGAGAACTGAAATGTCTACTACCCAGATAGTCCTGCAAGGCCAAGGCACGGTGACCCCAACTGACTTGTACATGAGCTTTGAGTTCAGTGACAAGAAATGGCAGCTGACACTGAGTGATGGCCGGCGCAGTCCGAGCCGATACAGCGTTGACGCCGGTGACACGGATGCTGCTATGCAATGCATAGCCAAGGCCAAGGAGCGTTGCAAGCTCGACCCCGCGGCCAAGGTTCATTCCTGTTACGAAGCCGGACGCGACGGCTGGTGGTTACAGAGCTGGCTGGTTGAGCACGGCATCGACAATATCGTGGTCGGCTCATCCAGCATTGAAGTGAACCGACATGCCAGGCGCGCCAAGACTGACCAAATCGATGGCGACAAACTGCTGTCGTTGCTGCTCCACCGCGTCAGGCCGAAGGCTTCATGTCGGGGAGCGGTGGGCAAGTCACGCACCGTGCGGTGGCTGTACACAGGCTTGTCCTGTGGGCAGGTGCCTGGTCGACGGCGGACGCGACATCTGAACTGCTGCAAAGGATTAGTGACGGATCAAATCCACCGAAAACTACCCACAGATTCACCTGACGAACCTCAAAGTTAGTCCAACTCCGGTTCATTTACAAAGAGCGATCCGCCCTTGCAATCAAATCCTCGCGTTACCACACCCGAAGTGGCGCATTGCCAATCCTCACGTCATGCACGCCCATTAAAGACCGCTTCGATCTGACTCCAGGGCGGCCGACTAGCCAGAACTGCCAAGGGATCGTTCAAATTGATCATGGCGTCAATTCGGCTGCGGAAGAAGTCAACGGCTTGCATACCAAAATAACTCAGAAAATATCTCCGCCATTAACGTTTTCCGTAAGATTTAGCGCACACGATTTACACAAGAAAGTTATTTTTTATGCGAGTTGCAGGGGTTTTCCATGGCCGACTACAACCGTTCTGCTTGCACCTCTTGCAGTGCCTGCAAAATGTCCGTGTCGAGCAGCAGGTTCATGTCACTGCCCGGAACTCCACCCTGCGCGGACAGGCGGTACGACTGCACTTCAATGGCGCGCTCGAATACGTTGCGAACAAAGCGCCCGTTTGACTCGGTGGCTCCAGTGCTGAAAAGTTGCTCAAAGGCCCGCAGTAACGGCGCGCGCGCAGAATCATCCAGCATGTATTCTGATTCCCGGCAGAATACCGAAAAAATGTCTAGTAATTCTTGCGGGGAATAGTCCTCAAATGCGATGTAATGGTTAAAGCGCGAGTGCAAACCCGGGTTGCTCTGGATAAAGACCTGCATAGGTGCGGTGTACCCCGCCACAATCACGACGAGTTGCGCACGCTGGTCTTCCATTGCCTTGAGCAAGGTATCCACCACCTCCGATCCAAAGCCCGCTGCGCCATCGCTATCACTCAGGGCATAGGCTTCGTCTATAAACAGCACACCGCCCAGGGCTGATTGCACTACCGCCTGGGTCTTGAGGGCGGACTGGCCGACATAGCCTGCCACCAAGCCGGAACGATCAACTTCCACCATGCGGTTGGAGGGAATGATGCCAAGGCTGAAGTAGAGGTCGGCCAGAATGCGGGCCACAACGGTTTTTCCGGTGCCGGGGTTTCCGGTGAAGACAAGATGCTGTGAAAATCCCTGCGCCGCCTTGTTGCCGGCCTCAGCCCGCGCGTGTTGGGTGCGCATAAAGGCCAGTAGGCGTCGCACCTGTTGCTTGACCTGGCGCAGTCCGACCAAGGCATCGAGCCGGGCCAGCGCGCGCTCATAGCTGATGGCGCTGCCTTCGGTCTCTGGTAAAACGTTGCCGAGGGCGGACTCCACATCAACGCGCAGAATATTCTGCAAATCCACGTTGGAAGCGGTTGTAAGTTTGCAGATCCGTAGCGCCTGCGCCTCTATCATTTTTTCAAACAAATTTCGAACATAACGGGCATTGCCGAAGTGACCACGCTGCCCTTTGATCTCGCGGTCAAACACAATTTGCAGGCCCGCATTCACATCAGTATCCAATGCGTAAGACTGTGTGCTGCAAAAATTCTGCAAGATCTGCAACAGCTCAGCCGGGGTGTAGTCCGGAAAGTGCAAGTACCGGTTAAAGCGCGATGCCAGACCCGGATTGGATTCAAGAAAGCTTTCCATCTCGGTGCTGTAACCGGCCACAATTACCACCAGTTCGTCGCGGTGGTCTTCCATCATCTTGAGCAGTGTTTCTATGGCTTCATGGCCAAAGTCTTGCGCTCCGGAACGCGCCAGCGCATAGGCTTCATCAATGAATAAGACGCCGCCCAGAGCCGACTTCACCAAGCTCTGGGTCTTAAGCGCCGACTGGCCGATGTAGGGGGCAACCAATCCGGCGCGATCAGTCTCAACGATCTTGTCACTTTTGAGAATGCCCAGACGCTGATACATGCCGACGATGATACGGGCTACCGTCGTTTTTCCAGTTCCCGGATTGCCCATAAAAACCAGATGACGCGACGGCCACCTGGGCACCTTTAGACCCTGTTGTGCACGCATCTTTTGCACGCCGATGTAGCTTGCCTGGCGCAGGACTTCGTCGCGCACCCTCTCAAGCCCGATCAGGCCAGAAAATGCTTGCTCCAGAAACTCTGCCATGGATGGTGCCATGGATGGTACCTTGCCCACAGTCTCTTCCGCCAACCTGAGGCGGCTAGCGGATATCTCGGACGAAACGGTACCCGCCGGATGCACAGGCCGCTGGTGCATTCGGGTCAATCGCGCTTTAGCCTCGGCAAACTCCTGGCGCGCCGCGATTGAGTACCAGTGTTCGGCCTGTTCCAGGTCTTGGGTCACGCCCAAACCATTCTCATACAGCCAGCCCAGGTTGCTGCAAGCCTCGGCATGGTTCTGCTGAGCCGCTAGCCGGTTCCATTGCACACTCCTTGGGAGGTCCACCGGCACGCCCAAGCCGCCCTCATAGATAAGCCCCAGAGCACATTGGGCATCGGCCATGTTCAGCTCGGCCGCACGCTGATACCAGTAAATTGCCAGCATCGGATCAATTGGAATTCCGCGCCCGTTGTCATAGGCAAATCCAAGGTTGTACTGGGCAAAGGCATCGCCCTGCTCTGCGGCCTTGCGAAACCAGCGCACCGCTTCGTTCTCATCCTTGCCAATGCCGGTGCCAGTCGCGTAATGGTAGCCAAGCTGCCGGCACGCAGGCGCGTCGCCGCGCGCGGCGGCATCACTCAGTCGCCTGATACCTTGGACCGTATCCTTCTCGACGCCCCTGCCCTTCAAATAGGCAAAGGCCAGGTTGCGTTGCGCATCAAGGTGCCCAATGTCAGCCGCTTGGGCAAACCAGTGCGCGGCCCGCCCTAAGTCTTTGGCTACACCTGTTCCCGTGGCGTAGCGATGTCCCAGTTCGAAGCGAGCTCGTGCATCTGGTTTGTGTGCAGAGCTTCCACGTGCCAACCGCTCCAACTCGGTCACTGTCAGTGTGGCGTAGGGAGGATCAATCACTTGAGCTATGCAGACGCGCTGGCGCGCCAAGGTTCACTGGGCACGGTCCCGAATCCACGAACTCACCTGCTGCGGGCTAAAGGGTTTGACAAAATAAGCGTCCGCGCCGCGTCGCTTTGCCTCGTCACGGTCGGCCTGTTGGCCGCGCGCTGTGATCATGGCTACCGGGATGTCACGCGCCTTGGGGTCGGACTTGATTGCATCGAGCACCAAAAGGCCGTCGATCTCGCCCGGCATCATCACGTCAAGCAGGACCGCCGCAGGATGGAATTTGCGGATGGCGTAGAGCGCCGCCACGCCGTTATCCGCTTCTATAACTTGGTACTGATTGACCAAAGTTGTGCCGAGCAAACGGCGGATATCAGAATTATCGTCAACGACAAGTATGTAGCGCATGGTGCTGTCCTGGCCAGGAGCACTTGGGGATCTAAAGCCCTCAGGCCATGGTGCGAGCTTAATGCAACTAGTCTATTCGATTTTGGCACGTCCAGGCGTCAAAAACAGCTGATATCGCACCGACTGTTCGTAAGTATTCGGTGGACCCATATTGCACGTTTAGAACAGTTCGATATCTCCTGCCACTGGTTTTTCGGCCACGCTCTCAACGTAGCGATTTTCCTGAATGGTGATGACATTGTTGTGCAGCGAACGGAGCCGCTTTACCCGGGCTTTGCCGGTGATAGGGAAATACATCACCATTCTCGGATAGGCATCGCCCACATCCTCGGCCACCAGTCGCAGATGTTCGGTCTTGAGGTATTCCCGCACGAAAACAATATTGCGCATGCCGACATCGGTCATGTTGGCAAGGATGCGGCCGCCGCCGAATATCTTGACTTCCAGGTTTTGCCGCAGACCGCCATTTCGCAAGATGCCATTGATCAGGTGTTCCATGGCGAAATTACCGTAGCGCGTTCCGGCGCCAAGCCCGGCTGCCTTCCATGAATCGGACTCGGCGCCCGCCGAAGCGGGGAGCATGAAATGATTCATTCCACCGATGCCGGAAACCCGGTCGCGAATACAAGCCGAAATACATGATCCAAGCGTCGTCGAGACCGCCTCATTGGATTTAGTCACATAGTATTCACCGGGGAGGATGCGAGCCGAATAGAACTCTTGACTCTCGTTCCAGGTTCGCCGCACATGTTCGAATCCTGGAAGTGCCGGAGGAAGGGGAAGTCGCATGCGGGGCTCGAAATTGAGGGTATCGAAGGCGGCTACTGCTTGCCCGTGAACAGTCGCTCGACTTCGATGATCCCGGCCTGCGCCTCGCGCACAGCGGGCTCGACGCAGTCTTGCGTCAGCCCGGTGAGTTCCCAGGCTTCGGGATCGAAGGGCGAAACATCGAGCGGGTTGAGGCTGTCAAGCTCGGCCATTACAGCGATGACGTTGGCCAGATGGACCAGCGCCACCTCGCGGCGGTAGCGCACACTGCTGGCGATGTCGTGATGATGGGCGATGCATTCTTCAAGCAAGGGGGGAAGGTGCCATTCCCTGGCGAGTTCGCCGCCTACTTCGCTGTGATCGAACCCGAACACTTTCTGCTCGGCCTGATGCACCTGGACTTCCTCGTCGCCGTCGAGCACCATCAGCAGGGCTTCCTTGGCCTGCTCGGGCAGGCGGTTGAAGATGATGAGTTCACCGATGTCGTGCAGCAGGCCTGCGGTAAAAAGTGCGTCCGGGTCACAGCGGCCAACCAGTTTCGCCAGGTGGCGCGCCGTCAGGGCGCAAAGCAGGCTATGCCTCCAGAAATTGTCCATCGACACCAACTCATTGGGCAATCCTTCAAAACTGCTGGCCACCGACATCGACAGCGCGAGATTGCGAATCTGCGCCGTGCCAATGATCGAGACCGCCTTCGCGACCGTTTCCACCGCCGACGGAAAGCGGTAAAGGGCGCTGTTTGCGACCCGCAGCAGGCGCAGTGTGAAGGAAGGATCCTGGCTGGCCGCTTTGGCAATGTCCAGCGAGGAGCTCTTTGGATCGTCGACCAACCGGCCGATCTGGATATAGACATGCGGCAGCGTCACCAGGCCGCGTATATCCTTGACAAGTTCGTTCACGCTGCTCATAGGGCCTCCGGTTTCATGGCGGGTCAATTCTGGGAGGGGGCGGCTACCGGTCGATGGCGAGATTTTTCAAAGAGAACCTTGCTGATCACGGAGCCCAGCTCCTCTGCCACAAACTTGGCGACATAGGCGTCGGCGCCGACGCTTTTAACGTGTGCTTCATTGGTCGCTCCAGTGAGGGACGAATGGATGATGACTGGTATCGATTTGAAGCGCGTATCCTGTTTGATATTGCGCGTGAGGGTAAAGCCATCCATCTCCGGCATCTCAAGATCGGTCAAAACCAGCGCCACTTTGTCGTGGACCGTCTTGCCTTCGGCCAAAGCGGCGGTCGAGATCGCCTGTAGGCGGTCCCAGGCTTCCTTGCCCGTCTTGGTCATGATGTAGGGCACACCCATGGCCTTGAGACCCTGTTCAATCATCATCCGGGCCACGCCCGAATCGTCCGCGGCAAGAATGACCGTTCCGGGCGGTAGCGCAAGCCCGGATACGACGCTGCCTTCCGGGATCGCCTGATGTTGCATTGGAAATACATCGCGCAGAATTTGTTCGACGTCCAGCACCACTGCAAGACGGTTGGTGTCCGCATCCGCATCCAGCCGCGCGAAGCTGGTCACCAGGGCGCCGCCGGAACCCTCGGCGGAGAGCACTTGCTTCCATTCGAGTCGCACGATCTCGTTGACCTCCTCGACCGCAAAAGCCTGGGTGGTCCGCGCAAATTCTGTCACGATGAGAATGCCCAGGCCATTTTCCGGAACACATCCCACCACGGCGGGCAGGTCAATCACCGATATCATCTCGCCGCGAATGTTGGCCACGCCCATGACAACAGGGGCCGTACCCGCTATCGTGGTAATCGGCGGCATCACCAGGATTTCGCGCACCTTGAAGACATTGATCCCGAACCACTCACGCCGCTGTGTTCCGCGCGCTTTGCCCAAGCGAAAAAGCAGCAACTCGAACATGCTGTTGCCCGCCAGGTTCGTGCGCTCGTCGATTTCCTGTATTGTTGTATTCATTGAATCGTATGCCTTGATCAAAGTTCTAAATGAAAAGCGATGCTGCGCTGGTCTGCGGATTGACGCCCGCTCACTGCCACCAACGCAAGGATCCAATCGTCACCAGTCAAAAGTCAGTGTCACAAATGCACAGGCACCTTTTCGCCTTGCCGAGCCCGGCCCACCCAAATATTATCGGTGCGAATTCCAACTTCTTGAGCGTATGTTGGCGCCAACAACTAGAGATTTTGGTCAGCGTTTCTATACAGTCTGGACCGATAGAAGCCGTTCACACTTTGTTGGTACCTTGAAAAAAACGAATCGAATTTCTACCCGCGTCTTTGGCCTGATACATCGCAACATCAGCCTGTCTCAGCAAGTCAGCGTCATCCAGATCCTTTCGGATAAATAATGCAATTCCGATGCTCGCGGTGCACTGGTGATTGACCCAAACTTCCGGCTTACCCGGTTTTGAAACCTTGAGCGAATAGTCAACCGCCAGAGCCGTTCGAACCTTTTCCGCCACACGTTCGGCTTGAGCCACCGCCTGCTGCCTATCGGTGCTCAATTCACTCAATAGCGCCTCAAATTCGTCACCCCCAAAACGCGCCACCGTATCGCTCTCTCTCACGCTTGCGGTCAACCGCTTGGCAACCTCGATCAACAGCATGTCGCCGATCCCATGACCATGGGTATCGTTCAGCGGTTTGAAGTTGTCCAAGTCAAGTGCCATCAGTGCACCAAAGGAACCCGTGCGTTTGCTCACAGCCATGGCCTGAGCAATACGATCGTTAAGCAGTCTTCTGTTTGGCAAATGAGTCAGGGCGTCGTGATATGCCATCTCGTGAATCTCTTGCTGGGCATCCCGTATCGGTAGCGCCACCCAATAGTAGATGATCGGTGCCAGGAGCAACACTAACAAAACGGGATCACCGAACTCCAAAATCCACCTAAACCACGTAGCAGAATCATGATCCAACATCGGCTCCAGGATCCACTCTACGGCAATCATGATGGCGAGTTCTGCGACCAGAATCGCAAGAAGGACCTTGGCCACGACTTTAGCCGGAGCAAGGGAAGACATTGATAAGGAGCCAGTTTTCACCACTTCCTCTTATTTTCGGGGGGAATGATGACCATCCATTGCAGCCAATTCTGCGGTGCAGCGTGAATGGTTCAAAGTCGGCTGCCGGTGCTGAAGGGAAGTTCGCGGATGCCGACCGTCATGGCCCAGCCTTTGCGCGGTCACGCTGTGCAACACCACTTCGGTCCCCAAAGCGGGCAGTTTTAGGCGGTTACGAATTTTTGATTCGCGATAAGTCCGCCCTGTTACCAGGTTCTGAGTTGAATCAATGTCACCTGCGACCAAAGTTTCGTGCCCACGGTTCCATGCCAAAGCCCAGTTATTCGCTTTGCCAATTTCCCTCGTCGATGCCGCTCTGTTAAGGCACGCGAGTGCCACACGAATGTGCCGCACGGCATACGTATTGCGCTGTTGAACACCAATTTTCATGCCATCTCCAGTCTCGAGCGCAACCAAATTTGACAGGCCGGTCGACGCGTTCCCAGATTGCACTGACAAGGAAAGAGCAAGTCCATTGTGGAGTCACGTCATCTATTTGACGACGTTCCTGTGGAAAACTTTAGGGGTATTCGATTTGAGTGACTTGTCGCAAAACTCTGTTGCAATGTCACCCTTTCAAAACCGATAGCCAGGCGTGAGGCGCAAGTAGGCCTGGACGGTCCACTCATCTGCCATGGCGTCTACCAGATGCTCAATGCCGCAATCGACGGCACTGGCCTGGCATTCATCACTGAGTGCCTTGTTGATCATGTCGTGCAATTCATTGACATCTTGTTACGACCGACCACCTAGGGATACGCTTTTCAGAGGTAAGGTCGATATATTGTTTGTACCGTTCCAATACATCCAACAAAATGAAAGCCCGCGTGAATCGCAGACAGCACCCCCGGATGTACGCACCGGCGCTGCTCAGTGTGCTTCGTCATTACCGCAAACGTTGGCTGAGCGCAGATGTGGTGGCGGGGCTCTCGGCCTGCATCGTGATGATCCCATCCGTGATCGCCTATGCTGAACTGGTTCACTTGCCTCCAATAACTGGTCTTTATGCGGCACTGGCGGCGGCACTCGGATATGCCACTTTTGCGAGTTCCCGACAGGTCATCGCAGGGCCTGATGCCGCCATTTGCTTGTTGGTCGGCGCAGCCATTCTGCCGTTGGGTGGGGGTGATACGGTGCGCCTGGCAACGCTCGCTGCTGAACTGGGACTACTAACTGGCGCAGTGCTTCTGTTGGCAGCGTGGTTGAAGCTAGGTGTCATCGCAGACCTGCTGTCCCGGCCGGTTCTGACCGGATACCTCAACGGCGCATCCCTGATCCTGATCGCCACTCAACTAGGAAAAATGCTGGGCGTTTCCTCCCCAGCAGATTCATTCTTTCCGATATTGAGGGATCTTTGGACGCAATTGAAATACACCCACTGGCCCACGCTGCTTACGGGCATTCTTCTAATGGCCTTGATGGTTGTGCTCAATCGCAAAGCGCCGCGCATTCCCGGAGCGCTTGTTGCTTGTGGTGCAGCACTTTTTGCGTCCGTGGGTTTGGATCTGGGACACCACGGGGTCGCCCTGGTAGCAGCCGTTCCCACCGGCTTGCCCCACTTGGGATTTCCAGACATTTACTGGGAAGACATCTCTGCCCTGGCCCCGGCGGCAGTAGCGGTTGCATTCCTGGCTTTCTCCGATGGCCTGCTGCTGGCGCAGGCCTTTGCAGAAAAACACAAATACGAAGTTAACCCAAACCAGGAACTGGTCGCTTTGAGCTCAGCAAACATTCTGGCAAGTTTCTGGCAGGGGTTCCCTGTATCTGCCAGTCAGTCACGTACTTCGATTGTCGATCAGGCAGGTGGAAACAGTCAGGTGGCACAACTGGTGGCCGCTGGCGGACTGGTTATTTTCCTGATATTTCTCACTGGTCTGATTCCCCTGCTGCCCAAGGTCGCACTAGGTTCGGTGCTCATCATTACAGCCATCGGCATGCTGGAGATTGCTCCATTGCGTCGTCTATATACGATAGACCCCAAGGAATTTTGGTTGGCGATTTCCGTCACTGCAGCGATTCTGCTGGCTGGTGTGGTAACCGGAATTATTGTGGGTATGCTATTTTCTCTGGCAGCGACCCTTGTTCAGATTTCTCGACCGCGAGATGCGGTGTTGCGTCGTCGAACCACCGACGGAAAATTTCATGACTGCTTGGAAAATGAGGATGCGCAATCTGTCAGCGGTGTCATTGTTTACCGGCTGTATGCGCCGTTGATCTTTGCCAATGCTCGCTATGTCGTTAGTCGTATTCGCGAATTGGTTTCAGAAAGTGACGACAAGCTGCAATGGTTGGTTCTCGATGCGCAGGCAATCTCCTACATGGATGTGACCGCCGCACAACGAATTTCTGAACTGCACAGAGAGCTGGATGATTTGGGCGTGGAGATCAAGATTGCAGATGCTCCCCGCCCATTCCGCGAGCAACTTGCCGCGGTGGGATTATCAGAAGAACTTGGAAACGCGCAATTTTTTGTTTCCGTCAAGAAGGCGGTTGAGGCTTTTGAGTCACGCACTCAACTCGCTCGAATTGAATTCCTGGGGGTATGAAGTCATGTTTGAATCTGCTGAACTTGGTCACGCAATTAGCAAAACCGCTTATGAAAGCGAGTCGCCCGGCGTGCGCGAGTCCCTTGTGCAAGCGCAGGTGAAACTGGCGCGTGATGCCAGATTTCCAGTGGTTATTCTGCTTGGTGGTGTTGATGGCGCAGGTCGAGGGGAGACACTCAATTTGCTTAGCGAATGGATGGATCCACGCTTCATCCAAAGCCATGGCATGGGTGACCCGTCCGACGAAGAGCTGGACCGTCCCATGATGTGGCGCTTTTGGCGCGCTTTTCCCCCCAAGGGTAGGACGGGCGTGTTTCTTGGCTCTTGGTACACCTGGCCGATATTGAATAGCGTCAAGGGCCAAAGCTCGCACGCAGATCTGCTGCAGAGTCTGGAGCGCGCAAATGCGTTTGAAAGGATGCTTGTCGCTGAGGGGGCTCTGGTCATCAAGTTCTGGCTGCATTTATCCAGGGAAAAACAAGAGCAGCGGCTCAAGATCCTGGAAAGAGACCCGAAAACAAAATGGCGCGTGACTGAGCGAGATTGGCAACATCACAAACTCTATGAAAAGTTTCATGCCGTCCATGAGGTCGTCATTAGAAATACGGACACCCCCGAGGCACCGTGGGTGATTGTCGAAGGCTTTGACGCACGCTATCGAAACCTCACTGTGTGTAAAGTGATCCTGGACGCACTTGAAAAGCGCCTTGCCGACCCGCTCGAAAGCGCGCCAAAAATCCCCACAAGCCTCCGGCGCCCTGCCGTTGACAACCTGGATATTCTTAGAAAACTGGATCTATCGAAGACGCTTGACAAGAAGAAATTTCAGAACGAACTGGAAGAATATCAAGGCAAGCTGGCTGGACTGACCCGAGACCCCAGATTCAAGAAGATTACTGTCGTCGCTGTTTTTGAAGGCAACGACGCAGCGGGCAAAGGTGGCGCTATTCGCCGCATTACAGCGGCGCAAGATGCGCGTTTCTACACGACCATTCCGATCGCGGCGCCCACCGAGGAGGAGCGCGCTCAACCTTATCTGTGGCGATTCTGGCGACATATTCCCAGGCGCGGCCGGTTAAGCATTTTTGACCGCTCATGGTACGGACGTGTGTTGGTTGAGCGCGTGGAGGAGTTTTGTTCGCAGTCTGACTGGGCCCGCGCTTATAGTGAAATCAACGCCTTTGAAGCCCAACTGGTCAGGCACAGTATTGTGGTGTCCAAGTTTTGGCTGACAATAAGCAAAGACGAGCAGTTGGCACGCTTTAAGGCCCGCGAAGAAATCGGATTCAAGCGATTCAAGATCACTGAAGAAGACTGGCGAAATCGCAACAAGTGGGACGATTATGAACGTGCGGTGTGCGACATGGTAGACCACACCAGCACCGAAATCGCGCCTTGGACTTTGGTCGAGGCCAATGACAAACGCTATGCCCGCATCAAGATACTCAAGACAATTTGCCGGCAAATTGAGTCGGCGATAGAAATGGTACCGCGCGTTCCATGACAAAGCGATTGGTCAGGTCGATGACCTCTGTGTTTCGCGCCGGTTTAGATTTCATCGCGTGTCGTTGACCTGACGGTGTTGACCGGTCAAGTGCTTGGCAAACAGTACTTGTCTTCATGCAATGCGTTGGTAGCAGGACGGCCTTGCGACGGTTGATCAGTCGGATAGCCATTCGGCGTTGACGTTGATCAGGGGTATGATTTGCTCAGGTAAACTGCACTTTCGGACATTTCTTATCTGTACCGGGGTGATGAATTTCGATGCCCTCCGTCTATAACACCAGAGACTTGCCAAAGCTGATTGGCGTGGTTGTGCTGTATCTGCTGCTCGCCAAGCTGAGCTTTTTATTTTTCACCAACAATAACATCGTTGATTTTTTGTGGCCTGCCGCTGGCTTCGCTCTGGGCGTTGTCTTGATTGGCGGCTACAAATATCTTTCGGGCGCGTTTTTCGGCGCCTTGCTGGGACTCTTGCTTATTGGCGAGTCACTCGATTTTTCGTTTGTGGTCGCAACCAAGCATACCGTGAGCGTCTTCCTTGGTATTTGGCTTTTGAGAATGAGTGGCCTCTTGGAACCGCGTTTGTATGGATCGCGAGACGCCCTGCGAATTCTGCTGCTGGCGTTCGGTATCGGTCTGTTTGAGGCGACCGTCACGCAAGTGCTGATATGGTTTGGCGCAGGATTCTTCGCCGAGACCCATAGCTTCAATCGGCACTGGACTGGGCACACTCTCGGTGTCGTTATTGCCATGCCGCTAGTTTTGGTATGGCAGCAGTATCCCCGCGAATGGGTAGCACCACGAGTAGCAAGCGAAGCCGCGCTGATCCTCTGTCTGTCATTTCTAGTCGGTCAGGTGGTCTTCCTCGACTGGATGCATGAATCAGTCGGCCAGATCGCACGCGGTTATTGGATGTTCCTGTTTATAACCTGGACTGCCGTTCGGCTGGGATCCCATGGCGCGGTGTTGCTTCTGGCTGTAACGGCCATCCAAGGGATCGTCGGTGCAAAACTGGGTATCGGATTCTTCTCCGATGACCTTGTCAAAACTCAGCTGTCAAACTATTTCTACTACATGCTCGTTTTGTCGGGGGTCGGTCTAGCCCTGACAACCTATTTCACCGGACTCAAGTTGGCCGAGTCTGAACGTGAGCAAATCGCGTCGCAGCTGCGTGAATCGCAGAAGATGGAGGCGCTGGGCACGCTCGCCGGCGGTGTGGCCCATGATTTCAACAATGCTTTGGTCGCGATTCTGGGCAATGTAGAGTTGGCACGTCAGGACGTCGGGCCGGGGCATGCCGCCTTGGTGAGTTTGGAGGAAATCAATAAGGCGGGCCGCCGGGGCAAAGACCTGGTGCAGCAAATCCTTTCTTTCAGCAGGCGTCAGGGGCTGGAGCGCAAGCCAACGTCACTCGCGTTGGTGCTCGTGGAGTCGTCGCGATTGATACGTGCCACGCTACCGGTGGGGGTGCAGCTGGACATGGACTGCAAGGCAGATACGCCTGCGGTGCTGGCGGATGCGTTGCAGGTAGAGCAGATTTTGCTTAATTTGTGCGCCAATGCTGCGCATTCCATACAAGATCAGGGTCGGCCCGGCGTGATTGAAGTGCAGCTATCGGCTTACGAACAAACCCAGGCTGAAACGAAGGGCGACCTTGCTCCAGGCCACTACGCCTTGCTCTCGGTTCGAGACAACGGGGCAGGCATGGATGAAGCAACGCGCTCGCGCATCTTTGAACCGTTCTTCACCACCAAGCCGGTGGGCAAAGGCACCGGGCTTGGGCTTGCCGTCGTGCACCGCATCGTGAAGGCGCATGAGGCGAAAATAGAGGCAATGAGCACCGTTGGGCGGGGCAGCGAGTTCCGCATATATTTTCCCGCGATTGACGTGATAGTCACCGGGTTTTCGGAAACCACACCGACAATCGCGCCGATACCCGTCGCGGGAAAACATGTGCTCTTCGTGGATGACGAAGAGACTATCGTATTCCTGATGAAACGGCTGCTGGAGCGACAGGGTTTCCGAGTCAGCGGCTATACCGACCCGCGCCAGGCGGTTGTGGCTGCACGAGCCAATCCCGATCAATTCGATTTGGTGGTCACCGACTACAACATGCCGAACATGTCGGGACTGGATCTGGCAAGTGCGCTGCGGGAAATTCGCGCCGATCTGCCGGTAGTGATGACTTCCGGCTATATCCCCGAGGAACTTAGAGAAAAAGCGCCGGCTTACGGCATACGCGAACTGATCTACAAACCAGATACGGTCGATGATCTGTGCGAGGCAGTGACTCGCTTTGCCACGGCGCAGAGTGAGGTTGCAACGTGGTCCAATAAACACGTTGGCGAAAAGTATCAGGCATGAAGATTCAACTGGTCTAACGCAGCGACCCTGCAAGCCGAAGCATCGCCGCCAGCCCGGCGGCCAACTGCTGCTCGATCACGGGCGCGAAATAGGGTAGCGACAGCATCAGTACCAGAAACCCCATCAGGATCGTGATTGGAAACCCAATGGCGAAGATGTTAAGTTGTGGTGCCGCGCGAGTCAGCACGCCAAGAGCAAGGTTGGTAATCAGAAGCGCGGCAAGCAAAGGCAGCGCCAGCGTCAGGCCAAAAGAAAAGATGCTGCCGCCCCATTGGGCTGCCGAGTGCAGCCCGGATGGGGCCATGAGCGGTGAAACCGGCAGGATCTGAAAACTCTCCACCAGCGTGGAGACCACCAGCAGGTGACCATCAACGGCAAGAAACGCAAGACTGACGACCACGCCCAGATATTGCCCAAGTACTGGAATGAAGCCCGGCAAAGAGGCATCATACAAAGTGGCAAAACCCAAACCCATCTGTAGACCGATGAGTTCCCCGGCCATCTCCGACGCATAAAACACCACTTGCATGGCAAACCCCATGGCCAGGCCGATCAGCACTTGTTGCGCCATGATCAAGAGACCGGTGGCCGAGCCCGGATCGATGCCCACAGGGGAAGGAACCAGAGGCGCCACCAAAACCGTGATCAACAAGCCGAGTCCGATTTTCACGCTGACCGGAACGCTGGGGTTGCCAATCACTGGCGCGCTGGCAATGAGTGCAAGAATGCGCGTCAGCGGCCAGGCAAATGCGGCCAGCCAGGCTTCCATCTGTGCAGTGGTGATGTTGATCATGCGGACGCCGTTCAGCCGATCATTGTGGGAATGCCGTTGAACAGTTCACGTATGTAGTCGATCATGACACCCATCATCCACGGGCCGGCCAGCACCAACACGACAAAGATGGCCAGCAGTTTGGGAATGAACGAAAGAGTGGTTTCGTTGATCTGGGTGGCGGCCTGGAACACGCTGACCACCAGGCCGACGACCAACGCCGCGAGCAAAGGCGGAGCCGACATCAGCAGCGTGACTTGCACAGCTTGCTGCGCAATGGTGAGGACACTTTCTGGAGTCATATTGAGTTGCTACGCATGGTCAAGTGTGGAAACTCTGCACCAGTGAGCCGATCAGCAGGTTCCAGCCGTCTGCCAACACGAACAGCATGATCTTGAACGGCAGCGATATGGTCGCTGGCGACATCATCATCATGCCCATCGACATGAGCACGCTCGCCACCACCATGTCGATAATCATGAACGGCAGAAAGACCAGGAATCCGATCTGAAATGCAGTCTTCAACTCGCTGATGACATAGGCCGGCACCAGCATCCTGAACGGCACTTGCGAGGCGTCCTGCATTGGCGTCTGTTTCGCAATGCGTGCAAAAAGCGCCAGGTCCGACTCGCGGGTCTGGCGCAGCATGAAAGCGTGCAACGGGGCGCCTCCCTTTTCCAACGCCTCGGTAAACGTGATTTTGTTTTCAGCGAACGGCTGGTAGGCGTCGGTGTACACACGATCCAGCACCGGAGACATGACGAACAGCGTGAGAAACAGCGAAATACCCACCAGCACCTGGTTTGACGGTGTCGACTGCACGCCGAGCGCGTGACGCAGCAGCGACAGCACGATGACGATGCGTGTAAAACTGGTCATCAGCAGCAGGACCGATGGCAGAAATGACAATGCGGTGAGCATCAGCAGGGTCTGTATGCTCAAGGTGTAGCTCTGCCCACCACCGGCCAGAGGCTTGCTGCTGAAGGCCGGCAACGACATCTCTTGGGCCATGGCCGGCGCGGCGAACACGGCGAGCAACAGCCCGCCCAACAGCGAAAGCATACCGATATGCCAGGCTCGGCTACTCATGCGAGCGCCTTTGCGTTACCTGGCTTAACCAGCTGGCAAAGCCAGCCAACTTTGGCTCTGGCGATGGTGCGTCGGATGCTGGTGCGCCTAGTGCCTTGGGCATGGTGTGCAGCGCGCGAACCTGGCCCGGCGCAACGCCAACCAGCAGCCAGGTACCGTCGACCTCGACCAGCACAATACGCTCGCGCTGCCCGACCGCCACCCCAGCGACGACCCGGATCAATCCGGAGCCGGGTGCGCGAAACGCAGAAAACCGCTTTAGCAGCCAGGCAACTGCTCCTACCAGGGCGAGCACCAAGGCAAGGCTGACGATGACTTGAAGGCTGTTGCCTGTAGACATTGTTGTTACCGGCTAAGTTTGCTGATGCGTTCGGAGCGCGTGATGACGTCAGTCAGGCGTATTCCGAACTTGTCGTTCACCACAACGACTTCACCTTGCGCGATCAGACAGCCATTGACCAGTACATCCATCGGTTCGCCTGCCATGCCGTCGAGCTCCACCACCGATCCCTGCGCCAGTTGCAGCAGGTTCTTGATGGCAATTTTGGTGCGCCCCAACTGCACTTCCAACTGCACTGGAATGTCAAGAATCATGTCCAGATCGGTGCGTTGTTGCCCCTTCTCTTCGTTGGCGGTGAACTGCTGGAAAACTTGTGCCGACGCGGGTTCGGCAGGCGCCGCTCCCTGCTCCAGCATGGCCGCGCCCCAGTCAGTGGTGTCTATGTTCTTTTCCTGTAAGGTATCTTCCACGATTTTTCCCTTCTCATTCGCTGGCCGAGCTGGCCAGCATCTTCTGGACCTTGAGCGCGTACTGGCCATTGAATACGCCGTAGTGACATTCCATGACAGGTACGCCGTCGACGGCGACCCCAATGGCTGGCGCAATCTCCAGTGGAATGACATCGCCAACTTTCATCTTCAATATCTGGTTGAAGTCCACTGCTGCACTACCAAGCGTGGCAATGAGTTCGACCTCCGCTGTTTGCATCTGCTGCGTCAGCAGCCGCAACCATCGCTTGTCCACTTCGAGGTGGTCGCCCTGCATGCTGCTGTACAAAAGGTCGCGCACCGGTTCAATCATGGCGTAAGGCAGGCAGATGTGAAACTGGCCGGAGGTCGAACCAAACTCTATGTTGAAGCTCGTTACGACGACGATCTCGTTCGGCGTGGCGATGTTGGCGAACTGAGTGTTGATCTCGGCCCGAAGAAATTCAAGCTTCAAGGTGTAGATCGGCTTCCAGGACTTTTCGTACTCTTCGAACACCAATTCAAGCAGTCGCTGAATGATGCGCTGCTCGGTCTGGGTGAAATCACGCCCTTCGACCCGGCTGTGAAAACGGCCGTCGCCACCAAACAGGTTGTCGACGATTATGAAAACCAGATTGGGATCGAATATGAACAAAGCCGATCCACGTAACGGTTTGGCCTGCACGATATTGAGACTGCTGGGGACCACAAGGTTGCGGATAAATTCATTGTATTTAACGATGCGGATCGGTCCAGCAGAGATTTCGGCCGTGCGCCGCATGAAATTGAACAGACCAATGCGCAACTGGCGGGCAAAGCGTTCATTGATAATTTCCAGGGTCGGCATGCGTCCGCGCACGATGCGTTCCTGGGTCGCGAGATCGTAGGAACGCACGCCCGAGGAATCGGTCGCCGCCTTGACCACGTCGGTCTCCCCGGTCACGCCCTTGAGCAGGGCATCGACCTCGTCCTGGGAGAGAAAGTCCTGACTCATGGAGCCTACTGGATGACAAAGGAGGTGAACAGGACGCCGTCCTGCGCGTCGATCGGCTTATTGGGGCCCAATGGCTGAGCGATCTCGTGCGCGAGCTCCTCGATGAGCTTCTTCTTGCCTTCGGAGGTGGAGATCTCGCTGGCCCTTTTGCCGGACAGCAACAGCAAAACCCGGTTGCGGATTTGGGGCATGTGCTGCTTGATCGTCTCGGCCATGGTTTCATCGGTCACTTTGATCGCCAGACCGACCTGCAAGTATTGGCCCACAGTGTCCACCATCTGCAGGTTTACGGTGAAGGGCTCCAGTGTGACGAACACCGGCGGCTTGGATTGAACTGTCTTGCTAACCTCGGCCTTGGCGACCCCTGCTTTGGTCGCCGGCGCGGCACGATTCCCAAGGAAATACCAGGCGGTGGCGGCGATGGCGCTCAATAGCAGCGCCAACAACAGCAAAAGCAGCAGCTTGCGCTTATTCTTTGGCGCAGGTGGCGTCATTTCTGTATCCGGAGTTGAAGCTGAAGCCAGCTCCAGTGGTCGTTTGGCCGTGGCTTTAGGTGCAGTCTTGGATTGGTTGGTCGCGGTGGTTGCCATGCTTTGCCTGTGCCTTCGAGTATGGGAAGATTATTGGTGAAATGCCGAGTGGTTGCCGGGTGAAACAGACGGGTGAATGGCCATCAACTTACACCTTTGGGCGGTGACGAGTCATGCAAAGGTATCGACCAACCCGTGCCCGTGGCGCAACTGGCGCGTGCCGCTCACAGCAATGCCCGGGTCTGGCCTTGTGGCAACCGGTTGCGTCACATTGGCTCTTGGTTGCGGTTGTGCCTGCTCGCGAAAGGAGTCGCCGCCAACACTGGTATTGCCGAGCGTAATGCCGCTGTCGGCAAGCATTTCGCGCAATCGCGGCATCGCTAACTCAAGCGCCTCGCGCACACTGGCATGGGCTGAGACAAACTGGGCGCTGGCCTGGCTCTGGTCAAGCGTGATCGTGATCTTGAGTGGCCCCAAATCGGGCGGGTTCAGGTGCAGTTCTGCCACCTGCTTCTTTTGGTTGGTCATCCACACCAGCTTCTCGCCTACCGCCTGATCCCAACCGCGCTCGCCGACGCGCACCTCGACCGCTCCGGGCTGCGCTTGCGAATTCTGCGTAGGCGCAGAATTGCGGGTTTCGAACGCCGCAACAGCTACCGAAAGCATAGTGGCTGGTTCAGATTCGGTTTTGCTGTGGCTCACCAACAGGCTTGAAAATGCGACCTCGTTGTGCCGCTCAGCTGTTGGAAGTGACGCTAACTGTCCTGTGTCCAAAAGACCGGCCGCCGCAGGCTCGGCGGGAACCTTGGATCCAGCGACTGGCGTGCCAGCGATCCCATCAACAAAACCCCTGCTGGCAACATGTGCAGAGGCGGTTAGTCCGCGGAAGGTCGGTACAGAGGCGGTCAGTTCGTCAACGGTCAGTGCAGACAC
>JBAXBQ010000018.1:0-54660 GCA_037141865.1 Comamonadaceae bacterium | reverse complement strand
AGCAAAAGAAAGGCGAGCCGACGTCAGTGCCGCTGCGCGGTTCCTTGCGCTGCTCGCAGCCAGCGGGGTCTGTCGCGAACTCGCTTCGCTCAAACATGCGCCAGCCCTTAACCCGCTGACTGCTGCGCTGCTCAGCCCTGCCTCAACGGCGTGGGGGAGGGATCCAGCTCCACCAATGCAGAATGGAACCGGTGCTTTGGATTGCATCGCTTCGCTCGCAATGACGGAGTGGGAATTGCTCCTAGCCGTTATGAGGAGGTGAGCAACGCAGGAAACAGCGGATAAAGGGGCGCAGATGTTTGAGCGACCGCAGGGCGCGAGTTTCTGCGCACCCCGCCGGTTCCGAGTAGCGCAGCATGCCCGCAGCGAAGCGAAGGGTCGACGAATCCGGCTCGCCTTCTCTTTGCTTACTTTCTCTTGGCGAAGCAAGAGAAAGTGAGGCGGCGGCCGGGCCGAGACCCGGCTTCTTACTGAACGATGAAAGAACAAACCCAGCATCAAAACGACCTCGGCAACCCAAGCACATGCTCGGCGATAAACGAGTAAATCAGGTTGGTGGAGATCGGTGCCACCTGGTACAGCCGGGTCTCGCGGAACTTGCGCTCGACGTCGTATTCGTTGGCAAAACCAAAGCCGCCATGAAACTGGATGCAGGCGTTGGCCGCTTCCCAACTGGCTTTGGCCGCCAGGTACTTGGCCATGTTGGCCTGGGCACCACATGGCAAACCAGCGTCGAACAGCTCGCAGGCCTTGAATCGCATCAGGTTCGCCGCTTCTACTTCCATGTAGGCATCGGCAATCGGGAACTGCACGCCCTGGTTCTGACCGATGGGGCGGCCAAACACCACGCGTTCGTTGACGTATTTCGTGACGCGGTCCAGGAACCAGTAGCCGTCGCCAATGCACTCGGCCGCGATCAGCGTGCGCTCGGCGTTCAGACCATCCAGGATGTACTTGAAGCCCTTGCCTTCCTCGCCGATCAGGTTTTCCTTCGGGATTTCAAGGTTCTCGAAGAACAGTTCGTTGGTCTCGTGGTTCACCATGTTAGGAATCGGGCGCACCGTCATGCCGGATTTTTCGGCCTGACGCAGGTCCACCATGAAGATTGACATGCCCTCGGATTTCTTCTTCACCTCGGCCAATGGGGTGGTGCGCGCCAGCAGAATCATCCAGTCGGAATGCTGCACGCGTGAGATCCAGACCTTTTGCCCGTTGACCACATAGCGGTCCCCCGTCTTGACGGCAGTGGTCTTGATCTTGGTGGTGTCGGTGCCGGTGCTGGGTTCGGTCACGCCCATCGATTGCAAGCGCCATTCACCACTGGCGATTCTTGGCAGGTACAAGTCTTTTTGCGCCTTGGAGCCATGGCGCAGCAGCGTGCCCATGTTGTACATCTGGCCGTGGCAGGCACCCGAGTTGCCGCCGCTGCGGTTGATCTCCTCCATGATGACCGAGGCTTCGGCCAAGCCCAGGCCCGAGCCACCGTACTCCGACGGAATCAGCGCCGCCAGCCAGCCCGCTTGTGTCAAGGCGTTGACAAAGGCTTCGGGGTAGCCGCGCTGCTCATCAATCTTGCGATGGTATTCATCGGGAAACTCGGCGCACAGGGCGCGCACGGCGTCGCGGATGTCCTGATATTGGTCGGGGGCGGTCTTGATCATGGTCTTTGGTCTGTGGTTGTCGGTGATGTCGCTCAGGCGAGTTCGGCAGTGCCCTGCATGGTTAGCCAGCCTTCGTGATCTTGCGCCGCCAGTCGCACGCTCTTGCCATCTTCTGAAGTCTGGCCGTTAAGGCGAAACGGGTGCAGGTCGAAGGTCGGCCGCACGGCCTTGAAGTTGAAGCTCTTGATAAAGGCATGCGGCGCATTGCGGCGCACCAGATCGATCAGCAGCGTGGCAATCAGTGGGCCGTGGACGATGAGACCGGGGTAGCCCTCGACCTCGGTCACGTAACGGCGGTCGTAGTGGATACGGTGGCTGTTGAAGGTCAGCGCGGAATAACGAAACAGCAGCACGTCGTCAGGTACCACTTCACGCTGCCAGGGCGCGCCTTTTTCGGCGGCGATGGGCAGTGGCACTGGATCGCGCGGCTGGGCGAGAGGCGACGGGCCGCCCCTAGCCGCGAGAGCCCCCTCGGAGGGCAGCGAGGACTCGCCAGTGCCGAGCGTGGGGACCTGTGCAGCGCGATAAACAATGTCGTGTTCTTCGGTCAAAGCCAGCCCGTTGGCGTTGTGGACTTCATGCTTGACCAGCACGAACAGCAGGTCACCGGTACGCCCAGCCTTGTGCGTGACGGACTCGATGCGCGAAATGCGCTGCACCGCATCACCCACCAAAAGCGGGTTGTCGGGCAGCCACTGCAACCGGCCGCCAGCCCACATGCGCCGCGGCAACGGCACCGGCGGCAAAAAGCCGCCGCGTTTGGCATGACCGTCCGGGCCGATCTCGCTCTGGCGGTGCTGCGGCAAGAAGTAAAGCCAGTGCCACAGGGGTGGCAAGGCCGTGCCGGGTACTGGCAGTGCGTCGTCCCGGTCCAATGTGGCCGAGAGCGCACGCAGCGGCGCGGCGGTGATCACGTCGCTCAGGGTTTCGGTCTTGCCAGCCCAGCTCTGCAGGTGGGTCAGCATCGCGGCGTCGATCGAACCAGTACCAGTTCCCGCTGCCAGACTGTTCATCTATCTGTCTCCTTAAGGTTTCCAATCTTCGTCGTACCCGTCATTCAGCGCAACCACTGATTTCAGGACCAGCGCTTCCGATTTTTCCAACGCTCGCCATTGTCTCTTTGGCGTCGCATTAGGCGAAGGCAGGGCGTCACGCCTGCGGCGTCAACGGATGGTGACCCCCAACCAGGGCTTGAGATTCTGCCGAGAAGAACTACTATTGAGTAGCTCAAACTCGATCTGGGGGTTCTGTGTTTGGCAAAGTACTTTGGATTGTGGCGTGTTTGGCGGGCCTTGCTGGCTGCGCAGCCGTGCCCAGCGCGCCAGCGCCGACGCAACTCCCTTGGCATGACGAGTTCTTTGCCTACGATGCAGCGCTGGTTAGCGTGCAGAAGGAGGACCTCTTTCGGCTTGACCCGGTGCTGGTCCAAAAGCTGCATGACCCGGCGCTCAAGCTCTTGAGCACGCCCAGGCGCCTGGATCATCTGGTGCGACTTATCTACGGCAGTGAAATGAAGCCCTTTCCATACACCGCGGGTCACTCAACCGTCGCCGCCGAAACCTGGCAACAAAGGCGTGGTGACTGTCTTTCTTTGACGGTGTTGGCTTTCTCCATGGCACGTGAAATGAACATGGTTTCGCAAATGCAGGAGGTGCGCGTGCCGGTGTGGTTCGACCGCCACGACAGCGTCGATTTCCTCAGCGAGCATGTCAATGTTCTATTCCGAAGGAGTGGCCCTTTGAACTGGACTGAAGGTCGACTGCAGTCTGATGACATGATCGTCGATTTCGAGCCCCAGATAGGATCAAATCGCGAGGGACAGCCACTTTCTGACAGCGCCATTCTTTCACGCTACTACAACAACATCGGCGCCGAGCACCTGGTCAACGCTCAACAGAAACTGGCTTACGCGTACTTCAAGGCGGCCATTCTGTCGGAGCCGGGATACCCGTCAAGCTACAACAACCTGGCACTGCTCTATCGGCGCGCCGGGCTGTTGGCTGACGCCGAGCAACTGTTGCGTCATGCCGTCGTTTTGAGCCGTGAGGCCACCGTTCCCCTGTCCTCACTGCATCAACTTTTGCTGGAGCAGGGTCGCAACTCGGAGGCCGAATACTATGCGCGCTTGCTGCAGTCCAGGCGCGAACAAGACCCTTATTACTGGATTGGCTTGGGCCTGCAGCGGCTGCAAAGCGGCAACATCCGCCAGTCCATCCAGGCACTCGAAGAGGCGCAGCGCCTGACCCATGGTTTCGCCGAGGTACATCGTTACCTGGCGCTGGCCTATTGGCGTGCCGGCGAACAAGCGCACGCTGATGAGCAACTCACTTTGCTGGCGTCACTCGACCGTGACGGCGCCGATGTGGCCTCTTTGCGCAAAAAGTTCAATGCGTCGACCCGAGCACCGATACCTGCAAAACCAGCGTCCCAGTTCTAAAGCACACCGCCTACCCCGTGCTCGGTCTGCTTACCAACAGCTACCCAGCGCCCAAGTAGCCTGACCGGTCGGCAATTTCACTGAGGTGACCGCTATAATCGCGGCCTGCTTTCAATGCCCTGATCACCTGGTAACCCCATGAGCGACAACAACCACGCGCCCGAGCTTGACAACGACCATAGCGGCCCGGTCAAAAATCCCAAACAGTTGCTGCTGACCGTGTTCTTCTCGTTCGTGCTTCCCATCTTCATTATTATCGGAATGGTGTACTACGTGACGTCGGCAAATATGCCTGCTGCTGGCGCAATGAACGTTGAGCAAGCGGTCGCCGCCCGCATCCAGAAAATTGGGACTATTGCGATTCGTGACGCGAATCGACAACTCAAGACCGGCCAAGAAGTCTTCAAAGTTCAGTGCACAAACTGCCATAGCGCCGGGCTGGTCGGTGCCCCCAAGTTTGGCGACGCGGTGGCTTGGGCGCCCCGCATCAAAACTGGTTATGAGGCACTGCTGAACTCTGCCGTCAAAGGCAAGAACGCGATGAGCCCGCAAGGCGGCGGTGACCTTGAAACGCTGGAGATTGGTCGCGCCGTGGTTTACATGGCGAACGCGGCCGGGGCCAAGTTTGAGGAGCCCAAAGCCCCTGCTGCCCCCGCAGCGCCGGCACAAGCAGCCTCCCCGACCAAGTAAAGGTCAAGGCGGCCAGAGCCCGACCGCAAGCCAGTCAAGAACCGTTTTTCAATAGCGCTTGCGGACTCATGACATAACTGAAGCGCCGCGGCAAATCGGCGCAAAGTACCTCCTGAGGAAGCCACAAACCTTGCTCCACGGCATCCGCCGCATGGCTCATGTCCATGCTGTGAACCAGACCGAAACCAGTATCTGCTTGCAGATACAGGCGTCCGTGCTCATCCAGTAGACAGTGCTCAACGCGAGCCACTTTGCCGCTATGGTCCTGGACCGACAAATCATCGTTGACACGCCAGATCAGCGGTGTGGCTTCCAGTTCCACATAAACGCGCTGCGGACCGTTCTGAAAATACCACTGGCCCAATCCATCGGGTTGGTAGTTGCGCTGTATGAAGTCGATCAGTTTCTCGTGCTTCAGGTGTGACCCCTTGCTGTGCACGGTTCCGCCCGAAAATGGCCCTTGCGCCTGAACGCGGTCGTCGCGCATATACCAGTTGCCTCGCGCGTCCAGGCCCAACCAGCCGTAGCAATTGGGCACGTCGGGCCATTTGGCCATTGCCTGTTTGACGATGTCATCCATTGAACTCATCCACCGATGCGGGCTTGTGAATGTGAGAAACAAGCCAGTCGCCGACGGCCATCGGCATGGCGCTCAGGTCGCCTGGCGGGCGCCCCTTGGGAAAGCCGACATGCCCACCTTGCGCAGGCTGCCACAGGGTTACCCAATTGCCCACTTGGTGCTGGCGCGGCAAGCTGGCAGACGGAATAAAGGGGTCGTTGCGAGCGTTCAGCACCAGCGCTGGAATGCGGATTTGGTTCAAATGGGGTTTGGCTGATGCGCGCAGCCAATAGTCTTCAGTATTTTTAAAACCGTGCAGGGGCGCCGTGAACACATTGTCAAATTCGTACAGATCGCGTGCAGATTGCAGAGCTTGCGCCTTGAACAAACCGGGATGCTGCGCCAGTTTTTGCAGCGCTTTGGGCTTCATGCTGTGTAAAAACCTGCGGGTATAAACCATGCGATTAAAGCCGCGCCCGATGGCCCGGCCGCTGGCAGCCAGGTCAATGGGTGAGGACACACTGGCAATGGCGTCCAGCACGCGGCCCGCTTGCTGACCCATTTCTTCGGCCCAGCGCAACAGCGCATTGCCACCGAGAGAAATGCCGACCGCCACCATCGGTCCGCGATGCTGCTGGCGCAAGCGCTCCAGAATCCAGCCAATCTCTTCATAGTCGCCCGAATGGTAAGCACGCGGGCCCAGGTTCAACTCGCCACTGCAACCGCGAAAATGCGGCACGACAAAATCAAAACCGCGCCACCGGGCAAAGGCGGCAAAGGCCTCGGCATAGTGACTGGCCGATGATCCTTCAAGCCCATGAAAAAGCACCAGCAAGGTGTGGCCGGGTAGCGTTTGCAACCAGTCCGCGTCAATGAAGTCACCGTCCGCAGTGGTCCAGCGCTCTCGCCGGTACGATATAGGCTCACCGGCAGGTACCCGCCGTGCATACAAAGCCGGCCAGATGGTTTGCAGATTGCCCCCGGGCAACCAGGCTGGAGCCGAGTAGTTCATGTCGTATTGCGGTCGCCCATTGGCGACTGGCGATCCGCTTTCAATGCAACACCTGAGACTCTGCAATCAGTTCTCGTGCCTGCTGCTCGGAGCCCGGACTCGCATGATGGGCCACCATGCGCCAGCCTTGCACAGTCTTGTGATACACGTTGGTGGCGATCACATAGACCTCACGCGGACCTTCCTCGGTCAGCACCTCGATGCGCTCGCGCACGTTGTGCATGCTACTGGCCAGCGAATCGATCTTGTGCACTCCCTCAGGCCAGGCCCGGATGCTGCCATTGGAAAACATCGCCTCGAAGGCGGATCGGATAGCCCCCAGCCCGATCAGCCGCGGCCCGCCCGGATGCACGCACACAACGTCATCTTCGTCAGCCCAGCAGGCCATCAGTTTCTCAATGTCGGCGGTCTGCAATGCCTCATAAAAGGACGCTTCAATGTCATCGGCCATTCCCCCGACTGCTGCGACCTGTTTGCTTGCTTTGGACATGCTGCTCCAAGTTGGATGTGAATGTGGATTTTGCCGCTATTTCGACAATTATTCTTGCGCCAGTATTCCTTTGCTGAGGGCAACTCAATATTGGGGGAGTTGGTTTATGCTACCGTTGTGTTGCACATGTTGGAGGTTTTTATGACACGCTGGTTTCTGATCCTGATAATCACGCTTGGACTGAGCGGATGCGGCTATAACGATTTTCAGCGCCTCGACGAACAAACCAAATCAGCCTGGAGTGAAGTGCTGAACCAGTACCAGCGTCGCGCTGACCTGGTACCCAATATTGTGGCGACCGTGAAAGGCGAGGCGGCGTTCGAACAGGAAACACTGACCAAGGTGATTGAAGCGCGCGCCAAAGCCACTTCGATTCAGGTGACGCCAGAGACCCTGAACAATCCGGAAGCGTTCAATAAATTCCAGGCGGCCCAGAGCCAGCTCGGTTCAGCGCTGAGTCGCTTGATGGTAGTGTCTGAACAATACCCAAACCTGAAGGCAAATGAAGGTTTTCGGGATCTGCGGGTGCAGCTTGAAGGTACCGAGAACCGTGTCACGGTCGCCCGCAACCGCTACATTCAGTCGGTGCAGGCCTACAACGTGCTGGCACGAAGTTTCCCCAGCAACCTGACCGCCATGGTGTTCAGCTATCAGCCCAAGCCGAGCTTTGCGGTGCAAAACGAAGCCGTCATTGCGACCCCGCCAGTGGTTGATTTCAACAAAAAATAGCCCTCTTGCCTTCAAATTCAGCGACAGTCATGTCTGCACTGCGCCGACTGTTGGGCCCGCTGCCAGTTTGGGTTGACTTGCTGACTTGTGTTTGCTGGAGCTTGCTGCTGATAGTGACGTCAGTGAATGCACAGCAAGCCGTGCCAACACTCACCGGCCACGTGATTGACACCACCAACACGCTGAGCGCACAGCAGATGCAGCAATTGGAAAGCAGGCTGGGGGCTTTTGAACATAGTGCTGGCGCCCAAATCGTGGTGTTGCTGGTACCGACCACGCAACCCGAAGACATTGCCAGTTATGCCAGCCGTGTCAGCAATAGCTGGAAAATTGGCCGGCGGGATATTGGTGATGGTTTGCTGTTGCTGGTCGCCAAGAATGACCGCAAGGTGCGCATTGAAGTCGCCAAAACGCTGGAGGGCGCGATCCCCGACCTTGCCGCCAAGCGCATCATTGATCAATCCATCACACCGCATTTCAAGCAGGACGACTTCGCTGGCGGGTTGGATGCGGCGCTGGTTCAAATCATGGCCCGCATCAGCGGCGAGTCGTTGCCGGCGCCTGCCGCTGCAGCGCGGGATGTCAAGGCCGGTTTTGAGTGGACGGACCTGGCCATCTTCGCGTTCTTTGCAGTGCCCATCGTGGGGGGTGTTGCGCGCAAGGTGCTGGGCACCAATCTGGGCGCAGTGGCTACGGGTGGCGCCATCGGTGCCATGGCGATGGTTCTCACGTCGAGTTTCGTGATCGCAGGTCTGGCTGCTTTGGGAGCACTTTTTTTTACCCTTGTTTCCAGCGTCGCTGGCAGCGCTATCGGCAGCGGATGGAGCTCCGGGCGCCACGGCGGGTGGGGCGCTGGCTTTGGCTCGGGCTCCGGTGGTAGCAGTGGCGGCGGTTTCAGTTCCGGCGGCGGTGGCGACTTTGGCGGCGGCGGCGCCTCGGGAGACTGGTGATGTGGGGTCGAATCAAACGAACACTGAAGCATCGCTGGCTCGATGCGTCTACGACCCGGCGCGCCATTCCGCCAGACCTGGTGCAGCGGCTGGCGCAACGCGTCGCGGCGAGCGAACAATACCACTCAGGGGAAATTCGTATCTTTGTCGAGGCCGGTCTGCCGCTGAGCTACCTCTGGCGTGACGCGACGACGCGCCAAATCACCCGCCAACGGGCGCTGGCCATGTTTGGCAAACTGCGCGTCTGGGACACCGCCCACAACAACGGTGTTCTGATCTACCTGCTGCTGGCAGAGCGTTCAATTGAGCTGGTGGCTGATCGGGGCCTCAATGACCTGATCAAGTCAGAGGTCTGGCGAGATATGGTTGCCGGCATGGGCAATGCATTTCAGCAGGGGCGGTTTGAGCAAGGCCTGACCACAGCACTGGAAGAAGTGTCCACTCTGCTGGCGCTTCATTTCCCGCTCAAGGCGGGGGAAATCAACCCGAATGAACTACCGGATTCGCCAGTTTTGAACTGAATCTTCCGACTGCCGTGGCGCGCTCGGATTGAATTTATTTTTTCTGGCGGTATTTGCGCAGCGCCGCGATCTGTGCCGCCATGACCGCCAGCTCAGATGTCGCCTTGGCGAGGTCGAGATCGGTTTTGGCATTCTTCATAGCTTCTTCTGCAGCCGCTTTGGCGGCGTTGGCTTTCTCGTCATCCAGATCCTTGCCGCGAATGGCGGTGTCGGACAGCACGGTGATGCAGTCAGGCTGCACTTCCAGGATGCCACCGGCAACGAAGATAAACTCTTCACCACCATCAGCCATTTCAATACGCACCGAACCGGCCTTGATACGCGTGATCAGCGGCGTGTGACGCGGGAAAATGCCAAGCTCACCTGCTTCACCCGGCAACGCAACAAAACGCGCCTCGCCGGAGAAGATCGATTCTTCGGCACTGACCACATTGATGTGGATGGTGTTCATGTTAGATTTTCTTGGCTTTTTCGAACGCTTCGTCGATCGTGCCAACCATGTAAAACGCCTGCTCCGGCAAGTGATCGCACTCACCGGCCACAATCATCTTGAAGCCGCGAATTGTTTCTGCCAGACTGACGTACTTGCCGGGGGAACCGGTGAACACTTCAGCCACGTGGAAGGGCTGGGACAGGAAACGCTGTATCTTGCGGGCCCGCGCCACCGCCTGTTTGTCTTCCGGTGCCAACTCGTCCATACCCAGAATTGCAATGATGTCGCGCAACTCTTTGTAGCGCTGCAAGGTGCCCTGCACGGCGCGCGCCGTTTCGTAGTGGTCAGCGCCCACCACCAACGGATCGAGCTGGCGGCTGGTGGAATCCAGCGGATCTACCGCTGGATAAATGCCCAGCGAAGCAATGTCACGGCTCAGCACCACGGTGGAATCCAGGTGGGCAAAAGTGGTGGCGGGCGACGGATCGGTCAAGTCGTCGGCGGGCACGTAAACCGCCTGAATCGATGTGATGGAACCGACCTTGGTTGAAGTGATGCGTTCTTGCAGTCGGCCCATTTCTTCGGCCAGCGTCGGCTGATATCCGACGGCGGAAGGCATCCGTCCCAACAGCGCGGACACTTCGGTACCCGCCAGGGTAAAGCGATAAATATTGTCAACGAAGAACAGCACGTCCTTGCCTTCGTCCCGAAACGACTCGGCAATCGTCAGGCCGGTCAGTGCCACGCGCAGACGATTACCCGGTGGCTCATTCATCTGACCGTAAACCATCGCTACTTTGGACTTGGGCAGGTCATCCAGATTCACCACGCCAGAGTCGGCCATCTCGTGATAGAAGTCGTTACCTTCACGCGTGCGTTCACCGACGCCGGCAAACACCGACAGACCGCTGTGCGCCTTGGCGATGTTGTTGATGAGCTCCATCATGTTGACGGTTTTGCCGACACCGGCACCACCGAACAGACCGACCTTGCCGCCCTTGGCAAATGGGCACACCAGATCAATCACTTTGATGCCGGTCTCCAGCAGTTCCTGTGACGGACTGAGTTCGTCATAGGAAGGGGCCTTGCGGTGAATCGAAGCGTGCAGTGAAGAATTGACCGGGCCGCGTTCATCGATCGGAGTGCCCAGCACATCCATGATGCGTCCGAGGGTTGCCTGGCCAACTGGCACCATGATCGGATGCCCGGTGTTGGTCACCATCAAACCACGACGCAGGCCGTCGCTGGAGCCGAGCGCGATGGTGCGCACGATACCGTCACCGAGTTGCTGCTGCACTTCCAGTGTCAAAGCTGTCCCCTCCAGCTTGAGGGCATCATAGATTTTGGGCATTTGGTCACGTGGAAACTCCACGTCGACGACTGCACCAATGCACTGAACAATTTTTCCCTGGACGCTTTTGTTCGCAGGTGTGGTTTCTTGGGCCATTTGGCTTTGCTCCAATAAATTTAAATCTTGCTGGCGGCTTGCACTTGTTGGGCCGGCTAGGCCCCGATCGCTGCAGCGCCGGAGACGATCTCGGACAGTTCTTTGGTGATGGCTGCTTGCCGGGTCTTGTTATAGACCAGTTTCAATTCGCCAATCACGTTACCCGCGTTATCGGTGGCCGCCTTCATCGCCACCATGCGCGCGGCATGCTCCGAGGCCATGTTCTCGGCAACCGCCTGATAAACCAGGGCCTCGACATAGCGCACCAATAGTTCATCGATAACTGTTTGAGGATCGGGCTCATAAATATAGTCCCAACCATGCTTGGCACCTGAAATACGCTCGCTGACCTCGGTTTCGGCCTGCATTCCTGCCGCCGACAATGGCAGCAAATGTTGCAGTACAACCTCCTGCTTCATCGTGTTAATGAAACGCGTGTATGAAAGATAGACGGCGTTGATCTCGCCCCTGGCATAGGCATCGAGCAGCACCTTGACGGGGCCAATCAGGCGTTCCAGATGTGGCTTGTCACCCAGCTGAGTCACATGCGATACGACTTTGGCACCAATGCGATTAAGGAAACCAAAACCCTTGTTGCCGATGGCCACCGTTTGTGCCGACATGCCCGCCGCTTGCAAGTCACGCAGCTTGTTGGCCACGCTGCGAAGCACATTGGTATTGAGGCCGCCACACAAACCTTTGTCCGTCGTGACCACAATCATGCCCGCAACTTTGGCGTTGTTGGGTTTCATGAACGCATGAATGTATTCGGGATTGGCTTCGCCCAGATTGGCGGCGATATTGCGTACCTTTTCCGCATAGGGCCGCGCCGAGCGCATGCGTTCCTGCGCCTTACGCATCTTGGACACAGAGATCATCTCCATGGCCTTGGTGATCTTCTTCGTACTCTCGAAGTTTTTGATCTTGCCGCGTATTTCCTTGCCGGTTGCCATTGAAGCCTCCTTCGTCTTTACTGAAGGTGAGCCTAAGCGAACGACTTCTTGAAAGCGGCGATAGCAGCGTTCAATTCAGCTTCAGCATCCTTGTCCATCGCCTTGTCGGCTTCGAGCTTGGCCAGCAAGGCCGCATTTTTATCCCTGAGATAACTATGCAGACCATGCTCAAATGGCAACACCTTATTGATTGCGATGTCGTCCAGATAGCCTTTGTTCACAGCGAACAAGGTGGCACCCATCAAGGAGATCGGCAGCGGGCTGTACTGTGCCTGCTTGAGCAATTCGGTCACGCGAGCGCCGCGGTCAAGTTGCTTGCGAGTCGCTTCATCCAGGTCGGAGGCGAACTGTGCGAAAGCAGCCAGTTCGCGGTACTGAGCCAGGTCGGTGCGGATACCGCCCGACAGGTTCTTGATCAATTTGGTCTGTGCTGCGCCACCGACGCGGGACACCGAAATGCCGGCATTGATGGCCGGGCGGATACCGGCATTGAAGAGCGATGTTTCCAGGAAGATCTGGCCATCGGTGATCGAGATCACGTTGGTAGGCACAAAGGCGGACACGTCACCGGCCTGCGTCTCGATGATGGGCAGCGCGGTCAAAGAACCAGTCTTGCCTTTGACAGCGCCTTTGGTGAAGTCTTCAACATACTTTTCATTGACACGGGCGGCACGCTCGAGCAGCCGACTATGCAAATAGAAAACATCGCCAGGGTAAGCTTCGCGACCCGGCGGGCGACGCAGCAGCAAGGACACCTGGCGGTAGGCGACGGCTTGCTTGCTCAGGTCGTCATACACAATCATCGCGTCTTCGCCACGGTCGCGGAAATATTCGCCCATCGTGCAACCAGAGTAGGCGCTGACATATTGCATGGCGGCCGACTCGGAGGCGGTAGCCGCCACCACAATGGTGTACTCCATCGCGCCAACTTTTTCCAAAGCACGCACCACGTTTTTGACGCTGGAGGCCTTTTGGCCAATTGCGACATAAACGCAGGTCATGTTCTGACCCTTCTGGTTGATGATGGCGTCAATCGCGACCGCTGTCTTTCCGGTCTGGCGGTCGCCGATGATCAATTCGCGCTGACCGCGCCCAACCGGCACCATGGAATCAATCGACTTCAGACCGGTTTGCATCGGCTGGCTCACCGATTGCCGTGCGATCACGCCCGGTGCAACCTTTTCAATCACGTCAGTCATCTTGGCGTTGATTGGGCCTTTACCGTCTATGGGCTGTCCCAGAGCATTGACGACGCGACCTTTGAGTTCGGGGCCGACCGGCACTTCCAGAATACGCCCCGTGCACTTCACGGTATCGCCTTCCGAAATATGCTCATACTCGCCCAGAATCACGGAACCGACCGAGTCGCGCTCCAGGTTCAGAGCCAGGCCGTAGGTGGGCAAACCATCGCTGCCGACCGGGAACTCGAGCATCTCGCCCTGCATCACGTCGGACAAGCCATGAATGCGGCAAATGCCGTCAGTCACGGAAACGACAGTACCCTGATTGCGAATGTTGGCGCTGGCGGACAGGCCTTCAATACGACTCTTGATCAGTTCGGAAATCTCTGCTGGATTGAGTTGCATGACTCTTTCCTTCTTTCGTTAATTGGGCTTGCCAACCGGGGCTTGCGCCTCAGGCCGTCAATGCCACTTTCATTTGTTCCAGACGGGCTTTGACAGAAAAGTCAAGAACCTCGTCGCCTACCACCACTTGAATGCCACCGATCAATTCAGGCTGCAATTGAACGGACACATTGAGCTTGCGTGCAAACCGCTTTTCCAGCGTTGCCGCCAATTCCACCAGTGCCGCGCTGTCGATAGCAAACGCGCTGTACACAACAGCGTCCGACGAGCCGCCGCGGTTGTTCTTCATGACCCGGAACTGCGCAGCAATTTCGGGCAAAGCACTCAAGCGGCCATTCTCAATCAGCATGCGCAGAAAGTTTTTTGACTGCTCTGGCAATGCAACTTGGGCCACCCCGGTCATCAGATCAAACACCTGCGCAACTGTGACGTTGGGGTTGTCAGCGAATTGCAGCAGCAGCGGGTTTTTCGCAATCTCGTTTAACGCTTCAATCCAGACCGCCGCAGCCTCCAGGTCTGACGCCGACGCCTTGAACAAGGCTTCAGCATAGGGTCGCGCAATGGTGGCAAGTTCAGCCATGGTTGTCCTCTTACAGCTCGGTCTTCAAGCGGCCAAGCAATTCAGCATGGACACCGGCATTGACTTCCTTGCGAAGAATCTGCTCGGCACCCTTGACCGCCAAAGCGGCCACTTGCTCACGCAGCGCTTCGCGCGCCCTGACGGATTGCTGCTCAGCTTCAACTTTCGCGGCAGCAACAATCTTGTTGCCCTCCTCGGTCGCCTTGGACTTGGCTTCTTCCACGATGGCTTGTCCGCGACGCTCGGCGTCCGCCAGGCGCGCTGTGGTCTCGGTGCGCGACTTGGCAAGCTCAGCCTCGACCCGCTTGTTGGCCGTCGATAGCTCAGCCTTGGCCTTGTCGGCGGCCGCCAGGCCATCGGCGATTTTGCTGGCACGTTCGTCCAATGCAGCCGCAATGGGCGGCCACACGAACTTCATCGTGAACAGCACCAGCAATGCGAAGACGATAGCTTGCGCTAGCAGAGTTCCATTAATGTTCACTGTGTTTCTCCCTCAACGAGGTGTTGTAGGCAGTGCTTACTTGACCAGACGAGCGATTTGCGCCAGGAACGGGTTGGCGGTGGCGAACCACAGCGCAATACCGGTACCGATAATGAACGCGGCGTCAATCAGGCCAGCCAACACGAACATCTTGGTTTGCAGCTCGCCCATCAGTTCTGGCTGGCGTGCAGCTGCTTCAAGGTATTTGCTACCCATGATGCCGATACCGATACAAGCGCCCAATGCGCCCAGACCAATGATCAGACCAGCAGCCAGAGCAGCAAAACTAATAACTTCCATGATTGACTCCTAAATTAACTAAAAAATAAACCAAAACGAAACCAAAGATTGAAGCGCAAATCAATGCGCAAAATTAATGCGCATCATGCGCTTGCCCGATGTAGACCAGGGTCAACATCATGAACACAAAAGCCTGCAACAAGATGATGATGATGTGGAACACCGCCCACGCCCAACCAGCAATCACGTGCAGCATCAATAACATCAGACTCGCAGGCTCTGCCGAAAATGCCCACGAACCACCCAGCAAGGCAATCAGCATGAACACCAGCTCGCCCGCGTACATATTGCCAAACAGCCGCATGCCATGCGAAACCGTCTTGGCAGTAAAGGAAATGAGCTGCTCGGCAATATTCACAACCCCCAGGATGATCGCAAACACCGGGTTCTTACTGGTACCAAAAGGAGCAGAGACCAATTCATGTGCCCAGCCGCCCACACCTTTGATTTTGATGTTGTAGACAAGGCAAATAAACAAAACCGAGACCGATAGACCCATGGTGACCGACAGATCGGCAGTGGGAACCACGCGCAAATACGCATGATGCGGATCATGTCCGGCCGCACCATAGATCCAGCCCCACACCATGGGCAGCAGATCCAGCGGCAACAAGTCCATCGAGTTGAGCAGGAGAATCCAGACAAAAACGGTGAGCGCCAATGGAGCGACCAGTTTGCGGCTGGTGGCATTGTGCACAATGGATTTGGCCTGGCTATCGACCATTTCTATCAAAATTTCAACGGCAGCCTGAAACCGGCCTGGCACGCCAGAGGTTGCGCGGCTGGCTGCCTTCCAAAGGAAGAAGCACCCCACAACGCCCAGCAAAATGGAAAAGAAAAGTGAATCAATATTAAAAACGGAGAAATCGACGATTTCGGTCTGCGGCTTGTTTTGCCAATGCGTCAGGTGGTGAACAATATAGTCACTGGCTGACGGAGCTGCTTCTGCGGACATTGCTTCTGCGGACATTGTTAACTCTTCAATCTGTTTTTAGATTTAGGGCGCATCAAAAGCGCCAACCAATACACCTTCAGGGTTAGCACCAAGCCGATCAGCATTGCCAACCAGTCCAGGTCCGTAACCAACTGCGGGGCTGCAAACAACATGCCGACACTGGCGGCAATTTTGATCGTTTCCCACACAAAAAAACCAAACCCGGCAGTTGCCGCGTTTATGGACGAAAACTGACTCATCAGTCCCCGCGCAAACAACATGGCGGGAATAACAACCGCCAGAGCCCCGTATGCCGCCGACCATCCGGCAGCAGACCGTCCGGTGAAACCCCAAGCGCCCAGCGCTACCAGCCAACCCACCGCCGCTTGCAAAACCACTATCCGCCAGGGAGAAACCGACGGCTGAAGCTGACGCAGCGCCTGCGCTTCTTCGACACTCAACCGCTTGAACTCGAACTGCTCGGACTCATCAAAGTCAAATCCTGACACTGGAGCGATTATCGACATCAGAAATTACACGCAGGTTACAAGAAAATTACACGCGGCCGTCTTCACAAAGCCCTTGATTATAAGTAGAAACACATGACTCCCAATTTTTACCCGACGATAATTCGTTCATGAACACCTTGCCTGACCTGCCTTGCTACTTGAACGGCGAGTTCACCAAACTTCCCAATGCCAAGATCAGCGTCATGGACCGCGGCTTCATTTTTGGCGACGGCGTCTATGAGGTTTTGCCAGTCTATGGCGGACGTCTGTTCCGCTTTGAGCAACACATGGATCGGCTCAATCGCAGCCTGTCTGAAGTCCGAATTGCCAACCCCATGGCTTCGACTCAATGGGCTGAAATTGCGCTTCAATTGGCCGCTGCTTATGCCCATTTCACGGGCGCCGAGATCCACGCCATCGACCAGTTGGTTTACATCCAGATCAGCCGCGGCGTCGCCATGCGCGACCATGTCATGCCAACCGATATCAAACCGACCGTTTTCGTCATGACCAACGTGATGAAGCCACCCAGCGAGGCGCAGCGCAGCGCCGGCGTGGCGTGCGTCACGGCCGACGATTTCCGCTGGGAAAAAGCGCACATCAAGAGCACCAGCTTGCTGGGGGCGGTGTTTGCCCGCCAGATCAGCTTTGACGTCGGCGCAGTCGAGACCATCATGTTTCGCAATGGCTATTTGAGCGAGGCCGCCGCCAGCAACGTCTGGGTTGTGCAGGGCCCCAAAGTGCTGGGCACACCCAAAGACAATTTGGTGCTGGAGGGCGTTCGCTACGGCTTGCTGGAGGAAATTTGCCGCACTCTTGGGCTTGGTTTTGAGCTGCTTCGCATCAGCCGTGCGCAAGTGTTGAGTGCTGATGAGTTGCTATTGACTTCAGTCAGCAAAGAGGTTCTGGCGGTGACCACGCTGGACGGCCATCCCGTTGGCAATGGGGTACCCGGACCGGTGTACCAGCAGTTGTATGCGCAATATCAAAGAGCCAAGCAACAGGCGCTAGCAGGCGGCGCCTCATGACTTCGCCTACCGAGTCACTCATCGAGTACCCGTCGAAGTTCCCGATCAAAGTCATGGGTGCCAGGCAGGACGGACTGGTGAACGCCATCACCTCGATTGCCAACCAGTTTGACTCCACGTTTGACGCTGCCACGATCGAGTTGCGTGAGAGCAAGGGCGGCAAGTACCTTGGCGTCACGATTACGGTCACTGCCACCAGCCGTGAGCAACTCGACGCGCTCTACCGCGCGCTGGGTGCACATCCGATGGTCAAGGTTGTACTGTAGAAAGTTGTGATCCTTTCGCCCCTAAACCTCGGCCGCGTGGAGTACCTGCCCACGTATGAAGCGATGCAGGCCTTCACCACCGCGCGAACCCCGCAGACGCCCGATGCCCTGTGGATTTGTGAACACCCAGCGGTCTACACGCAGGGGCTGGCCGGCAAAGCCGAACATATTTTTAATCCGGCAGAAATTCCGGTGGTGCAAACCAACCGCGGTGGGCAGGTCACTTACCACGGCCCGGGTCAGGTGGTGGCGTATCCCTTGCTTGACCTCAAAAGGGCTGGCTATTTCATCAAGGAATACGTCTACCGGATCGAGGAGGCGGTGATCCGCACCCTGGCGCATTTTGGCGTTACCGGGCACCGGGTGGGCGGCGCACCCGGCATTTATGTGCGGCTGGATGATCCGGGTTCTCACGCGATGCTGGCGCAACGACCGATGACATTGGTGTCGGATTCCGACGCACAGCGCAAAAGCGCTGATCCCGATTTCACCGGATTGGGCAAGATCGCCGCCTTAGGCATCAAGGTCAGTCGCAATTGCACCTACCACGGCGTGGCGCTCAATGTGGCGATGGACCTGGAACCCTATTCGCGCATCAACCCGTGTGGTTATGCCGGACTGCGGACCGTCGACCTTTCTACAATTGGGGTATCCGTTACATGGCAACAAGCGGCGGACCTTTTGGGGCAGAAACTGACGCGGTATCTGGCACCTTGATCTTCGCTGGGACCAAGCCCGTCACCAGCCCACCGCATGAGCGCAATAGCCAGCCCCTCGACGGGCTCAGAGCGACCGGAACCTTTATGAGCATCACTGTAACCAACAAAGACAAAGCTTCAATCGGCGAGAGCCAGCCGCAAGCAAGCTACGACCCCTTGATCAAGCAAAAGGCCGCGGCCAAGTTGTCACGCATTCCGATCAAAGTTCAGCAAGGCGAGATACTGAAAAAGCCGGAGTGGATACGCGTGCGGGCTGGCTCACCGAGTACCCGTTTTTATGAAATCAAGGATGTGCTGCGTGCCAACAAACTGGTTACCGTGTGCGAAGAGGCATCCTGTCCCAATATCGGCGAATGCTTCGGCAAAGGAACTGCCACCTTCATGATCATGGGCGACAAGTGCACACGGCGCTGTCCGTTTTGCGATGTCGGCCATGGCCGCCCCGATCCGCTGGATGTGAACGAGCCCGTCAATCTGGCCAAAACCATCGCGCAACTGAAACTGAAATATGTGGTGATTACCAGCGTTGATCGAGATGATTTGCGTGACGGCGGAAGTCAACATTTTGTCGATTGCATCAGCAGAACGCGAGAGCTGTCGCCGCTGACGCAAATCGAAATTCTGGTGCCTGATTTCCGCGGTCGCGACGACCGGGCGCTGGAAATTTTGAAAGCCGCACCGCCTGACGTGATGAACCACAACCTCGAAACCATACCGCGCCTGTACAAAGAGGCGCGCCCCGGCAGCGACTACCAGTTTTCACTGAACCTGCTGAAAAAATTCAAGGCGCTGTTCCCGAGCGTGCCCACCAAGAGCGGCCTGATGGTAGGCCTGGGCGAGACCGACGACGAAATTCTGGAGGTGATGCGTGACATGCGCGCGCATGGTATCGAAATGCTGACCATTGGCCAGTACCTGGCGCCTTCGACCTCTCATTTGACGGTCAAACGCTATGTGCATCCCGACACCTTCAAAATGTTCGAGTCAAAAGCCTATGAAATGGGCTTCAAGCATGCCGCCGTAGGCGCCATGGTGCGCTCCAGTTACCATGCCGACAGCCAAGCCGAGCACGCGTTCAGTTCCCCGACGCTCTGATCTGTGTCTATCTTTTTCGAGTCGTTACCGGTGCCCCCGGGGCAGCGGCCAAACACTTGCAACACCCATCGAGCGACCAGCGACTTGACTGACAGTGCCAACTCATGAAAGCCAATCTGTATGCGCTTGCTGCGATTGCCTTATGGGCATCCCTCGCGACACTGGGTGTCTGGCTCAAGCATGTACCGCCGTTTTTTCTGACAGGTGTGGCGTTGATGGTTGGTAGCGTGCTGTCCTGGCCCTATGCATTGAAAGACCCCCAGCTTTGGAACATCAGACCGGGGACCTTAGGGTTGGGCGTGTTCACTTTGTTTGGCTTTCACTTTTTTCTGTTCATCGGTTTGCGCATTGCGCCTGCTGTTGAGGTGAATCTTGTCAACTACTTGTGGCCTTTGCTGATTGTGGTGCTGACACCGCTCTACCTGGATGGTCTCAAACTTCGCGCTGTTCATGTCGTTGCGGCGACGCTGGGCTTTGCCGGTGCGTCGATTGCAATACTGGGTGGCCGGGAATCTGCCAGCATGGCGATAGGCGAGGCGTCCTGGATGCCACTTCTGGGCTACTTGCTGGCACTGGGCTCAGCCTTTATCTGGGCCAATTATTCACTGCAAACCAAACGAGGGGCCGTGACCGGCAATGGGTTCCCGACCGCAGCAATCGGCCTATTTGGCCTGATCTCTGGCGCGCTGTCTCTGATTTGTCACGCAGTGCTTGAGCCATCCGTGAATCTCAACGCGCATGACTGGTTGCTGCTGATCGGCATGGGCCTGGGACCTTTGGGTGCCGCATTTTTTCTGTGGGACAAAGCCCTGAATCTGGGCGATGTGCGCCACATTGGCATTCTGAGTTACCTGACACCGCTGACATCCACCGTGCTGCTGTTGCTGGTCACGCAACGTCCCCTCAGTTGGAACATCGCAGTCGCGGCTGCCATGATCATTGGCGCGGCGATGCTGGGCACACGCAAATACTGAACAGGTAAATGCACCGAAGTGCTTGCGCTTTCGGGCAGACAAATCCCCCGCGATTCGACTAGCGGATATTGAACGGGCCACCACGCGACTGAAGGGGCAACTGCCGCGAACGCTCTGTGTCGCGTGCACAGACCTGTCGGACATCACGGGAGCGCCAAATCGTTGCCAACGGGATAACCCAATTGCAGTTGGTCGCGCCTGAAGCTCAACTGATCCACTAAAAGCCGCCGACTAAATTGGTCGCTTGTGTTGTGACACACCAGGCTGAAGCGACATGGGTAGAATTCAGGCATTGCGAATCGTCAAACTCAAGGAACCGCCATGTCTAGCCCCGCTCCCGAAGTAAACAGCCAAGCCCCGGACGCCGTGGAATCGGTTGTTTCTTCCATGCCGCTTGTTTTGCCTCTGGTTGGCGGCGTGCTGATGTTTCTATTGGCCTTTATCGCGGTATCAATGGCCTGAGTTGCCTGTTACCTGGATATTTCAGGGCGTAAAAAAGGCCACCGCGAGGTGGCTTTCGTGTTTTGAGTCCGCACAGCAAAATTCGATGCGTGCTGCCAGTTTTATCAGCGCTCGCTATGCGACATGACTGCGTTCAGGTCGGCCATCACCCGCGATCCGCTCCGCCTGCTCGACGAAGAAATTGTTAACCTCGCCATCGGCTATTTCACGGCGCGAGCCCGGGCTGGCGAGGCAGTGGCATTCACCCATCAAAGGTGGTACGCCGGTGAGCATGTTTGCGTCATGCGTCGCCACTCATTGCCGTCTTGCAGTCCCGCCTACACAATGTACAGATGAAAATTCAACTCCTGTCAGACCTGCACCTGGAAGTTCATCCGCATTGGATGGCCACGGCAGCACCAGGCGCCGACCTGCTGGTATTGGCCGGGGATATTGGTTCTTACCAGGTCGGCTCCCTGTTGCCGGATAAGGACTTTGGTCTGGCCCGCTTTTCACCAAAAAGTGGCTGGCCCACGCCAGTACTATTTATTCCCGGCAACCATGAGTATGACGGGCTGGACTTTGATGTGGCGCATGCGCGTTTGCATGAAACATGCGAACGTCTGGGTATCGGTTGGCTCGAAAGAGAAGTTGTGACGTACTCTGGCACAAATAGCAGTGCAATTCGCTTTGTCGGTACCACCTTGTGGAGCGACTTTGACGCCCTGGGACCTCCAGCATGCGCTGACAATGGCGCGATGGCAGGGCTGCTTGCGCAACAGCTTCAGGCACGAGAAAAGGCATATCGTGCAGCCAACTACTACCTCAAAAAAACCGGCACCACAAGACACGGTTCGCCCATGCTGGCTGAGGCTGTGCGGGCGCAGGCTTTGCTATGCCAGGACTGGTTGGTGAAGGCCTTGGCAAAACCGTTTTTCGGAACAACGGTTGTGGTGACGCATTTCGCGCCCAGCCTGTTGAGTGCCGATCCGCGCTACGGACTTAAGCCCGGCACCGCAGGATTTTGCAATGCACTGGACCACTTGTTGCCATGCGCCCAGCTTTGGTTACATGGTCACCTGCATGCGCCGAGCCACTATGCCAAGCATGGTTGCCGAGTCGTTGCCAACCCGCTGGGCTACGCTAGAAAAAACGAGCAAGCAGCTTTTCAAGCCGCGCATTGCATCAATCTATGAACTCGGCCGGGGTCTTGAGTACACTAGTATTTTGCAGACGGGGTCCAGAATGAAAATCCTTCTTGCCGTCGACGGCAGTCCATACACAAAAAAAATGTTGGCGTACCTTGCCACTCACGACCAATTATTTGCTGTGGGTAACGACTACACCGTGTTCACTGTCCAGCCAATTTTGCCACCGCGCGCAAGGGCCGCCTTGGGCAAAGAAATTGTGGATAAATACTATGCCGAAGAAGCCGAAAAGGTGCTGGCACCCGTCTCCAAGTTCCTGCTTCGTCATGGCGTTGACGCCAAGAGCAGCTGGAAGTCTGGTCACGCGGGCGAAAGGATTGCCGAGCTGGCCGAGAACGGAAAATTCGACTTGTTGATAATGGGTTCGCATGGACACGGCACCTTGGTCAACCTGGTGATGGGTTCGGTCGCGACACAGGTTCTGGCACATTGCAAAGTGCCTGTGTTGCTGGTTCGCTAACGTGACGCGGCCCCCAAGACAACCGGCAAACCCGACTTTTGCCAGGCGATCATGCCGCCTTCGACGTTGGATGTGGCGCTAAATCCAGCTTGTTCAAGCAGTTTCTGCGCCTTCGCCGACCGGTTTCCGGAACGGCAAATTAGCGCCACCGGCTGGTTCTTGTAGCGTGCAATTTCGGTCAGACGCTGGCTCAACTGGCCCAGCGGAATCAATATGGCCCCTGGGGCATGTCCCTGTGCATATTCATCTGCTTCACGAACATCGAGCAATAAGGCGCCGCTGCTTTGCATCGTTGCGACCTGCTTGACATCCACTGCTGAAGGCGTGCCAGCATAAGACAACGACACACCGGCAGTCGCAACGGCGAAAAGCGCGCTCGTCAACAGTGATCTGGCCAACTTGAATCTCATCTTGATACCTCTGAATACCTGGAAAGGACCTCAGCATAACTCGCTGCACTAGCCGGATGTAACGCATGTCGCACGCTAGGCTAGCGACATTGCCGCGGCAGCCGTTAAAGCACTCGTGAGGCCGTCCAGCACCACCGAGTCCAGATTCCAGCAGTGCCAGTAGAGTGCGACCGGCAGCGCCTTGCCTGGCACGACGTCCACCAAACGCCCGGCCTGTAGATGTTCACGAACCTGTAGCTCTGGCACCACGCTGACACCCCAGCCAGCCAGAACAGCGCGCACCTGACCCTCCGAGCTGGGCACGTACAACTGACTCAATGCGACGTGCTTGAGATTGAAGGCGCGCCCGATAAACTCGGACTGCAAATCGTCCTTGCGGTTAAAGGCAATAAAGGGCACTTTGCGAAAGTTGTAGGGTGTCAAGCCTTCGGGACAGTGCTCAGCCGCGAAGACCGCCTCGGCTACCGCAACGTAACGCATAGCGCCCAGCGGTACCATTTTGCAGCTTCGCAGCGCCTGCCTGAGAGTCGTCACACACCCTAGCACCCTACCCTCACGCAGCCACTCGATAGTGAAGTCCTGGTCATCGGTAATGATCTCCAGACCCAAGCCCTGTCGGGCCGACCGGGTGAGCGCCGGCAATGCCCAGGTGGCGATGCTGTCTGCATTGATGGCAATTGAAATTCGTTCCTCATCGCCACCACTTCCCGAACCTCCGGGTGCCACGTCTTTCAGATCGCGCTCCAGGTCCGCCCTGAGCAGCCGCATCTGCATCGCATGCTTGAGCAGCAGGCGACCGGCAGAAGTGGCCCGCAGCGGGCGACTGCGTACGATCAATACGGTGCCAACCTGAACCTCCAGCGAACGCAAACGCTGCGACACAGCCGACTGCGTGATGGAGAGTCGCACCGCTGCGCGCTCAAACCCCCCTTCCTCCACAATGGCCGCGAGACATTCCAGGGCGTTCGGGTCAAAAGTGCTCATATAAGGTGACCTGATGTTTTTTGGCAAAGTTGAATTTTACTTTTCGGTCACAGAATGTGCAGTTCATCGCGGAATTTCAGAAGCATCACTCATCAAACATAACTCTGGCAAATGCGACTCAACTTGACCCCCACAAACGCAACTCATTTTGCGAGTGCGGCAATTTGGCCGGAGCGCGAAGCCCTACCTGTGGGCCTGCATTAAGCAGTCCTGAAAGGCACGTGTCACCCTGGACGGTTGAGGAGAGTGCCTTACGATGCTGAAAAAACTGCAGGCGTAGTGAAACAATGCTGGCTTGACAGCGCGCATGCGCCCGCTCAGCACAAATGACTGCGCGTAATGATCGGGTAAAAATCCCAGGTATTTACCCGACAGTATCAGCGTGGCGATTGATTCCTGATCGTAGCCCGTGGCCTTGCGCGTCAAGCGCTGTTGCTGACTGATTTCCATATTGGGCGAGTGGTAGCCCAGGCCTGTGAAGTTGTACGACCGCAAATCGTCCCAACTCATGTCAACTGGCTCTGCGGTAAACAACGAATGCTGCTCACCACAATACAGCAGCATGGTCTCGTCAAACAATTCTTCATAGGCCAGTGTCTCGGAACTGCGGTGACCCGGAATCACCCCCACCTGAAACTGTCCATCGATAACACCGCGCTCAATGGCATTGAGCGGGGCCACAAACAAGTGCAGACTCACGTCAGGTGCAAGCTCTGAAAACAAGGCGATGGCCGTGCCCAGGTGGGCGGCTGGATTGCTGGCCGTTTTGTCAAACACGGCGATATTGAGTTGCCCACCCATGCGACGGTGAATCTCATCGACACTGGCACGAAACGCATCGGCGCCGGCCAGCAGGCGCAGGGTCTCAGCATAGATTTGCTCGCCTTCCAACGTTAAAGCAAAGCCCGAGCGACCGCGCCGACACAGCGTCAAACCGAGACGAGTTTCCAGATCCTTGACATGGCGACTAACAGTTGAGGTACCGATATTGAGCTCCAGCTCGGCCGCCGCCATGCCCCCACAGTCAACCACGCTTTTGAACACACGCAGCAGGCGAATGTCCATGTCGCTCAACTGTCCCAACGCAGCCCGACTCTTTACTTGCATAAATTGATAACTTAGTATTGATACTTATACATTTATGAGAGTAACAGATTCGGTCAGTATCGCAACAGTGCTTTCTAGCACCAATGGTCAATGCGAGCGCCACTTTTCAAGCAGGGCGCGAGCCAATTTTTTCCCACCAAGGAGATGCTATGGACATGAACGACGCCAAACACCTGGCCCCCACACGCACCGACGCTGCATGGCTCGACGCGCACTGGATGCCGTACACCGGCAACCGCGACTTCAAGAGCAATCCGCGCATGATGGCAAGCGCCAAAGGTTGTTATTACACAGATATCCATGGCAAGCAGATTTTTGACGGTTTGTCTGGTCTGTGGTGCTGTGGTCTGGGTCACGGGCGCACGGAAATTACTGATGCGGTGAGCCACCAGATGGCCACACTGGATTATTCGCCTGCATTTCAGTACGGTCACCCGTTGTCCTTTGCGCTGGCCAACAAACTTAAAGAGCTGACACCAGCCGGGCTGGACTATGTGTTTTTCACCGGTTCAGGCTCCGAGTCAGCTGACACCTCGCTCAAAATGGCCCGCGCATACTGGCGCGCCAAGGGTCTAGGAAGCAAAAGCCTTTTAATCGGGCGCGAAAAAGGTTATCACGGTGTCAACTTTGGTGGCATCTCGGTGGGTGGCATTGGGGCCAACCGCAAAACGTTTGGCCAGGGCATTGCTGCAGATCATCTGCCGCACACGCAGCCACCTGCCGGATCGTTTTTCCGTGGCATGCCGGACAAGGGGGTAGAGCTGGCCGACGACTTGCTCAAGCTGATTGCCCTGCACGATGCTAGCAACATTGCGGCCGTCATCGTCGAACCGATGTCCGGTTCGGCAGGCGTGGTGATTCCTCCGAAGGGATACTTGCAGCGACTGCGCGACATTTGCACCGCCAATAACATCCTGCTGATTTTTGATGAGGTCATCACCGGTTTTGGTCGCATGGGGGCTTACACCGGCGCCGAGGCCTTTGGTGTGACGCCAGACATCATGAATGTGGCCAAGCAAATCACCAACGGTGCGCAGCCGTTGGGCGCGGTGCTGGCGAAGAAGGACATTTACGACACATTCATGGCCCAGGGCGGGCCGGACTACATGCTGGAATTTCTTCACGGCTACACCTACTCGGCACACCCAGTACCATGCGCGGCTGGCTTGGCCACGCTGGACATTTTGGTACGAGAAAACATGGTGGAGCGGGTCAAACAGCTGTCACCGTATTTTGAGAATGCAGTGCACAGTCTCAAAGGTGTAAAGCATGTCGCCGATATTCGCAACTATGGTCTGGCCGCAGGCTTTACCATCGACGCCTTGCCGGGCGAGCCAGCCCGCAGGCCCTACGAAATTGCTATGACCATGCTGAAAAAAGGCTTTTATGTGCGTTACGGTGGCGATACCATCCAGCTTGCACCGCCCTTCATCACGACCCCGGCCCAGATTGACAGCCTGATCAATGCGCTGGGTGAATCCATCAACCAAACAGCCTGAAGCCCGTCGATTTATGCAAACTCTCCCTTTGATTCAACATCTGATTGACGGCAAACTGGTGGCTGGCGGCACTCGCTCGCAGGACGTCTTCAACCCGGCCACCGGCCGGGCTGAAAAGCAGCTATTGCTGGCTGACAAAGCCACTGTCGAACAAGCCATTGCCAGCGCGCAGGCGGCTTATCCGGCCTGGCGCGCCACGCCGCCGCTGAAGCGCGCGCGCGTCATGAGCAAACTGAAAAATCTGCTGGAGGAAAACGCTGAGGCAATTTGCGCTCTCGTTACCGCCGAGCACGGCAAAGTGCTGAGTGATTCCATGGGTGAACTGCAACGCGGTATTGAAAATGTTGAGTACGCCAGCTACGCGCCGCAGCTGCTCAAAGGCGAACACAGCAAAAACGTTGGCCCGTCAATGGACTCGTGGAGCGAGTTTCAGGCACTCGGAGTCACCGCCGGCATCACGCCGTTCAACTTCCCGGTGATGGTGCCGTTGTGGATGTGGCCCATGGCCGTGGCTTGCGGCAATACGTTCGTTCTCAAGCCATCCGAGCGTGACCCCAGTAGCGCCCTGCTGGTGGCGCAACTGGCTCTGCAAGCCGGATTGCCGCCCGGTGTGCTCAACGTGGTGCACGGCGACAAGGAGGCAGTGGACACACTGCTGGCCGACAAACGCGTGCAGGCCATCAGCTTTGTCGGCTCGACGCCGATCGCTGAGTACATCTACGCCACCGGTTGCGCCAATGGCAAGCGGGTTCAGGCACTCGGTGGTGCCAAGAACCACGCGGTGGTGATGCCCGATGCCGACGTTGCCAACGCGGTGAGTGCCCTGATGGGCGCTGCCTATGGTTCCTGTGGCGAACGCTGCATGGCCATTCCGCTGGTGGTGGCCGTCGGCGACGCCACGGCCGACGCCGTGGTGGCAGGCCTGAAGGTCGAGATTGCCAAGATGAAAGTGGGCCCAGGTACCGACGCTGGTAATGACATGGGCCCGCTGGTCACGCAAGCGCATTTCGACAAGGTCAAAGGCTTTGTCGACCAGGGAGTTGCCGAAGGCGCAACCCTGGAGGTGGATGGCCGAGGCGTCAAGGTACCCGGCCATGAGGCCGGCTACTTTTTGGGCGCTTGCCTGTTTGATCACGTCAAACCAGGCATGAAAATCTACCAGGAGGAAATCTTTGGCCCGGTGCTGGGCGTGATGCGGGTGAAGACCCTGCAAGAAGCGATGAGCTTGATCGACGCCCATGAATACGGCAACGGCACCTGCATCTTTACCCGCGACGGTGAAGCGGCCAGGTACTTCAGCGACAACATTCTGGTTGGCATGGTGGGCGTCAACGTACCGCTGCCGGTACCTGTGGCGTACCACTCTTTTGGCGGCTGGAAGCGTTCGCTTTTTGGTGACCTATCGGCTTACGGCCCCGACGCTGTACGCTTTTACACCAAGCGCAAAACCATCACCCAGCGCTGGCCGTCGGCCGGCGTGCGTGAGGGCGCAGTGTTCAGCTTTCCGACCAACCGATGAGCAATTTACGATAGTCCGCAAGTTGAGAGTCGGCGCCCGGCTCAGGCTGCTTCATTAGATTTTCGAATGAGGCGACTGAGATATTAATTATTGTTCTCAGGACGTGCGTCTTGCATCACACTGCACGTTTTCACAACAATGAGCCTGGAGAACAGCATGCTGATCGGACTACCCAAAGAAATCAAGAATCACGAATACCGCGTTGGACTGACACCGGCCAGCGTGCGTGAACTTACCACCCATGGTCATCAGGTTTTGGTGCAAGCTGGAGCCGGAGCCGCCATTGGGCTGACTGACGAGCAATACAAGGCGGCCGGCGCCACATTGACTGCGGATGCCAAAGAAGTGTTCACCAAGGCCGACATGATCGTCAAGGTCAAGGAGCCGCAACCGCAAGAGTGCGCCATGCTGCGTCCTGGGCAGATTCTGTACACCTACTTGCATTTGGCACCGGATCCGGAACAGACCGCTGCACTGGTCAAGTCGGGGGCTGTCTGCATCGCCTATGAGACTATCACCGGTCCTGGTGGCGGCCTGCCCTTGCTGGCTCCAATGAGCGAAGTTGCAGGACGCATGGCGGTGCAGGCAGGCGCCGCACATCTTGAAAAATCAAAGGGTGGCATGGGCATCCTGCTGGGCGGTGTGCCCGGCGTGCCAGCGGCCCATGTGGCCATCATCGGTGCCGGTGTGGTTGGCACCCACGCATTGCAAATGGCAGTGGGCATGGGCGCGCGGGTAACGGTACTGGACAAGAGCGTGGACCGCCTGCGCCAGTTGGATCTGATATTTGGCAATCGCATCAACACGGTGTATTCCAACGCACAAAGTGTCGAAGATGCCGTGCTGGATGCAGATTTGGTGGTCGGTGGTGTTTTGGTTCCTGGCGCGGCTGCACCCAAACTGGTGACACGCAGCATGATCTCGCGCATGAAAAAAGGCGCCGTGGTGGTAGACGTTGCAATCGACCAGGGCGGGTGCTTTGAGACTTCGCACGCGACTACCCATGACGACCCGACCTATGTGGTAGACGGCGTGGTGCACTACTGCGTTGCCAACATGCCTGGCGCGGTAGCCCGCACCTCGACTTTTGCCCTTAACAACGCCACCATTGGACACGCTGTGGCGCTGGCCGACAAGGGCTGGAAGCAAGCCCTCAAGGACAACCCACACCTGAAGAACGGCTTGAACGTGGCCAACGGTCACGTTACCTATGAAGCAGTAGCCCGGGATTTGGGTTACCCCTATGTAAGCGCCGACAGCTTGCTGGCTTAAACTATTGAATGAGCGCCGAAATGGCGCTGGACCGGGCCCGCCATGCGGGCCCGCATCATTTGTGGCGGGATTGCCTCGACTTGAATCAGTCAATCAGCATTCTTGGTCGAACCATTTTTTGCGGGGCAGATCCAGCCAGCGCAGCGACGCCATCGGTGCCACCTACAATTTGTCAATGAACAGCCCCCTTCTCACGATTGACGTGGTATCCGACCTCGTCTGCCCTTGGTGTTATATCGGCAAGCGCAAACTTGAAATGGCGCTGGCATTGCCAGATGCAGCCCGTCTTCCCAAATTCGTGATTCACTGGCACCCGTTTCAGCTCAACCCCGACTTGGCACCCCAAGGTGTATCGCGCAAGCAATATCTGGACGACAAATTTGGTGGGCCTGAACGCGCGGCTGAAATCTACGAGCGCGTGCGTGCTGCGGGACTGGCGGTCGGATTGGCGCTCAATATTGACGGCATCACGCTGCAACCCAACACGTTGGCGGCGCACGCGCTGCTTGCTTTTGCCCAGTTGGGTGATGCGGATGCCAATGACGTCAAGGAGCGTCTGTTGAAGGCCTATTTTGTAGAAAACCGCTTCATTGGCAGCACTGGTGTATTGACCGATATTGCACAAGAAGCGGGACTGAACGGCGCGGCGGCCCACGCTTTTATAACCGATCCCGATCAATTGGCAGCGGTGGCGGCAGCGGATGCCAATATTCGAAGCCGTGGCGTCACTGGCGTGCCATTTTTCATCTTCAACCAGAAAGTAGCGGTGTCGGGCGCACAGGATGCCGCCACTTTACTGGCGGCCATGCAGCAGGCAGCTGAAGCGAAACTCGGGTAAATTGCGTTCATGTCTTTGCTTGATTCGAGCCTCGGGGCAAAAGCCCCCAATTTTTCCCAAACCGAGTTCAGAACCTCGCTGGCCATGTTCGCCACGGGTGTGACAATCGTGACAGCTCGTGCCGCCGGCGGCAAACTCGTCGGGCTCACTGCCAACTCTTTCAACTCCGTCTCGCTCAGCCCGCCTCTGGTGCTGTGGAGTCTGGCCAGAGAAGCCGCATCGCTGGGTGCATTCAGCACTGGTTCGCATTACGCCATCAACATTCTGGCGGCTGACCAGATAGATCTCGCCAGGCGTTTTGCCGCCAAGGGTGTAGACCGTTTTGCCAACGTCGTCTTCGAGCAGGGTATCGGCGGAGCACCCCTGCTGGCGGGCGCAGCGGCCACTTTTGAATGCTTTAACCGTAGCCGTTATTTCGAAGGCGATCACGTGATATTTGTCGGTGAAGTAGAGCGCTGCGCACACCGTACTGGCGCCTCACCCTTGTTGTTTCATGGCGGCAAGTTCTACACCGAACATCCTTTGTGACTCAGCGGTTCAACCCGTAAAGCAAAGTTGCGACGCATGACAACACCCAAAAGCCATCTGGACGGAGTTGCCGTTAGTCTGTTACTGGGATGCTGCCTGTTCTGGGGTTTCCAGCAGGTGCTGGTGAAGGCTACCATTTCAGAGGTGCCTCCGGTATTTCAGGCTGCTGTGCGGTTTGCCGGTGCCACCGTTCTGCTTTGGCTATGGTGTCTGTGGCGAGAAGTGCCACTGTTCCGGCGTGACGGCACACTTTTCGCCGGGTTGCTGGCGGGCATCCTTTTCGCGCTTGAATTTGCCTGTCTTTACGCCGGGCTTCAGTTTTCTGCAGCATCGCGCCTGACCATTTTTCTCTACACCTCACCGTTCTGGGTGGCAGCACTGCTGCCTCTCTTTGTAACTTCGGAAAGACTTCGCCCAATGCAATGGTTGGGTCTGACATGTGCTTTTTCAGCAGTCGTGTGTGCGATGCGGGACGGTATCGGCGCAACCAGTCCGGCGAATCAATGGCTGGGTGACTTGCTGGCGCTGGCCGCTGGCATGTTATGGGGCTTGACCACAGTGGTCATTCGAAGCTCGCGGCTAGCCAAGGTATCACCGGAAAAGCTGCTGATGTATCAAGTCGGAGTCAGTGCTGCGGTATTGCCGACGATATCTTTGCTGCTTGGTGAGCGCTGGGTGTGGACGTTCAGCACCTTTGCCATCAGCTCTTTGCTGGTGCAAACTGTGGTGGGTGCGTTTGCCAGCTATCTTGCCTGGATGTGGATGTTGGGACGTTACCCAGCCACAAAGATCTCAGCATTCGTGTTTCTCACACCGGTCTTTGCCTTGCTGTTTGGAGCGTTCTGGCTAAGTGAGCCAGTTACTCTGAATTTGGTCATTTCTTTATTGATGGTGGCGGTAGGCATTGCGTTGGTGAACCTCAAACTAGCCACTTGACAATTCGATTCCCCGCGAAATACCCTGTTCAGTCACCGTCGCGCCAGCCGCTTGGCATCCGGTTGACAAGATCGGCTGCGCCCTTTTTTGCCGTGGGTGGGGTTCCTGAGTCAGAGTCTACAATTCCTTCTCCCATGGACGCTGACGGACTGGCCTATCGGTCAAGCTGATTGCAGCAGGAGACAAAAATGCCCCATACCACCGGCACCGCCGAAGACAAACGCGTCGTGTTGCGTCGCGCCGCTCTTGAGTACCACGAGTTCCCGACACCTGGAAAAATACGTATTGCTGCAACCAAGCAGCTCGTCAACCAGCATGACCTCGGACTGGCCTATTCGCCCGGTGTGGCAGCTCCGTGTGAAGAAATAGTCAAAGATCCCAATAACGCGTTCAAATACACCAGTCGCGGAAATCTGGTCGCCGTCATTACCAACGGCACTGCGGTATTGGGACTGGGTGACATTGGCCCGCTGGCAGCAAAACCGGTGATGGAGGGCAAGGCGGTGTTGTTCAAGAAATTCGCCGGGATTGATGTTTTTGACATCGAGATCAACGAAAAGCACGACCTCGACAAACTGGTCGACATCATCGCGTCGCTGGAACCCACTTTTGGTGGCATTAACCTGGAAGATATCAAGGCGCCAGATTGCTTCTATGTTGAGCGCAAACTGCGCGAGCGCATGAAAATACCCGTGTTCCATGACGACCAGCATGGTACCGCCATCTGTGTCGGCGCAGCCATTCTGAATGGTCTCAAAGTGGTGGGCAAAGACCCGAAGAAAATCAAACTGGTGACGTCCGGTGCCGGTGCGGCAGCGTTGGCTTGCCTCGGGTTGCTGGTCAAGTTAGGTATTCCCCGCGAAAGCATTTACGTTACGGATCTGGCTGGCGTGGTCTATGAAGGCCGCACCGAGCTGATGGATGCGGACAAGATCGTTTTCAGCCAAAAGACATCGGCCCGCACACTGGGCGAAATCATTGAAGGCGCTGACGTTTTCCTGGGATTGTCAGCGGGCGGAGTACTCAAGGCCGACATGGTGAAAAGAATGGCGGCCAATCCGTTGATTTTTGCCCTGGCCAATCCAACGCCAGAAATTTCACCAGAAGAAGTCAAGGCGGTACGTGACGATGCGATCATCGCCACCGGTCGCTCAGACTATCCCAACCAGGTCAACAACGTACTTTGTTTCCCTTACATCTTCCGTGGTGCGCTGGATGCCGGTGCCTCCACGATCACGGTTGAAATGGAGATTGCGGCAGTTCACGCCATTGCCGAGTTGGCACAGGCCGAGCAAAGCGAGGTTGTTGCTGCCGCCTATGCGGGCGAGAAGTTGGCGTTCGGGCCGGAATACCTGATTCCCAAGCCATTTGATCCGCGCCTGATGATGAAAATTGCGCCGGCAGTAGCCAAAGCTGCGGCGGAAAGCGGCGTCGCCTTGCGACCCATCAAAGACATGGAGGCCTACAGGCAGAAATTGCAAAGTTTTGTCTACGCCTCCGGCACGGTGATGAAACCAATTTTTACCGCCGCCAAAATTGGGCTCAAAAACCGTGTGGCATATGCCGAAGGTGAGGAGGAACGCGTCTTGCGCGCTGCCCAAATTGTGGTCGACGAGGGACTTGCGTTGCCGACGTTGATAGGTCGCCCGCTGGTTATTGCCGAACGTATCGAAAAGTTTGGTCTACGCCTGCGCCAGGATGAAGACTACAACGTGGTGAACGTGGAGCAGGACCATCGTTACCGGGATTTCTGGCAAACCTATCACCGCATGACAGAACGCAAGGGCATGACAGCCCAGGTGGCGAAAATTGAAATGCGTCGGCGCCTGACTCTTATAGGCGCCATGTTGCTGCACAAAGGCGATGTCGATGGAATGATTTGCGGTACCTGGGGCAGCACATCTATGCACCTTCAATACCTGGACCAGGTTATTGGCATGCGATCAGGCGTCAACACCTATGCCTGCATGAATTGCGTGCTGCTGCCGGAGCGTCAGTTATTTTTAGTTGATACGCATATCAACTACGACCCCACCGCCGAACAATTGGCCGAGATCACCACCATGGCGGCCGAGGAAATGATGCGATTTGGCATCCGCCCCAAGGCTGCCCTGCTGTCCCACTCCAACTTTGGCAGCAGTGGTCAGCCCAGTGCGCTCAAAATGCGAAAGACATTGAACTTATTGCGAACTCAAACCCCTTGGCTTGAGGTTGACGGCGAGATGCACGGCGACGTCGCACTGGACGGTCACGCGCGAGCCGTCCTCATGCCCAACAGCACCTTATCTGGTGATGCCAACCTGCTGGTCTTACCCAATATTGATGCTGCGAATATTGCTTACAACCTGCTGAAAACCGCAGCCGGTGGCAATATTGCCATTGGCCCGGTGCTGCTGGGTGCGGCCAAACCAGTGCATATTTTGACGGCTAGCGCTACGGTGCGTCGGATCGTCAACATGACCGCATTGACCGTCGCCGATGCAAACGCCACGCGGTAATCAATTTGCCAAAAGTCAGCGCACACTCACAGATCGCATATTTCGCTTGTAACTGCCCGTTTATTAGGCAACCGCTTGCAATTTTTTGATAAATGCGCGACACTCGGAGCCTTGAATTTGTCGGGTTATCCGGCGGTGGTGTGGAAATTTCGTCATGTGGTGTCTGAAAAGACTAAAGTTTGTAGTCGCCGGATTTTTGCTTGGCGCGGTTTGTGCCAGCGCCGGTGTGCAGACCCCGGGATCGGCATCTGATAGCGCTTTTGCTCCGATTTCGGTAGCCGATTTGCCAAGGCAAGGTGCCAGAACGTATGGATTGATCCAGCAGGGCGGCCCATTTCCTCATGAAAAGGATGGCCTTGTGTTCGCGAACCGTGAGCGTTTGCTACCGGCCCGAAACCGGGGCTACTACCGCGAATACACCGTCATGACGCCAGGTTCGCGCGACCGGGGTGCCCGGCGTATTGTGTGCGGAGGGCAGACCAAGGCGCCCGACATTTGTTTTTACTCTGATGATCACTATGCGAGCTTCCGCAAGATCGTCCACTGAGCGTTAATTTTGTCATTTTGAAAAGTGAAGCAGGAATGAATATGTCACTTAATCAAGAAATATCGGCGCTACAGCGTGCCACAACGGACGTGCCACTTCGCGGCGTGAGACCCAATATTGTCCAGTCAATCCGCGCCTTCAGGGTCCAGGAGTTGCAGGATGCCGCCCAGTCTCTGGGTCAACATTTCCTGTACGCCAATCTGGCTAACGCCCAGACCAAGCAAGACGTTCTGGACCTGATAGGTCAGCAGTTCATGTTGTCAGTGCATGTTGGCAAGAATTTTGACGCGCTCTATGACAGTATGACCGACCCGCTGCACAAATCTGGCCCACAGCCTGGATTCATCGTGGTGTTGGAACACATCCCCGCCAACGGCAAGTTCGACAAAGAAGCCCGAGAGCAACTGCTCGACATCTTCCGCGATGCAGCCGATTATTGGAGCGATCGCAAAATACCGTTCCGATGCTTCTATTCTTTTCTGTAGCCCGTTCTGCGCAAAATAGCCAAGCAGAACGGGCGAATGAGGCAAGAGGGACAGACACCAGCAACCGCGCAGTTTCCGGCATTGAACTTACTACTGAATCCGGGGAAAAAATGCCCACCGATAAGTTGTTGGATATATCACCGCTGGCGCTGCGCATGAGCAGCCCCTTCAACGCAGGGTATTGGTTGACCGCTGCCTGAAATATTTGGCAACCGATCAGACAAGGCCCACCTGAAACGCTAGCCGTTCCAACAAGGAGTTGCTACATTGCTGTATGAAGACGGCTCTGTTCGCGTTACGTAGGGATAAGCTGCGTTGCGAGCCCTGATTCCACGAAGTGTTCGGGCGTTGCGCCCTCATTGAACCGTGCGTCAGACGCGGCCAAGCTGTGGATTACTGGCCCGGGCCGACCCAGTTCTCCACTTCGAGCGCAGGCACGCGCACGAATTCGGACATGTTGTTCGTCACCAGCACCAAGCCTTCGCTGCGTGCGTGGCCGGCAATGTGCAAGTCATTCACTCCGATGGGTTGGCCGAGTTTTTCCAGGGCGGCACGGATGGCGCCGTAGTGCTGGGCGGCCTTGGCGCCGTAGGGTAGAACTTTCAGGCGACTGCAAAAGTCCTCGATGGCGGACAGGTTCTCGCTCACGCGGCTGCTTTTCTCCGCGCCATGCAAGAGTTCGGCCAGGGTGATGGAGGAGATTGCCATGCGGCTGGCGTTAGCGTTGAAGGCAGACAGCACCTCGACGGGGCGCCGCTTCAACACGTAGATGACGATATTGGTGTCCAGCAGGTAGCGCAGCATCAGAGTGGTTGCCGTTCCGGTTGGTGCTGGCTGGCGCGCTCGGGCAGGAAGTCGTCGCTAACGTTGGGGCCGCCCAGGAAGAAGCTGTCCCAGGTTTGGCCGAGGGGGGCGATGATGCGCTCGTTGCCTCTGGCGCGTATATCTACCTTGTGGACACCCTCGGGCAGGCGCACGTCCAACGGGATGCGGACGGCCTGGGTGCGATTGTTGACGAAAACTGTGCCGATGGACATGTCTATCTCCTTTTGAAGATGTATATAGCAATTGTATATCGCATGCTGACGAAGTCAATTCAACGCCTCATCAATACGCTTCACGAACAGAGCCATAGAAACACAGCTTTATGCAATTTACCTTTGAGACCTGAATTCCCGTTACAGCAGAGCTTGATGGGTCAATATTCAATCGGCGCGGACAGCCTCTACCGACTGGCATTTTTAATTTGCTCTGCTAATGCCAAGTATTGGTCCACCGGAACCTCTTCCGCTCGACGCTGGAGGTCAAACTCACCTGAATATGCCCGCTCAAAAAGCCACTTGCCAAGGGTATGGCGCATCAGTTTGCGGCGTTGACTAAAGGCAACCTGCACAATTTCACTCAAGAGTGTGACATCAATGACTGCTGGGTCCACGCGCGGTACCATGCGCACCACTGCGCTGTGGACCCGCGGCGGCGGTTGGAAACTCTCAGGCGGCACCAAAAGTATGTTTTTCATGGCATAACGCCACTGCAACATGACGCTCAAACGACCATAATCCGAGGTCTCTGGGCTCGCCACCATCCGATCGACAACTTCCTTTTGCAACATGAAGTGCTGGTCTTCGATAACTTCGACGAACTCCAGCAAATGAAACAATATGGGTGTGGAGATGTTGTAAGGTAAGTTGCCAACCACTCTGAATTTTGTGTTTCCGGCGGTCGCTGCGGACCTTGCAAGCTTGGCAAAGTCCACTTTCAGCACATCAGATTCAATCACGGTAAGTTGCGGATGCGAGCGCAGGCGCTGAGCCAGGTCGCGGTCCAACTCAATCACCGTGAGGTGCCCCAGGCGCTCCACCAACGGCTGTGTCAGGGCCGCCAGACCCGGGCCGATTTCGACCATCGCCTGCCCCGCTCTGGGTGCAATCTCGCTGACAATTGCTTCAACAATGCCCCTATCGGCCAGAAAATGCTGCCCAAAACGTTTGCGAGGAACGTGTTTCATGCGATAGGTGCTGGGCCTTATTGCGGTGACTCGCGCAGTTCTACATAAGCACGGCCACGCTGCTCCTGCGCCCAATTGGCGTAAACTTCGTCAAGCTTTTTTTCCCGCAACAGGGCTCGCACCGACTCCCGTTGCTCGCGCGGATTCAAGGTGGCACTTCGACGTTCAACCAGTTGAATTAGGTGGACGCCAAAGCGCGACACCAGCGGGTCGCTGATCTGACTCGGCGCAAGACGGTTCATAACCTCCTCAAACTCCGGCACGAACATGCCCGGATTGGCCCACCCCAAGTCGCCGCCCTGAGAGGCACTGCCATCCTGGGAGTTTTCCCGTGCCAGCGCCGCAAAATCAGCCTGTCCTGCCACGATACGTCTCTTGAATTCGTTCAACTTATCGCGCGCGGCAGTCTCACTCAGTTGCGCACTGACACGCAACAAAATATGACGTGCCCGGCTTTGCGTTATGGTCGTGGCAGGCATGCCAGCACTTTTCTTTTCAACTACTTTAAGTACGTGAAAGCCAGCGCCTGAGCGCACCAGTGCAGCGAACTCTCCAACGCCCAAGGATTGGGTCGCCTCAATGAACAGTGGCGGATAGCGGTCTGCTGTGCGCAAACCAAGCCGGCCTGCATTGGAGCGATCGGCATCCGAGAATTCTCCCACCAGAGCGCCAAAGTCTTCGCCGGCACGGGCGCGATCCAGCGCACGCTGGGCCTTGGCTTGCAAGGCAGCAATCTGCTCTGCGGTGGCCGTGTCCGGCACGTTCACCAGTATCTGGGCCAGATTGATTTCAATGGCTGCGGGATCCCTATTGTTCTGCTGTTCGCGCAGGTATTGGTCCACTTCAAGATCGGATACCCGCACGCGTGGCTCGACATCGCGCTCACGCAAACGGGTCAGCATTAGCTGATCCCGCAGCTGAGCGCGAAACTGGCTGAGGACACCACCCTCGGCAGCAATACGGCGCTGCAATTCGCCCACGTCCATCTGATTCTGTCGAGCGATGTTTTGTACCGCCTGATCAACCGCTGCTTCGTCAACGCGAATGCCAGACTCACGCGCTAGCTGTAGCTGTACCTTTTGATTGACGAGGCTCTCGAGAACCTGGCGCTCCAGCTCTTTTCGGTCCGGCACCGTCCTGCGCTGCTGCGTCAACTGTTGTATCACGCGCTGCAGTTCCGACTGCACCTCGCTATTGGTGATGGGTTCGGAATTAACTACAGCCACAATGAAGTCTGCTTGGAGCGGTGCGCCGGACTGGACGCGTAGAACGGGTGTGCCAATTCCAGTGCCGGCAGACGGCCGCAAACCCTGTGACTGCGAAGTGAAGGAGGCAAGCAAGGCAACACTGGCGATACTCAGAACAAAAAGGCGTTGGGTCATGATTAATTATTCGTAATTGCTGAAACGGCTGGGAGGGCTCACCTGCTCACGCAGATATTGGTAACCTGCAATATTGTCTTTCAAGGTTTTCAATGGGCTGACGCCCAAACGCGTAAATCCGACAAACTCCAGTTGAAACATGATGCGCTGGGTCGCCGAAGAGGTACTGGTCTGAAGTTGCTCAAGCACCGCGCGACCCAGCCAACACCCCGCATCGTACTCAAATCCAATGATGGCATCGACCAATTTTCTTTCATTCAAGCTGTAATTGAGGCGGCCCACGCTGTACCAGCGTCCCATACCCTGACCCCCCCCCGACCCCAGATCCTGTCCAGGGTCGCCCCACAGGTCATTGAGAGGCCATTGCCATCCGACGTCAAGCTGCTCACTGGAATCTCGCTGGTATCGATATGCGGCCGTCACGGTTCGGTAACTGCTTGGGTTGTAACGTGCGCCAACGGTCGAGCGAACTGACTGCTCTGTTTTAGGGTTGAACTGAACGGTAGAGTCAAATGCCCAACTAGGATCCCAGTTGACTGACGCACCCAATAACAGGTCGCTGAGTCGATCGGCCACCGTTGCGCCCCCTGGCAGAGTCACATTTTGATCTTTGAAACGTAATCGTTGCGCAATACCAAATCGCGCAGCCTCCGCACCCGATGCAGGATTCAACAGACGTGTTGTCGCACCCAAAGTGAGCAAGTTGCTGTCAGAAATTCGATCATTGCCGACGAAGGCATTTTCTGTGTAGACGCTGGCGAAATTGAAATCGGTGGCGCCCGAGTCGTAATTGGGCAATTGGCTTTGGTCGCGGAACGGTGTGTTGACGTAAAAAGCCCGGGGTTCGAGTGTCTGGCGAAAAGTCTTGCCGAAATAATTTGCATCGCGTTCAAATACCAAGCCACTGTCGAGACTAAAAGTCGGTAGCGTGCGATGGGCCGTATCGGAGCCGTTACCGAAAGCAGTGTCAAACTGGTAAACGGTGGCATGCAGTTGCAGCTTCGGCGTGATGAATCCGGCTGCCGTGGTCCAAGGGTGGCTGATCTGCATCACGGTGAAAGCACGCTGGGCATTGGGTTGTCCGGTGAGAACGCTATCAGCTTGAAATCGGGTGTAGTCCGCGGTTACAGAATAGTTGAATCCGCCGCCGCTATCCCGGTCATATCGGGTAACCAACTGAGGCAACCGGTCATAAGGCGGCGTAATGGGTGCAGTCACGTCTTGCAGCGTTTGCCATTTCAGAGTGCGCACGCTGTTGGCGAAATTGCCACTGCTCCAGGACAGCGAGGCATCATTTGACAAAAGACGTTGGGTCAACGAGCTTGATGTGCGAGTGAAATCGCGCCAATAATTATCATCACTGACGCGATTCAAGTTGAGGTTCAGCGCTGCCTCGCTGTTGGTCAAAAGATGGGTCAGTGAGTTTTTGAGCGTTGCCTGGTGCGTGTATGCCAAGCCCCAGCGATTGCTGTCTCGCAATTGATCAGCGAGCATGATATCAAGACGCAACTGACCCGAATAATCCGCCTCTAGATAGCGCAACTCGCTGCCCACATTGAGACCCCGCTTACTCATCAGCGTGGGTGTAAAAGTGGCGTCCCGGTTCGGCGCAATATCCCAATAGTACGGAACCGCGACTTCCGCTCCGTTGACATTGTCCAACCCCAAAGTCGGCGGCAAGAATCCTGACTTGCGCCGGTCACTCAGGGGAAAGCTCAGGTAGGGAATGGGTAATACAGGAACTCCCTTGAAGCTTAGCAACGCCCCTTCTGCTGTGCCCACGTCTTCCTCGGTGTCCATGCGGATCGTGGTCGCACGCAAAATCCAATCTGGCATCCAGCTCGGTCCAGGCGAGCGCCGGCAAGTAGTGAGACTGGCATTGCTGATGATCGTCCTTTGCTCATCAATAAAATCAACTCTATCAGCTTCGCCATGCGCGTCGTTTTTCAAAAAGTAGTAACGTGGTTGAATGAAGAAGCCTGCAAAGGCGTCAAGTTTTAGCTCAAGCAGCGGGCCTGCATACACATTTCCGGCGCGGTTAACCAGAACGTTGCCGCTTGCCTTCGCCAAGTCACTGGGCTGGTCATAATCCAATTGGTCAGCCTTGATCACCATGTCGCGACGGCGCAGCACGGCATTGCCTTGCACCACGGTTTCCAAATCCGGGCGCCCAAAGATGCGCACGCCATAAACGAACGTCGGCAAGACGCCACCCGAAGTGGGTGAGATCTGTTCTTGCAGTAATGCGCTGCTCTTTAGCGGCGGCTCCAACTCCGCGTGCGTGACCGGCGCCACAGTATCTATCGGAACCGTCTGTGCATTCAGTGACGCTCCTTGCAGCAATGCCCACCCGAGCCAGGTCGCCGACCCGCAGAAAAAACGGAGCTGAGTCGCCCGGTATTTCAGGTCGTGCTGGAAAAGGCGCATCGGGAAGGGGTGGTATCGATCATTTGGGCAGGTTGAAAACGAACACCAGAGCGGTCAAGTTTGTAGAATGGATTATCCATGAGCCAAGCCAAAATTTCCGAATCCGTCGCGTTCGTTGCTCCCGTCTGGTCAGACGCACAACGCGCGGCCGATTTCAACGCCTGGCTGACGCCTGTAGCAAGCGCCCACGGTCTGATTGTCAACTCGGTGCGGGATGCGTCGGCGGACGCGAGTTTTCGACGCTATTTCCGCGTTGATTCGTCGCACGGCAGTTACATCATCATGGACGCGCCAACCGACAGGGAAGACTGCCGCCCCTTCGTCAAAGTAGCCCAACTAATGCGTGAGGCTGGTGTACAGGTGCCGCAGGTGCTGGCTTGGGACGAAGCCAAAGGCTTCATGCTACTTACCGATTTGGGCGCACAAACCATGATGCAGGTGATTGACCCAGGCCAACCCTACGCCAACCAGGGTCTGTATCTGCAGGCCGTTGACGCGCTGATTGCGTGGCAAACAGCATCGGTTCCTGGTGTGCTGCCACCTTACGATGAAGCGTTGCTGCGACGTGAGCTGGAACTATTCCCCACATGGTATGTGGCCGCCTACCGGGGGGTGGCAGTCGAAGGCGAGGTGCGGCGAATACTTGACCAGTGCTTTGACAGCATCATTGCTCACAATCTGGCCTGGCCCAGCGTCTATGTGCACCGCGACTTCATGCCCAGAAACCTGATGATCTCCGGTCACACGAAGCAAGCGTGCCTCGGAGTTCTGGATTTTCAGGATGCGGTTTATGGCCCCATCACTTACGACATTGCCAGTTTGATGCGCGATGCGTTCCTGAGCTGGGAAGAGGATTTTTGTCTCGACATCACCATCCGTTATTGGGAAAAGGCTCGAAAAGCCGGCCTGCCGGTAGGTCACGACTTTGGTGATTTTTACCGCGCAGTCGAGTGGATGGGACTGCAGCGCCACTTGAAAGTGGCCGGTATTTTTGCTCGACTCACGCTCCGCGATGGCAAGCCGCAGTACCTGGCGGATACACCACGCTTCATTAACTACCTGCGTGCTACCTGCGAGCGCTACCGCGAACTTAAACCGCTACTGCGCTTGATTGAACGCGTCGAGGCAATTGAGACTGCGAGCAGCTATACCTTCGGCAGAAATTAGTTGCTATTTTTTGCCATGACTGCCAGCGCTATCGAGTCGCGACCCATTGCATAGCAGATCGACATACTTTTGAACTACCGCATGCCTCGTTTTTATTGCCCCACTTGGCTCACTACTGGCGAGTTTCTGGACTTACCGGCCGGCCCGGCCCGGCACGTGCAAGTGCTGCGATTGCAACCCGGTGACAGCATCACGCTGTTCAATGGCAGGCCAACAGGCGCCGACGTGACTGGCGAGTTTGAGGCAACCATCACGCGCATCGGCCGAAGTGACGTACAAGTGCAGGTGGGTAGCCATCTTCCTGTCGAGCGTGAGCCAACAAGGCGGGTTCACCTTGTTGTAGGCATGCCGGCCAATGAACGCATGGACTGGTTGGTGGAAAAGGCGACTGAACTTGGAGTGGCTAGCGTCCAGCCCTTGATAACCGAGCGCAGCGTGCTGCGCCTCTCCGGGGAGCGAGCGGAAAGAAAAGTAGCGCATTGGCAAAGTGTGGCGGTAGCGGCATGCGAGCAATGTGGCGGAAACCAGGTGCCACAAATTCATGAGGTCTTGGGATTTGCCGCCTGGGCCAAGGCGTGGGCCGCGATCCAACTCACCGCAGCGGCACCAGCAAGACCATCTTTGCTCCTTTCCCTGCGACCCGAGGCCATCAGCCTCAGTGCAACCATCACCAGATGGTCCGCCGCGGATGTTGCCACGACATTTCTGTCCGGCCCCGAGGGTGGCTTGAGCGGCTCAGAGGAAGAGTCAGCCCTGGCTTGCGGTTTTTTGCCAGTTACGCTCGGGCCGCGCGTACTACGCGCTGAAACCGCCGCATTGAGCGCCCTGGCCGCGTTGCTACTGATGTAGCGATGTGACTCGAACGTGTGTTCAGGGCTGCAAAGTCGCGTCTTCGATCAGTACTTTGTAGGAATAGCCCGAACCAAAATCCTTGTCGGTTCGCACGACGCCCGTGACTGTAACGATGTCCCCGACCTTGGCGGGGTTTGTGGTCGTAACCAGGACGTCATCCGTGTTGGTGGAAGCTGCACCCGTGCCGTCACGCAGATGAATCCAGTTCTTCCCCATAATCCCCGAGTTGTACTTGACAACTTTACCGCGCACTTTGACCGATTTGTCTTTCAGTTCGGCCGTCTTAGTCATGACTTCGGCAACAGTACGGGCGTTGGCACCACTGGCCTTGGGAACGCTGACTGGCGCACTGTCCATTGCCGCCGCTGGACCAGCAGAGGCGCCGGTCATGATCTTGCCGGTACCACCGAGATTGCCGAAAAGAATCGTTGGAAACGTCTTTTTCAAACTCTTACTCTCGAAATTGTTCATGACCGTCACGTTTTCAATCGTGACCTTGGCACCTTTCGCTATTGGAGCCTTGCTGACGGCGGCCCAAGTCTCACCGTCCTTGGTCTTGAGCCGAATGTAGGTGTAAATTTCGACATCCTTCACCTCCAGCACCTCACCCGAGACGGTGGCAGCCGATGCGGCTGCGGGAACGGGCTTGTCGGCGGCACTTACAAAGGTTGTAAACGGGGCAGCCGCAAGCAGGCAAATCGACAGTATGGTTTTCATCGTCCGGTTCCTCTATCAGGAAAAGCGTGAAGCATAACAGTAGCGCTCCATGCCATTGGCCACAAAGCGCCCGCTCTGGGTTTTTAATTGATGCATCTCAAGCAACCGTCAGTTTGGTCTGCTCCGCACGCCAGTTTGTTTGGCTCCCGGTCAACACAAATCCGCGCACTTTCTCTTGTTGGTCGAAGAACTGCTTAAGATCACTTTCAAAGTGACGCCACATACCGGGTGTCTGAGGTGCTGGAGCCGCCAACACAATGGGAAACGCTGGCGCCTTGATCACAACTGGCATCAATGAAACCACCTTGCTTGGTGTTCCAGTCAAGGCTATGGAGGCACTCAGAATGGGCAGCACGGAGGGCAGCGTTCTACCGTCCGGAACTGCGCCATCAGGACCCCACCGACCCGTTACGTACTGGGCGGCACCGCCCTTGCGGCTATACGTCTGTTTCTCGTCAGAGAGTCACGCGGGAACCAAGCCCATCAAAACATGTACTTAACACTAACTCGATGATCTCTTGATCACTGTGCTGCTGGCCCATTTTCAGAAACTCCAGCACCGGATCACAGGCACGGGCAAAGATCGTGTACAAGACCGCGATGGCCGGCAACTTGGCATTGAGCGCCCCTTGCGCCTGAGCTGCTTCGATCCAGGCGCCCAAGATATCGCTGACTTCCATCAGCCCGTCCATATAGTCCTTGTTGCTCACCAACGCGGCACGCAAGCTGGAGTTCTGGCTGGGCAAAGACGGCATTTCGCCGGCCAGCTTCAAGGCCATAGTCCAACCCACGACCGCACGAAGATTTTCCATCGGTGGCGCATTAGACGGGAGGGTGGCCAAAAACGCTTGCGCGCGCCGCATGACCCAGACCATAGCCGCAGCTGCCAGATCATCCTTGCTGGAAAAGTGCTTGTACAGGCTGGCTTTGGCGATGCCGACTTCAATAGCCACTTGATCCACCGTCATGGCCTCAAAGCCCTTTTCAGCTAGTAAACGGTTGACCGCCTGGATGATGGCGGTTTCGCGCGCCTGAAGCATCTGCTCCTTAAATGAAATTTTGACGACGTTATTGGTGCGCATTTGCACATTGTAGTCAATTTGGATTTTGATATAAATACAAAGGTCATAAAAATACTATATAGTCCATTTATGACCAGTAAGTCTAAATCAAAATTTTCCAGTTCCTCGCTCTGGTGGCAGCGATGAAGGTAGCCATCATCGGCTCTGGCATTGCCGGCTTGGCAGCAGCGCACGTGCTCGCAGACAAGGTGGAAGTAACCCTGTTTGAGGCAGGGTCATATTTTGGCGGCCACACCCACTCAGTCGATGTCACGTTGCCAACACCGCAAGGCTTGGTCACTCAGGGTGTTGACACCGGCTTCCTGGTACTGAATGAGCGAACCTACCCAAACCTGATCCGGCTGTTCTCCGAATTGGGCGTGGCCATTGTTAAGTCGGATATGTCATTTTCGGTACAGACCAGGGATGCCACCAGCCGGTCGGTGTTGGAGTGGAGCGGATGCAATTTGAACACTGTGTTTGCGCAGCGACGCAATTTGCTCAACTGGCGCTTTCTCAACATGTTGCGTGAGTTGTTGCGTTTTAACAGGATTACCAGTCACATCGCCTCGGGTGGCAGCGAGGACGAGCTAACTCAGAAATTGGGTGATTTTTTACTGGAGCATCGCTTCAGCAAGGAGTTTCGGGACTGGTATTTCCTGCCCATGATGGCCTGCATCTGGAGTTGCCCAACCGAACAGATGCTGCGTTTTCCGGTGTCCACCATGATCCGCTTCTGTCATAACCATGGCCTGATCCAGATCAGCCAGCGCCCCCAGTGGTGGACCGTTGACGGCGGCGCCAACCATTACGTCAATAAAATCACCGCGAAAGTCGCGGATAAACGCCTGAACACACCGGTTCGCCAAATCACACGCAAGTCCGCGAACGACGGTCATGATGCTGGCGTGCTCATCGCTACGGAGAGCACCAGTGAGCGATTTGACAAAGTCATCATCGCCAGCCACCCCGATCAGGCACTGGCGATGCTGCGTGAACCAACTTTGCCGGAGCAGCAAAGCTTGGGCACCATCAAATACCACGCAAATCGAGCCGTGCTGCACACCGACAGTTCGGTCCTGCCGAGCCGCAAACCAGCCTGGGCAGCCTGGAACTACGAGCGCTCAACAACTGGCGATGCAGTAGACGCCAGCGTCTGTCTGCACTACCTGATAAACCGGCTACAACCCTTGCCGTGGCAACAACCGGTCGTGGTGTCGCTCAACCCCATCCGTGAAATAGACGCCAGTCTTATTCTGGGCGAGTATGACTATGAGCATCCGGTGTTCGACCTGGCAGCCATTGCGGCGCAGAAGAAGATACCAGCACTGCAAGGGCTACAAGACTGCTACTTTTGTGGTGCCTGGATGGGCTATGGCTTTCACGAAGACGGACTTAAGGCCGGACTGTCGGCGGCCCGCCAGCTACTCAGTGACGCCAGCCTCGGTGCGAGGGAACTGGTATGAAAAACGCGCCCCTGATCGGCTTCGGACAGGTCCGACACACCCGTGTTCGCCCGATGCACAACGCCTTCGCCTATCCAACCTATTTCCTGCTGCTACCGATGCGCACGCTAGGACGCCACACTGGCAACGAGAACGGTCCGCTGGCGATCAATCGACCTGCCGCACTAAGTTTTTTTGATAGCGACCATGGCGACGGCCGGCCGCCAGAGCAAGGTGGCGCTCTGGGCTGGCTTGACGAGATGTTGTCAGGCCAGGGCATTGTGGACGCCACCGGCGAAATCTGGCTGCATTGTTATCCACGCGTGCTGGGCTACACCTTCAAACCAGTGAGCTTCTGGTTTTGCCATCGGGCTGCAAACGACCAAGGCGGCTCGCTTCGGGCCATTGTGGTGGAGGTCAATAATACTTTTGGAGAACGGCATTGCTACCTGCTCGACGAGCCGCGATGGGGCGTTGAAATAAGCACATCCAAGGTCTTTCACGTATCGCCGTTCTGCCAGGTCGAGGGCAGCTATCGCTTTCGGTTCATGCGCGCGATGCGCCTGGGTCAGGAGAGAACCGTGGCCCGGATTGACCATGATGATGCCACTGGCCCGCTGCTTCAGACCAGCGTCAGCGGCACATTGGAAGTCATAACCAGAGCTTCGCTGCGCAAAGCGCTTTGGCGCTTCCCGGCGTTGACGTTGGGAGTGGTTTTTCACATCCATCTGCAGGCCGCACGGCTGTGGCTCAAAAACGTGAAATTCTTCAAAAAGCCGCGAGCTCCAGACGTCTTTGTGACCCGATAAGCCTTCCATTTTGTTTCAAAACTCAGATCTCTCATGAACACCGTCATCGCCAACCCCCTTTCCTTTCCTCAAGATGCGCCTGCCAGTGCTCGCACCGCGCTGGCACTGCTGCAGCGTTTGCGCCATGGCGACTTGACGATTCATTTGCCGGACGGTTCGGTGCGCCGATTTGGTGAACATCCGCATCAGCACAACCCAGGCAGCCAGGCCGGACCCAGCGCTTCAATTACCTTGCAAAACTGGAACGTCTTTGGCGCCGCGCTGAAATCCGGCGATATCGGCTTTGCCGAGAGCTATATCGCAGGCGACTGGTGCACGCCCAACCTGAGCGCATTACTCAAGGTGTTTGTGGCTAACCGGCGCGAGCTCGATGATGTGATTTTTGGTAGCTGGGCGGGTCGTTTGTTGTACCGGATCAAGCACCTGCTTAAACACAACAGCCGCGCCAACAGCCGCAAGAACATCCACGCGCACTACGACCTGGGCAACACCTTTTATGAGCTCTGGCTGGACGAAAGCATGAACTACTCCTCGGCCTGGTTCGATGGGGATCAGACGCAACCGTTGCGAGCAGCGCAAGACGCCAAGGTGCGGCGTGCCCTGCAAATGGCCAGGGTAAGACCCGGCGATAGGTTGCTGGAGATCGGCTGCGGCTGGGGCGCGTTGGCCGAACAAGCCACCCAGCATTTTGGCGCCTCGGTGGTTGGTGTGACCTTGAGCTGCGAGCAGCTGGCGTACGCTAAAACACGACTTGACAATCTGGGCGTTGCCACCGGTCCGCGGCAAACCGCCGATCTGCGACTGCAAGACTATCGGGACATCCGTGATCAACCGTTCGATGCCATTTGCTCCATTGAGATGGTCGAGGCCGTCGGTCGTTCCTACTGGCCGCAGTATTTCCAGACAGTAAGTCGACTGCTCAAACCCGGCGGCTTAGCCTGCATCCAGAGCATCGTGATTGACGACGCACTGTTCTCGCGCTATATCAAGTCGACCGACTTCATCCAGCAATATATTTTCCCAGGTGGTTGCCTGCCTTGCCCCGAGCAGTTTCGCCAGCAGGCCACTGCCGCCGGCTTGCTGGTGCAAGACGAATTTTTCTTTGGCGCCGACTATGCCGAAACCCTCAGACGCTGGCGTGACGTGTTCCTGCAACGCAAAGCCGACATTGCTTTGCTGGGTTTTGATCAGCGCTTTATGCGCATTTGGGAGTTCTACCTGAGCTATTGCGAGGCGGCTTTTGAGTCGGGCGACATTAACCTGGTGCAGTACACATTGCAAAAACCTTTGCCATGAAAAAGATGGCGGTCGGCATTCTACTAACGGGAGTGATTGGCACAGTCCATCCGGTTCCCGGAGCTGCGACCGAGGTCCCTGCGTGGCGTAAGTCGCTACCAGGAGTTGGGGTGGCAGGGAAGGCCACGTTCACGGTTTGGGGACTTGAAATTTATGCCGCGACCTTGTGGATCGTTCCTGATTTTTCGGTTGCGCAGTATGCGAACCATGAGTTTGCGATGGAATTGGCTTATCTGCGGGAATTGGACAGCGCGGTGATTGCCAAGAGCTCCATCAGTGAAATCCGCCGCCAAGGGGTGATTGACGACGCCAAGCTACGTGCCTGGGAAAAGTCACTTCGCGCAGTCATACCGGATGTCAAACGCGGCGACCGAATCACTGGCTGGCACAGGCCTGGCGTTGGCGTGATGTTTTTTCTCAACGACCATCTTCTTGGCGAAATTAACGACCCTGAGTTTGCAGGCCGGTTCTTCGCCATCTGGCTTTCACCCACCACCTCTGTGCCGAAGTTGCGTCAAGCACTGTTGGCTTCGGCTCGCCCTTGAGTGACGCTAGCGAGACGCTATGAATCCCAAGCAGACCTTGTCTCCGGTGGACGGCTTTCTTTATGGCTTGCTGGGTTTTCCACTGGCATTTTGTGCCCTGCCTTTGTACGTCATGCTACCCAATCTTTATGCTCAGGAGTTTGGCGTTCCACTGACAACATTGGGCGTCATGCTGCTGGGCGCAAGGTTGCTGGATGCCGTGACTGATCCGTTCCTGGGGCACTTGTGTGACCGACTCTATGCCCGGTCCCTGCACGCCGTGCTTACCTTTTGCGGCCTTTGCGCGGTACTGTTGGCCGGCAGTTTCTCGCTTTTGTTTTTTCCGCCCGCTGGCGACCCGGACCGTCTGTTGCCATGGGCTGGCGCAATGCTCATCATCACTTACAGCGCCTACAGCGCAATCACTGTGGCGCACCAATCCTGGGGCGCTATGCTGGGTGGCGACGCGGCGCAGCGTAGTCGCATTGTCTTCTGGCGCGAAGGCTTGGGGCTGGTCGGGGTGGTGCTGGCCGCACTGACCCCGTCACTACTGGGTAAGAGCGCCATGCTGGCTTTGTTTGCAGCAAGTTTGCTGCTGGGCTGGTTGGCCTGGACGAGGGCGGTGCGTCCCGTTTCGCCAGTGTGCCGCCCTGTCGGCTCAAAGGTACCGGCTTACAGTGTTTGGCATCCCTGGCGCATCAGCGCATTTCGACGCCTGCTGGCGGTGTTCATGCTCAACGGCATCGCCAGCGCTGTGCCTGCGACGCTGGTGCTGTTCTTTATTCAGGACAAACTGCAAGCGCCAGAGTTTATGCAGGCGGTATTTCTGGGCTGCTACTTTGTCTGCGGGGCGTTGTCCATGCCGCTCTGGTTGCTGGGTGTCAAGCGTTGGGGGCTGGTGCGCTGCTGGCTATTCGGGATGGCAATGTCAATCACCGTCTTTCTTGGTGCGACACAGCTGCATGCAGGCGACACGGGCCTATTTCTCATCGTCTGTGCATTGTCGGGAGTCGCCCTGGGTAGCGACCTGGCGCTACCGGGGGCCCTGCTTGCCGGTGTCATTCTGGATGCAGGCGATCATGGCCAGTCTGAAGGCGCCTATTTTGGCTGGTGGAACCTTGCCAGCAAACTTAACCTTGCGCTGGCTGCCGGTCTGGCGCTACCGATGCTAAGTTTACTGGGTTACTTCCCTGGCGCACGCGAGCCGCAGGCCCTACAGGCTTTGACCGTGGCCTATTGCTTGCTGCCCTGCGCACTGAAGGCTTTGGCCGCTGGCACGCTCTTTACCTTCAACATTCAATCCCGCATTCAACTGGAAGCACTATGAAACAACACAAGCGACTGATTACACGCGCAATGGTACTCGTCGCGCTAGCGGCGGCACTGGTCGGCTGCGGCTCTCAACAAATCAATGATTATGCGAATGAAGTGCCAGTGCTGGAACTGCGCGACTTTTTCAACGGAACTCTGGACGCCTACGGCGTATTCACTGACCGTTCGGGCAAGGTCGTCAAACGCTTCAGCGTACTAATGAAATGCCGCTGGCAAGATGATGAGGGGCTGCTGGACGAGGATTTCAGTTACGCCGATGGCACCCGGCAAAAACGGATTTGGCACTTGCAGCGACTGGCCGATGGTCGCTACATCGGCCGGGCTGCCGATGTCGTTGGTGATGCAATGGGGCAGCAACGTGGCAACGCCTTTAACTGGCAATACACGATGGCACTTCCGGTCGATGGGAAGGTCTACGAAGTGCAGTTTGACGACTGGATGTACCTGATGAATGACCGGGTGATGCTCAACAAAGCGATCATGAGCAAGTTTGGCGTTCGACTAGGCGAAGTGACGCTGTCATTTACTAAGAGGTAAGACTGTTATGGCCTTGAACCCACCCATCAAAGACTGGGCTGGCCGCAGAGTGTGGCTGGTTGGCGCCTCCACCGGCATCGGCCGCGCCACAGCCTCGGCACTGCACGCGAAGGGTGCCTCAGTAATTGTGTCTGCCCGCAGCGTCGACGCATTGAACTCCTTTGTCGCTGAGCACCCTGGCGCACTGAGCTTGCCACTGGACAGCACCGATCAGCTAAGTGTCAGCAGCGCCTTCAACAGCGCCTTGGCAAAGGGAGACCTTGACTGCGTCGTTTACTGCGCAGGTCATTACCGCGAAATGAGCGCGACCAGCATCGATTTGAAAGAGATGTTGCGCCACTGCGAGATCAATTATGTGGGTGCGCTGCATCTGTTGGATGCCGTCTTGCCTTACTTTTTGTCGCGCCCCGGGACACCGGCGCACATCAGCCTGGTAGCCAGCGTTGCCGGTTACTGCGGTTTGCCCGGCAGCCTGGCCTACGGCCCTACCAAGGCGGCATTGATAAACCTGGCCGAAGCGCTGTACCTGGACTTGCAAAACAACGGCATCGGCGTGTCTCTGGTCAATCCGGGCTTCGTCGATACACCGCTAACGGCACAAAATCATTTCAAAATGCCCGCCCTGATCAGCTCCGAGATTGCAGCACAGGAGATATTGCGTGGCTGGGCACGCGGCGAGTTTGAAATTCATTTCCCGAAACGTTTCACTTATTGGATGAAGGCCTTGAAACTGCTACCTTATCGCGCATCCTTTCTTGCAACACAGCGCGTCACACACTCATGAAAAACACTATTGAATCCATTGTGCAGGTTTTCGAAGGGCTGACCCTGGAACAGGTCGAACAGTTGGACAAGCTCTACGCCAGCGACGCCCGCTTTAAAGACCCTTTCAATGATGTGCGAGGCGTGGCAGCAATCCAGCGCATTTTCCGTCACATGTACCTCCAGTTGGAGGCGCCTCACTTTGTTATTGACCAACAAATCATTGACGGCCGGCAATGTTTTCTGACCTGGGAATTTCGATTTTTCTTTCGACGATTTAGCCCGCGGGTTGAGCAGGTCATACTGGGTGGCTCGCACCTGGTGCTTGACGAAGCAGGTCGTATCACATTGCACCGTGACTACTGGGACGCTGCCGAAGAACTGTACGAGAAGATTCCAGTCATCGGCGGTCTGATGCGCTGGCTCAAAAAGCGCGCAAACTCCTGAAGCACAATCCGTTCAGCAAGCGATCTAGCGGATGCGCGGTTCTGCCAGCAATTGCTCTGGCAGCGTGAAATAGGCTGCGGTGACGCCAAGGCATTGACGAGCCTGGTCCAGTTCATGGCGGGCCACGGTGCGCAAATGCACTTCATCGGGGCCGTCGAGCAACTGCATGGCGCGGCCCCAGGTCCAAAAATAGGCCAGCGGCGTGTCGGGTGACAATCCCATTGCGCCAAACACTTGCATGGCGCGGTTGACCACTCGCGTTTGCAAGCGCGCAGCCACCACCTTGATGGCTGAAACATCAATCCGGGCTTGCGCAAGTTCCCCTTGGTCCAGCCGCCAGGCAGCGCGCAGCACCAGCAAACGGGCCTGGTCGATTTCCAGACGCGACTCGGCAATCCACTCCTGCACGTTGGCAAAGTCAGCCAAATACTTGCCAAACACTTGGCGCTCGAGCGTGCGATCACACATCATGGACAACGCCAGCTCGCACTGGCCGATGGTTCGCATGCAGTGATGAATGCGGCCTGGTCCCAGACGCGCCTGGGCCATAGCAAAGCCAGCACCTTCCTGACCCAGCAAATTCGTCACCGGGACGCGCACGTTTGAGAAGATAATTTCGCAATGCCCTTCCGGCGAGTGGTGCTGCATGATCGCAATATTGCGCACCAGCGTGACACCGGGCGTGTCCATCGGCACCAGCACCATGCTATGCCGGGCGTGTTTACCGACCTCCTCGTCGCCACTGCGGCACATCACAATCAGCAATTTGCAATTGGGGTGCGCGGCGCCAGTGACAAACCATTTGCGGCCATTGAGTACCAACTGGTCGTCTTCATGGCGCACATGGGTTTGCAAGTTGGTAGGGTCCGATGAAGCCACGTCGGGCTCGGACATGGCAAATGCGGAGCGTATCTCACCGTCCAGCAGCGGGCGTAGCCAGCGGTGGTTTTGTTCAGGGGTGGCAAACAAATGCAGCAATTCCATGTTGCCGGTATCCGGCGCGCTGCAGTTGAACACCTCCGAGGCCCACGGCAATCGACCCATGATCTCAGCAAGAGGTGCGTATTCGACATTGCTCAAGCGCACACCGGGTTCATCGTCGTGCAGACCGGGTAAGAACAGATTCCATAGTCCTTCAGATTTTGCTAGAGCCTTCAGATCTTCCATGAATGAAGGCGGAAAGATGCCCTGCGACACTGAGCGATGCCAGGCGGGGTTATAAGGCAATACGTAGCGCTCGATGAAGTCTTCCAGACGCCGACGCCAAGCCCGTACCTGCGGCGAATACTCGAAATCCATGGCTACCTTTCCGGTAAAGCGACGATAACCGTCACAAACCCAGAGTCTGCCAAATTTGTTCTACTTTGGCTGTCACCTCGGCGCTCATCTGCAGAGGCCGCCCCCACTCGCGGCTGGTCTCACCGGGCCATTTGTTGGTGGCGTCCAACCCCATTTTGCTGCCCAGGCCGCTGACCGGTGAAGCAAAGTCCAGATAGTCGATCGGCGTGCTGTCTACCAGCAGGGTGTCGCGTGTCGGGTCAACCCGCGTGGTGATGGCCCAAATCACATCCTGCCAGTCACGGATATTGACATCGTCATCGACCACCACTATGAACTTGGTATACATGAACTGACGCAAAAAACTCCAGATGCCAAACATGACACGCCGCGCGTGGCCAGGGTATGACTTCTTGATTTGGACTACGGCCATGCGGTAGCTGCAGCCCTCAGGCGGCAGATAAAAGTCGGTAATCTCGGGGTACTGACGCTGCAACAACGGCACAAACAGCTCATTCAAGGCCAAGGCCAGCATGGCCGGCTCGTCGGGCGGTTTACCGGTGTAGGTGGAGTGGTAAATGGGTTCGCGCTGCATCGTGATGCGGTCGATGGTGAACACAGGAAACCAGTCCTGCTCGTTGTAATAGCCGGTGTGGTCGCCAAACGGGCCCTCCAACGCGTGTTCGAACCCGCTTGCGTGCGAGGCATCCGGGTAAATATGCCCTTCCAGCACGATTTCAGCCGAGGCTGGTACCCGTAACTCGCTGCCCAAAGCCTTCACGAGTTCGGTCCGCCCGCCGCGCAGCAAGCCCGCAAACTGGTATTCCGACAAACTGTCTGGCACCGGCGTGACTGCCCCTAGAATCGTTGCCGGGTCGGCACCCAGTGCCACGCAGACCGGATAGGGCTGGCCTGGATTGAGCGCACAGTGCTCGCGAAAATCGAGGGCGCCACCGCGTTGCGCCAACCAGCGCATGATGACCTTGTTACGCGCCAAAACCTGCTGCCGGTAAATCCCAAGATTCTGCCGCTCTTTGTGTGGACCTTTGGTTATGACCAGGCCCCAGGTGATCAGCGGCGCCACATCACCGGGCCAGCAATGCTGGACCGGTAATCGTGTCAGGTCAACATCATTGCCTTCCCAAACTACATCCTGGCAGGCAGCGCTGCGCAACTCTTTGGGTGCCATGTGCCACAGCGTTTTAACCATGCTGCCCAAGCCCATCAAATCCTTGAATCCCTTCGGCGCTTCGGGCTCCTTGAGCATGGCCAATACGTGACCAAATTGACGCAATTCACTGACATCGGCCACACCCATGGCCATGGCGACACGACGCGTCGTACCAAATAAATTCCCCAGTACAGGCATGCTATGCCCGCTGGGATTTTCAAACAACAGGGCGGGGCCACCTGCGCGTAAAGCGCGGTCGCACAGGGCAGTCATCTCCAAATACGGCGAGACCGCCGCTGTGATCCGCTTGAGCTCACCCAATTGCTCCAGCTGGGCCATGAAATCCCTCAAGTCACGAT
>JBAXBQ010000017.1:0-54702 GCA_037141865.1 Comamonadaceae bacterium | reverse complement strand
GGCTTGGCTTTCGCGGCTGGCTTCACTTTGGGTTTGGCCGCCGTCTTCAGTGCCGGCTTGGCCTTGACAGCCACTTTGGCCGCCTTCGGCACAACTTTAACTTTTATGTGAGCTTTAGCTTTAGTTTTCATTTCTTGTCTCCTGGCAGAGTCTGTCTGCACATGTGCTTCGCTGGCCAACGTGTGCCTTGTGTAGACGGCGGGGCCGCAAGCCTTCAAGCTTAAACCCTCAGCTCGAGCTTTTGAAGGCAGGCTTCGCGAATCCTCCTCGGCGCGCGAGTGTACAGGTTTACCCACTGGAAATCCCATCAGTTGCAAAATCGCGACAAACATTCAGTTTCAATCCTAAAAATACAAGCTCAATCAAACCAGGCACTGCTGCATCCCTTGCAAGAAAATGTCCTTCGGCAAGTCAATGCCGATGAAGACCATTTTGCTGGATTGCTTTTCGCCTTGCGCCCAGGGCGGGCCCAGATCACTTCCCATCAATTGGTGCACGCCCTGAAAAATAACTTTGCGATCAGTGCCCTTCATGTAAAGAACGCCTTTGTAGCGCAACATGCGGGGGCCATAGATATTGACGATGGCGCCCAGAAAATCCTCCAGTTTGGCCGGGTCAAAGGCGCGTTCGGACTTGAACACAAAACTCTTGACGTCATCGTCGTGATGGTGGTGATGTCCGCTCTCGTGCTGGTGCGAGGGATGATCGCAATGCTCGCCGTGGTCATGGTCATGGTCATGGTCATGGTCATGGTCATGGTCATGGTCATGGTCATGGTCATGATGATCGTGCTCTTCTTCCTTGAGGAAATCAGGGTCAATGTCGAGCTTGGCGTTGAGGTTGAAGCCGCGCAAGTCAAACACCTCGCGCAGCGCCACTTCGCCAAAATGAACCGCTCTTTGCGGCGCGCGTGGGTTCATGTGCGTCAGGCGGTGCATCAGCGCAGCCACCTCATCGGCAGCCACCAGGTCCGTTTTGCTGATGAAAATCTGGTCAGCAAAGCCGACTTGACGGCGGGCTTCCTGGCGCTCATCAAGTTGTAGCGCAGCATGTTTGGCATCAACCAGGGTCAGGATCGAGTCCAGCAGGTAGCTCTCGGCAATTTCATCGTCCATGAAGAAGGTTTGCGCCACCGGTCCGGGGTCGGCCAGCCCGGTGGTCTCAATCACGACGCGGTCAAAATCCAGTTCGCCCTTGCGCTTTTTTTCCGCCAGATCCCGCAGGGTGGCACGCAGATCCTCGCGGATGGTGCAGCAGATGCAGCCATTGCTCATCTGGATGATCTGCTCGTTGGTGTCCGACACCAGGATGTCGCTGTCAATGTTTTCTTCACCAAACTCATTTTCAATGACGGCGATTTTTTGGCCGTGCGCCTCTTGCAAGACGCGCTTGAGGAGCGTTGTTTTACCCGAGCCGAGAAAGCCGGTCAGAATGGTTGCAGGTATGAGACTCATCGTATTTATCAATCGGTTGGCGTCAAAAGCACAGGGAGTGTAGCGGTCTATTGACTTGACCTCATTTGCGCATCACCACAAGACCCTTGAGGTATTCACCCTCGGGGAAGTTGATCGTCATCGGGTGATCTGGCGCACCGCCCATGCGTTCACATATATAGCCATCGACTCCGGCATCCATACCCGCCGAAGCAACAATTTTGTGAAATAGGTCAGCACTGATGCCGCCTGAGCAGGAATAGGTGAACAAAACACCCCCGGGCGCCAGAATCTTCAACGCCAGCCGGTTGATGTCTTTGTAGGCCCGCGCCGCGCGCTCGGCATGCGCCACCGTAGGCGCAAACTTGGGCGGATCCAGAACGATGGCGTCAAAGGTCTTGCCGTCTGCGCCAAACTGGCGCAAGGCGGCGTTGACGTCCGCGTCCATGAAGCTGGCGCGGCTTTCTGCAAAGCCATTCAAAGCCACGTTGGCGGCGGCTTTTTCAATGGCTGGCCCGGAGGAATCTATCGAGGTAACGTGCGCTGCGCCACCCGCCAACGCCGCCACCGTGAAACCACCGGTGTAGCAATAACAGTTGAGGACCCGTTGAAAGTTAAGGCGACGGGCGTACTCGGAGAATTTTTTGCGGCTATCGCGCTGATCCAGATAAAAGCCGGTCTTGTGCCCGCTGGCAATATTCACTGCAAGTTGCCAATCGTGCTCACGCAACACCAGTTCAACCGGGTGCGCAGGCGCACCCTGCGGCGACACGCCACGCAACCAGCCGGTCACTTCGGGCAAGCCTTCGCGCCCCCGTCCGCTGGCGTCAGATCGTTCATAAAGTTTTGACAGGCCGGTCGCAGCCAGCAAAGCGTCAGCCAGTGTATCTTTCCAGCGCTCGGCACCGCTGGAGAGAAACTGCGCCACCAGCGTGTCGCCATAGCGATCCACAATCAGGCCTGGCAAGCCGTCTGACTCGCCGTGCACCAACCGCAGGCCGTCGCTTTGTATATCGAAGCGGGTTCTGGCGTCGACCGCGCGCGCGCAGGCAGCCGTGAAAAAAGAACGGTCAATTCGTTGCGACTCTTCAAAGCTCCAGACCCGCGCCCGAATTTTCGAAGCTGGACTGTACGCGGCCCAAGCCAGGAAGCGACCCTCGTCCGACTCCACCCGGACCGTCTCGCCCGGATCGGCCGCACCTTTGGCAATGGCAGATTCAAAAATCCAGGGATGCCGGCGCAACAGCGAGCGCTCTTTGCCAGGCCTTATCCGAATCGTTTTCATAGGCCCATTGTGAGGCTAGCAGGTGGAGTTTCACTGTTGCGCCATTTTCCGCGCCCCATTGCGCCAGCGCCAAGGCCGGTGGTGCAAGGTCAATAGGTAACGGCCATCGCCGGTACGTCGACCCGAATCATCGGTTTTGACAGTGCCGCATGCACCGCTCTGACATACTCAGCCGCCCATTTTTCATCGGCAAAGAGCGCGGCACCGGCCGCCTCAGTGACACGCAACACCTTGTCGGCCGTCAACACCTTGCCACTGGCGCGCAGCGGCTCACAGTCCAGCTCAATGAACTGGGCGTCGAGCCACGCCCGCGCAAGGTCGTGAGACATCGGTGGCGCCTCTGCCACATTGAAATGAAATTCAATCCCTTTTTCCAAAAAAACAAGTATCTGACTACGCATGAATTACCTTTCTATCGACAAACCTGAGTGTGCCCTATTTCTGGCGCGCCAATTTGATTTTGGCGCGCGGATGTGCTGCATCGTAAGCCTTCGCCAGATGCTGAAAATCCAGGCGCGTATAGACCTGTGTGGTGGTGATGCTGGCATGGCCCAGCAACTCCTGCACACCGCGCAAATCACTGCTGGACTGCAACAAATGACTGGCGAACGAATGGCGCAGCATGTGCGGATGCACGGGGATTGCCAGACCCGCCTGGCGACTGCGCAGTCGCAAGCGCTGCCAGATCGACTGCGACGTCAGTCGCGTGCCGTTGCGGCCGATAAAAAGCGCGAGCTGCTTGCTGTGAGCACCGCTTGGGTCACGCAGCGTCAGCCAGTGCTGTAGAGCAAGCAACGCTTTGGCCCCCACCGGTACCGTGCGCCGCTTGGCACCCTTGCCCAGCACGTGGGCTTCCCCGGCCGGCAAGTCGATCCAGCCGCGAGCTGATTGACTGGCCGTCGCATCAAGCCCGGTCAATTCCCCGACCCGCAAGCCCGCGCCGTACAGCAACTCAACGATGGCGGCATCGCGCGCCTCCAGCCAGGGGTCGTTGCTGTCGTTGGTGAAACTGGCCAGCTGCATCGAATCGTCGACGCTCAGCGCTTTGGGCAGGGGCTTGCCCGCCTTGGGCGCGCGCACGTCCTGCACCGGGTTGCTGTCCAGCAGACCCTGGCGACCGAGCCAAATGTAAAAACCTCGCCAACCCGACAAAATCAGGGCAATGCCACGGCCACTGCGTCCAGCGCTGTGCATCTGCGCGACCCAGCGCCGGATGTGAGTGTTTTCAATCTGGGTAAGTTCGAGATTCACCTGGTTTGCGTAGTTGCAAAGCTTTTGCAGGTCGAGAGAATACAGTTCCACCGTGCGTTGAGCCAGGCGCTTTTCGACTCGCACATGCTCCAAATACCGCTCGACCAGACTTACCTCCACGCTTGCCATTTCATGTGCTGCGACGGATGTCTCCCCCATCATTTACCTCAGGCGTGACAGCGCGGCGCTGGCCAGTTCGGCAATGCGCGCCAGAAAATCGGTGCCCATGGTGCTGTGAAAGCGATGTGCGTCGGGTGACGCCAGCACCAGCAAACCAAAGGCGGGTGCCGTGCTGGCTGCAGTCCCGCTGCGCAAGGGCAAAATCGCCAGCGAGGTGGCCGCCAGCGGGTCGGCCAACCAGCGAGCCGACTCAAAACCGGTGTTGACGCCGCAAAACGGCTCTACCAGCGAAGACGCAAACAGCTTGGCATCATCGCTGACACCATTGGCAAAGTTGGCATGGGCAAACTGTGGCGCCACGTCCCATACCTTGATGGCAACTTGAGGCACTGAAAACTGCGTCTGAATTTCACTCGCAATACAGTCTGGCAAGGCTTGCGGGTCGACCACCGAAAACAATGTGCACGCCCATCTCAGCAACTTGTCGGCAAACGCAAGATTCTCATTGCCATGGCGAACCATGTCCATGATGCGGTGTTCCAGCGCCTTGATCTTGTCGCGCAACATGGTGGCCTGACGCTCCTGCAGACTGACTGCCCGATGGCTGTGCGGGCTGCTGAGTTGCACGGCGGCCAGCAACTCGGCATGGCGTTCAAAAAAGTCCGGTGCATTGGCCAGGTAGTTGGCAATATCGTCTTCGGTAATGGGGTTGGTCAATGGGGTATTCATAAGTTGTCGATCAAGTCAATTTCGCCGTGAAAAACGGTTGTGGCCGGGCCGGTCATCATCACCGCAGCGCTGGCTCCGACCCAGCAAACGGTCAATAGGCCACCGCGAGTCTGCACGTCAACAGTAGCGTCCAACAAACCAAGGCGAATGCCAGCTACCACCGCCGCGCAAGCGCCAGAGCCGCAGGCCAGGGTTTCGCCAACGCCGCGCTCATATACCCGCAGCCGGATGTACCGGCGGTTCACGATTTGCATGAAACCCGCATTGACACGGTTCGGGAAACTGGCATGGCGTTCAATCAAAGGGCCTTGAACCTGCACCGGGGCGCTGTGGACGTCGTCCACCAGTTGCACCGCATGCGGATTGCCCATCGACACCAGCGCGACAAAAACTGTCTTTGTCTGTGAATTGTCGACCAACGTCAGTGGCCATGTTTGCCAGGGTCCGCTGCTTTGTGCCTGTCGGCTGCCGGCATCAAACGGAATGTCGGCCAGTTCGAATACCGGTCGGCCCATATCGACGGTGACCCTGCCATCGGGCATCAGATGGGGCTCGATAACGCCACCCAGCGTCTGTACCCGGATGACATCCTGCTTGCTCAGGCCCTGATCGCGCACAAATCGGGCAAAGCAGCGCGCTCCATTGCCGCACTGCTCGACTTCACCACCATCGGCGTTGTGGATGACGTACTCAAAATCAATACCCGGTGCGGATGATGGGCGTACCGTGAGGATCTGGTCGGCACCTATGCCGAAATGGCGGTCGGCCAGAAAGCGGTAGTGCGCCGTGGTCAGGCCCAAACGTCCGCCGGTCTCGTCGAGCACCACAAAGTCGTTGCCTGCGCCCTGCATTTTTGTAAATGGGATTCGCATGCCGGAATTATCCGCTTATCCTTCGCTGTTTCTCACTCACATACTGGTCACCTATGCGAATCCCGGACTGGAGCCCCATCCTTAAACCCCAGCCACAGGAACTGGTTGATGCCATCCTGAGCCGCCGCGGTGGTGCCTTGCTGAACCTGGACAAAGCCTTGCTGTGGAGCGAGCCGCTGGCGCGTGGCTGGAACGTCTACCTCAAGGCGGTGCGCACCGAGCTGCCGACCAGCCGCAAGTTACGTGAACTTGGAATTTGTACCGTCGCCCTGCTGACTGGCGCGCATTACGAATACCAGCACCACGCACCCGACTTTCTGGCGGCCGGAGGTGCCCCAGAGCAACTTGAGGCTCTGAACGCCTTCATCAAAGCCGATCCGCATGCCAGTCCAACTGACGCTTCACTAGGGGATGTCGAGCGTCTGGTGATTCAGTATGCAGCGCAGATGACGCTGGATGTGAGAGTCAGCGACACGCTGTTCAACGCAATGCGTCAGCACTTTGATACGACACAGATTGTGGAGTTGACCAGCGCCATCGCCACTTACAACATGGTGGCGCGATTTTTGGTGGCGCTCGAGGTGACACCCGAAAGGTGACCTTCCGTCAATCGGCCTTGATGTTGTTGTCCTTCACGACCTTGCCCCATATGTCCATCTGCTTGTCGATGAACACGCGCGCCGACTCCGAAGATCCGCCCACCACACTGATACCCTGTGACTCAAAGCGCTTTGCAACATCGGGAAGTCGCAGCACCTTGTTGAGTTCCTCGTTCATGCGTCTGACAATGTCGGGCGGTGTTTTGGCCGGAGCCAGCACAGCCCACCAGGCCGGCGCGTCAAAACCGGCAAAGCCGCTCTCCGCCAGCGTTGGAACGCCCGGCAGATCGGGCGAGCGTTGGCTGGTTGTCACCACCAATGGGCGCAGCCGCTTGCTATCGATATGAGGCTTGACCAGAAACACCGAACCAATGGCCAACGACACGTGCCCGGCCAGGGCATCGTTCATCAAGGGACCACCGCCCTTGTAGGGAATGTGCTGAAATTCCATGCCACCGTTCTTGCCAAGCAAGGCCATGGCCAGGTGACCCAGGCTGCCAGAACCGATGGAGCCGTAGTTGACGCCGCTTTTGCTCTTGGCAGCCGCCACCACATCAGCAAAGGTCTTGAAGTCCGAGTTGGCCTGGGTCGCCAGCACCATGGAGCCGGTGCCAATCAGCACGATCGGCGTCAAGTCTTTTTTCGAGTCGAACGGCAGCCCTGGAATCAGACTCGGGTTGACGCCGTGTGTATCAAACACCACCGCAAAAGTGTAGCCATCGGCCGGTGCAGCAGCCACCGCAGCGGCCCCGATGGAACCGGACGCACCGCCCTTGTTTTCCACGATGATGCTTTGCCCCAGCTGCAATGACAGGGGTTGCGCCAACAGGCGGGCCACCTGATCGACCGAGCCACCCGGAGGAAAGACTGCGACCAATTTGATCGGCTGTTTGGTGGGCCAGGCTTGGGCCATGGCGCCCAGCGGCAATGCCAGGCAGACCACAGTCACCAGCGAGAAAAGTTTATGCTTTGTTTGACGTTTCATATTTATTTCCGGCGCAACAAACCACCGCATTGCTTTGAATCATAGGCCGACGATGCATAAATTGCCCTTGGGGTTTACGCAAACATCGCCTGCGTGACAGCGCCGGCTGATTTTGGTTGCAAAATTCAAGTTATGCCACGCCCCAACCAACACCTGCACCCCAAGCGCGAACCTGTTGCTACCCGTCCCGCCGCCACCGTGCTACTGTTGCGCGACACGGCTGACGGCATCGAAGTACTGATGACGCGCCGCTCCATGACGGCCAGCTTTGTGCCCGGCGCCTATGTATTCCCCGGCGGCGGCGTGGATGCCCTGGATGCGGCCAGTCACAGCCAGGCCAAGCGACGCGCCGCGCAAAGCGATTTGCATTTGACGCAGGCCATCGCCGCCATCCGCGAGAGTTTTGAAGAGCTGGGCGTGCTGCTGGCACGACGAACCGACGGCTCCCATGCCGACACCGTCGACATCTCGGCACTGGACCGCAGCCTGCCCTTCACGGCCCAATGCCAGACCCGTGGCCTGACGCTGGCGGCCGACGAGGTGTTTGTGCTGGCGCACTGGATCACCGACCGTGACTTGGCCCGGCGCTTTGACGTGCCGTTTTTGGTGGCGCGCATGCCCGCGGGGCAAATGCCGGTGGCCGACGAAGCGGAGCAGTTCGAGCCCATCTGGGTGCGCCCGGCCGATGCGCTGGCACGCCACAAGGCAGGGCAATTTTTCATCATCTTCCCCACCATCCGAACACTCGAGCGGCTGCTGGACTACGCCGACGTGAACGCCGTGCTGCAGGCCTGTGCTGCCACCGAGCAGCCCTTGTGGACAAGTTGCCCGCGCGCCGGCCTGCTGGCCGGTCGCGAGACCCGCTACATGGAGCACGAGCATCCGTATGGCGAGCTGGCATTGGTCTGCCCCGACGGGCAAATCGTGCATGCGCTGGACTGGCAGTCCGAGGTACCCGTGGCGCTCCTGAAAAACGTGCTGCGACTGACCGCCCCCAACCCCGGCGCTATGACCGGACCCGGCACCAACAGCTATCTGGTGGGCGATCCGGCTACCGGTTTTATCGCCATCGACCCGGGACCGGCCGACCCTGAGCACATCGAAAAACTATGGCGTGCCGCCGCTGGCGACATCCGCATGATTGTCTGCACCCACTCGCACCCGGACCATTCCCCCGGCGCCCTGCCCTTGCAAGCGATGTGCGCGCCGAAGCCACCGATTCTGGGCCTGCCGTCAGCACCCACTGCCCGCACTGCCAGTGAATTCACGCCAGACCGGTCACTGGAAAATCATCAGCGGCTGATGCTGACCGGGCGTGGGCCCGATGGCGACCTAAGCCATACCCTGGAAGTGATTCACACGCCCGGCCACGCCGCCAACCACCTGTGCCTGGTGTTGCTGGAAGACGGCTTGCTGTTCAGTGGCGACCACATTCTGAATGGCAGCACCACCGTGATTGACCCGCCCGACGGCGACATGACAGCTTACCTGGATTCGCTCGATGTGTTGAGCGCAGCCTGCGCGGAACACAAAATTGAATTCGTCCTGCCGGCCCATGGCTACGCTATTGGCGGCTACGCCGGTGAGGCGGCCGGCGCCATCGCCCGCCTCAAGGCGCATCGCCTGAAACGAGAAGCGAAAATTGTCAGGGTGATGCAAGCCCAGCCGCATGGAACACTGGACGACTGGCTGGCCGAAGTTTATGACGACGTGCCGCCGCGCATGTGGCCAGTGGCCAAACGCTCGCTGTTGGCCCATATAACAAGGATTGAAGCCAATTTATTCCTGCACGACTGATCTGTGTGGGAGTTGGTGGGCAGGCTGCGGCGGCGAGTACGCCAACTCGTGATGTCGGCTATCGAGAATGAGCTAAAGCCGTTTCACGTACTTCTCAAAATCGTCCACTGGCATCGGCCGACCGTACAAGTAACCTTGATAGGCGCGACAGCCCTGGCCGGCAAGAAAGTCCCGCTGCGCCTCGCTCTCGACCCCTTCCGCGATGACTTCCAGGCCCAAACTCTGGGCCAGGGCGATGACGGTGCGGGAGATCGCTGCGTCGTTCGGGTCGGTGAGAATGTCGCTAACGAAGGACTGGTCGATTTTTAGCTGGAACAGGGGCAACCGCTTAAGGTAGGCAAGCGAGGAATAACCGGTGCCAAAATCATCCAGCGAGAAACGCACGCCCCTGGCCCTGATGAGGTTCATCTTCTCGATGGTCTCCTCCACGCCGTCGAACAACAGGCTTTCTGTCAGCTCCAGCTTGAGCCGGTGCGGATCAGCACCGCTGCGCTCTAGTGCGGCCATCACCTGGGCGACAAAGTCCTTGTGCCGGAACTGGCGCGCGCTGACGTTCACCGCCACCGTGAGGCGCGCCATCTCCGGGCGGGCAGCCCAGAGCGCCAATTGAGCACAGGCAGTTTCAAGCACCCAGTTGCCCAAGGGCAGGATCAAGCCAGTGTCTTCGGCCAGGGGTATGAATTCGGCCGGCGACACCATGCCACGCTCGGGATGGTGCCAACGCACCAGTGCCTCGACGCCGGTCGGGTGACCGTCGCCGTCCACCTGCGACTGATAATGAAGGACAAACTGTTGTTGACTCACCGCCTCACGCAGCTCGACCTCCAGGGCGGCACGCTCGGTCACCGCGGCTTGCATCGCCGGGTCGAAAAAGCGTAGCGTGTTGCGACCGGCCGCCTTGGACTGGTACATCGCCAGATCGGCCTGCTTGAGCAGTTCCTCGATGGCGCTTTGCTGGCCGTTGAACAGGGTAACGCCGATGCTGGGCGTGCTTCGGTTCTCAAAGCCGGCCAGTTGATACGGCTGACTGAGCGTGGCAAGAATCTTTTCACCCACGATCTCGGTCTGGTTGGCTGCTTCATCCGAGTTCCCGGCAAGCCCCTCGATCATCACCACGAACTCGTCGCCACCCAGGCGGGCCACCGTGTCGCCGTCACGCACGCAGGCCAGCAGACGCTGTGCCACTTGCTGCAACAGCAGGTCGCCCTTGTCGTGGCCCAAGGTGTCGTTCAAGGTCTTGAAGTCGTCCAGATCGATCAGCAACACCGCCCCGGGTCGGCGGCTGCGCGCGCTGGCGGCCAGCGCTTGATGCAAGCGGTCCATCAGGAGTCGGCGGTTGGGCAACCCGGTAAGCTCATCGGAGAAGGCCAAGTGCTGGATACGGTCCTGCGCCTGTTTGTGCAGAGAAATGTCGGAGAAGGTGCCAACGTAGTGTGTCACGAGACCTTGCTCATCGAGGACCGCTGTGATGGCAAGCCACAGGGGATAGAACTCGCCATTCTTGCGCCGATTCCAGACTTCACCCTTCCAATACCGGTCGCGCTCAAGGGTTTGCCACATAGCCTGGTAGAAGAGCTTGTCCTGGCGCCCCGAACTGAACATGGCAGGTGTCTTACCGACCACCTCATCCAGCGCATAGCCGGTGATATGGGTGAACGCCTTGTTGACCTGCAAAATGACCTCGTCGGCATCGGTGATGATCATGCCCTCCTGGGACTCGAAGGCGGTGGCGGCGATGCGCAATGCCGCCTGCGCCTCTTTGTAGCCACTGATGTCGGATACGGTACCGATGAACAGCTTGCGGTCATTGAGCAAGGTTTCATAAACCCCCAGCTCCATGTGAAATTGCGAACCATCCTTGCGCTGTCCTACCGTCTCCTTGCGCTGGCCGATCACCCTGCGGATACCGGTGCGCTGGTACTGGTCGAGGTGGTGGTCATGTTCGCTGCGGTGGGGCTCAGGCATCAGCATGCTGACGTTGTTGCCAATCACTTCGGTGGCGCGGTAGCCAAACATCCGCTCAGCCGACTGATTGAAGGATTCGACAATGCCGCGCTCCGAAATCGAAACCACGCCGCTCTGTACCCCCTCCAGAATGACGCGCTGACGTGATTTGATATCTCTTAGCTGAATATTGCGCTTGAATCCGACGTTGATCATCACCAGAACATAGCCAGCAACTCCAACGACGCAAATGAGCGTAGCGGACCACTCGGTATGCGCTGACAGCTTGAATCCGTAGACACTGATCCACAACAGTGCACCTGCCAGCAAAGCCAGGACAGATTCATGGACGCCGCGCCAGCCCTTGTTGGCCACAGCGTTAATCAGGTTTGCAAGAATTGCTGCGAAACTCAACCAGATCGAAAACTGCAGGGCAGCAACGAACATGCCCAGCAGAACCGAGTCGACCCGCAAATTGGTATGCTCGACTGCTATCGGATATTGCGCTGTGCTCGCCCGCCAATACTGGACATGCGGGTAGACCAAAAAAAGCAGCCCCAGCAAGATCCAGGCAGCGGGGCTGTAACCCTTGCCGTAGATTTGCAGACCGGTAACCACAAATCCCAGGGAAAATGAGACGACACGCACACGATAGTGCATGGTCACCAACCAAGATTTTTCGATCAACGTAGCGGTCACAAGGAATGAGTTAAGTTTGAGGCATCGCCGATGATCATACGCCAGCCATTTCACTCGCACAGAGCTGGGTTGTGACCCCTGGAGCGGCTTGTGGCTGGCTGCCCGTGGCGAGCGGCAGCGTCGCTGCAACTACTTTGCGCGACCAAGGGATTGCTGCCATCGGGCGCGCACGCGTTCGCAGGTGTCAGGCGGCACTCACAAGCGCCAACACCTCCTGCATGACGCGCGTGTCGAAAACCAGGGCGACGTGGGAGACGCCGGGCACAAAGCGGTTTTCGGCGCCTGGCCAGGCGGCGGTGGATGTGGGAAAGACGATGTTGTCGCAATTGGCGTAGTAGCAGATGAACAAGGCGCGACGCGCTGCGGGCTCGCGCTGGGCCAACTGCGTCAGCCAGCGGCTGCCCTGGCGCATCTGGCGACTGTTGATGCTTTGGCCAAAGCGGCTGAGCCAGGTGCCATGGTGTGGGGTGCCCAGCGTCACCACGCGATGCACCCGGTGATCTGCCGAGCAAGCCTGCAGCCAGGCGCGCGCCGCCAGCCCCCCCATGCTGTGGCAAACCAGCACCGGTGCCAGCCCGGTGCTGGCGTGGACGCGGCGCACGGCGGCATCAATCAATGGGACGTAGGCATCCACGGAGCCCAGCAGTGGCTCCATACTGATGGCGCAAAACACTTCGTCACGGGCCTTGAGTTGCGCCAGCCAGGGGTTCCACAACCCTCGGTTGCCGACAAAACCGTGAATGAAGACGAAGCCGCGGCGCAGCGCGCTTTCGCCGGTGCTGCCATCATCCCCGTCAATTGCCACGGGCAAGTGATCCGTCAGAACCCGTGACCGAAAGGGTTGCTGCCAGGCAAACACCCGAGGGGCAACCTGTGCCTCACGCAGCCAGGCCCGCAGTATGACGCCCAGCTTGGCATGGGTTGCCGGGTCGAGGCGGTTTTGCCACCAGGCAAGGGAAAACTCCAGCAACAGGAATGCTGCATGGCCCACAAACAGCAGCGCCCCGACCAGCGACCATGCTGTTGAGTCCCCGAGGCCAAACGCCAGCCACAGCAGAACCAGCGCCAGCCAGGCCGCCACCATCAGTTGCTGAACGCGCGCCAGCATCAGGCCGCGTTCGACGTGGTGGGCGCAGCCGGGCACAAGTGGGCAATGGAGTTGGCGTAGTAGCGCAGCGCCGCCAGCTCATTTGGATTGGCACGAAACAATCCCTCTTGTTCGTCCACCATGTGACGCAAGGTGAGCATTCGCAAGCCCACATTCAGGGCGTAATCGCGGTCACCCCGTGGCAAATAGACATGCCCGCCACGGGACTCTACGCCTTCCATCAGCACGTTCACCGCCACTTTGAGCTCCAGTTCTGAGAGCGCCCTGTGCGGCTGGCGCAGCAAAACCGTGGCCACCAGCGGTACTGGCAGCACGGGTACAACCTGGCCAATTTCTTTCATCAGATCGGCGCCAACTTGCGCCACCAACGGGCGACGCCCGGCATCATCAAGACCGCGAAAATCGATGCCCATGCGCTGCACTTGAGCACGCATCGAGATCGGTTGCCCAAAGTTGACGCACGCGTAGCCATACCGATAGCTCTTGCCGCGCAGGCGCAGCCACAGGTGGCGGCTCAGGTAGGCCAGCGTAACGCGCAGCGAGTGCCAGCGGCCCGGCCGGGCCGCAGCGGGGTTAAGTTTGCTCAGCAGTGAGCGGTCTTCAATCACGCGGTCGTAGTTGATGCCCACCGGGATGAACACCAGATCGCGCTCACCGGTGGCGTCAAAAGTCTTGAGCATGTAATCCAGCAACCCAAGTTTGGGGGGACGCAGCAGGCCGTCCGTGGTCAAGCCACCCTCGGGGTACATGGCTTGCGGCACACCGCCTTCGGTGGCCATCTGCACATAGCGCTGCAACACCATGCGGTACAGCGCATCGCCCGAGTTGCGGCGCACAAAGTAGGCGCCCATCGCCCGAATCAGCCCTTGCAGCGGCCAGATGCGAGCCCATTCACCCACCGCGTAGCTCAGCGCCACCTTTTCTGCCGCCAGGAAGGACACCAGAATGTAGTCCATGTTGCTGCGGTGGTTCATGACAAACACCACGGTCGATTTGGGGTTGATGGCCGCCAGCGCCTGCGCGTCGGTGTAGCCCAGACGCACGCGGTAGACAAAACGGGCGAAGCTCTTCGACAACCAGTAGCCGAGCCGGAAGTACACGTAGGCGTTGAAGGCGGGCACAATTTCGCGCGCGTAGCGGTGCACCATCTGCATCGCTATGTGACGTGATGTCTTCTCTTTGTCGGCGTAGTCTTCCACAGCATTGAGAACACGCGGGTCGCTCATCAGGCGGTCTATCAGAGCCTGGCGGCGCGTCAGCTTGAACTGCGGGATGTCAATTTTCAGGCGCACGTTGATCTCATCAATCACTCCGCGCACCTTGCGCCGAAAGTACCAGCGCACGCTGGGCAGCAGCAGCCACTCGAGCGCGGCCAGCACCGACAGCAGCGCCAGGGCGATGAAAATCCAAAGAGGCAGCGTAATGGTGTGCGTCATGTTTGTCTCAGCTAGCGGTGCCTTGTTGCGCACTCGTATGCCGCATGGTACCGCCAAGATCAGCTGGCGATTTTCTGGTGTCGCATTTGCCGAAGCGGTTTCGACTTGAGATTGCGAGTACGCCGGTCGACCAGCACGCACCGCCCGACGGCGACATGACGGCCTATCTGGCTTCACTCGATGTGTTGAGCGCTGCCTGCACGGAAAACCGGATCGAATTCATCCTGCCAGCGCATGGTTACGTCATTGGCGGCTACGCAACGGAAGCAACTGATGTCATCGCTCGCCTGAAGGCGCATCGCCTTAAACGTGAAGCGAAAATTGTCAAGGTGATGCAAGCCCGGCCGCAAGGAACGCTGGACGACTGGTTGGCAGAAGTTTATGACGACGTGCCGCCGCGCATGTGCCCGTGGCCAAACGCTCGCTGCTGGCGCATATCGCGCGGATTGAAGCCGATTTATCCCTGAATGACTGATCCGGGTTGGTGTTGGCCGGAGCGGGCGCTAACTACTGGTTCACGCATGGCTGTCATTCACGCCATAGATCGGAAGTCAAGCACGCAGCGAGGCGGTTTGACATCGCTCGTGCGAAGGCTATTCGCGTCTTTGCCTAGTCCGAAGCCTTGATTTCCAGCTCGCACAGTGTCTCGATGGCTTATCAGGCGATTGGATGGCGCTTTATTGCCCGCTCTCATCGCTTTTCTTGAATCGCAAGGCCAAAAAGATGCCTGCGCACCTACCAGCTGCATTGCCTTCATCGCCTTGGCAACTATCGCGAAACTGTTTGACTGGCCAGGTTGCGCTGGGCAGCGTGCCGCCATGGACAGGCGATGTGGGTTGCGCTAGATCATGAAGATTTACCTGACCTCTGACTAAAATGTGCCTTCCCATTCATCCGGCGGGCGCTCAGAGCTAGCACCCGCTATGACCTACTGGAGGCTCCGTGTCCGTCAAAATTGACTTTTCCACCCTCAACCTCATGGATGCTCTCGATCTGGCCATTCTGATCGAAGCCGAGGCCGCGGATCGCTACAAGTTCTTCGCCGAGCAGATCGGTCGTCGCGAGGACGTCGACGCCGGGTCCATCTTTGAGTCGATGGCGATCAACGAAGAAAAACATGGGCAGCAGATCGCCGCGCGCCGGCAAGAGCTGTTCGGCGACAAGCCGATGCGCGTCAGCAAGACCGCGATCTTCGATGTGGAGGCACCTGAGTTCGGAGCTCCGCGCTGGAACATGTCGCCGCTGAAGGCATTCAAGCTGGCGCTGTCTTCGGAGGAAAAGGCCTTCTGGTTCTACGACGAGGCCTTGAAGCACGTGAAGGACCCCGGTGTGTGCGAGCTGTTTACCGAGCTGCGTGACGAAGAGACCGAACACGTGCGCATGGTCAAGGCGGCGATGGAGGCGCTGCCGCCCGGTTCGGATGTGGACGTCGAGGACCTCGACGACTGAGTCCCCTGCTCTCCTGCCAGTAGCCTGCTCCGAAACTTCGTTTTCTGGGCATTGGACAGTATGAGGCGCGGCCCCATACCCCAGCCTCTTCCATCACGATCAATGCCGACTGCCTGTGGGGGCTGGATGGTGAGCGTGCCAATTTTTGGCCCATTGAAAATACCCGCTTCATGCCCAGCTAAAGGTCTGTTGAAATTTCACTTTGAGGAACGGCCGTTGCCAGCATTCATTGTTTCCTGCCTGGCCCTGGCCTTTGTTCTGTGGCTGCTGGGCGCACCCTATCTGACCGAGCGCAAGCGCGCCAGGATTCGGGCCCGGCCCTTCCCTGCGGCCTGGCGCGACGTCCTGAAACAACGCGTGCCATACGTTCGCACACTGCCAGTTGATTTGCAACTTCAACTGAAACAACACATCCAGGTCTTTATTGCCGAGAAGGCGTTCATCGGCTGCGACGGCTTGACCATCACGGACGAAATAAGGGTGACGATTTCGGCGCAAGCCTGCCTGTTGATCCTCAATCGTCCCCGTGGCTACTACCCCAAGCTGCGCCAGATTCTGGTCTACCCGGGTAGTTTCGTGGTTGACCGCGAGCACACCGATGGCATTGGCGTTGCGCACCATGCGCGCCAGGTGCTGTCCGGAGAATCCTGGGAACAAGGCCAGGTCGTCCTGTCCTGGCACGACACGCTGGAGGGCGCGGCCATTCCCGACGATGGCCAAAACGTTGTCATTCATGAATTTGCCCATCAACTCGACCAGGAAACTGGCAGGGCCAATGGCGCACCGGTGTTGCCGCGTCGCGACCAATACACCCGCTGGTCGCAAGTGCTGGGGGCTGAGTTCAAGGATCTCAAGGCACGCGCAGCAGTGGGTGAAACTTCCCTGTTCAGCGACTACGGCGCCACCGATCCGGCTGAATTTTTTGCGGTGATCTCGGAGGTCTTCTTTGAGCAACCCCAGCGCATGGCCGCCGAACACCCGGCCCTGTACCGTGAGCTGACGAATTTTTACCGACTGGACCCTCTGAGCTGGTGATGACTGGCGGTTAACATGCTCTCAATGACTGCCGCACCAAGACTTGCCCCCTCCACACCGCGTGCCGACGAGCGCCTGGCCAAGCGCGTTGCCGCAATGGTGCCTTGCTCGCGCCGCGAAGCCGAACAGTACATCGAAGGCGGCTGGGTCAGCGTCAATGGGAAAGTGGTGGAAGAGCCGATGTTCCGGGTTTCCAGCCAGAAGGTTGTAATTGACCCTGACGCAAGCCTGATGGAACTGCAGGCTGTGACTCTGCTATTGCACAAGCCGCCGGGCTTTGACGCCATGGCCGCTCTGGACCAGGCCAACAGACAGGTCAAGCCGGCGCAGCAATTGCTGCAAGCGGCCACGCACGCCACCGATGACGCATCCGGCACCCGCGTGCTGAAACGCCACTTTGCCAAGCTCACGGCCTGCGTGCCCCTGGAAAATGCGGCCAGCGGCCTGGTGGTTTTCACACAGGACTGGCGCGTGTTGCGCAAGCTTGGAGAAGATGCGCACATCATGGAACAGGAAGTGATTGTGGAAGTCAACGGTGAGGTCAACCCGGCAAACCTGCAGCGACTCAATCAGGGGCTGCTGGATGACGGCCGCCCGCTGCCTGCCGTCAAGGTCAGCCTCAACAGCACGGGTGACGCCAACAGCAAACTGCGCTTTGCCGTCAAAGGTGCCCATCCCGGTTTGATTGCCTATCTGTGCGAGCGTGTCGGCTGGCAGATTGTCGGCATGAAGCGCCTTCGCATTGGCCGGGTGGCGATGGCGCAACTGCCAGCCGGGCAGTGGCGCTACCTGCAGGCGCACGAGCGCTTCTGAAGACAGACGCCTGGCAACGCCAGATCGGGTCGCTGGAAATATTCGATAATCGAGACAACTGTTCATTGGAATCCATCTATGTTTTTGCGCTCTTTCAAGTTGTTCTTTGCCACGCTGGTTACCGTGCTGTTGTCAGTGGCATGTGGTGGCGACGCCGCGGCGCCGCCGACAAACGTGGTGGTAGTGGCTGGCGAATCATCCGTCACGGTATCCTGGGATATGGCCGGCGGCGTTGAAAACTGGCTATTTTTCGGGCCGACCAGCACGGTGCCGACCAGCATCACGGCGATGGAAAAATGGATCGGCCAGTATGGCGGCGGCACAGTGCTCAACGTCACCTCGCCTTATATAGTTTCCGGCCTGGCCAACGGCGTCAGTTACTCGTTCTCGCTCAATGGCAGAACCAATGGCGGTCCGGGCGGACCTGGTTCTACTCCGGTGACTGCCACACCCAGAATTGCCGGCTCAAGCTGGAGCGCGGGCACTGCCATCTCGGGTGCAAATGATTTACGCGCCGTGGCCTACGGGGCAACCATAGCTACCACAACAACCGCCGCCGTGGCAAGCTATGTCGCTGCCGGCAGTACCGGCGCCATGTATTCCAGTCACGACGGTGCGATCTGGAGCGCCATCAGTTACGCCAGCAACATCAATACCCTCAATGGCGCCTCCTATCTGGCCGGCTTCTACACCCTGGTCGGCGACAACGGCGTCATCCTCAGAAGCAGCGATCTGGCGACCTGGACAACGCCAACAAGCAACCCGGCTACGGGTCGGAAACTGAATGCCATTGCCAGCAACTATTCAAATTTGAGCGTGGCGGTGGGCGCCAGTGGCACCATCATCTACAGTGCCGATGGCGTGACCTGGACCGCCGCCAGCAACTCTGCTACTACCAGCGATTTGTATGCTGTGACTTACACCACATTCAACGTTGGAACTTATACCGCTGGCACCTGGACAGCCGTTGGCGCCGGCGGCACCCTGGTTCAAAGTCCGGATGCAATCACCTGGACGCTGGTGCCCTCGGTCACATCGAATGACCTGCATGGCATAGCCTACGGCGCAAGTATTTCCAGCGCAAGCGTCGTTACGCCCATATTCGTTGCCGTTGGATCATCTGGCGCGGTTCTGACCAGCAACAACGGGATTAGCTGGACGGCCCAGACGCTGCCTGGCACAAGCAACCTGAATGCCGTAGCCTTTGGCGCCCAGTTTGTTACGGTGGGCGCCGGTGGCAACATTTTCTACAGTACCGACGGCGTGACCTGGGCGACTGCTTCGACCACACCCACCAGCAGCAGTGATCTGTTGGCCGTCACACACGGCCTTAACGCTTACTCGGCGGTGGGCGTTGCAGGTACCAATCTGCTAGCCAAATAAAAAGTGTGAAGCCCACCGATAAGCCGGATTCTGTGCAACTGCTGGTCCTTGCGGACCAGCAGAAGTGACTGCCATTACTCTGGGCTGTTGGTCACCCAACAGCTCGGTGCTACCTACCCGCCAGCTCTGGGGGCCCCATCAACGCTGGCCTACTTGGTATTGCTGCGCGTAGAGATTGCCCGTTTCACCCGAACTTAATCGGCTCGTCTCTGTTGCTCTGATCCTCACCTTATACCTTGCGGCTTTCAGTGGACAGCCGTTAGCTGCTACGCTGCCCTATGCAGTCCGGACGTTCCTCCAGTGCCCTGTTTCCACAGATGCACCAGCGGCAGTCTGGCGGGCTTCACCCTTCGATTATCACGGCTATCCATAACCTTATATCGAAATCGGTCGATCAAGTAGTCCAAAATCGCACGGTTTTCTACCAAACCACATCCCCACCCAAGGAGCCGCTCATGAAAGCTGACAACGTCCTGCAAACTATTGGCAATACGCCGCACATCCGCATCAATCGCCTGTTCGGCAGCAGCCACAAGGTCTACATCAAGTCCGAGCGCAGCAACCCTGGCGGCTCCATCAAGGACCGCATTGCGCTGTCGATGGTTGAGGCCGCTGAAAAAAGTGGCGAGCTTAAACCCGGTGCCACCATCATTGAGCCAACCTCCGGCAACACCGGCGTCGGCCTGGCCATGGTGGCGGCGGTCAAAGGCTACAAACTGACCCTGGTGATGCCCGACAGCATGTCGGTGGAGCGTCGTCGCCTGATGCTGGCTTATGGCGCCACGTTTGATCTGACGCCGCGCGAAAAAGGTATGAAGGGCGCCATTGCACGTGCCATGGAGTTGGTGGCCGCAACGCCCAATTCGTGGATGCCCCAGCAGTTTGAAAATCAGGCCAACATCGACGCCCATGTGCGCACCACGGCGCAGGAAATACTGGCCGACTTCCCGGCGGGTGTTGACGCACTGATCACGGGCGTCGGCACCGGTGGTCACCTGACCGGTTGCGCCCAGGTTTTGAAAGCCAAGTGGCCCAACTTGAAGGTCTATGCCGTGGAGCCGGTGGCCTCGCCCGTCATTTCCGGCGGTGCGCCGTCGCCGCACCCGATTCAAGGCATTGGTGCCGGCTTCATTCCGAAAAACCTGAACATGGCCTTGCTCGACGGCGTGATTCAGGTCGACGCCGAACCGGCGCGCGAGATGGCGCGCCGCTGCGCCCGTGAAGAAGGCATTCTGGTTGGCATCTCCAGCGGTGCCACGCTGGCCGCCATTGCGCAAAAGCTGCCCGATCTGCCGACCGGTGCCACCATACTTGGCTTCAACTACGACACCGGTGAACGCTACCTGTCGATTGAAGGATTTTTGCCAACCTAGATTCACACGCAGGGCGTATCATGCCGGGCTGCTTGATCAACACGAGCCCCCGACATGCTTCGCCTGACTGAACTCAAACTGCCGCTGGACCACGCTGCAGACGCCCTGCTTTTGCTGGTGGCACAGACGCTCGGCCTGGCAGCAAACGATCTCGTCAACGTCAGCGTTTTCAAACGCAGCTTTGATGCACGAAAAGCCGAGTTGATTCAGGTCTACATCGTTGATGTGGAAGTCTCCCCCACGCTCGGCACTGACGTGTCCTTGCTGCCCCCCGAGGGGGCTGTTTTGCCTTGGGGCGGCCCGGCGTCAAAACTTGCCCCCACGCTCGAAACCAGTTTGCTGGCAAAGTTCGCCGGCAATCCGCATATCTTTGCTACGCCTGACATGGTGTACCACCCGGTCGGTCACGCGCCAGCGAACTCAGGGCCACGTCCGGTAGTGGTTGGCTTTGGCCCCTGCGGCATTTTTGCAGCGCTCATCCTGGCGCAGATGGGATTCAAACCGATCGTGCTGGAGCGAGGCAAAAAAGTGCGCGAACGGACCCAGGACACCTGGGGTCTATGGCGCAAACGCAATCTCAACCCCGAATCGAACGTGCAGTTTGGCGAAGGCGGCGCCGGCACCTTTTCTGACGGCAAACTCTACAGCCAGATCAAGGACCCTCGATACCTGAGCCGCAAGGTGATGAACGAGTTTGTCAAAGCCGGCGCGCCACCTGAAATTCTGGTCGACGCGCACCCGCACATCGGCACCTTCAAGCTGGTGAAGGTGGTCGAAAATCTGCGCGAGCAGATCATTGCATTGGGCGGCGAAATCCGCTTTCAACAGCGGGTAACCGATGTACTGATTGAAGGGGAACCCGGTAGCCGACAGCTTCGTGGCCTGACGGTGTTGGACCAGGCGCATGGCCAGTCTTACGAACTCCGTGCTGACCACGTGGTGATGGCGTTGGGTCACAGCTCACGTGACACCTGCACCATGCTGTACCAGCGTGGTGTTGCGATGCAAGCCAAACCGTTCTCGATCGGCTTTCGCATCGAGCATCCGCAAAGTGTGATCGACCGGGCCCGCTGGGGTCGCCATGCCGGCCATCCAAAGCTGGGTGCGGCCGACTACAAGCTGGTGCATCACGCCAGCAATGGGCGCTCGGTGTACAGCTTTTGCATGTGCCCTGGGGGCACCGTGGTGGCCGCTACGTCGGAGCTGGGACGCGTCGTCACCAACGGCATGAGCCAGTATTCGCGCAACGAGCGCAACGCCAACGCCGGCATTGTGGTGGGCATTGACCCAAGCGATTACCCGACCGACAGACACGCTTTCCATGCCACGTTGGGTGAACATGCACCATTCCAGGCAGCGCCAGGCACTGCCCAACATCCGCTGGCCGGCATTGTGCTGCAACGCCAACTTGAATCCAATGCCTATGTGCTGGGCGGCGCCAACTACGACGCGCCCGGGCAGTTGGTCGGCGACTTCATCGCAGGCAAGGCATCGACGCAACTCGGCGGGGTAGAACCGTCCTACAAGCCGGGTGTTCAGCTAGTCGATCTGGGCACTGCGCTGCCGACTTACGCCATTGCCGCCATGCGGGAAGCGCTACCGGCTTTTGCCCGCAAGCTCAAGGGCTTCGACATGCCCGATGCTGTGCTTACCGGGGTGGAAACACGTACCTCGTCACCTTTGAAAATGCCGCGCGGCGAGGATTTTCAGAGCAGCAACACACGCGGGCTGTATCCGGCAGGCGAAGGTGCCAGCTATGCCGGCGGCATTTTGTCGGCAGGGGTGGACGGCATCAAAGTGGCCGAAGCGCTGGCCATGGCCTTGCTGGCCTGACGACTCACGCTATCACCACGGTTGTTGGCGCTGGCCGGGTAGCACCCCACAGTCCGACCAGACAAATCGCAATCCCGGCCGCCGACACCAAAGTCGGACGCCAACCTTCGAACAGCGCTGACATCAGTAACGCAGCCACCGGGATGATCATGCCAACCAGCGCTGCTCGCCCAGGTCCCTGGCGCTGCGCCAGCTTGAAGTACAGTAGAAACGCCACCACCGACCCGAACGCGCTAAGGTAGACCAGTGACAACCAATAGCTGGCACGCAGGTCCAGATGAAACTGCACCCCGCTCAGATTGGCAATCAGCACCAGTACCACCGCGCCATAACCCATGCTCCAGGCCAGCAAGGGCACCAGTGCCGTGCCGCGACGTGTCAGGCGCAAGGTCATCATATTGCCCACCGAGGCAAAAGTGACTGCCATCAAACCCAGGCCGACAGCGCCCAGCACCTCCGGCCCGGCGCGGGTGGTGGCGATGTCAGGCCAAAAGATCAACACGATGCCCGCCACACCCAGTGCGGCGCAGAATATAAAGCGCCGGGTGATGGCCTGACCGAAGCACAAGGCACCACCAATGGCGTTGGTGAAAATCATGAGAGAAAACAGCACCGCCATCAAGCCTGAGGCCAGGTGTTTCTCGGCCTCGTAAGTGCCGATGTAATTGAAGCCGTATTGTGCCGTCCCGGTCAACAGCAGCCAGCCGTGCAGGCCTGGACTGAACGCCACTGACTCGCCGCGCCAGCGCGCAATCGCAAACAGAATGATGCTGGCCAGACCAAATCGCAGTGCCACCGAATAGAGCACTGACACCTCGCCCAACTGGTACAGGATCGCATGCCAGGTAGTGGCCCAAATGAGGGTCGGCACCCAGAATAGAAAGCGGTCAGACACGCAAGCTCAAGTCAGTGCCACCGTGCATCAGCCAGCACGCTTGAACATGGCAAGCAGCGAACCGGCCAGCACAAAGAGCCCGCCAAAAGTGCGGTTCATGACGCGGACATGGGCGGGTGACTTCAAAGCGCCGAGCAAGCGCGCCGCCAAGGCCGTATAGGCAGCCATCACAACCAGGTCGGTGAACGCCAGGGTGACAGCAATTATCAAGTATTGTGGCAACAACGGATGTGACAGGTTCAGGAACTGGGGCACTACCGCCAGCAGGAACACCGTGCCCTTGGGGTTGACGGCATTGATCATCCAGGCCCGCGCGATCATGGAGCGGCGTGTGACAACCGCGCCCTCGTCGGACCTGGCGGCCATCGGCGTTGCGGGTGCGCGCCATTGTGAAATACCCAACCACACCAGATAGCCCACGCCCAGCCACTTGACGACGCCAAAAGCCGTACTCGACGCCGCCACCAGTGCCCCCAGACCCGCGCCAACCACGATCACCTGCGTCCAGATGCCCAGGATGAGTCCAAAAGTGGTGATGTAGCCGCGTCGAAAGCCGTGGTTTAACCCGGCACTCATGGCGGCGACGGCACCGGCGCCGGGAGAAATGCTGATGGCCCACGATGCGGCAAAAAAAGCCAGCCAGGTAGAGAATTCCAAAGTGACTATCCGTTGATTATGAAAGGTGCAAGCTTACGCGCTTTGCAACGCGGCGATACGCGCTTCAAGTGGCGGATGTGTCGAAAACAGTTGGCCCATGCCGCCTGCAATACCAAATGCCGCAACGCTCTTGGGCAGCTCGCCGGTTTGCATTCCACCCAAACGCGCCAGCGCGTTGATCATGGGTTGGCGACCCAGCAATTGGGCGGAACCTGCATCGGCCCGAAATTCACGCTGCCGGGAGAACCAGGCAACAACCATGGAAGCGGCAAAACCCAGCACAATGTCCAGCACCAAAGTTGTAACCATGTAGCCGATACCGGGGCCGCTTGAGCGCTCACTGTTTTTACGCAGGAAACCGTCGACCGCGTAACCGATAACGCGACTCAGGAACACCACAAACGTGTTCATCACGCCCTGGATCAGCGTCATGGTGACCATATCGCCGTTTGCCACGTGGCTGATTTCATGGCCGATGACGGCCTCAATTTCTTCGCGTGTCATGCCGGTCAGCAAACCGGTGCTGACGGCTACCAGCGCCGAGTTTTTGAAAGCGCCAGTGGCAAAGGCGTTCGGCTCGCCGTCGAAAATGCCAACCTCTGGCATGCCGATGCCGGCCTGACTGGAGAGTTTGCGCACCGTTTCCACAATCCAGGCTTCATCGGCGTTTTGCGGCGGGTTGATGACGTGCACCCCGGACGTCCACTTGGCCATCGGCTTGCTGATCAACAGCGAGATGATGGCGCCGCCAAAACCCATGACCAGGGCAAAGCCCAGCAAGGCGCTCAGGTTGAGTCCGCTAGAGGTCAGGTAACGGTTGACGCCCAGCAAACTGGCCACAATGCCCAGCACCGCCACCACCAGCACGTTGGTCAAAACAAATAAAAAAATACGTTTCATGATGTCCTTCAAATACGGCTTGAATCAGCCAATCGTAGTCCTAGTGGATGTTAAGTGCATGCGACCCGATTTCAAGGCCTGGGCGGACGAAACACGCTGCTGTCGGCGTAAAAAGCCGGGTCTTCATTGGCCGCCCACCAGCCCGGCACGCCCAGCACCGGCAAATGTGCAAACGGTTTGGTCACCAGCTTTTCAGCACTTAAGTCCATGGCCACCCAGGCATCCACATCGGCCACGGAACTCCGCGTGGACAGCACCCGGTAAACGTGGGCCGTGATAGCTTTTCGGGGTGACACCAGTTTCTCCAGCATGGCGTGGCCAAACAAGACCAGATGTGCTTGCTGCCACACCGAGCGCAGATCGACAAACAAGGCCTGCCAATTTTTGGCCACCAGAGCCTCCCACAGCACATCGGGCGCTTGCAGGAAGGCGGCGTTTTCGTCAAATACGGTCAAGGCGTCACGCGCCGGGCCCCGCACCGGAGCGATACCGGTACGTGCAATCTGCGCCACATGCAATTGATTCAAACGCCTCTTGGTCAATGGAAACTGCAGCCATGCCAGACCATTGAAAAAATCGTGCAGACCGTCGCGTGTCGGTACCTGGCCAGTGTCAAAAATGTACTGTTCATAGGCGACGCCGGCGGGTAAGTCAGTCTGCGGTACAAATTGAACCTGGCAACTTTCCTGGGTCAGTGCCACCTGATTCAGTGCCTGCACCTGCGACTCACCGGCAGCCACTCGCTGCAAAGCCATGCCACCCAGCACGCGCCAGGGTGCCAACCAGGGCACAGCCCAATCAATCGAGGCACAAGAACTTACACCATTCGCCACGGCAATGTTTCACCAGACCTCAGGGGTTTGAGCTGCGCTTGGCCGAAGGTAAAACTCTCAGGCGGGGTCCACGTTTCGCGCTTCAGGGTGATCTGGCCAGTGTTGCGCGGTAGGCCATAAAAGTCGGCACCGTTGAAGCTGGCAAACGCTTCCAGTTTGTCCAGTGCACCGGCCGCGTCAAACGCCTCGGCGTACATCTCCATGGCGGCATACGCGGTGTAGCAGCCGGCACAACCGCTGGCATGTTCTTTCAGGTGAGATGGGTGCGGCGCACTGTCGGTGCCAAGAAAGAACTTGGCCGATCCACTGGTCACCGCCTGCATCAAAGCGAGCCGATGGGTCTCGCGCTTGAGCACCGGCAGACAATAGTAGTGTGGTCTGATGCCACCGGTAAATATGGCATTGCGATTGAAGAGTAAATGGTGCGCCGTCACAGTGGCCGCAGTGAAACGGTTCGCTTCCTGCACATACTGTGCGGCGTCGCGGGTTGTAATGTGTTCGAACACAATCTTCAGCTCGGGAAAATCCCGGCGCAAGGGAATCAGCTGCGTATCGATGAACACCGCTTCACGGTCAAAAATGTCGACCTCAGGAGACGTCACTTCACCATGCACCAGCAGCAACATGCCGGTGCACTGCATCGCTTCCAGCGCTTTATAAGTCTTGCGCAGGTCGGTCACACCGGCGTCGCTGTTGGTGGTGGCACCGGCCGGGTAGAGCTTGACGGCTACCACGCCAGCAAGGTGGGCGCGCCGGATTTCATCAGCGTCCAGGTTATCGGTGAGGTAGAGCGTCATCAAGGGTTCGAACTGGACACCTTGCGGCACCGCCGCCCGGATGCGGTCCCGGTAGGCCAGCGCAGCTGATGTGGTTGTCACCGGTGGCCGCAGATTCGGCATGATGACGGCGCGACCAAACTGGGCGGCGCTGTGCGACACCACCGTGCTCAGGGCGTCGCCATCGCGCACATGCAAATGCCAGTCGTCGGGGCGCGTCAGCGAGAGCGTCTGCACCATACTAAAAGGGAACGATGTCGGTCGGGTACTTCCAGAAGTCCTTGAGCAGGTAGCTCACCGGCATGTTCAGCGAGGTGTTTTTCGGGGGGATTGGTTTGAGGAACCACTTGTCATAGATCGAATAGATTTCCTTGCTGGTAATGAGTCGACGCATTTCGCTATCAACCAGCTTCTTGAAGTCCGGATCGTTCTTGGGCAGCATGATGGCCAGCGGTTCGGTGGTCAGGAACTTACCGACCACCTTCAAGGCCGCCGGATTGGCGCGATTTGCCGCCAGACCGTACAACAAAACGTCATCCATGACAAAGGCATCGGCCTGGCCCGTTTCCACCATCTCAACCGCCTTGGCATGATCGGGCACATCAAAAATGGTCACTCCCATCAAGTGCTCGCGATTGGTTTGCTCTGCCGCCTTCAGCGGCGTCGTACCTTTGGTCGACACCAGCTTTTTGCCCTCCAGATCTTCCATCCGCTGCACCTTGCTGTCCGCGCGTACCAGCAGGCGGGCGCCGGTGATGAAATGAGGAATCGTGAATGCAACCTTTTGCCGACGCTCTGCGTTGTTGGTGGTGGAGCCGCACTCCAGATCGGCTTTACCCTGTTCCACCATGGCAATCCGGTTCGCCGGTGTGACCATCAGTAACTCAACCTGCATATTCTTGGCGCCGGTCTTCTTGCGCACCGCCTCGGCAATCTTCAGGCACAGATCAAGCGCGTAGCCAACCGGCTTCTTGTTCTGGTCAACATAAGAAAACGGAATGGAAGACTCCCGATGGGCGACCACCAGTTTGCCGCCCGCTGCAACCCGCTCCAGGACGGTCTCTGCCACCGCAGCCCCAAGCCAACTCAGCGCTGCGAACGCTGCCATCCAACTCCATCGAGAAGCGATCATATTTGTTCCTCTTTCAGTTTCAGTGACGTGGAATATACCGAAAGCCGCATCATCACACATCAATGCCCTGGCGCAAATGCCAGCAATCCGGCGCGCACGCGGCCGTCCGGTGGGTAAGATGGATCGGTATAACCAGGTGTGGACGGGTGACCTGGCCTGACCAGGCTGTCCACCAGCGCCTCGTCATCCAGGGTTACCACATAGCTCAGCGCCGGCCGGTAGTCTTGCCATTGCTGCAGCGTGCGCGGCCCGGCAATGACCGCGCTCACCAGCCGGTTGGCCAGCACCCAGGCGGTGGCGAATTGCGCCAGGCTGACGCTTTTGCCCGCCACATGCGCTTTAAGCCTTTGTGCTATCAGCAATGACTCGTCTCGAAACTCGGTCTCCAACATGCGCTTGTCAGCTCGGCCGGCACGCGTGCCCGGGTCTGGCGTCTGCCCTGGTCCGTACTTGCCGCTGAGCACGCCGCGCGCAATCGGACTATAGGGTGTCACGCCGATGCCATAGTGCGCGCAGGCCGGCAACACTTCAAACTCAGGCATGCGGTTGAGCAGGTTGTAATAGGGCTGGCACACCACCGGGCCCGGCATGCCAAGCTGGCCTGCCACGCGCATCAACTCGGCAATCCGCCAACCCCGAAAATTGGAGACACCCCAGTAGCGGATCTGACCCGCGCGCAACATCACATCCAGAGCGCGCAGGGGCTCTTCGAGGTTCATGCCGTTGTAGTCGCGGTGCAGATACAAAATGTCCACGCAGTCGGTCTGCAATCGCGTCAGGCTGGCCTCGACTTCGCGCAGCATCCAGCTGCGCGAGTACTGACCTTCGTTCACGCGGTCAGACATCTTGTTGCCAAGCTTGGTGGCCAGCACCCAATCGTGGCGCTGACCCTTGAGCAGTTCGCCGACCATGGTCTCCGAGCCACCCCTGGAATAGACGTCGGCGGTGTCGATGAAGTTCACGCCATGGGCGTGGGCATCGGCCACGATGGCAGCCGCCTCGTCGGAAGAGGTCTGGTCGCCAAACATCATGGTGCCCAGGCACAGGGCGGAGACTTTCAGTTGGCTATTGCCGAGATCGCGGTATTGCATCGGAATTTTTTGCTTACTTGCTGGCACGCTCCAGGTTGATAAACGGCGTGGCACCGCTGGTCACACCAGGTAGCTTGCCATCCCATTTGGCAATGGCAGCACGTTCATTTTCGATACGCCGCAGCGACAACAACTCTGGCGTGATTTGCATCCGCTGTACCGCCAGAGCCTCCGCCTCGGCCTTGGCACCCACCACCTTTTGCTGCGCTTCCACCTGCAGGCGCTGCAAGTCACGCTCGGCCTGCTGCTTTTGCTGTTCGGCCTTCACCTTGTTTTCAATCGCATCAGAAAAACTCTTGGAAAACGCAAAGTTGATCAAGTTGAACTCATCCAGCACCAGGCCGTGGCGCACCATCTTTTGTTTGAGCAATGCGGCAATCTGATCTCGCACCACCGTGCGCTGGGTGATCAATTCTTCGGCGGTGAAAAGAGCGGTGACGGCCTTGACCGACTCATGGGTTGCCGGAATGATGATGCGCGCAGCCAGGATGTCTGTTGACGGTCCAACACTTTTGAACGCTTCCACGGCAAAGGCCGGGTCGAGGTGGTAGTTGATGGCCACTTTGGTATGCACCGTTTGCAGATCTTTGGACGCCGCATCGCCGTCCCCCTCACCGTTTTGAATCTGCACATTCATCAGGTTCATGGTCTGGGCGATGGGCCACCGGAAATGCAAACCGGGTTCATACAGCGCATCGCGCGCCGAGCCAAAAGTTGTCATCACGCCACGGCTACCGGCGGGCACGATCGCCACTGGCGCCAGCATCACTATCAGTAGGCAGGCGCCCACGACGAGCAATATCCTCTTGATCCAACCACCATCATGCACAGCTGGAAATCGACCGAATGACGCCATGAAACACCTCCTTTAAGTAGTCAGTAACAATGGAACGGCAGCATGCGACTGCCCTGCCGTGACCGCAGTATCGCAGCTTGGGTTCAATCAAGGCTGGCTTCAGCAGGCAAGCCAGCGCTGTGGGAGGACGGTGATGCGCAGATAGATGACGCGGGGCAGGCCTGCGCCAGGCAGGCGCTTGCGGTGAAGTTTCGCCAAGGATGCGGGAGTCGTGAGGGTTTCTATGTGGCCCGCCGACTGATCAAATGCGCGATACTGCGCCTCATGCGGTTGAAATGCCTGTCCGCTCCATATCTAAATCGTCCTTGTCTTGTCTGGCTACAGCCATGCCTGCGACTTTCCGCCTAAATACGAATGACTTGGAAATGGAATAAGTTTGCCACCTGAAAGCCCCGGTTTCCCTTTGAAGCCGGGCTTTTTTGGTTCGTCGGCAACAAGTCTTTGTTGTGCTGGATCCGTATTACGTTCATCGGGACACCCAACATGATCGAGTGGAAGAGCAGTTACAAAATTGGTGACCCCACCATTGATGCGCAGCACCAGGAGTGGTTCTTGAAGGTAAACCGCTTTTTGGAAGCGACAACCAAAGAAGACCTGAAGCTTTTCGAAGTGCAGATGCACCAGTACACACGAGTGCATTTTGCACATGAAGAGAAGCTAATGCGATCCATCGGCTATCCGGACATTGATGACCACATCCAAAGACACAAAGCGCTCACTGCCAAATTCGCTGAAGTATCTGAACAAATTGCGAATGACACACTGGATATAAATTTTTGGAAGTCGTTTCTCTCGGATTGGCTACTCAGCCACATTCGGCATTCCGATCAAAAGCTGGCTGCTTACGTAGAGAGGCACATCAATTGTTGACTATTAAAAACTACTCCGCACTCTGCTGCAACGCCCACATCTGCGCATAGCGCCCATTCGCTACCAGCAACTCGGCGTGTGAGCCGCGCTCAATAAGCCGACCAGCTTCCATCACCAGAATCTCGTGCGCATCGACCACGGTGGACAGGCGGTGCGCAATCACCAGCGTGGTCTTGTTCTGCGCCACGCTTTGCAGCTCGGCCTGGATCGCGCGCTCGTTGGCGCTGTCCAGGGCCGAGGTGGCTTCATCGAAGATCAATATCGGAGGGTTCTTCAGCAGGGTGCGGGCAATCGCAACGCGCTGCTTTTCGCCGCCCGAGAGTTTGAGACCACGCTCGCCGACCATGGTGTCGTAGCCTTTGGGTGTGGCGCTGATGAAGCTGTGGATGTGCGCGGCGCGGGCTGCCTCTTCCACTTGCTCGCGACTGGCGCCGGGCTGGCCGTAGGCGATGTTGTATTCCACCGTGTCGTTGAATAGCACCGTGTCTTGCGGCACGATACCGATGGCCTGGCGCACGCTGGCTTGCGTCACCTGTTTGATGTCCTGCCCGGCAATCAGAATCTGGCCTTGTTGCACGTCGTAAAAGCGAAACAGCAGTCGCGCCAGCGTCGATTTGCCGGAGCCTGACGGCCCAACCACGGCCACGGTCTTGCCGGCCGGAATCTCGAAGCTGATGTCATGCAGAATAGGGCGCGCTAGATCGTACGCAAAGCTGACGTGGCTGAAGGTGACGCTGGCGTTGCCCTGGCCGACGGGGCTGGATTGCGGATCAAGTCCGCAATGACAAACGTCATCAAGTGCCAACGGCAGAGCGCCCTGCACGTCGGCAATTTCGCGCTCGCGCTCCATCAGGGTGAACATCTTGTCCAGATCGGTCAGGCTTTGCTTGATCTCGCGGTACAGCACGCCCAGAAAACCCAGCGGAATATAAAGCTGGATCATGAAGGCGTTGACCATCACCAGGTCGCCCAGCGTCATGTGGCCGTCCACCACACCTTGCGTGGCGCGCCACAGCATGGCCACCAGGCCGGCGGCGATGATCAATTGCTGGCCGGTGTTGAGCAAACTCAATGTCGACTGGCTCTTGACGGCAGCGCGGCGGTAACGCTCCAGGTTCTCGTCGTAGCGATGCGCCTCGAATTCCTCGTTGTTGAAGTATTTGACGGTCTCGTAATTGAGCAGCGAATCAATGGCCCGGCTGTGGGCTTTGGAGTCCAACTCGTTCATCTCCTTGCGAAAGTGGGTGCGCCACTCAGTCACCGTCACCGTGAAGGTGACGTAGAAGATCAACGCAACAATGGTGATGCCGGCAAACCAGATGTCAAACTTGACGGCCAGGTAGGTGAGCACCATGCCGACCTCGATCAGCGTCGGAAAAATGCTGTACAGCGAGTAAGAGATCAGCGAATTGACGGCCCGCGTGCCGCGCTCGATGTCGCGCGTCATGCCGCCGGTCTGGCGTTCCAGGTGAAAGCGCAGACTCAAGGCGTGCAAATGGCGAAACACCTGCAGAGAAATAGTGCGAGACGCGCCTTCCGTGGCCTTAGCAAAAATGAGCTCGCGCAGTTCAGCAAACAGGGTGGTCGAGAGACGCAACAAGCCATAGCCAAACAGCAAGGCGGCCGGTACCACCAGCAAGGCACTGACGCCAACGCCGCCTTTCGGGTTCATGGTGTCCACCAATTGCTTGAGCAGCAGGGGCACGCCGACATTGGCCGCCTTGGCGCCGATCATGAACGCCAGTGCAGCCATGACGCGCCATTTGTACTCCCACAAATAGGGAAACAGACGCTGCAAGGTAGCCCAGTCGGATCGGGTGGCAGCGGGGTTGGGCGCGGCGCCGGGCAGTGCAACAACGCTTTGAAGAGAATGGCTATGTTCGCCAGATCGGCGCATGGGTGACAATCGTAATTAACTTACCTCGATTGTGCCCATGTCCGAAAACCCAAGCTCAAACGCCAGCAGCAACACTGTTGCCAGACAGCGTGCAACCGGCGTCCAGCTGCCGACCGACCAGGAACTGGTGCTCAAGGTCATCCCCATGCCCGGCGACTGCAACGCCAATGGCGATATTTTTGGCGGCTGGGTGATGGCGCAGGTCGATCTGGCCGGCGCCGTGGTGCCGGCGCGCTACGCGGGTGGTCGCATGGCTACCGTGGCGGTGAATCAGTTTGTCTTCAAGCATCCAGTCCGGGTCGGCGATATTTTGTCGTTCTTTGCCAAGCTGACACGCATTGGCCGCACCTCGATCACCGTCAAGATTGAAGTCTTTGCTGAACGCTTTGGCTCGCAGGCTGAATACACCAAGGTGACGGAAGCGTCCCTGACCTACGTTGCCATTGATGACAACGGGCACCCGCGTGAAGTGCCCAAAAAATTGATTTGAAGGGACGCTTCGCCCCAGCCATTATTTGAAGCCACAACCGGTGCCCCGGTGCATGGCCTTGCGCGAACTTGAAACTTCGGATTGGATTCAACCGAGCACTCTTTGGGCAACGTAGGTGTACAGGGGGATTCCGAAGAGGATGTTCAAGGGAAATGTGATACCCAGTGACAACCCAAAATACAGTGAGGGGCTGGCCTCGGGAATCGCATACCGCAACACTGCCGGCACTGCGATGTAGGAGGCACTGGCAGCCAACACCATCAATAGGGTGGCATCGCCAGCGGGTATCTCAAACACCCAGGCCAGGCCTAGCGCCAGAGTCGCGTGTGTCAGGGGTCCAACCACGGCGTAGGCAATGAGCCATGGAGACTTGTCCCGCACCTGGGGCAAACTACGCGCTGTCAACAACCCCATGTCAAGCAGAAAGAAGGCAAGCATTCCCTTGAAGAGGTCGCCCGAGAACGGTTGCATGGCAGCCTTGCCTGCGTCACCACTCAGCAGGCCAATCACCATCGCACCCAAAAGCAGCAGTTGTGCGCCGTCAGTAAAAGATTCGTGAAGGATCTTTCCGAGCGGGATGCCGGTCCGTCCTGATGGCGGGCCCATCGCAAGCACTGCCGCACCGCCGCCAGTGACCGCAGCCATAGGAACAGCCTGGCGCTGCCGCAGTGAATTGGCGAACAAGACGGCAAGAATAATTGCCGGTGACTCCATCATGGCCATGGCGGCGGACATGTATCCGCCAAACGCCACATGCTGATTTTCGAGAGTCTGGACCGCGGTCACAAAAGTCACCGCGCTAACCGACCCGTAGGTTGCAGCCACTGCGGCCGCATCAAAACCGGACAAAAACCGCCGCAGCAGACCGTATCCAAGCAATGGCACCCCTACTGCCAGCAAAACGGCGCACCCGAGACTGGTTGCCACCTGACTGGTGATTCCGGAATGGGCCAGCGCGAATCCACCTTTTAGTCCAAGGGCCATCAGCAGGTACAGCGACAGAAAGCGTGAGATCGGCTGCGGGATCTCGAGGTTGGATTTCAAAGCCCCGGCAAAGGCGCCAAAAATGAAGAAAAGAATGGCCGGATCGAGAAGATTTTGCATGGAAGTTTTCCTTTGACATCGATGCTATGGAAATGGTGTAGTAAAGTAAAATCGATTTTTAGATAGTTTCATATAGATAAAACACTATGAACGTCACTTTCCGTCAGTTGCGTCTTTTTCTCGCGCTGGCCGACACCGGCAGCGTCAGCGGCGCGGCCCGCGCCACGCACGTCAGCCAGCCGACGGCATCCATGCAACTTCGCGAGGTGTCCAACGCCGTCGGCTTACCGCTCTATGAAGTCATTGCCAGGCGCGTGCACCTGACTGACGCCGGCCAGGAATTGGCACGTACAGCGCGGGACATCGCCAATGCGTGGAATGCATTCGAACAAAAAGTGGACGAAACCAAAGGCCTCAAGCGCGGCAAATTACGCGTGGCCGTCGTCAGCACGGCCAAATACTTTGTGCCACGTTTGCTCGGCTCCTTTTGCGCGACCTATCCCGAAATTGAAATTGCACTCGAAGTGCTCAACCGGGATGGCGTCCTGCAACGTTTGCGCGAAAACCTGGACGACCTGTGCATCATGTCCATGCCACCGACCGATATCGAGTTGGCTGATCAGGTCTTCATGCCCAACCCCCTGGTGGTGATAGCTGCCAGCGCACATCCGATGGCCGGCCGCCAGCAAATAGAACTTGCTGAATTGAGCAGTCAGCGTTTCATACTGCGTGAGTTGGGATCCGGCACGCGCATGGCAACAGACGCATTTTTCAAACGTCAAAACTTTAAACCGCAACTGCGTCTGGAACTGGGGAGCAATGAAGCAATCAAAGAAGCTGTTGCTGGAGATCTTGGCATTGCGGTAGTATCGCGCCATGCGCTCTACGCCAACCTGTTCGACACCACAGTCTCAGTTTTGAAGGTGAATGGTTTTCCCATTGACTCCCAATGGCATGTGGTCCATCCCTTGGGAAGAAAACTCTCGCCGGTCGCCAAAGTGTTTCAGGAGCACCTTCTCACGCAATCAAGGCGGTGGCTACAGCAGCGAATCTGACGCCAGCAAGGTCGAACTCCGCATTTGGTTCGTCAGGCGCACTGGCGCGCAGTCACAAGTCACCGCTACGCAATGGACTGTCTTCAGGAGCAACAGATTTTGCAACAGAAAACGAAAAAAGCGGCCAATTTTTGCTGGCCGCTTCTTTGTTCAATCCCCGCAAAGCTAGTATCCATGCGGATTTCAAGATGGTGGTGTAGTTCGACACACTTCCGAACCAACCATTGAAACGACGGGGCGAGAGTGCGGGTTGCTGATGACCACCGCGTTAATGCGAGGCAATTTTCCACGCCCCGCACATTCCCCACCACACCATCGATGAATCTTCAACGGGCCACCATCTTGCCTGTGGACTCCAACGAGTTGGTCGCCGCCAAGTCCTTCAGCTCCAATATCTCTTTCCTCACGAGGTGACTTTCAGGCTGGCGCCAACTCCAGTTTGATGCGACGACCAAGTGCCGCTGCTGCACCAGCCAACGTCGCCAATGTCAGACTGGTGTCGTCTTCATCAAGCAAGCGATTGAGCGATGCGCGGCTGGTGTGCATTTTTTTTGCCATCGCGGTCTTTGTGATCTTCTGAGCTGACATTTCCTGCTCGATCTGCCAGGCAATAACCCGCTTTACTGCCACAGCAGTAACCTCTTCGAGCATACCCTCTTCAGCGAGGAAGTCATCGAAATCGCTTCCAACGTTTTGCTTTTTCATTTGTGCCTCTTTAAAAGTTTGAGCCGTTCTTTCGACAAGTCCAGTTCTGGTTTCGGAGTCTTCTGCCCCTTCTTGATGAAACCATGCAGCAGCACCATGGTGTCCCCGTCCAAAACAAACAACATTCGCGCGATGCGCGTGCTCAGTCGTGTGCGTGCTTCCCAAATACCGCTTTCAAGGTGTGCCACCAATGGCATGCCCAACGGCCATCCGAATTGAACGGTCTTGATGTCTTCGCCTATGGCTTTACGCTCAGGAACAGGCAGATCCTTCAACCACTCACGAACTGGCTCGCCACCCGCATCCGTCCTGAAAAATCGTACCCCCAAAGTCGGGGTTGTCTTTTTCTCCATGGCGTAGTGTATCAAGTTTGGTACGTTTTTTTGAATCGATTATCGAGTCTGCGCTCAGTTGCATACCAATTACGCAACTTCAGCAGTTCCCATACCATTGTCACGAAACACATTTCGCACATTTCCAGCGTGTCCGATGTCATCTTCAAGGTCATAGCTTCAAGAAAGGCGATGTCATAAGCCTTGATCCTGACGGAAAGGTCGATCTCACTGCGAAGAAGCTGTACGACTGGTGATCCCAGATCTGAATGTTCTTGAGTCTTTGATCAGACCGGCGGGACGCTATGACAATTGGGATCGAAAGGTCGCCAGCGTCAGCTTTTGGGAATGACCCTGAAACTGGCACAAATTTACCGAAAAATCAGCCGAACTTGGCACTCCCGCCATAGCCACGTAAACGCACAGTCATTGCGATTACATGCATGGCATCACTTTCGATCGCACATGCAGAGTGGAAAAAAATTGGAGCTAACGACCAAGGTACTTTCTACGTCGACGAAGCTACCCTCACTAGCAAGGTGAAAATTCGAAGTTTTCTTTTACTGGACGACATGAAGAAGCCAACCCTGCAAAGTGACCGCTCAATCATTTCCCATAACGAAGTGGATTGCGGTTCCCTTAAGTTTAGAAGCGTTAAGACCACTTATTTCTCGCAACCCATGGGCAAAGGGAAATCCACAGTGCTGGAGCCAGATGCGAAACCTGATTCCCCCGCGACTCCCAAGGACGCATACTGGTTGGATCTAACAGTCGGGCAACCATCAGAACAAATTGTCAAATGGGCCTGCAAGGTCAAGTAAGCAGATCGAGATCGCAATGGAGTCGACTGTAAATTTGCCAGCAGTTTGACACTGCCTTCAGAGGAACGACCGAACCGAACGCCGAACTAGCCACCCCTGCCATGACCATTCGGCCATGAAAAAAGCCCCACTTGCATGACACAAGGGGGCTTCAATACTGGTGGCCTGGGGCGGAATCGAACCACCGACACAAGGATTTTCAGTCCTCTGCTCTACCGACTGAGCTACCGGGCCAGAGCGCGAGAGTATAGCAGTATCCCTGCATCATCGAAGCCGACTCATCAAGCGGCGTTGCGCTTGCCGCGGGTCAAGTCGACTCCCAATTGTTTCAGCTTGCGATAAAGGTGCGTTCTCTCGAGTCCCGTCTTCTCCGCAACCCGTGTCATGGACCCATTTTCTTTGGCCAGGTGGTACTCGAAATAAGCCTTTTCAAATTCATCACGCGACACTCGCAAGGGTTTGTCAAGCATAAAGCTTTGCTGGCAAGGAGGCTCCGCTTCTGCCGCCAAAGCCGCCGGTTGCCCCACCATTGCAGAAACGTCGTGCATCGGCGAGACCGGTGAATTCATGAGCGTAGACATTGGCTTGCGAATGGCGCCGCGGGCCAGCCCTTGTTCAACCGCTTTAAGCAGCTTTTGCAAGGTAATGGGTTTTTCCAGAAAGGCCAGTGCGCCAATCTTGGTAGCTTCTACCGCCGTATCAATCGTGGCGTGTCCGCTCATCATGATGACCGGCATGGTCAGGGCTCCGGTGGATGACCACTCCTTGAGCAAAGTAACGCCGTCGGTGTCGGGCATCCAGATATCGAGCAACACCAAATCAGGTCGGTCACGCAATCGGGCCGCACGGGCCTGGGCGGCATTCTCGGCCACTTCGACGCTATGCCCCTCATCATTCAAAATTTCCCACAATAGGTCGCGAATGCCGAGTTCGTCGTCAACCACCAATATATTTGCCATGATTTAGCGCGTTCCTTGCCTATGCCTGAGTCACGCGGTCAGGCCGACGCGACATTTTCAACGTTGAATGATAACGACACTTGAGCTCCCACCACTTTGCCATCGACGCTGCGGTTGACAATGTCCACCCGCGTGCCGTGCTCATCGGCAATTTTTTTGACAACCGCCAACCCCAAACCAGTTCCTTTGGCTTTGGTCGTGACATACGGCTCAAACGCTCGCTTCAGGATGTGCTCGGGAAAGCCTGTGCCGCTGTCTAGAACGGTAAGACGAACCCGCCCGCTGGTCGCAAGCCAATTGGTTTTGACGGTCACCCCAAGTGTCTTGCTGCTGTGATCGACAGTTTCTGTGGCATCCTGCGCGTTTTGCAGCAGGTTGTGCAACACTTGGCGCAGTTGCTGGGTGTCGCCTATCACTCTCGGAATGCGTGTATCAAGCTCCATGTGCACCGGCACTTGCGACGTTTCGCTGGCGTACAGCTGCAATACTTCAGACACCAGCGCGTTCAAATCAAGCGGTCGCAATACTGCTGCCGGTAACCGCGCATAGTCCCGAAATTCATTCACCAGACGCTTCATGGCATCGACTTGATCAACGATGGTTTTGACCGACTTGGTGAGCAATGCCTGCTCGGGCGGGGCGACTTTGCCGGTCAGCTTCATCTCCAGTCGTTCGGCTGAAAGCTGGATCGGGGTCAGTGGATTCTTGATCTCGTGCGCCAATCGTCTGGCGACTTCCCCCCAGGCCTGGGAACGTTGTGCAGACACAATTTCAGAAATGTCATCAAACACCAAAAGCCTCTTAAGTCCGGGCAACTCAGCACCTCGCGCGACCAAAACGAGAGCGTCATCAGCTTGCCGGCCGGTTGACGTGGCGCTGGCATTTCCAAGCTCGAACGATTGCTGCCAGTGATCCAGACCGTGTTCGCTGCGGGTGGCCAAAAAAGAATCAAAGCGGGACTGAACATTTTCTCCAAACGTTTGCAGGCCTTCAATCGCCGCCAGGGGTTGCCCCTCGTAGTTGGCCAGGGGCACCCGAAGAATGCGTGTGGCGCCCGGATTGGAGGACTGGATGACGCCTCGGGCGTCCAGCACCATGACTCCCGCCGTCAGATTGTCCAGAATGGTCTGCAGGTTGCCGCGCGCGGCGTTGACCTGCTCCATGCTGGCCTGAACCGCCTGCCGGGCCTCTGCCAGTTGTTGTGTCATCTCGGCAAATGACCGGGTCAAACCATCCAGTTCATCACGACCCTGCAACGACGCTTTCGGGGTCAAATCTCCGGCCGCCACCTGCCGCACGCCATCGGCCAGCAACAACAATGGACGTGCAATCTGATTGCCCAGCAGTACCGCCAGCAGTACCGCACCAAACACCGCCAAAAAAAGGCTCAGCGTCAAGGTTCCGATGTACATGCGGCGCAGGCCCTCGCGTGCCAACGCCCGCTCCTGGTACTCCCGGTTGGCCTCGGTCACAGCCAGCGCATTGGCCACCAGCGTGGGTGGCAATGTCTGTGACACCATCAGAAAACGCGGCTCACTCAACACCGCCAAGCTTGCGCTGGGTACCAGCACCAGTGCCAGAATGCGGGCGTTACCGGCAACGCCTGGTATGGCGTCATCCAATCCCTCGATCCAGGTGATCGCACGCTGCCCTCGAGCGTTGCGAAACTGTTGTGGCGTGGGTCGCTCCGGATTGAGCTGGTAGCGCGATTGACCGGCCGCAGCAATCAGTTGCCCCGACGCGCTCCACAACAGCAGGTCACTGGCGCCTAGCTGCTCGCGCGCCCGCTCCAGCGGCAGGGCAGCATTGAACTCCTTGGTGTCTGCCAGTTGCGATGCCGAGGCTCGCGCCTTGCTGGCCAAATCGCTGGACAGGGTTTCCAGTGTGACGCGACCCAGATTCAGACCGGCATCAAGTGCGCCTTCAACCTTGACGTCGAACCAGCTTTCGATGGAACGCGACACGAACTGGTAAGAAATCACATAGATCAGCACGCCCGGCGCAAACCCGGCCAGCGCAAAAATGGCGGCCAGCTTAACCAGCAAACGACTGCCAAATTTTCCCTGACGCAGCCGCGATACAAGGCGGTAGGCGATCCACAAAATGATGATCAACAGCAAGCCGGCAACGACCACATTAAGTGCAAAGAGTCGTGCGTAATTTCGCTCGTACATTTCGCGGTTGGTGGTGGCCTGCGTCAGGAGGAACAGCAACACCAGTCCGACTGCCACCATGGCGGCCAGACCGATGCCAACCGTCCAGCGCATGGCGCGCGACTTGCGCAGGTAATAGCGACTCGACACAGGTGCCTTGCCGATGTCGGTCACTTGACGCTTTCCAGAATCAGGGGTTGGCTGTAGAAAGCCGAAATATTCCAGTCGGCCTGTCCCAATGTGCCAATCTGAAATGGGCGCGGTAGCTGCGACAGGTCGAGGCGAAAACGGAATTCGACCAGATGGTTTTGTTCGAGGTCCAGTTCCGAGGCGTCGGCGATTTTCCAGCGTGACAAGCGTTGCACTGCCGCCAACGCATCGGACAGTTGCTCAAAATTTTGATTCAGTGCCATGCCCAGCCCGGCATTGGTAATCAGACCCGAGGCGACATTGAGCCGCCAGCGGCGGGTCAATGGCTGATAGGCCAAGCGCATGTGGCGCTCGGCGCTCACCACTTTTTTATTGGTCCAGTACCAGCGCAGACGAACCACGTCGGCTTCGGCCACGAAAAACATCGGAACACCTTTGAGCAGCGCCTCCTCGACCACCGCCGACAGCTCAAATTTGACGCTTGCCGTCAGCAATATGGCATCTGCCGTACGCTCAAACTTTACAAGGGAAATCTCCGTCGCTGCGGACTCGGCGCGGACCTGCCCGGGGTGACCCCACGCCAGACAGACACAGGCCATGATCCCGAACAGGTCAAGCCGGGCGCTTTTCCAGCAATGCGTAATAAAAGCCGTCATGGTCACAAGCGAGATTGTCCGGGACTGTGTTGCCATTTGACCGGTTCAGCGGTAACAAATGCCCGGGCGAAGGCAGCAAACAGGCATCGGTGTTGTGTGCAAGAAACGTTTGTATCTGATTCTCCCCTTCCGCCCGGAAAACAGAACAGGTGCAGTACAGGAGTCGTCCAGCCGGGGCGAGCAAGGGCCACAAAGCCTTGAGCAGTGCAGCTTGCTCGGCAGCGAGTTGCGTAATGTCTGACTCCCGACGCAACCAGCGTATGTCAGGATGACGTCGCACGATGCCGGAAGCGGAGCAAGGTGCGTCCAGCAAAATGGCGTCAAATGATTGACCATCCCACCAGGCAGAAGTGTCGGTCGCGTCAGCAACTAGAACTTTGGCATGCAGACTCAGTCGTTGCATGGTTTGCCGAATTCGCTCGCATCGCGTAGGGTCAACATCGAGCGCTGTGACCCTGCAATCGGCCATCTCCAGTAGATGCGCGGTTTTGCCACCCGGAGCGGCGCAGGCGTCCAGCACGTGCAACGGACCCGCTGCCGCCAAGCCGGACAGTAGCAATGGCGCCGCAAGCTGTGCGGCGCAATCCTGTACCGAAACAACCCCGTCGGAAAAGCCAGGGATCTGCGCCACCGGTTTGGACTGCTCCAGAGTGACTCCCCATTTGCCGGCTGCCTTTGCGTTCAGTCCGGCCCCTTCAAGCAGCTGCAAAAAGGATTCAACCGTCGAGCGCCTCAGGTTCACTCGCAGCGTCATCGGGGCCTGAACGTTGTTGGCAGCAAGAATGGCCTGCCAGTGATTGGGCCATTCTCTTTGAAGTCGATCAATCCACCATTTTGGATGATTCCACAGCGCTACCGGATTGCTGTCGGTGTTCGCCACCAAGGTATCTCGTTCACGCAGGAATCGACGCAAACAGGCGTTGATAAAACTGGCCTGGGGCTGGGTAGTGGAATTTCTCTTGGCCGCTTCCACCGCTTGGTTGACCAGCGTAAACACCTCATACGGCGCGTCCTGCACATGCCATGTGAGCGCCAGCGCAGTGCACAAAAGAGCGTCTGCTGGTGGTGGTGGCGCTCGGTTGGCAAGCAAGCGTCGCAAGGCTTCTGCCCGCCCCAGTGAGCGCAGCACATGAAAGACTAGCGCCTGTACGCCTGGCCGCAAATCGGTCGCAATAGTGGCCAGCGCTGCGGTTCCAGACACACCAGAGCGGATCGCCAGCAAGACTGCCGCCGCCGCCTGCAACTGACGCCACAGGGGGACAGCTTGTTCATTGCTGTTCATCATCCGGTCTATATGGGCTGCGCCGGCTGAAGACCAAATACCCGGGCCAGCAACAGGGCGGGGAACTGACTGATGGCCTGGTTGTAATTTGTCACGGTTCGGTTGAAGTCGGTGCGGGCCATTTCTACCTGAACTGCGACCATCTCCCACTGGGATTGCAAAGTGTCAGGGACGGCAGCACCCGCCAGATCGGCCGGCAGGTCGCGCAGACGCAACCAGGACAAACACAGGGTCTCGAAAGCTGTTCTCAAGGCGCTCATGGTCGGCCCGTTCAGAGGCCGGGTGTGAGCCACCTTGAGCGAGGCATTCAACTGCTCAGCGGCCGCCGCGAGGGCCGCCCAGGCGGCGACCGAAGCATCGTTATCTGGGTGTCCAGTGCCCGGCGCAGCGGCTGCATACCACTGGGGAACTTTTGTTTTCGCCATCACTATGTATTGATTGAAAAAAGTTTCCAGATTTGCGAAAGCGGCAATGCCCCGCGAACGCAAACGCACCAGCCGGTTGTAGGCCCCCATGGCCCAGAACAACAATAGCGCGAAGACAAACCAGAGCGAGACGGACGCGTTCATTTCCTTCAATCTTGCGATCCGCTCAACTACAGATCATCCAATTCACAAAAAAGAAAAACGCCTCAAGCCCTCGTGCCGAGAACTTGGGGCGTCCGATCAAAAAGCCGGTCGAATGTTACTCGGACACAACTCCTTCACTGGCTTGTGCTGCATCAACTTCACCAGCCAGCTCGGCAGCTTCGGCTTCGGCAATGGCCCGGCGCTCGACGTCGTCCATGTTTTCACGGACTTTACGGGCTTCATGGTAAGCCATTCCGGTACCGGCAGGAATCAAGCGCCCGACGATGACGTTTTCTTTCAAGCCACGCAATTCGTCGCGCTTGCCCATGATGGCAGCTTCTGTGAGAACACGCGTTGTTTCCTGGAACGATGCGGCACTGATGAAGCTGTCGGTAGACAACGATGCCTTGGTAATGCCCAGCAGCAAATTGGTAAATGTTGCCGGAATCTTGCCTTCTGCCCGCAAAGCATCATTGGTATTGAGCATCTCGGAGCGCTCTACTTGCTCGCCGTTGATGTAGTTCGAATCACCGGCACTTTCAACGACGACGCGGCGTAACATCTGGCGAACAATCACCTCAATGTGCTTGTCGTTGATCTTCACACCCTGCAAGCGGTAAACGTCCTGCACTTCGTCAACAATATAACGCGCCAGTTCTTCCGACCCCAACAGTCGCAAAATATCCTGCGGGTCCGCCGGACCGTCAACCACGCTTTCGCCCTTGTTGACGACCTGGCCCTCGTGCACGATGATGCTCTTCTCCTTGGGGACGAGCTCTTCCCAGACGGCGCCATCAGGATCGGTAATCTGCAAGCGGATCTTGCCTTTGGTCTCTTTGCCGAATGACACGGTGCCCGTCATTTCAGCCAGTACGCCCTTGTCTTTGGGTGAACGGGCTTCGAACAATTCGGCAACACGCGGCAACCCGCCGGTAATGTCGCGCGTCTTCTGGCCTTCGATCGGGATCCGTGCCAGCACCTCGCCCGGACCCACATCCTGACCGTCACGCACCTGAACCAATGCACCAACCGGGAAACCAATGGTCACCGAGTGGTCGGTGCCCGGAATTTTGACCTCATTGCCGGACGCGTCAATCAACTTGACTTGCGGACGGACCACTTTGGCAGCACCGCGGCGTTTCGGATCGATGACGACCATGGTCGACAGGCCCGTCACCTCGTCCACCTGCCTGGCCACGGTCAGACCTTCTTCGACATTTTCGAAGCGGGCTTTGCCGGCAAACTCGGTGATGATGGGGCGCGTCAGCGGATCCCAATTGGCGAGTATCGTGCCAGACTTGATGCTCTGGTCCGCCTTCACCGCCAGCACGGCGCCGTACGGCACCTTGTGACGTTCGCGCTCACGGCCATGCTCGTCGTGAATGACGATTTCACCGGAACGGGAAATCACCACCAACTCCTTTTTGCCGTTTGTCACATAGCGCATGGTGGCGTTGAAGCCGATACTGCCGTTCGATTTGGCGTCCACGCTGGACGCTATTGCCGCACGCGATGCGGCGCCACCAATGTGGAAGGTACGCATGGTCAACTGGGTACCCGGTTCACCAATCGACTGCGCTGCAATCACGCCAACCGCTTCACCACCGTTTACCAGACCGCCCCGGCCCAGGTCGCGACCGTAGCATTTGGCACAAATACCAAAACGGGTTTCACAAGTTAAAGCGGTACGCACTTTGACTTCATCGACACCGGCGATTTCCAACTCTTCAATCAGGTCTTCGTCGAGCATGGTTCCGGCCGGGGCCAGCACGGATCGGTTCTCCGGATGCACCACATCATCGGCGGCGGTGCGTCCCAAAATGCGGTCACGCAACGACTCGATGACTTCACCGCCTTCAACAATAGCGCGCATCAAATATCCACCGTGGGTGCCACAGTCCTGCTCAGTGACCACCAGGTCTTGCGTCACGTCCACCAGGCGACGTGTCAGGTAACCCGAGTTGGCGGTTTTCAACGCCGTATCTGCAAGACCTTTTCGGGCACCGTGCGTCGAGATGAAGTACTCCAGCACGTTCAGCCCTTCGCGGAAGTTGGCGGTGATCGGCGTCTCGATGATGGAGCCGTCCGGCTTGGCCATCAGACCCCGCATACCGGCCACCTGACGAATCTGGGCGGCCGAACCACGGGCACCGGAATCCGCCATCATGTAGATCGAGTTGAATGACTCTTGCTGCACTTGCTTGCCATGGCGGTCCGTGACCATTTCCCGGGACAACTGTGCCATCATCACTTTGGAGACCTCGTCGCCGGCTTTGCCCCAGATGTCCACCACCTTGTTGTAGCGCTCACCTGAAGTCACGAGTCCTGACGTGTATTGCTGCGCGATTTCCTTGACCTCTTTTTCGGCGCGTTCGATGATGGCCGGCTTTTCAGAGGGCACCAGCATGTCGTCAATGCAAATCGAGATGCCGGCCTTGGTCGCCAGACGGAAACCATATTGCAGCAATTTGTCGGCAAATACCACGGTCTCCTTGAGGCCGCACTTGCGGAACGAGACATTGATCAGCTTTGAAATCTCCTTCTTCTTCAGCGCCTTGTTGATATTTGCAAAAGGCAGTCCTTTGGGCAAAATTTCCGACAGCAGGGCGCGACCAGCGGTGGTTTCCCACAGTTTGGTCGACGGCAGCAATTCACCGGTTTCTTTGTCCTTGGTGTACTCGGTCAAGCGTACATTGATGCGGGCAGTCAACTCCACCTCGCCGGCGTCAAAGGCGCGCTGTACTTCACCCGTGTCTGAGAAAATCAGACCTTCGCCCTTGCCATTGATGCGATCCCGGGTCGTGTAATACAAACCCAGCACCACGTCTTGCGACGGCACAATCGACGGTTCGCCGTTGGACGGGAACAGCACATTGTTGGACGCCAGCATCAAGGTGCGGCATTCCACTTGTGCTTCCACCGACAGCGGCACGTGAACCGCCATCTGGTCACCGTCAAAGTCGGCGTTGAAGGCGGCGCAAACCAGCGGGTGCAGCTGAATGGCCTTGCCTTCAATCAGGATCGGCTCGAAGGCCTGGATGCCCAGACGGTGCAAGGTGGGTGCGCGATTCAGCATCACGGGGTGCTCTTTGATCACCTCTTCCAGAATGTCCCACACCACCGGCGTACCGGATTCAACTTCCTTCTTGGCGGCCTTGATGGTGGTGGCAATGCCCATCGCTTCCAGGCGAGCGAAAATGAAAGGCTTGAACAACTCGAGCGCCATCAACTTCGGCAAACCGCACTGATGAAGTTTGAGCGTCGGACCCACCACAATCACCGAGCGACCTGAATAGTCAACCCGCTTGCCCAGCAAGTTCTGGCGGAAACGACCGCTCTTGCCCTTGATCATGTCGGCCAGAGACTTGAGCGCGCGCTTGTTGGCGCCAGTCATGGCCTTGCCGCGGCGACCGTTGTCCAGCAAAGAGTCGACCGCTTCCTGCAGCATGCGCTTTTCATTGCGCGCAATGATCTCGGGCGCTTTGAGTTCCAGCAGACGACGCAGCCGACTGTTGCGGTTGATCACGCGACGATACAAGTCGTTCAAATCCGAAGTGGCAAAACGACCACCGTCCAGTGGCACCAGCGGACGCAAATCCGGCGGTAACACCGGCAACACTTCCAGCACCATCCACTCGGGCTTGATGCCCGATTTTTTGAACGCTTCAAGCAGCTTGAGGCGCTTGGTATTTTTCTTGATTTTCAGTTCCGAGCCAGTCGGATCGTTGCGCAGCTTTTCAATCGAGCCTTCGATGTCAATGCTTTGCAGCAGATCCTTGATGCCCTCTGCGCCCATCTTGGCCTGAAACTCGTCGCCGTATTCCTTGAACTTGGCATCGAAGTCGTCTTCCGACATGATGCTGAATTTCTTCAGCGGGGTCATGCCGGGGTCGGTGACGACGTAAGCTTCAAAGTACAACACGCGTTCAATGTCGCGCAAGGTCATGTCGAGCACCAGGCCCAGGCGTGACGGCAGTGACTTCAGGAACCAGATGTGAGCACAAGGCGCCGCCAGATCAATGTGACCCATGCGCTCGCGGCGCACCTTGGTCTGCGTCACTTCAACGCCGCATTTCTCGCAGATTACGCCACGGTGCTTGAGCCGCTTGTACTTGCCGCACAGGCATTCGTAGTCCTTGATAGGGCCGAAAATCTTGGCGCAAAACAGACCATCCCGCTCAGGTTTGAAGGTGCGGTAGTTGATGGTTTCCGGCTTTTTAACTTCACCGAAGGACCAGGACCGGATCTTCTCGGGAGAGGCCATGCCAATCTTGATGGCACTGAAGTGCTCATCCGGGGTGAACTGCTTGAACAGGTCGAGTAATGATTTCATGTTGAATCCTTTTCTTGTCCGTGTTTAGCCGCGTTCCAACTCGATATCGATACCGAGCGATCGAATTTCCTTGACCAGCACATTGAACGATTCCGGCATACCGGCGTCGATCGAGTGCTCCCCTTTGACAATGCTCTCGTACACCTTGGTACGCCCTTGAACGTCATCAGATTTGACGGTGAGCATTTCCTGCAATGTGTAGGCGGCACCGTAGGCTTCCAGCGCCCAGACCTCCATTTCGCCGAAGCGCTGGCCGCCAAATTGCGCCTTGCCGCCCAGCGGCTGCTGCGTCACCAGACTGTACGGACCGGTGGAGCGGGCGTGCATTTTGTCGTCCACCAAATGGTGCAGCTTGAGCACATGCATGTAGCCGACTGTGGTCGGACGCTCGAAAGCGTCGCCGCTTCGACCGTCGAACAAATGGGCCTGCGTGCGCGCCGCCGTCAGCCCTTTGGCTTTGACGATATCGTCCGGGTAAGCCAGCTTCAGCATGCCACGAATATCTTCTTCTGAAGCACCGTCAAACACCGGCGTGGCAAACGTGGCGCCGGCGCTCAGGTTGCCTGCCATCTCAAGCACTTCGTCATCGCTCAGTTTCGATACTTCTTCCTTGCGACCAGAGCCGTTGTACAGCGTCTCCAGGAATTTGCGCAGTTCCGCCAGTTTGGCTTCAGCCTGCAGCATGTCACCGATGCGCTGGCCAATGCCTTTTGCCGCCCAGCCCAAATGCACTTCCAGCACTTGCCCGACGTTCATCCGTGACGGCACGCCCAGCGGGTTGAGAACAATGTCACACGGCGTGCCGTCGGCCATATAAGGCATGTCTTCGACCGGGACGATCTTAGACACCACCCCCTTGTTGCCGTGACGTCCGGCCATCTTGTCGCCTGGCTGCAAGCGACGTTTGACGGCCAGATAGACCTTGACCATCTTCAACACGCCAGCCGGCAGTTCATCGCCCTGCGTCAACTTCTTGCGCTTCTCTTCAAACGCCAGATCGAAGCTGTGGCGCGTTTGCTCCAGCGAGTTCTTGATGCTCTCCAGTTGCGCGGCGATGTCATCATCCGCCGGGCGAATATCGAACCAATGGAATTTTTCCACCGCGATCAAGTAAGCCTTGTCGATCTTGCTGCCTTTGACGAGCTTTTGCGGACCACCGTTGGCTGGCTTGCCGATCAACAATTTCTCGATCCGGTCAAACGCATCGGCTTCCACAATACGCAGTTGGTCATTCAAATCAAGACGGAAACGTTTCAGTTCATCATCGATGATTTGCTGGGCCCGGCGGTCGCGCACAATGCCTTCGCGGGTGAATACCTGGACATCAATGACGGTTCCCTGCGAACCCTGATCGACTCGCAACGAAGTATCTTTCACGTCGCTGGCTTTTTCGCCAAAGATGGCGCGCAGCAGCTTTTCTTCCGGCGTCAGCGTGGTTTCACCCTTCGGTGTCACCTTGCCCACCAGCGTATCACCGGGTTGAACTTCGGCACCCACATAGATGATGCCCGACTCGTCCAGACGGTTGAGCTGTTGCTCGCTCAAATTGGGGATATCGCGGGTGATCTCTTCGGACCCCAGCTTGGTGTCGCGCGCCATCACCACCAACTCTTCGATATGGATCGAGGTGTAGCGGTCTTCGGCCACCACACGCTCGCTGATCAAAATCGAATCTTCAAAGTTATAGCCGTTCCAGGGCATGAACGCGACCAGCATGTTCTGGCCCAAAGCCAGTTCGCCGAGGTCGGTCGATGCGCCGTCGGCAATCACATCGCCCTTGGCCAGTTTGTCGCCCTTCTTGACGATGGGACGCTGATGAATGTTGGTGTTCTGGTTAGAGCGCTGGTATTTGATGAGGTTGTAAATGTCCACACCCACTTCACCGGCCTGTGCCTCAGCGTCGTTGACGCGAATCACAACCCGGGTCGCATCGACATAATCAACCACACCACCGCGCGTGGCAACTACCACGGTACCGGAGTCCACTGCCGATACGCGTTCGATACCGGTGCCGACAAAGGCTTTTTCCGGCCGCAAAATAGGCACCGCCTGACGCTGCATGTTGGCGCCCATCAAAGCGCGGTTGGCATCGTCGTGCTCCAGGAAAGGCACCAGGGAGGCTGCCACCGACACGATCTGCGCCGGCGAAACGTCCATGTACTGAACGCGCTCGGCACCGACCAGAATGGACTCGCCCGCTTCACGCGCCGAGATCAGCTCACCGGTGAGCCTGCCGTCTTTGTCGAGCACCGCGTTGGCCTGCGCAATAACGTATTTGCCTTCCTCGATGGCGGACAAATAGTCGATGTCCATCGTGACCTTGCTGTCCACCACCCGACGATAAGGCGTTTCAATAAAGCCGTATTCGTTCAGTCGAGCGTACAGCGCCAGCGAATTGATCAGGCCAATGTTGGGACCCTCCGGCGTTTCGATCGGGCAGACCCGACCGTAGTGTGTCACGTGAACGTCACGCACTTCAAAGCCGGCGCGCTCACGCGTCAGACCGCCTGGGCCAAGAGCCGAAACACGGCGCTTGTGGGTGATCTCCGACAAAGGGTTGGTCTGGTCCATGAACTGCGACAACTGCGACGCACCAAAGAACTCTTTCAAAGCTGCCGAAATCGGCTTGCTGTTGATCAGGTCATGTGGCATGAGCGGCTCTTGCTCGGCCTGGCCGAGACGCTCCTTCACAGCTTTTTCGATCCGTGCCAGACCGGTGCGGTACTGATTCTCGGCCAACTCGCCAACGCAACGCACGCGCCGATTGCCAAGGTGGTCGATATCATCGACGTCGCCACGGCCATTGCGCAAGTCGACCAGGATCTTGACGACTGCCAGAATGTCCTCATTGGTCAGAACCATGGGGCCGGTCGATTCCGGACGACCCATCTTGGCGTTGAACTTCATACGGCCGACGCGCGACAGGTCGTAGGTGTCGGGGTTGTAGAACAAGCGCTGGAACAGCGCCTGCACGGCATCTTCCGTGGGCGGCTCACCCGGGCGCATCATGCGGTAAATGGCGACGCGTGCGGCAAACTCATCGACTGTTTCGTCACTGCGCAGGGTTTGCGAAATGTACGCACCTTGGTCCAGTTCGTTGGTGTAAATACACGGCAATTCCTGCACGCCAGCGGTACGCAGTTTCTTCAGCAACAGTTCCGTGAGATCCTCGTTGGCTTTGGCCAGAATCTCGCCGGTCTCGGCGTCAACAATGTTGCGCGCCACGACGCGACCGACCAGAAAATCTTCCGGCACGCTGATGTGCGTGGTACCTGACTGCTCCAGTTCACGGGTGTGACGCGCAGTGACACGCTTGTCTTTGGTAACCACAACTTTGCCACTTTTGTCAGTGACATCGAAACGGGCCACTTCACCGCGCAGGCGTTCGGCCACGAACTCCATCTGGGCACCGCTGTCCATCAAACGAAAGTTGTCATTGACGAAGAAGTTCGCCAGGATCGACTCGTGGTTCAGGCCAATCGCCTTGAGCAGAATCGTGACCGGCATTTTGCGGCGGCGATCCACACGGAAGTAAAGAATGTCTTTCGGATCGAACTCGAAATCGAGCCAGGAACCACGGTAGGGAATGATGCGAGCCGAGAACAGCAGCTTGCCGGAACTATGGGTTTTACCCTTGTCGTGTTCAAAAAACACACCAGGTGAGCGATGCAACTGGGAAACGATGACACGCTCGGTTCCGTTGATGATGAACGAACCCTTGCCGGTCATCAAGGGCACTTCGCCCATGTAGACCTCTTGTTCTTTTACCTCTTTGATGACCTTATTTTGCGAGGTTGAAGACTCTCGGTCATAGATGAACAGTTGCACCTTGGCCCGCACCGCAGATGCAAACGTCAGACCGCGGGTCTGGCATTCGCGCACGTCAAAAGCCGGCTTCGCCAGGTTGTATTCGAGATACTTCATCTCGACGAAGCCGTTGTGCGAAATAATCGGGAAGGCGGCGTCAAAGGCGGCTTGCAGTCCCTCTACGGTCCGCTTTTTTGGGGGGACATCAGCTTGCAGGAATGCCGTGTAGGCATCTTTTTGCATTTGCAACAGGTAAGGAATTTCAAGCACGCTGTCGCGACTGCCGAAATTTTTGCGAATGCGCTTGCGTTCGGTGTATGTGTAAGCCATGAGATCTCCGGGCAATGACTAAGGAATCCTGGGTACTTCTTGGTGATTGGCCACTACCAATCATTGGCGGACGGCCGCACATTGCGTGCAACCCGAACCAAGGCATCTTCAACTATCAATGTAAGAAGACACTGATAAACAGACATTCGGTCTGCTTGTCGGTGCGCTCTTACAAGCGCCAAAGGCTGGGGCTCTTTTGGAGCACCCAGCCCTTGTTGAAAGATCGATTACTTGAGTTCGACCTTGGCGCCGGCGTCCACCAACTTCTTCATGGCGGCATCAGCGTCGGCCTTGGATACGCCTTCCTTGACGTTCTTCGGAGCGCCATCCACCAGATCTTTGGCTTCCTTGAGGCCCAGACCGGTGATTTCGCGAACTGCCTTGATGACCGACACCTTGGCAGCGCCAGCTTCAAGCAGAACGACGTTGAACTCCGTCTTCTCTTCAACCACCGCAGCGGCCGCGCCACCGCCAGCAGCAGGTGCCGACATGGCTGCCGCGCTGACACCAAATTTCACTTCGATGGCTTTCACCAAATCGTTGAGTTCCATGACCGTCATGCTGTCGAGCGCGGTCAAAAATGCGTCTTTATCGAATGCCATTTTGATTTCCTAAAATATTGGTTACCACATGCAGCGGACCCTTAGGCCGCAACTGCCTCAGCGGGTGCATCTTGCACGGCTACGCCATTTTTTTCCGCGATTGACGCCAGCACACGTGCTATGCGCGAAATCGGGGATTGCATCAAGCCCAGCAACTGTGCCAGCAACACTTCCTTGGAAGGGATGCTTGCCAACTGCTTAACGCCGTTCATATCCAGCGCTTTTCCGCCGTATGCACCACCGCGAATCACCAACTTGTCGTTGGTTTTCGCGAAGTCGGCCACCACTCGCGCGGCAGCCACAGCATCTTCGGAAAAGCCATAGATCAGCGGTCCGCTCATCAAGTCGGACACAACTTCAAATCCGCTACCCGCAACAGCGCGGCGAGCCAAAGTGTTTTTCAACACACTCAGACTTACGCCATTACTGCGCGCGGTGGAGCGCAATTTAGTCATGTCGGCGACCGTAATGCCACGGTATTCCGCCAGTACCAGCGTTTGAGCTTTTGCGGCGAGGCCAGTCACATCGTTGATGACCGCTTCTTTCTCACTGCGATTCAGACTCAAGGTCTACTCCTTCAAAATGTGCCGGTCGGCAAACTGCCTTCAAGCACGCCACATTGCAGCGACCAACTGTTTCGGAAAACCAATTCCATCTGCAGCGGGATCGCCATCTGCGTTGGCTCAAGGCCTGAGGCGAACCCCACGCCCATTAATTAAGTGCTGACCCGCATCGCTGCGGCTGGCACGCCAACGGTCTTGGATGACCTGCCCACACTTCTCAGTATGAACAGCCCACCACATCAGGTCACCTTCTCGGGTGACCCAAATTTCTACAATTACGCGGCGATGGTTTGCATGTCCACGCGGACACCCACACCCATCGTTGACGAAACTGCTACTTTCTTCAAATAAACACCTTTACTGGTGGCCGGCTTGGCTTTGGTCAAGGCTTCAATCAGCGTGACCAAGTTACCCTGCAACTTGTCGTTGTCAAACGAACGACGACCAATGGTGGAGTGCACAATACCGGCCTTGTCAACACGGAACTGCACTTGACCGGCCTTGGCGTTCTTTACTGCGGTTGCCACATCAGGCGTCACGGTGCCGACCTTGGGATTCGGCATCAAACCGCGCGGGCCCAGAATTTGCCCCAGGGTACCGACGACGCGCATGGCATCCGGCGCCGCAATCACGATGTCAAAAGGCATGTCGCCAGCCTTGATCATGGCCGCCAGATCGTCCATACCGACGATGTCGGCACCGGCTGCTTTGGCTTCTTCCGCCTTGGCACCCTGGGCGAACACGGCCACACGCTTGGTCTTGCCGGTTCCGTTGGGCAGCACCACCGCGCCGCGCACCACTTGATCCGACTTCTTGGCATCAATTCCGAGCTGCACGGCGACATCGATGGATTCATCGAATTTGGCATTGGCACACTCTTTGACAAGACCCAAGGCATCTGCCAACGGGTACAGCTTGTTAGAGTCAACCTTGCCCTGGAAGGCCTTTTGTTTTTTGGTGAGCTGTGTCATTTAAACGCCCTCCACATTCACACCCATCGACCGGGCCGAGCCAGCGATGGTACGAACCGCTGCGTCCATGTCGGCGGCAGTCAGGTCTTTCATTTTGGTTTTGGCGATCTCTTCAAGTTGGGCACGCGTAACTTTCCCAACTTTGAGGGTGTGCGGTGTCGCCGAACCCTTGTCAATTTTGGCAGCCTTCTTGATCAGAATCGAAGATGGCGGTGATTTGATGACGAATGTGAAGCTCTTGTCCGCAAACGCGGTGATTACCACCGGCAACGGCAGGCCGGGCTCGATACCCTGGGTCTGGGCGTTAAACGCTTTGCAGAACTCCATGATGTTCAGGCCGCGCTGACCCAATGCCGGGCCGATCGGTGGTGATGGGTTGGCCTTGCCTGCTGGGACTTGCAGTTTGACAAAACCGACGATTTTTTTCGCCATGCTTTACTCCTTGCGGGTAATAACGCCCTGACCGTGCTACTAGATTTGCAGGCCCTGGCTCCCCGGGGTTAACGACTCATTCAATAAATCCGCACCGAGTCGAAAAATGCGAATCCTTATTCAGTTCAGAATGACAATAAAAAGTTTCAAGTTTTTTCAATTTGCGAAAACTCAAGCTCCACCGGTGTGGCGCGACCGAAAATTGTCACAGCAACACGGACTTTGCTCTTTTCGTAATTGACATCTTCCACTGAGCCATTGAAATCGGTGAACGGGCCATCCTTGACACGTACAAACTCGCCCACCACAAATTCGACTTTGTGACGCGGCTTCTCAGTGCCTTCCTGCATCTGGGAAACGATCTTTTTGACCTCGGCCTCAGAGATCGGAGACGGTCGAGTCTTGGCGCCACCGACAAAACCGGTCACCTTGTTGGTGTGCTTGACGAGGTGCCAGGTGTCATCGTCCATCACCATTTCGACCAGCACGTAACCAGGGAAGAACTTGCGCTCAGTAGTTTTTTTCTGACCATTCTTGATCTCGACCACTTCCTCCATGGGAACCAGAATACGACCAAATTTGTCCTGCATGCCAGCACGATTGATACGTTCGATGATGTTGCGCTCGACCGCCTTTTCCATGCCCGAATAAGCATGAACCACATACCAGCGCAGATCGGGGTTCGTTGGCGCAGTGGCCAACACCTGTGCCGCCGCAGAAATATCGGTTGCCGGGGTTTCTACAACATCGTTCATTACTTTTTCCACCCCAGAATCAAGTCATAAAACAGCCATTCCAACGTCTTGTCTGTCAGCCAGAGGAACGTGGCCATCACAAGAACAAAGGCAAACACGTACGCGGTCATCTGAATGGCTTCCTTGCGGGCTGGCCAGACAACCTTTTTTACTTCGCGCCAGGCATCCCGACCAAACGCATAAAGCGCCTTGCCTGGCTCGGAAGTGAAAAACACGACCGTCGCCGCCGCCAAACCCAATAGCAGAGCACCCCACTGCGCCAGTTGCCCTTGCTTGCCCAGTAAATAAAATGCGGCCAGCGCTACAACGACCAACGCCGCAGCAGCACCGAGCTTGGCTTTATCGACTCCGGTACTGACAGTTTCAACTTGTGAGGTGACCATTTTTCTCTAGCTCGCGCCTTTTTCTACTTCAAACAAACTCAGCGATATTTGGACGCTGATGCCCGCTACCTGAATAGCGGGCTGGGTATCCACCTTCTTTACACAGTCAGGTGGCAGGGGCGGAAGGAATCGAACCATCAACCTTCGGTTTTGGAGACCGACGCTCTGCCAATTGAGCTACGCCCCTGTATCTACTACGTCTACTACGCGATGATCTTGGCAACCACACCGGCACCGACCGTCTTGCCACCTTCACGGA
>JBAXBQ010000016.1:0-57313 GCA_037141865.1 Comamonadaceae bacterium | reverse complement strand
CCACGCCCGCGCCTGGGCCGGCAAGCTGGCGCTTCAGTGGCCGCTGATGGCTGCTCTCGTGACTGGCGGCATCTGCACCCTGCGACGCCGTCGGTGCGCGCTTGCGTGCATCGTGCTGAGCCGGACGGTGCGCTTCAAACACGGCGGCCTCGCTGGGTCAGAGGCTGTCGGGAACGCGCTGGCCGAGCTTGCGGTATTCCAGCGCCAGCGCTTCACGCAAATCGGTGGTCTGAATGCGCACCTCCGTGCTGTCTGCCAGTTGCGCTGTCCCGCTCTTGCCATCAGCGCGCTGACGCGCCAGCAACGCGGCCGTCAGCACGGCGTTGCGGATGTGACCTCCCGGCAGGTCCACCAGGGCGGCGACTGCATTGAGTACAACGGGGTCCAGCTGCGGCGCGGCGCCCAGATGCAAAGACCACAGCACACGCCGCTCGGCAACGTCGGGCAGGGGGAACTCCACCACGGTGTCCAGGCGGCGCAAGAAGGCATCGTCAAAGCGCGCCTTGCTGTTTGAGGTGAGCACCGCCACGCCGTGAAAAGTCTCCAGCCGCTGCAGCAGGTAGTTGGTTTGCATGTTGGCGTAGCGGTCGTTCGCCTGCTTGACGTCGGTGCGCGCACCAAACAGCGAATCTGCTTCATCGAACAGCAGCACCGCATCCAGATGCTCGGCACGGGCTAGCAACTGGGCCAGGTTCTTCTCGGTCTCGCCGATGTATTTGCTGACCACGGCCGCCAGATCGACGCGCACCAGCGGTCGGGCCAGCCGGTCGGCCAGCCACTGCGCGGCCAGTGTTTTGCCGGTGCCGGATGCGCCAATGAGAAGCGCCTTCACGCCCTGGCTCAAGCGACCGCGCAACAGCGGGCCCAACTGCGCACCGGCGTCGGCCCGGGCCAGACAGCGCGTCAGCAGCAATCCCAGTGCGCGATGAACATCGGGCGGCCCGACCCAGGCATCTGCCGGGATCCGGTCGGTGGACACCTGGGCCCAGGTCGTGAGGCTGCGCGCGCTGGAACGCACCGCCTGTTCAATGGCGGCATGGGCAGGCAACGTCGCCGACGCCCCGCTGGCGGCTTGCGCCAGCACCGAGATGCCGCAGCGTGAGCGGGCAATGGAGCCCTGGTCCTGCGCGGCAATGTTTTGCGCTGGAACCTCACGCAGCGAAGACCACAAGTTGAGCCGGTCTGATGCGTCGGCTGGCGTCAGTTCGAACTCGTGCAGGGGTAGCGCGGTTTCGAACGCGCTGTCCGGCGCCGCCAGCACAATGAACGGGCCGTGCCAGTAGGGCAGCTCGGGGATGCGCGTGGTGCGTCCCGGCCCGAGGTCGGCATGCCAGACCGGAATAGCACGCTCCAGCAGCAGCGCCGGAACGACGCCTTCGCGGGCAAGCTGCAGCGCCAGGGCGTCTGGCAACAAAGTGACCGAGTCGTCGGCACCCCTTATTTCGCAGGCGCGTTGCCGCAGCGCTTGCGCCAGCGCAGCGGCGACAACGCGCAGCTCGCCGGGGTCGTTGCCGCGCAGCACGACCACGCTGGGCTGGTCTTCAGCGGCCAAAGCAGCGGCCAGCGCGGTGCTCGCCTGACGCCAGGCCTGGGGCAGCGGCCAAGTGGGACTGTGCAGCGGCGCAAGCGCGAGCTGACCGAGGCGGGTAACGCCGCCACCGTCGCTGCGAGGCGTACCTGGGTGGTGCGCCAGCAGGGCGAGCAGGGCCGGTTGCAGAATCAGCGCACGCGCGTGCAACGGTTGCGGGCCATCGCCCAGTCGCAGCAAGCCGCTGGCTAACGCGCTGCCGCGCAGCAGTTGCCCGATGGCCCGTGCGCTATCCAGCGTGGCCGGCGACTCGGGGAACAGCTGTGCGGCCACACTGGCCACCAGACCCAGGCTGGGGCGATCAGAGCCCAGGTTATTGGCGCTGCCTTGCAGCAACGCCAGGGCGGCTCCCAGTCGGGCGTCGAATTCAATCCACAGTGCCAGCGCGACAGCCGCGTGCTCGACGTCGGTCAGCTCCAGTGCCTGCACCAGCGGCGTCAGCACGCGCTCGTCCACACTGGCCAATGTGTGTGCGTCTGCAAGCAAGCGGGCGTCAGGGTGGTCGCGCTGCGCATCGGGCAACAGGGTGGCCAGCGCCTTGAGCGCCCGCGTGTGAAGTGACAGACGCACCTGCTTATCCATCGGGCGACTCCAGCGTCAAGGCGGTGGGCAGGCAGTCGGCCGCGACAAAATGAAAACTTACGATACGCCCCAGCCAGGGTACCCAGCCCGGGTCGCTGTCCAGTCCCAGACGGCGAATGCGCAGGTCGACCTGATCCAGCGCAAACACCAGATCAATGTGAGTGGCACTGGACGACGCCCACGCCGCGCGGGCAATAAGCGCTTGCAGGTCCATCCCCGCATGGTGCCGCAGGGCACGACGTGCGCGGGCTTGCCACAGACGCAAGGCCTGCGAGGCATCCAGAAATTCGCCCGCTTCGACGAATCGGGCACGTGCAAGAAGATCCTGATCGGCCGCAGCGAGCTCGAACCAGCTATGTTGGGGGTCGTCAACAAGCGCAGCGTTGAGCCGCAAGGCGCGCGCCAACCAGGCTTGTGCAAATGGCAGTCGGAGCGGGGCAGCCTGTTGCGCCAGCCAACGCTCGAAACCCAGCACCTGGAGCAAACGAATGGTAAACAGCAAGCCGCCTTGGCGCGTCAGTGCGCCATCGGTCAACCAGGGCAAGCTTGACCAGGCGGCGACGCGTAGCGGCAGTGAGCGCGATGGCGAAAAAGTTGGCAAATCGGCTTCGACGCGCTGGATCGAGGGCGCGGCAGTGCCATCCATTTTTGCCGCAACGCCTGGCGCTCGTGGCGATGGCGCGCGCATGGCGTAAGTCCGGCGCACCGCATCACCTGCCTCTGCGCCGCCCGATGCGGCAAACGCAAGTGGCGGTCTTGCGGCAATCAGGCTGGCGGCCCCGACGCTTGCCTCTGGTGAATCAACTTTTGCCGCGACGAGTAAGTCTGCATTCGCGATCAGTGAGCGCACTTCTTCGAGTGTGGGGAGGTCAGCGTCGGTCGGCGCGAGCCAAAGCGCCGCGACCCATGCAGCGGCTGATGGCTCCAGCGGCATTTGCGCCAACAGGCGTTGCGCGACCGCTGCCCGGTGGGTTCGCAGTGCCGGCGGCGTTGTCAGGGGAGCCGTCTGCGGGCGCTGGTCGGGCGGTGGCGCGACCCAAGCGCTGCGGGGGCTAACGACCAGCGCCAACAAGCGCTGCCTGGTCGCGTCGCTCAGTCGCCCGGCGAGCTGCGCCAGCAGGGCATCGGGCCAACGACGCAAGGCGATCAACGTGTCCGCAGTGCTCTCTTGCAACAAGGTTTCGACGAGCTGCTCAGGAGCATGTGCCTTGCTGTGCGCTGCGTCGAGGACTTTGAGCTCGGGCAACGCTGTTTGCCAATACCAGGCCGACAGGCCAGTGCCGCTGGCAAACGCCGCCAGCCATGCCAGACGCGCCTGCCAGCGCGAGGCAAAGTAGACCGCGTCAGCGCTGGCTGCCTGGGGATGATCATGCGACAGCGCGCGCATGGCCAGCGCCTGCCATGCGTTTTGCAGGGCCCGCGCCATGAGGGCGGGTCCGGCTCGGGGCGGCACCGCGCTCAGCAGCAAGCGCCGCACCACGATCAGCCGACCGCAGTCACCAAAATCCACCGTGTTGAGCGCGTCTTCCAGCGCAAAACGCAGGGCCGGTGCGTCTTCTTCGCGGGCCGGTGCCAGTCGCGCATGCTGCACCACGCGTTCGCGCCGCCCCCTGCGCAAAGCCTCTTGGGCACGGGCAACGCTGGCGCTGGCGCTCATGTTGCGCCTGCAGCGTTGCTGGCCTCTCCTTCAGGAGCAGGCGCGTTGACGACGCTCAATGGCAGCGGGCTCATCGCATGCGGCCCCCCCGGCTGGCGCTGTCACGCAAGACTTCTACCTGCTTGGCGATACGCTGCTCGCTAGCGGCTTGCACCGCCTGCTGGGTCGCCTTGACGGCTGCCGCAGGCGCCGCCGAGGCCGGCATGGCATCAGCCAGAGCCTGCGTTGCCTCGCTGCGCTGAACGGTTGCGGTGGTCAAGGGCGGGCCGGACTGCACCTGCACACGCAAGCTGCTGTCGAGCGTCAGCAGCACGGCGTCCGGCACATGCGTGATGCGCGCGGTGGCGCCACCGTTGGCCAGGTCCTCGATCACGGCGCGCGCCACCGGGGTTTGCGTGGCCGGTGCATACACCAGCACCTGCATGCCGATGCGTGTCAGCTTGGGGTCGATTTCGATGTCCAGCCGGGTGTTGACGATGGCCGGCACCGGGCGGCGTATGCGCGCGCTGATGATGCGCTTGACCGGCGCATGCGACGCCAGCAGCAGACACACGCGCACCAGGTCGTTGATGGCATCCTGCGCGCCGGCGTCGCTGGACACCTGCGCAAACAACCAATCCACCATCTGTTGCATCTGGCGCCACACAATGTAGTCCACTCCCAGGCGTTCATCGCCAAAGCCGGGCAGCACGGTGAGGACGCGCAAGGATACCGACGGGTCCAGTTGCGAGAAGGCTTCCGCCCAGCGCAGTCGCGTAGCGGGGGGCACACTGCACAGACTGGCGTGCAAGCCGGACGCGACACCAGCCACATCGTCCAGCAGGCCGGAAGCGGCCAGTGTCACTTCACGGCGCAGGCTGCCAGCCTGCATCAGGTCACGCATCGTGGCCAGGCTTTGCACCGGCTCGATGGCCTGGCGCCAGCTCGACGCATCAAAGCGCGTCAGTTGCACGGCCGCATCGTCGTAGCTTTTGACAATGCGTTGCGCGTGGCGCTCGAAGGTGTCGGCGAGCATGGCGCCGGTGCTGGTTTGTTCGCCCTCCAGCACCTTCACCGCCTTGCTGGCGTAGCTGCCTTTTTCATGCTGCACCAGCCGCTGCTGGGCCTGCATGACGACCTGTTCAATATCAATCACCCGGTCCAGTTTCACGAAGATGCGTGCGATCGGCAGCAGCCAGCGCACCGGCACGTCGCGCAACGTATCCACCATGGCCGTCAACTCGGCCGGGGCTTCGTGCGACTCGCTGCGCCAGCGCGGCACCGGGTCGTCAACCACAGCCGGTTGCGTCGCCAGCAGCGGCAGGTCTTGCAGCGTCAAGGTCAACCGGGGGCGCCGGAACACGAGGTAGGGTACCTGCTCGACCAGAATGGCGCGGCGACGCGCCAGCAAGGCGTCGACCCGCGACTGCTCTTCCTCGCGCAGCGCCTGGGCCACCGACAGGTCGTGGCGCACCTCTGCCAGACGCATCGACAACGATGCCAGTGCGCTCTGGATCAGGCCGATCACGGCGCTGATGCGCTGGCGGGCCGATTGGGCGTCGGATTGCAGGCGCCGGTAATCCTCGGCGCGCAACTCCATGCCGCGCAAGAAGCGGATGGTGTTGTCGATGGCTTCAATGCCACGTCGAAAATACACCGCCTCGTGCAAGTCGGTGCTCAACTCTGCGCCATCGACATCGGTGACCGTGCTGCCCTGCGCCATCAACTCAGCGGCGCTAACGGTGGTCGGGTTTGTCGCCGTGCCAGACTTTTGATAGCCGAAGACAGGCAGGTCGTTGACCACCATGCCGGTCGCTTGCAAGCCCTTCAGCCCGGCCACGACAAAGTCGTTCTTGCCTTTGGCGGCAGAGTTGCTGGATACGACGGACGCCGGCAGCGTAAAACGTTCGGCCACCGTCACCGTGTTGTAGGTAGCTCCCATCAGGCTGGCACCGACGACGTCGGTAATGGCGGGCGGTGCCGCTACTCCCAATTGCACCGGGCGCACCCCCACCACCGCCACACCCGAGGCTTTGACGCCGGTGATGTCGATGGGCGACAAGCGGGCGGCTGCAATTCCCGTGCTGCTGGCGCTCAGGGCCGCCGCGTTGGACGTGGCGAATTCGGTGCTGCCAAACAAGGTGTTGAGATTGGTCGACAAGGCAGAGGCCGCCACCGGGAGCGGCGCTCGGCTGGCGACTGCCGCACTCGCGGCAAAAGTCATGGTCCTGGCAGCCATAGCCGGGTTAGGCGGGAGCACTTGGGTCGGCAGTTGCGGACCTTTGAAGTCCGGCGGTTGCACGGCGGCCTGGTTCAACCGACTGAAGTAGTCGGAGAACTCTTTCTCGGTGGCGACCGGGTTTTCGTTGCGCTTGAGCAGTTCGGAGGCGGCCGGAGACGTCATGAAGCGGCCTGCATCCTCCACCCCCAGCACGCCCTGGCGCAGCCGGAAAATGTCGGTGCGCGCGCGCAGAAAACCCAGGTCCACGTGGTCCCCCGCGGCACGGATGCGACCGTCCAGTCGCTGGATCAGTTCGTCCAGGCCGGCGTCAATGGTGCGCGGCGGCGTCGTGGCAGTGCGCGCACCGCCAGCCGGTTCGCCCAGCTCCACCGTGAGTACGCCCTCGCGAAAACTTTTCCAGCTCGCCAGTAGCGTATCGAGCTCGCTCACATGACGTGTATCGGGGTGGGCTGCGCCGCTGGTGTCGTTCATGTTGAGCGGCTCAGTGGAGAGGCCAAACGATGCATCCTCGGCCGCAGTCAGACCGTCACCCTGCGTTACCCAGGTCCACGGCGGCGACGAGCCCAGGCTGGCACCGGTCGGCAACGCGTCACAAAGCCAGTAACACTCGACCCCGTTGGTCGCTTTGCCAGCGTAGCCCCATGTCACCTGGCTGGACTGGGCGCCGCTAAAAATAGCAAAGGCCAGGCCGTCTATTTTCTGACCGGCCAAACCGGCTCGCGCCATTGGTATCGACAGTCGGCTCCAGACCCCGGCGACCGGTAGCTCGCCCAATCGTTCGCCGTTCGCCTCGGCCGGTGCCGTGCCCCAGACAAAAGGATGCGTCTCGACGGCGACGCCGTCGAGCCCGGCCTGACTGATCAGGGGTCGCACGCCGATGCCGGCTGGCACGCTGTCAACGCGCACAAAAACAATCAGCTCGTCGCTTGCCTGAAACACCAGCTTGTGATGGGCAGCGCTGAACTGGTGCAGCTCGGCAGCATTGGCCTCGGCGCTGGAGCGGTGCACCCGGGCAAAGGCCTGCGCATCGAGCGCCGCAGACTCGTCCGCTAGTGCGTTCGGGTCGGCCTGTAGGTAGCGCGGCAATTGACCACCGACGGCCTGCGACAGCACATCAAAGCGGCGACGCAGACCGTCGCGACGCGTCAGAAGTTGCAAGCGCTCGCCGCTTAGGCGCGCAATTTCCAGATCGAATAGCGGATGCACACGCTCGTCCAACCGCAGCAAGTCCGGGTCAAAAAAGCGCGCTGGCACCGGTACCAGAATCTGCACCTGGTCGCGCAAGGAGAGGTTGTAGGGCAGCAGTGGCGACGATTCGGCCATCAGTGCATCCACCATGTCGATCGGCACCGGCTGCGCCTGCACGTCAAACTGCGGCGGGAAAAAATTCTGCCGGCCCGACAAAAAGTCCATGCTGTCACGTGGCAGCACGCCAGCCGGGGGCAGCCAGTCGAATTGTTGCGCCAAGCCCGGCGCGTTGCGCTGATCGGCGGGCATCTCGGCCAGCTGCTCCAGCAACTGCGAGATGCGCGCCTGCCACAGTACATCGTCCCCCGACCGTGGCACCAGCGGGCTTCGGTTGTGGCGCCCGCCGCCTTGGCGCACCACCGCCGCACGGTCGGCAAAGGCGGGTTTGAAAGCGGCATCAAAGGCCACCACCGACAGCGGCACGCCCAGGGTCTCCCACGGCCACGGTGTGGCAATAGCTAGCAGGGCTGCCTCTCGGGCGGCCAGTAGATCGAGCTTAGTCTGGCTCCAGCCAGCCCGCTCTTTCCAGGCTCTTAGCGAGCGGTTCGCCCCCTGCGACAGGCGCTCGCGCTCGGTGTTGAACACCGCATAGGCCAGACGGTTACGAAACCGCGGGTCCAGCGTGCTGGCGTCGTTGCTCCACAGCGGCAGAGAGCGCTCCTGAGGCCAGGGCACCCAAGCCAGCTGAAAGCCGTCTTCCCAGGCGGCGCGCAGCGAGGCGCCCTGATCAGTGGCGTTGGGGCAACCGTCGTTGCTGTCATCACCCCGGTCCAGGGCGATGCTGCGCGGGATAGCCACCAGCACCATGGCGTGCGGCAGGAACGAGGCACCGTCCAGATCGCCCAGCGCCTGCGCCAGGGTGACCTGGCGTTGCAGGCCGGACAGGCGTTGCCAGGGCGTGCTCCCGGTGTGGCGCGATTGCAGCGCCTGCTCAACCAGCGGCGAGATCACGGTGACGGCGTCAAACGGGACGTGCAAGGCGTAAGCCAGCTCCAGGTCCTGGCCGTCGGGCGCGATGGCATGGCCCGGCAACAGCACCAGTTGAAGGCCGTCCAGCACCAACTCCAGGCCATCGATGACACCGGGCGAAACGGACTGCCCCAGACGCATGGCGTCAGTGATGCGGCTGCGTTGCTCTTCGATCAGTGCAGTGTGGGTCAGCGAGCGCTGGGGGAAAAAATGCAGCCGTTTGCGCGGGCCGGGCTCGGTGACACTGCCAGTGGCGTAGGGTCCCAGCGCCGGCCACGTCGCCAGCACATGCTCGCCCGCCACCGGGCGCTCAATGCCACGCAGGATCTTCACCTTGACCCTCCTGACTGCTCGTTAACAAGAATGGCCATGTTCACAGAACCTCCTTGATGCCGACCAGTAGCGACAGCCGACGGCTGGCATCCGGGGCCTTGGCGGCGTCTCGCAGTTGCAGCGCAAACGCCGCCTGTTGCAGCACCGGCAGCTGACGAATGGCCTGATCCAGTTGCGGTGCCACACCGCTGTCGGCGACCGCCTTGACGACGTCGGCGCCGCGCAAATCGGCTTGGGTTTGTGCATCGGCGGCTTGCACCAGTGCGTCAAAGCCCTGGCCCAGATTCGGGTCGCCGAACTGGCGCGCAATCTCCAGAACATCGTCATGCCGCAGGCCCTCCTCACCGCGCAGATCGGCCCGGCTGGAAAGGGCCGAGAAGACGCTGCGTCGCAGCAGGTCAGAAGTTGCGAACACTTTGCTTGTCAAGCCTGGAGATACCGCCAGCCGGGGCGCCACCATCAGGTTGGCGGCCTCAGCCCGTGCCAGAGTCGGGATCCGGGCGGTGATGGCGTTAAAACGTGTGAACAGTCCATCGGCACGCACGCGCAGATCGACTTCACTGTCGATGCTGGCGGCGTCGCCCGCCAGGCGCAAGGTGGCGCTGGATATTTCGCTGGTGTAGGGCAGTTGGCGTCGCCGCAGATACCAGAACATGCCGCGCCCCTGCGTCTGAGCGTTCAACGCGGTTCGCGTGGCTTCAAAAGCCCGCTCCCAGGCGCTAGCCAAAAGGTCGGGTGCCAGGGTACCGACATTCAGAACTTGCGGCAACCTATCCGGTTGCGACAGGCGCACCAGCGATTCAAACGGCGAACGCTTGGCGATCAGTCCGGATGCTGCGGCGCGCAGGGGTCGTTGCACACTTTGCAGGGTGCGTTTATGGGCCTCCAGTGTTTGTCGCGTCACCGGGGCGACGATCAGGACGGAGAGGTGGTCCAGATCGGCGTCCGAGGCGCGCAAGTCGATGGCTGGCAAGGCCAGCGACTCTTGCACCAACGCCGCCAATTCGTCGCTCGGGATAAAGGCGAATTCGCAATCCACCAGCGGCGGAAAGTAAGACTGCAGCATGGTGAGCTGGCCGAGCTGGGTTTCAAAATGCAGGCTGGACGCCGGCATCGGCCCGACCGGCGGCAGCGTCTCGAACTGGCGCGCGGCGGCAAACCCGGCCTGCACGCTGGCGGTGTCGATGTCATCCAGATGATCCTGGTGCTGCTTGAGCCAGGCTTCCAGCAAAGCGCGGGGGCGCTGCCCCAGACCGGCTGCCAGCGTCGACTCCGAACCCACTTCGCGGCGCACCATGTAGACATCCAGCCAGCGCAGCGCGCCACCGTCCAGACACAACATTGCCAGCGGCAAGGCATCTTGCAGAACACCTGGCTGTTGCCGCTCAAAGAAGATCTCACGCGCAACGCGGGCGCGTTTGGAGTTTGCGTTTTCAACCCCGGCGCGGTCCGGATAGGGAATCAGCGTCAGGGCGGTGGCCTCAATGATGTCGCCGTCGCGCACGGTACGCTGGCCGTCCAGCGTGGTCGGGTAGGCCGCCGTCGGGTTGGCGCTGTACTCAATGGGGCGCAGCGCCAGCACAAACAGGCCGCTGCGGTTGTTGGCGCTTGCGGCCGGCAACAGCTTCAGACCCAGTTGGGCATCGAGTTGCGCGCTTTGCGGCAGCGCGGCGATGGCCACCGTCTGGGTTGCGTCGACGTTGACGATGTCGCCGCTAGGCGTGATACCGACGCCTGACTCGATCACCAGCGTCGGGCTGTTGGAGGCCGCCTGCGTGCCCAGGCCTACCATCAGTCCACGGATGACGCCGGCGCCCAGGGCCTGTGCCAGGTCCGACTGGCGCGAGCGGATGTAAGTTTGGTCGGCGGTCAGATCGTCGGCGGTAAGAAAGCGGCCATCAAAGTAAAACGGACGTCGCCGACCGCTGTCGACGATGATGGCGCCGCTGGCCAGTTGCGCCTGCAGACGGGCGTCGTCCTGCGCGTTCTGCACCGTGATTTCGCTGTTCGAGGTGGATGCCATCTGGGTCTCCTTAGAGCGCACCGCGCCAGGAATAGGGGTTGAAGACGATCGGGCGCAAGCCGTTGTCAGCCAGATCACGCCAGCGCGGCTCTTGATGTTCGGTCGGCGCCGGTGACTGCTTTGCATCCAATTCAGCCACCGTCGCGCTGTCGATGCTGGGGAAAGTCGTTGCGTCGGCCTGCAGCACGGGTACCGAAACTCGCGCCAGCAGCAGCTTGTTCCAGTCGGCATCGCTGCCATGCTCGGCCAGTTTGGGCAGGCGGTTGGGGTCCAGCTGCGAGGCCTCGGGCCATGCGTCCAGGGCGCTTTCGACACACCACTGGCGGCGCGCTGCCTCCAGCCGTGCGGCGTCGGTAATGCCTTGCATATCAGCCAGCATGCTCTCCAGCTTGGGCGAACGTGACTGTGGCAGCGCCAGCACGCCTTTCGGGTTGGCGCTGGTGATGTTGATAGTGTGGGCCGGTTGCAAGCTGAGCTCAAACGCGTCCGCCAGGCGCGACGGCACAACGTAGTCGGTGGCGTTGAACGGGCCAGCCGCAAAAGCCGGCGTAGCACCATGCGCGCACAGCACGAAGCGCACAAACACATCCAGCACCAGACGCTTTTGGCCGGGCACATCTTGCCGCACGGCATCGGTCAGGTTGACGCGTTCGAGCGTGTCGGCGGCCAGCGACTGGCGTTGCGCCAGCCAGCGCGCCACGTGAACGCATTGGATGCGCCGGATCTCAATCAGGCGTCCGAGGCGGTCCAGTGCCAGGCCGGGCGCCACCTGCACTTCAAGCTCGGGGTTGTCGTGCGTGCCGCAGCTCACGCGCAGCCCGGCCAGGGTGCCGTGACCGTAGAGCGCCGCCAGAGCGCGGGCCAGGCGCGCGCGCTGGTACAACTGCTCGGCGGCAAAGTCGTCGGCACCCAGCAGCACGCCGGTGGCGTAGTTGACACGCTCTGGTACGCCCCGTGTGACCAGGCTGTCACCCACAAGCGGGTCGTCTTGCGCGACGGCGAGGCTGATGTCTGTGGCTGCCATGCTTACTCCTTGATGACCCTGATCAGCAGGGTGGCCAAAGCACTTTTCCCGCTGCCGCCCTGCACCACGAGCTGCACCTGGTAGACGCCCACCGGCAGCGTCGGTGGCACCGCCACGACCGGCTCCTTGGTCGCCAGCCGCACATTGAGTTGGAGCGTTTCCATGGTTCGAGCTCAGCCTTGCAGCAGCACCCAGTTCCAGACCTTGACGACACCACCGATATCGCTGGAGCGATCACCCGTCAACTGGAAAGGCTTGCCGAAGGGGACGTTGACGACCGGCTCGGAGACGCGCTTGCCATCGACGTTGATGAGGTCAACCACGGCGGTAGGGCGCTCCAGGTCCAGCACAATGACGGTGACGCTGGCGGGGTCCGAGTCATTGCCGGAGTCGTCAGTGACCATCAGCTGAAAGACGTGCTTTCCTGGCTTGAGCGGCGCGGCGACCGAGGCCAGCACATCGAGCAAGGGCTCGTCGGACTTGATGGTGATGTCGACGCCGGGAACAAATTTGGCCATGATGAAACTCCTGGGTTGTTGTGATCAGGTGGGTGGAAGGTGCGACCAGTTGAAACTATCGATCACGTGGTCGGTGTCAGCGCTGGAGCCGCTGGCATCGAGTTGAAAAGGTGTTGCCACGTTGGAAATTCCGCCTTCTGGCAGACCAATGGCGGCAATCCGGGCCACCGGCTTTTTGACGCCTGAACCGGCGACCGGGAGCACACCTTCGAAGGCGCCGGCATGGGCATCGAGCGAGGCCTCGCCGCGCAAGGTGTCGACGCTGCCAAGCGACGATGTTTGGGCGCCCGGTCCGACGCGCACCGCTCGGGCCAGCGGCGCAGCGCGAAGAAAGGTGTCGGCGCCAACCAGCGCGGCGACGCCCACCATGAACGGGTAGGCGGCAGGCACCACGCGTATCAGCACATGGGCCGGTGCGCCGAGTTCCGCCAGGCGCTGCACCAACCCCAGCTCGTCGCCCGGCAACTCTTCGTGCACCAGCACCGTGACGCGGTGCGACAGTTCGTCAAACAATGCATGTTGAGCGGCGGCGCGTTCACGCTGCAGCAGTGTTTGTGCGGCGCCTGAGTCGGCATCGATACGCCGAAACAACGCCAGGAACGTTTTCAGTTGGTCGTCCTGCAATGTCTTGGCGTCACCCAAAAATAGCGCGTCGCCCAGCACCGAGTTGCCAGATCGCGAAATGCCACTGGTGAGCGGGTCGGTGCTGTCCTGCAACCGGGCACCCAAAATGGTGGACAGCGTGCGGCGCAACCGGAAGTCCTCGACCACCACGATGCGTCCGCGCGTCACGGCACCGTCGGTGGCGATATCGAGCGCCAGTTGCAACCCGGCCAGCGTGCCGTGGCGACGCGCCAGTTGCGCCGCGTTGGCCAGCATCCAGCGGGCCCGTGGCAGCGGCAGGCCCGGCTCCAGCGACATGCCGATCCACGCCGCCAGCCAGGGCAAGGCGTCGGGCGGGCAGGCCATGGCATCCGTCACCAGGGCACTGGCAGCAATGCGGCCTTCGATGTCGCTGAACAGGCCTTCAAAGAGGTGCAGGAAACGGTCCAGAAAGTCGGCACCAGTGGCGCGGCCCGGACGCTGCGCTTCTTCACCAAATACACGTTCGTGGTAGAGCGCTGGCAGATAACGGTCGCGGTAGGAAACCCGACCGGCGTAGGCACGCAGGGCGACCAGCTCGGGCGTGGCGCGACCGTCGCCAAACAGCTCCACGGCGACCCACAGCCGAGGCCCCTGCAAGGCGCGAACAGTCATCCCGGCACGCTGGACCAGCACCGTGAACAAGCCGGTGTGAGCGTCGAGGGTGACGGCTTCGGGCGCGCAGCACAGCACGCTTTGCCCGTGTGCCACCTCGGTTGGCTCCTTAACCCAGGCAGCGCGTGGCGTATCGACCGGCAAGCTGTCCAACACAACTGGCGGCAAGGCGCTGCGCTCGCCGATCAGATGCGGATACCAGCGCGCACGCTGACCGGGTGCGGCGGCGGCAAACTCCGGTGGACCGGTGTCGCTGACCGCCAGCCACACGATCATGGCGCAGCCTGCCGGCACCACGGCTTCGGCGTACAGGCGGTGCCACACGGTGGCGGGGTCGCGCGCGTCCAGCAGACCCAGCGCGGCCAGCACGCGGGCGTCAGCGCTGCGCCCCGGCGCGGCGTTGACCACCAAACCGTAGCTGGCGCGTGCCGCGCTGGAGATGCGCGCGACTTTGGCGGGTTCGACAGCGGCGTCGGCGTGGCGCGGATAGTGCAAGGGCACGCCCGCAGTTGCGCTCACAAAGGGCCCGCCGGTCCAGTTGGCCAGCGGGTAATAGTCGCCTTGCTCCAGCAGTGGCCGCGCCAGATCCGGCGGCAAGACGACATCGTGTTCGCCACTGGCGCTGCTCAGGCGTGCCAGCAGCGCGTCGGGCAGCGCATAGGTGTAGACACCGGGGTCGCGCGGCTGGCCGGTGGCCGACACCAATTGACCGCGTGTCGCCACGGCGATGCGCTGCGGCTCCAGCCACCCGAGTGTGTGCGGCAAGCGCGGGCCGGCCAGTGCCAGCGGCAGCGAAAGCCGACCGTCATCCAGCAGCGTGCGAATCGAGGCACCTCCGGTGGGCCGTGTCAGGCTCAGCATCAGCAGCGTGCCGCGCCCGTTGGCGGCAATAGCCACCGCTTTTTCAGTAGCCGGCAGGCGCCCGCCTAGCAGTTGCCAGCGCGGCGGGTTCGGGTTTGGGTTTTGCGCCACAAAACCGCTGGCGGAATTGCGTGCGGTGTACAGGGGTTGGGTGAACAGCGGCAAGCCAAGGACCCGGGCCAGCCGACCCTGCTCTACATCCAGCACCCAGACGCCGCCACTTGGGCAGGAGGCCAGTCGTTGCGGTTTGAAACCCTCCGGCGCGAGCAGTTGCGTGAGTTCGAAGCGCCCGCGCAAATCGACCAGCCACAATGCACCATTGGCCGCCAGATAAAGCACGTCATCGCTGCCCACGGTGATGTCGGAAACCGGCTGGGCCTGAGGCGGCAATTCAAACGAACGCGGCGCGAGTTGATGTTGTGCCGCAAGGTGCGATATCGAAGTCAGCCCTTGGGCGTGGCAACGTACGTAGTTGCCCATGGAATCCACCGCCATGGACGGTTGCAGCGCCACCGCGTCGACACTGCTGGCGGCTTCCTTCAGCACCAGACCGTGCGTGCGGCTGGCCAGGCGAACCCCGGCGATGCGGTGGCTCCAGACCGGCTCCACGCTGATCGCCGCAGACCCGGCATCATTGGGCACCGGCCACGCCTGCAGTCCGCTGTCAAAGGACAGACCGAAAGAGCGTAAGCCGTTGACGTCCATGGCATTGCTTCAGCAAAGGTCCGGTACCACCGGCAAATAGATCGCCGGGGCGCCAGTGTTGGCGCTGCCGGTGTCGGCATCAGACAGCACCGAGTCCGGGGCATCGACGCCCTCCACCACCCGCGCGGCTGTCAGTTCGGGTAACTGCCAGAGCTCCAGCGTCAGGGTGGTCACGACTTTTCCGACCCCCGCCAGTTCGACGAAAACTCCGCCCTGGTTCTCGAACACGCGAACCGGCGACACCCCGGCCACACCGGCCACGCGGGCCACCACGACTTCCAGCTCGCGGTCCGTCAGCTGGCGCCCCAACGGATAGCCGCCGTCGTTGCTGGCGCTGGCAGGCCAGGGCCCGTCGGCGCCCGTCACACCCAGAGGCAGTGGCCACAGGTAACGGCGCAAGGCCAGCCGCACGTCGGTCAAGACCTGTTCGCGCGCAAAACCGGCGCGTATTTGGACCGCAACCGAGAGACCGATTTCACGGTATTCGCAGCCCATCACGTAAAGCTCGGTGGCCAACGGGCGACGTTCGTTGAGAAAGCCGTGTACCGCTTCCAGCAAGGGGCGGTCAGCGCGCGGCAGCGGCGCGCGGTAGTCTTCGCTGGCGCGCTGCGGCAGCACCATGACCGACACCGCGCCGGGAACACCGCTGCTTCGTTCGTGCGGTTTGAAACGTGGCAGCACTTCGACGCGCGCCACTTGCACAGCGGGCGCCTCGCGCGCCAGCACACGGTAATCCTGCGCCGTGACGGCGCGATCACGGTGCTGGAAATAGGCCGGAATGCGGCGTTCGGCACCGTCCAGGGTCTCGGCGTTGGCGCCGCCCTGCAGGGCCAGCGCCTGCCAGACATCGATCGCCGGATCAGGTTTCCTGCGCGCACCGGTGACCAAATCCACCACCGTATCGAGTTTGCTCAGGGTGCCGGCCGGCAGGTTGCCCGGTGCGCCGCCACCGACGCGCAAACCGGTGGCAACGATGCGACTGCCGGTGCTGGGCACGCGACCATGCACGCCGTCGCCAAAGCGCACGGTGCCGGCCTCGGGGTCAAGTTGGTAAACGCTGTCCAACGGACCGGCGCGGCCCAGGTCGTCAAGCACTTGCCAGACCTGGCTGCCGCTCAGAGCGTCATGCACCAGCACTTCAAGCGTGGCCGGATCAACGCTGCCCAGCGTGCTGACGCCCAGATCGAACACCTGATCGGAGCCACCATCCGAGGCGCCAATGGCGCGGCCAGGCATGGCTTGGCGCTGCTCGATTTGCACCGCGTTGAGTCCGGCCCACGCCAGCCGCAAACTGGTCAGCACAAAATCGGGTTGCACGCGCAGGCGCAACCAGGTGATGAGTCGTGCCGCGTCCTCGTCGCTCTCAAGTCGTGGCGGCGCATCGCCGACGCCAGCACGCAGATTTTCGCGCGGGTCGTTGGACGGTGCACCCATGCGTTGCAAGCCGGGCAGGGCCAGACGTACCACGCCGGAGCGCGTCAGGCCTTGTGTGCCATCCTCCAGGGCGTCCAGAGTGACGAAATCAGGCACCTCCGGCGTACTGGCATCGCTGCCGGTGCTCATTTGCCACACCAGGGGCAATGCGTTGCGGTTGCTGATGCCTTCACCCCCCTGCGGCAGATCCAGTGCCAGGGCCAGCCCCACATTCAGGGCGCGAGCGCTGCCTTGGGCGTCGGCGCCCAGGGTGAGGCGTGCGTCTTCGCGCTGTTTCGCGCTGGGCGCCAGCAGCGCCATCCAGAGCGAGGCATCGACCGTGGTCTGGACGATGTCCACACCTTGGCTCAGGTCCCGACCAGCGGCGAATACCTCGGTCGTGACATAACCCTGCGGGTTGCCTTCCGCCGTGCGGTACACCGCTTGCAGATCCGGCAGCAGGGCATTGAAGTCGAGTTGCTCCGACGCCGTGAGTTTGCGCCGCACATAAGCGCGCCCGGTGACGGGAAAGGCGGTGCACATGCCGATTGTCGAAAACGGCACCGGCTTGTCCATCCTGGAGCCCGCTGGCACCGCCAGCGCGACGACCCGCTTGTCGGCCTTGATCTTCAGGCTCACGATACCCCGCGCGGCAGCGGCCGGCTTGAGCGGCATGCCCAGTAGTCGCAGGTAGGCCAGGCGCTGGCGCTCCGGAATCAGATTGGCGCGGTAGAGGATGGTGTCACCCAGCCAGGCGAACAGATCGATCAGTGTGCGTCCCGGGTCACCCGGACGCGGGTGGGTCCATTCAGGCGTGTGGGCCGGGATGCGTGACAGCAACTCGGCGACCAGGTCGTCGAAGCTACGGTCGTCCAGAGCGGGCGGTCTAATCGGCACGACATGTCTCCGCAGGGCTAGTGGGCATTTCGAGCCTCCATCACGAGGGTCAGGCCGATGCGCGCCGCGCTACCGGTGCGTTTGTGTCGATAGGCTATTTCGACGCGCACACCGTCGGCCACACCGGTTGCACTGTCACTCACCGGGTCGACGGCGACGCCGTCCACAACGATGCGTTGTTCCCAGCGCTTGAGCGCGTCTTCCACCAAATCCTTGATGCGGGCGCGTGTCGCCACCGTGTTCGGCTCGGTCAGCAAGTTCTCCAAACCGGCGCCAAAGCCTGGACGCATGAGCTGCTCACCAGGGCGCGTGGACAGCAACACCTGGATCAGCTCGCGCACGCTTTGCGCCAGGTTGGGGTAGTTCAGTTGGCCGTCCTCATCGGGTAGCGGCAACAGCGGCCAGCCAATCGGTTCGGCAAACGCGGCAAGGGAAGGGGTTGTTGCCATGCCTTAATCTTTCTTGGGGATGGGGATACAAATCTTCAGGAACGGCAACCAGAAGAAGATCAGGTTGAACAGCGTCAGGAAGATGTTGAGCACGATGAACGCGCACAGGGTGATGATCGGCAGCGAGAACGAACAAATCCAGCCCAGCCCCAGGCCATCGCCGCCGTCGCCCTTGCCATCGCGCAACTCCTTAGCGTCGCTGCGCAGCAACTTGGCGAGTTTTGGCGGCAGGGCGAACGCAACCGAAGGCTTGATGCGCTGCAGTTGAGCGCGGTCCAACAGATCAGGCATCGGAATGACCGGCACCGGTGCGCCAGAGGACTCGAACCAGGGGGCAATGGTGAAGGGCGCGCTGTACTGAGACCACACCAGACGCGCGCTGCAACCGGCATGCTCCGGTTTGACGCGGATAAAGGCGCGAACCACAAAGCGCGGCTCGTTGCCATTGCCCCTGGTTTCGAAGCGCCCGGAAGACGGCATGAGCTTGGCAAACTGCTGTTGCAAGCAGGCCAGAGTGGCGTCAAAAATAGCACTGGCGGTGCTGCTGCTGACAGCACCCCAGCGGTCGGGAAGGGTCACGCTGGCGCCCTCTTTGGCGTCCAGCCAAACCGCTTTGGCCTGCAGCAGAAAGTCATAGGCATTGCTGGTTTCAATTCGCGCCCATTGACTCTGGGTCGCTGGCACATCGGTCTCGACATTGAGTTGCTTCAAGGCGGCTTGCAGAGCCAGCGCGCCGGTGCCGGTGCCGAAGGCATCAAATTCGGTGCCGAGTTGCAGCAGCAAGCGCCCCAGGGTGGCGTCAAGCCGGTCGTACTCCTGGCGCTTGAGCGGCGGCTGGTGGATGGCGTCAGTCGCAGTCTGCGCTGCGTTGATGACATCCTGGGTGCTAAAGCGTCTCATCAGCGCCGGCACCGGAAAACTGCGCGCGCCGCCTTCCAGCAGGTAACTGACCAAGTCTTTGCGCAGCAAAGTGCGCTCGTCCTCGTCCGAGCCAAACAGCGGCGCCGCCTTCGGTACCTCGGTCAGTTCGCCCGAGGCCACCCGCAACGTGCCGAACAAAAGAGTCCGCGCCACGCCATCGCAGACATCCGGACCAGCGACAAACAAAGGCTGCACATCTTCACTGACGGCCTGGTTTGAGGCGGCCAGCCGCGCGCTGCCGGCAGTGCGGATTTTTTGCTGGCTCGGGGCGCGCGCGTTTAACCAGGGGTGGCCCAGGTTGACTGCGCCGGGGCGCCGGTCATGTGACGGGTCGAGGTCTTCATCGACTGCCTCCCAGCCGACCACCCGGGTGCCTGCCTTGAGCCACGCAAGGTGCCGATTGCCGTCAACCCGGCGCAGCACGAAGCCGCTGCTGTCGATCTTTTTCGGATCCACCCGCGGCTCGCCCGGCACTTCGCAGAAGGTCTCCAGCACCAGCATGTTGAAAACCCGCTGCAAGGGCTGAAACAAGCGCATCACGCCGCCTTGCGCAAGCGGTTCACTGGCAAGCAATGCGGCGTGCCGAGTGACGTCGCCCAGGTCGGCCAGCAGGCCCTCGACGAAGTCCTGGTCGCGCCGCTCGACAATCAGCGGTGCGCGCTGCGCATCCGCCATGCGCGGGCCAGCACGCAAGCCGGTGAGCTGAATCGGATGCGCCGCGGCATGAGCCAGGGCTTGCGGTGCGCGCAGTGCCAGCATTTGGGTGGGGCTAGGGGCCAGCGAACTCATGGGTGCTTCACCAGATGTTGCCCGCGCCGGGCGTGTAAGAAGTCGACACCACGGCGTTGGTGATGAGTGTGTCGCACTTGATCACACCGGAGAATTTGGACATGGCAGCGTCGACCTTGACCATGCCGGCGCTCACTTCGACATTGGCGGCCTGCACCTTGACCTTGGCGGCGGCCTGCACCGAGACACCCTGAGTGTCGATGGTGACCGTGTTGCCGGCACACTCGATAGTGACTTTGCCACCCGATTCGTCGGTCATGGTGAGCTTCACGCCGCCCGGTGTGGAGCATTCAATCTTGGCGCTGGATTCGCTTTCTTCAACGATGGCGATGCGGGTTCCGGCTTTGCCGGTGATGCTCCAACGGTCGACCTTGCCGCTGATGCTCTCTGGCGGCGCTGACGCACCATTCCACAACCCGCCCAGCACGACCGGGTGGCGGGCGTCGCCGCCGACAAACACGACCAGCACCTCGTCGCCCTCTTGCGGAATAAAAAAGCCGCCACGACTGGCCCCAGCAAACGGGCTGGCCACGCGCGCCCACAGCGCAACGTCACTGCTCGTATCCAGCGCGTACAGCTCGACTTTGACGCGCGCCAGGTTTTGCGGGTCGTTCACATCGGTGACGCGGCCCAGATAGGGCAGGGCCAGCAAATGCCCCGGCACGCTGAAATCAAGCAGGGGCTGACTGTCGCGGATCATGACGGTTGCCCCAGGTAAGCGCTCTCGGCGCAGAGTTCGGTTTCGAAACCGCGCAGCATGTCATAGCGGTGCGTGCAGGCGGTGACGTAATAAGTGTTGTCAAAGCGTGGCGAGACCCCGGCCAGGGTCACGTGCGAGCCAACACGCAACGCCGGGTTGCCCTCGCATTGGGCCTGTACCCGCACAAAGCGCCGGGCCCGCTGGGCGAACTCTGCCTGCGCCAGCGCATCCGCCTCGCCTTGGGTAAGAGCCAGGCGGTGTGCCGTTTGCTGCTCGCGCTCGCCCACTGTCTGTTGCAGCAAGTCACTACCGGTTCGACCCCGGCCCGGACCCAGTGCGGCACTGCTGCCGGTGCCATTGATGGCCTGCCCCTGCCCGGCATCAAAACCGGTGACCCGCACTTGCGTCACCTGGTCAGCCAGATCGGCGACCACGCGCAGCTTGTGCAATTGGCTGTGCATACGCAGCGTGATCGCGTTGCGTTGCACGTCCTGGCGCGGCGACACCTGCATGTCGGTGCCGACAATTTGCATATCAGCCCCTTCGCGCGCCAGCAAACGACGCACAAAAGCCAGATCGCTTTCGTCGAACTGCACTTGCAGCGCCGAACTGTCGGCAAGCCCCGTGACGACAGGCGTGAGCCCCATGCGCGAGGCCACTTCGCGCACGATGTCGGCGACCGATTGGTTGTCATAGACGGCGATGCGGCGTTTCATGCGGGCGTTTTGCGCCTTGTCTTCGGCCAGCACGATCAGGCGCGGCGGGCCTTCCGAGTCAAAGGCGAATTCCAAAGCGCTGATATGGCCCCGAAAGACTTCGGTGGGGGCTCCGGCCTCACCGGCATAGACCTTGATTTCAGCGCCAAATTTGAGACATTGCTCGTCTTCAAAAGCCAGTCCCACTGAACCGTTGTCGCGAGCCGTGAAGTTGACAAACGCCGCTTCCAGCGACGACAGCCCGCCTTCTTGCTCGCGCATCAGCAGCGACTGCAACAGGCCGGACGCCATCTCGTTTTCCTGCCCGTCAATGCGCAGCGTCGGGCGGGCCGAATACAAGGCCAGTCGGGAGAGGTTATTTTCGCCCATCTGCAAGGTCCTTGAGTTTCAGTCCGCCGCCAGACGTGCCAGACGCCAAGATTCGCGCGCCAGCTCGGCTTGCAGCGCGCGCGCATCCACAGCGCCAGCGGCGTTCGGCGACTGCTGGGTTGTCGGCGGCGCAGCCGGTGGCGGCTGCGTCTGCACTTCAAGTTCTTCAATGACGACTGCCACGGTTGTGTTTCTCCTTCAATCAAACTTGATGCGGGCGTTGCTGCCCAGGTCGGCCTTCATGCCGGATGAACTCGGGCTGACGGCTTTCCCACCCAATGCAAACTCACTGCCGACGGAGGCGCTGGAGGTTCGGTCGCGGACCTGCAGTGCGCTCGCATCGATGCGCACGCTGACCGGTGTTTTGCTGCTTCCCAATCCGGCGAAGGCCTGCAGGCTGCTGGCGCCAGTGCCAAAACCAACTCCGAGGCCGCCGCCAGCACTGCCACCCAGGCCAGCACCGAGACTGACGCTGGCGCCGCTGGAAAAACTGGCCGCTGCCTTGAGCTCAATAGCGCCACCGGCAATGGCTGCCAGTGCGGCGCCAGGGTTGCGCATGCTTTCAAAACCGTTGGCAGCAGCCAGCGAGCGGCCGGCCGCCGGATTGCCCCCTTGTGCGGCCATGCCGCTGGTGCCGCGGCTCGACATGGCGGCCAGACTGACATCAGCGCCGGCCGCGGCCGACGCATCGGGGTGCCCCGGCGGTAACGCTGCGAACACGTCCTTGGGGTCTTGCGATGCCAGACCGATCTTCAGCGTCGAGCGCAACGGCACGCCTTCGGATGAAAAGAACTCCAGGTTTTCCTTGAACGATTCGACGATGCCCTTGAAGACAAATGTGCCCCAGCGAAAACCTACCAGCGGCGGTGCCTGATCCTTATGCGACTTTTTGTCACCAGGATTCAAAAACTGCTTGATCCGGTCGGTGTCGGTGCGCACGTCGCCACCGTCGTGGGTACTGTCAAAGTTCAGGTCGAATTCCAGCTTGGCCGTGGTTTGCGCGACAAACTGTTTGGCGTTGGCATCACGCCCTTTTTTCTCCAGCGTGTTTTGCACCGAATACGAGAGCGAAGTGGGGTTGAACTGAACCAGCACCGCGTCGGCGCTGCCCGCATTCGGCTCCTGGCTCGGATTGCCCTGGTCCACCTTGTACAGCTTGGCCTTGTGTTCGTCGGGTATACGCATGATCAGGCCGCCTCAAAAAAGAGACCTTCGTGCACCAGGTGGATTTCCTCGATGCCGACGTCGGTGGCGCGGGCGTTAAAGTCCGACGCCTTGAACTTGACCGGCATGGCGCGCTCAAGGCGCCATTTCATGAGAGCCACACCATCGATATCCAGCAAGGTAATGCGAACCGTCAGGCGGTGCGCGTAGGCGCCGTTGCTGCGACTGGCGCCTTGAGTGGTACCGGCGCCCGAAAAAAGACCCCACCAGTTCCACAGGTCACGCGCCTGCGTCATGCCACGCTTGAGCACGACCGTGGAAAAACTAACCTGTCCGGCGCGTTGATGGGCGCCGTAGTTGGCACCCCCTTCCCTGATGGTTTTGGTCTCCATCACGGCCTCCAGGCCTGACACCTCCGAAAACGATCCCTCGCACAGGGGCTCCTCGCCGCTGGCGCCACTGCCACCACCGCGCGCTGCAATCGGCTCGCGCGCGAACTCGACCTGAAACTTGAAGCCGAACAGCGGCGCGGCAAAACGGTCATTGGCGGGATTGAGGGCGTCGGGCATGGCGGTTCCTGACTTGCTCATGCGGCCTGGGCCAGCGCTGGCATGCTGCCGGCGTCGCGCAGGTTCAATACCACCACGATGCGCGCAATGGGTTGTGCCGGTTGCAGGTCTATGTTCGCAATCAGACGCCCGGCGTCCAGATCGTTTTGACGCATGGTGTCGCGTCCACAGCGCACCACAAAGGGCACGCCGTCGCTGGACAAGGCGCCGGCCGTCAGCAACACCCGCATCAGATCCGACAGGCGCTCGCGCACCCGCATCCAAAGGCGCTCGGAGTTGACCTCGAAAGCAAACTCGTCGCCCGCCGTGCGGGCCGCTTGCACCACCACGTTGATCAGGCGACGCACCGAGGCCTGCCGTGTGCTGGCATCTGCAGAACAGCTGACGTCGGACAGAAGTCGAGGTCCGGCCGGGCTCGGTCCCATCAGGCATACCCGTTCCGCCAGGGTCATGGCGCCCAGCGGCGTCCATACCGTTTGCTGGGTGGTTTGGCTCCAGGCCAGTGTCGGCAGGCTGTCCTGGTAGCGCGCCAGCGGGCGCCATGCAGCGGAGCGGTACGAGCCGCGCTCCAGGGCGCCCAGGGCCAGCACGCCGGCCAGCGTGCCCTCCGGCGCCTCGACCCCACCTTGCGCATCGCTGCTATCCGCCGTGCGCAACCACGGGTAGGCCAGTTGCAGGCGGTCGCTCAGCAGTTCGGCGCTGCCATCAGCCAGGGGTGACATCCAGCCCGGCGCCTGCGCCATCCATGCCAGCCACTGCGCCGGCGCCGGCAAGTCGCGCCCGTCGCCCAGCAGTGGCAGCGATGCCAGGAACTGGACGTCGCGCCGGTGAAAGGCGCGTCCCGGATTGTCCAACAGGCGCAGCGCGCTGCTAACCAACTGGCGCCATACCGCTAGGCCCAGGCTGTTGAGCCGAGGCGGGGGCAGACGTCGACCGGGACTCGGGTTGACGGTCGGCGCATCGTCCACACAGTCGGCAAACCTCTCCGGTGCAGCAAGCTGTTGCGCCGGCGGCAGTTCCGCCGGCAGCGCTTGAGCGCAAGCGTCAATCAGGTCCGGCAGCAGCACGAAACTTACATCGGTCAAGCCATACACGTGTTCCAGACCGACCCATTCGGTGGCCGACATGGCGACTGGGCGTCCGGTCTCGGTCAAGCCTGCCAGTACGCCACGGCGGACAATGCGCTGAATGCCTGGAAGTTGCGGGCAGCGGTCGGCCTCGGTGTCGAAGAGGCTGACATCGGATGTGCCGGCGCCCTGGGCAAAGCAGGCCGCGAAACGGTCAGTCGCCGTGTCAAACAGATGGCTGGGGTCGCCGCTGCGCACGACGTAAGCGCGGCGTCCGCCCTCGCCAAAAAATGCGCGCAGCGCGACCCCCAGCGGCGTTGCAACCACCGCATCGTCGACTCTTAGCACGCGGTCGCGAATACCGCGTTGCTCCCAGGCAAAGAGTGTGTCGAAGGCGGCAAAACTGTCCAGCGCAACAGGCAGGTTGTGCAGGCGCTGCACTCGTGACCAGACGGCGAACTGCTGTGTGTCCTGGAGTGCGCGCGGGGTCAAGCCACGCTCGCGCAAGTCGTCCAGTAGCGCGTCGGGAGGGGGAGTCAGTTCCCGGCAAGCGCGCAGCAAGTCGGAAAAATCGAGCATCGCCGATGGCGTTGACAGCTGCCTGGAAAAAAATCCGGCCAGCGTTTCTCGTTCGCTGTCGCCTTGCGGGAGCGGGCTTGACGTGTCTGCCAGAGCCAGCACGCTGTCAATGAAGTGCGGCACCGACGCCAGTGCCACCCGCAGCTGACCCAGCGGCATGCCACCGACGCGCTCGATGTGATGCGACTGCAACCAGCGCCGCAACACGCTGGGCAGCGTCTGCGGGTCGGGCGGCACAGCTTGACGGCGGCGCGCCACCGTCCCCACCAGACATGCGATGTCGGTGCGTAGCGGGTGGCTCGCAGCCGGTGGAGCCACCTCGAAGCTCAGACCCAGACGTGGGCGGACGGCGGTCATGGTGATGGGCGGGACGAGGCGATCACGCGATCAGCCGGGGTCTTACTCGACCTGGTAGCCCTCGCAAGACAGCACCAGTTCCTCCATCGCTACATCGCCGCCTCCTTTGCCTGCCAGCGTCGGACCGGTGTACTTGAGCGGCATGGCACCTTGCAGTCGCCAGGTTGCTACCGGGCCGTTGCGGGCCTCGTCCTGCAGGTGGATGACCACCGTGCGCTTGGCCTTGTAGCCGTCGGTGCGGGTTTGCTTGATCCAGTCGAACAAATCCTTGCTGCCCATCAGGCCGCGCTTGAAGGTGACATCGCCAATCTTGTGGATGCCGGGCACTTTACGAACATGGTTTTCCGCGTCGTTGCCGTTGCGGTATTCGGCCACCGTCATCTCGGTGACGAGCCCGGAGACATCCGAAAAGCCGGCGACGACGCCAGTGCCCAGATCGACCTGGAAGTTGAAGGCGCCGTAGGGTGTATCGCGTTGAATCATTTTTGTGCTCCTTCAAATCAGGACTTGGCGTCAGCCGTCTTTTGGCCGATACGGAAGATCACAAATTCGGCCGGTTTGACCACCGCCACGCCGATCAGGCAAATCAGGCGGCCGTTGTCCAGGTCGTTTTGAGTCATGGTGGTGCGGTCACAGCGCACGAAATAGCCCTCTTCGGGCTTGCTGCCCAGCAGCGCACCGTTGCGCCACTCGTTGTAGAGAAAGTCGGCGATCGTGCCGCGCACATTGGCCCACAGCATTTCGCCGTTGGGCTCGAACACGGCCCATTGCGTACCGCGGTCAATGGAGGCGCCCAGGTAGTTGAAGTAGCGTCGCACATTCAGGTACTTCCACTCCGGATCACTGGAGATGGTCCGCGCACCCCAGACCCGCAGCCCTCGCCCGTCCAGGGCACGCAGGCAGTTGACCCCGATCGGGTTGAGCAGCTCCTGTTGACCAAAGTTGACGGCCGGCTCAAAACGCAGTGCGCCGCGTACCACCTCGTTGGCGGGGGCCTTGTGCACACCACGCTCGATGTCGTTGCGCGCATAAACACCGCACACGTAGCCCGAGGGTGGCAACGCGATCTCGCCGGGTTGGGTGCTGTTGGGGCCAGCCAGCGGGTTGGCCGCGATGATCCAGGGGTAGTACAGCGCGGCGCGTGTCGAATCGACCAGACCCCGCAGGTCGCGCATTTGGTTGGGTGTGACGTTCGGCGGCGCGTCGAGCACCGCCATGCGATAGCGGCGCGGGTCGGCCACGTGGGTCAGCAACGCGTCTTGAATCGATTGATAGGTGGCGGCACTGCTGTCGGAAAAGAAGGCCGAGTAACCAGGGGCGGCCACAATCGACACGTCTTCCAGGCCGACCAGGATGCCTAGCGCCGCTTCGTAATCCTTCGGCGCTGGAGCCGCACCGTCCTTACCGTTGACCAGGGTGTAGACCTTTACCGGTTCGGCGCCCTGGCTGTCGAGCGCACCGGCGCCGAAGGCGCTGAGCAACTCCAGCGCCGAGGGTGCGGCGGCGCCAATCATCAGCGCCACCGGCTGCACCAGTTGGGCGGCGCGGGTGTCGGGTTGGTTGGCCAGCACGCTGGCCAGGTAGCTGGGGCTGGCGCTGCCCAGCGTGAGACCGGCATAGCCAGTGATGTCGTGCGGACTCACTTCGACGCTGACGTTGAAGCTCAGCAGCACGGCGGTGTAGGTGGCCGGGACCAGTTCCGCCACCAAGTCGGAGATCACTGGTGTAGCCGGGGCGGCGACTTGCGTCCAGACACCGGCGGTCTTGACCCAGACACCCACTTGGGTGTCTTTGGGCACTTTCTTCGGGTCTATCTTGTGCACGCGCACGGCGCTGCCATCGGGCAGGCCGCCCAATGCCTTGGCGCCGGTGGGCGAGCTGACCTGCTGCACGCTGACTTTGGCACCGTTGAAATGGGTGCCGATGGAGCGTGCCTCGAACCAAGCCTTGGGATCGCCACCGCCCGAGCCGGCCACTACCGGGTCGGTCTTGGCCGTGGCCCGTGCCGCGCCGCTTCCCATGGCGCGCACCACATACAGTCGGCCGCCACCGTTGTTGAAGAAGGCCTGCGCCGCATGGGCGATATAGTTGCGGTTGTGTGCCGCGTTGCTGTCAGCGTCGAAAGAAAAGTCTTCCACGCCGCCGTAGGTTCGCTCGAAATCGGCGAAGCTTGTCAGCAGTTCGGGGGACACCCCGGTCGGTCCTTTGCGGGTGGGACCGGCAAAGGCACAAGTGCTGGTGCCAACCCCTTCGATGGACTTGGATCGGAAACTCACTTCCTCGACGTAAACGCCGGGCGCTAGGTATTCGGGCACGTTTCACCTCCTTGGCATGGACCCTGAAAAATATGGCTTGCCTGAATTCGCTTCAGGGCCATGTCACCTTCTGCACAGCACGTCGGCTCAGTCCGGCGCACAGCAGCTGTTCGCTCGCTGACACGACCCTCACAGCGTCTGCGCCGGCAGCCCGGCGTTGCTGGATGAGGGTCATGTCTGGAAGCGGATAAATCTTGTCGGTACTGGTTCGCACGACGCTGGCGTCAAGCACCAGGCTAATGGAAACTTTGAATTCGCGCGTCAGCCCTTTGGGGCCGCTGTGGGGCAGGATCGGCGGCGCGTCGGCGATGATCAGCAAAGCCTCACCATGACGATCCGTCAGCGTGCGACGCAGGCCCAGTCCCGCTACGCTGGGGCTGGCTTCAACCAGCACATTGACCAAGCCCACCGGCGGCACGCTGCCAGCAACCACGACTTGCAGTCGCAGCACGGCCCAGGTGGCGCGCAGCGGCTGGGCGACGCCAGGCAGCAAACGAATCGATAGCGGGCGCAGGACATTGTCGGCATTGTCAACCGGCAGCCCCGGAGCATTCAGCAGACGCGGCAGCGACAAGCTAAAGCTTTGTGGCAGGTAGCGGGCCTGCGGATCCTGCACGCTCAGCGTGAACGGCAAGCGTACCGGATGGGTCGGCGCGGCATCGAACTGGTGTGTGTAGTCGTCTTCGCCTTCGAGCTCGCGAATCACATACAGACCGCTGCGATTTCTGAGTAACTTCATGCCAGCGGGGCCAGTCACATTCAGCGTCTGCAGCACGCGTGCGCCAGTCAGATCGTCGACAAACTCGATCGCGCCAAAGACGCGGCGGTCGATGCACTCGTTCATGCTGCACCCCGGTTTACCTTGGCTACGTCGTCGTCCAGAACCAATCGCACGGCAGCCACCGGTTCTACCTCGGGCACGGTATCCAGATCGAGCATCACGTTGCGCGCAACATAGCCCAGCGAAGGTCGCAGCGGCGGTACCAGCACTTGCCAGAGTTTGCTCAGGTCGTCCAGCGTCAGTTCCTCGGGTGCCAATGAGACGATATCGCCAGCACCGAAGCCACCGATGTCAGTGAATACACTGCGGTCCAGCACCGGGTGCAGATGCAGCTCCCGCAGAGTCCACGCCAGCAGGCTTTGCTCCTTCAACGCTGCATCGGCCCACACGGTAATCAGCAGGTGGGCATTGATGGTGAGCGGCGCAGGGCGCCCGGTCGGCAAAGTGGCTGGTGGTCGGTTGCGCAGGTGTTCGTTGTGGGTAATGCGATACAGCAAAATGGTGACCTTGGTATCTTGCCCATCGAGCTTTTTCAAGTCCGAAATGCCGACCGGCTCGAACTTGCAACTCAGGCCCGCAACAGGATGCAGCTGGTAGCTGCGCGACAGCAGTTGTGCCAGGCCGCTGGTCATGGCGTGGACAGCTGAGATGGTGGCCATCAATGCGCCTTTTTCGAATGTTGCATCGAGTCGCCGGGAAACACCAAATGTGGATCCCGGGTCATCGCAGCAAGTTTGGCGTCGAGGTCGGCGGCGCTGCTGGCACGTCGATAGCGAACTCGCCCGTCGGCGGCGGGCAAGGCCTCCATCAGCTGGCACTGGACCATCCACTCCAAAGCGGTTTCTATCAAGGCGACGGGTGCTGCCGCGTCGTCGGCGTCAATCCACCAACGGGCAATGCCCTCGGCCGTATCACAGCCGTCCGGGTGCTTGCGCAGGTAGCGTGATAGCTGTTGCGCGATGTTCATGACATCAGGATTCATCGCAAGTGTTCGACCCGAGGCAAAGCATGAGGTCGTTACGCAAACTTGGTGCCAAGCGCCAATCAGCTCGCAAGTGCTTGTCAGAACTGGACTTTGCGGCTTTCGACCGGACACGGACACGGACAGATTTGTCCGACTGTCCTACCGCAAATAACTGGCAGTTGGCGTGCCAGCGTGGTGTTGCCGGCGTGGACGAATTTGTCCGCTCGCAGTGCCGCGTTGTCCGGGTGAAATTGCCCTTCCCTTCGGTTGGGCCGCGGCCGATCAAATTGATGCCGGCGCTGTCAGGACAGTTGAGACAAAGAAACTAAGCGTCAGGGAGACGCTGGCCAATGGCCACGACGTGCATCAAATGACGGGACAATGTCAACTAGGTTCGCCGAGCCGTGCCGCAGCTTTGCAGTTTGGCCAGCCCGCCAACGACGCAGCGCCTGGTTGCTTGTCGCTTGCTCAGGAATCGGCGACGTCCGATATTTCGAAATTTCTTCAGGCGAAGTGGGCGTCTATCTGGTTCAAGGCCGCCAACCGGTCCTTGATGCCGAAGGTGCCGCCATTGATGCGCGTTGTAATCTCGGTGAAGTCTTCCACGTCGTTGTCGTCGGTCATGTCGTCCGCCGGTGCATTCAATCCGCGGCTGCTCCATTGCCCAACCGACTGGCATATACGAAATTTGCCAGTTTCTCGGGATTGGCCACATAGGGTTGGGCACTGTCCTCGGTTGGAAAACGCTTGGGCCAAACCGCCATCAGGTGCAGCGCTGTCTTGTAATAAAGGCCTTCCGTCAAGCGGTTGCAATGTGCCAGCCTGATCTACTGAATGACGCCGGGATCTGGCGTCCGATCAAAGTACTCCTCAGGAAATTTCTTTTGCAGCAGAACCTCAAGACCTGCCAGTTGCTCGGCTGCCGATAAATCACCAAGCTGTAGCGAGCTCAGTGCTGCTTTGCTTTTGGGGCCCACATCGCCGTCCATGTTGCCGATGTTGTTGCCCAGGCGAATGAGCGCAGACTGAATACAAGCACCGAGGGATTTGTCACCAAATTTGTCCACCGCAACGTCAATTGCAGCGATGGCGCTGGCGGCCATGGCCTTGTAAGGGGCGTCGAAATTTGTCCCAAGACTATTTTTATAGTAGTCGTATACCAGTTGATGACTACCGCGGCACTCAAAGTGCCATGCCTCGCTCGCACCAGGATCTGGCTTGGCGTTGATCGGCACGATACCGAAACTCGCCGCGATTTCCCAAAACTCGGCCAACGTTACCTTGAGCGCACCCAAATCAACATCAAACGCGCGCCCCCCTTCGTGCAGACTGCCCCCCGGCGCAGGGCTGGACGACTTCTTCTTGCCAGACGTGTAATCAAGATGCGCCTGCAGTTGCATGTCGTAACTGCGAAACAAATCCGACAGCACAAACTCCCCGCCTTTGGCGGTCAATGCAGCACTCAAGCGGAAAATCGCCATCTTCATGTCTGGCGTGCAACGCGCCATACGCCTCGGCAAAAGCGACCGATGGCCGCTAACCTGATAAATTGAAATTACGTTTACCGGGACAACTGGCGCCGTCATTTTCTACCCCCTTTTTTGCCTTGTCATAGCACATGAAACTCCAGCCTTTGGCTATTTACTATTTATTGGCCCAAGCTCAATTGGCACAGGCATCCTAGGACAGAATCAATGTTGATACCAACGTAGGGTCTTAACCGGGAAGGGCGCAGAAATCAGGGCGTCGGATGGATCCGCAGCTACCTCTGCACATCGTTTTTGGCTTTTAGAGAGCTAGCTGTTGATGTAGCTGGTGAGCTGAGAAATGGTCTGCTCCTGACCGGCAATGATGTCGTCCAGCAGGTCACGAATAGAGATCATGCCAACCACTTTCGAGCCCTCCACTAGTGGCAGGTGACGAATTTTATTCTGACTCATCAATGCCATGCAGGCCCGGGTGTCGGTATTTGGAGCGACCGTGATGACATCGCGGGTCATGATGTCGGCGACTGTGGTTTCTTTGGAGTTTTTACCCTGCAAGGCAACTTTACGGGTGTAATCGCGTTCCGAAATAACCCCCACCAGCTTGTCCTTTTCCATCACCAGCATGGCGCCCACGCCATACTCGGCTAACAGGCGCAGGGCTTCAAAAACGGTAACTGAAGGACCAACCTGAAAAACCGTCGCATCACGATTCTTTAATAATTCCATCACGGGTTTCATTGGAGCTCCAATATTTTGATTGACATCGAACGCGCAGTGTAAACAAACTGTTCCGCAATGCAATAGGACTCGCATCATACCGGTGAGCTGGACTATAGTAGCGACGCGCTGGCGCTTGAGTTGCCGAATATGCCAAGGACAAGCGCAAAATCTTGTGCCTTGGGCGCTTGATCAATAAAGGTTTTTATGACTTATCTGATTCTCGGGTTGATTGTTTTTCTGGGCGTGCACTCGGTGCGCATCGTGGCTGACGACTGGCGCACGCAAACCCGCTTGCGACTCGGCGAGATGCCCTGGAAAGGCCTGTATTCAGCGGCCTCATTGCTTGGTTTTGGCTTGATTGTCTGGGGCTTTGGTTTGGCGCGACAGCAGCCGGTGCAGTTGTGGAGTCCACCGGTGGGCATGCGTCACGTCGCATCACTGCTGACCCTCATTGCCTTTGTCTTGCTGACGGCGACTTATGTGCCGGGCAACGGAATCAAGTCCCGCCTTCATCATCCCATGATACTGGCGGTCAAGGTATGGGCATTGGCCCATTTGCTGGCGAACGGCAACCTGGCGCATGTTGTTTTGTTCGGCTCGTTTCTGGCTTGGTCCATTTTCAGTTTCAGCGCTGCTCGCAAACGCGACCGGGTTGCTGGTACGCGCTACCCTGGGGGTGCGGCGGGGGCCACCGGCATCACCGTGGCCATAGGATTTGGTCTTTGGATAGCCTTTGCTTTGTGGCTGCACGGCTGGTTGATCGGCGTGCGTCCCTTTGGCTGATAGGTGCCAGGTTTTTTGTTCACTTGATGCCGATCGCCCACTGAATAAGGTATTTCGCCACGAAGCCGGTCATGCCAAAGGCCAGACCCAGAAATATGACAAAAGTGCCGAATTTACCGGCCTTGGATTCCCACGCCAGATGGCCGATGATGAACAGCATGTAGAGCATAAAAGCGCCAACACCAAAGGTCAGTCCGAAGGCGGCGATTTGCTCTTCTGTGTAACCGAACATCAGTGCGGCTCCCGTTGCGGTAGCTCACTGGCGTCCACAAGATCCCGATAGGCGTGCCAGCTGGCATGGCCCAGCATCGGAATCACCGCAATCAAGCCAAGCAGGGCGGTGCCGAATCCCAGCAGCGTCAATACCATGATGAGTGCCGACCAGAAAGCCATCGGCAAGGGGTTGGCCAAAACGACGCGCCAGCTGGCAAGAACCGCTTGAATCAACGACAGCCGTCGATCCAGCAGCAACGGGATGGTGATGACCGTCGAGGCAAAGATGGGTGCCGCCAGGGCACCACCCATTGCCAGCCAAAGCTCAAACAGGAAACCTTTTTTGGCCAGCATGACATGCCGGACAAAATCCAGCGGTGCGGTGATCGGTAGCGGCGCCAGCAACGTGATGAGGGCGGCCGAGGTGATCACCCAGCCGGTGCCAGCCAGTGCCAGCAAGGCGCCGAATTGCACCAGGCACCAATAGTCGTTGCTGAATTTATTGAAGTGGTTGTCTTGCCAGTTCAACCAGGTCTTCAGCACCACGCGGAGATCTGCTTTGTCACCATGCTCCAGTGCCCGGCTCAAGGCATACAAACTGCTGGCTAGCACGGGCGCCACCAACAGAAAGCCCGAGATAGCTCCAGCCATAAGCCAGAAGCGGTTGTGACCAACAATGAGGATGGCAGCGCCGCCAAGGGCCAGCGCCAGACCGTGCGCCAAGCTGATCCAGCCGCAGCGCGCCATGTCGCGCCACCCCCGCACCAGCCAGTGAAGGGGCTGGGTCAGGGGGACGGTGCGCACGCCCGGTAGCGTGCGATCAGCGGAAGTTATGGGCGTCTGGGGCGATGGTGTTTGCATAAGCGGGCCAGTGTAGAGCTTGGGCAAGTGTCACAAAAGTGGATGACAGGCAAAGCATAATGCCTGCTTCCCAGCTCCTAGGATATTGCCATGCCCCGCACCCTACTTGACGAATCCAATATTCACCCCGCCATTCGGGAAAAGATTGCCAACCACGAACAGACCATCGTGCGTGAGGTTCAGGCCGCTGTGGCGAAGCATGCGGTCGTGGTGGTGGGCATGGGCATGAACCCGTTTCCAAAGAAAGCGCGCAAGGCGCTGGACGACGCCGGTGTGGCGCACCAGTATCTGGAATACGGCAACTACTTCAACACCTGGCGCCAGCGCAATGCGCTCAAGCTTTGGACCGGCTGGCCGACCATGCCCATGGTGTTTGTAAAAGGGGTGCTGGTCGGCGGCGCCAACGACCTGATCGCGCTGATTGACAGCGGTGAACTGAAAAAACTACTGGCCTGAATTAGGGCTTGGGCTGAGCTGGACCTTTTCCATCGCGCATGCCCCCCATGCGTCCGGGAGAACCATAAAACCGCGCAGTGGCGGTATCGAACACTTTTTGCTGCTCCGGCGTCAGTGTTGCATAGAAGGCTTTGGTGGCGTCGCCGCGTTTATCCATGGCGGAGTTCATGTCAGCCACATGTTGGGCATGCAAAGCCTTCATTTTGTCAATCCGCTCGGGCGTTGGCAGCTTGGCAATTTCGGCGTGATCCGCGTGCTTGCCCATCATGTCAGCCGGCGGCTTCAGGGCGGCTGTGTAGGTGGTCCAGGTGCCCTCTTGCGCTGGTGTCAGTTTGAGCGCCGCCTTCAGCGCCGCCTGGCGTTTTTCCATGCGGGCCTGCATCTTGGCCGGATCCATCTTGCCCATGCCGGGGTGGCCCATGCCTTCATGCATCATGCCGCCAGCACCCATCATGCCGGCGTGCTCACCCATGGCCGGGGCCTGTGAAAAAGCGGCAAAGCCTGCAGTGGCCAATAGGCCAGCAAGCAAAAGCGGTTTAAAAACTGATTTCATGTGAGCTTCCTTTTGAATAGGTCTGACGCTCAAAACATGGCATCAGGCTGGGATCAAGTGTGTGCTTCTTCTGTATCTGCTGCATGACAAGCAGATAAGTGTTTGTAAAGTTGAGCCCTAAAAAAGGCTGGTTTTGATGGGATGATTGACCCTGCTCAAGCAAAATCAATCGTCATAAAGGCTGCCAGTGTTCAAGAACGTGATCGTCTATCGAATCGGACCGGGGTGGTCCGCAACCGTGCCGCAAATGGAGCAAAGCCTGCAAGGCGCGCGCTTTATCGAGTGTGGTGCCAGCCAGGAGAAATCGATCGGCTGGGTGGAGCCCCGCGGCGAGGCCAATGGCCCGCTGGTGGAAGCCGTGGGCGGGCAGTTGATACTTAAGCTCATGGTCGAGACCCGCACCTTGCCAGGCTCGGTGGTTGCGCGCAAAGCCAAAGAACGCATTGCCCACATTGAGGCAACCACTGGGCGCAAACCCGGCAAGAAAGAAACGCGGGACATCAAGGACGACATCCGGCTTGAACTGTTGCCGATGGCCTTCACCAAGCAAGCCACGATCGTCGTGTGGCTTGACCCCAAGGCGCAACGGTTGGTGATAGATGCCGCCAGCCAAACCAAATCGGATGAAGTGGTGACGGCGCTGGTGAAGTCGCTCGATGGGCTGGCGTTAACACTCATCAACACCCAGGTTTCACCCACCGCGGCCATGTCCGAATGGTTGGTCAGCCAGCAGGCGCCAGCAGGCTTCAGCGTCGACCGTGAGTGTGAGTTGAAGGCAGCTGATGAATCCAAGTCGGTGGTGCGTTATTCGCGCCACCCGCTGGACAACGACGAGGTTAAGAAACATGTTGAGGGCGGCAAGCTGCCGACCCGACTGGCGCTGACCTGGGACAACCGCGTGTCGTTCGTGTTGACCGAGAGCCTGCAGCTCAAGAAGCTGGCGTTTTTGGAGGTGGTGTTTGAAGGCGCCTTCACCGGCAAAGACGATGGCTTTGACACCGACTGGGCCATTGCCACCGGCGAGTTGCGCAAACTGCTGCCGGATTTGCTGGCGGCGCTGGGGGGAGAGGTGGTAGCTGCCTGACATGAAAACCGATCCAAAGTACCGCATTTACGGCTATCACGCCCATGTCTATTTTGCCGGCGACAGCCTGGAGCAAGCGCGCAACCTGTGCGAAAGTGCAGCACGCTTGTTCCATCTGCGTATGGGGCGCATGCATGAGAGACCGGTAGGTCCGCACCCGGACTGGAGTTGCCAGCTCTCCTTCACGCCAGCTTTGTTTGCTGAGTTCGTTCCCTGGCTGGCGCTCAACAGGAAAGGATTGGTGGTCTTTGTTCATCCGGTAACCGGCAACGAACTGCTGGACCACACAGACTTCGCAATCTGGATGGGCGCCATCCGTCAACTTGATCTATCGGTCTTGTCGTCGACGGATGATCGCAATGAATCGGCAAGGGAGTTTAAAGACGGCGATTGATTCAGTTTCCTGAGTACAACAGTTGGATAACCCTGTTGCCTGACCGCTGATCAGGTCTTGCTCTTCATTGAGCAGGTGTTCCAGCCAAACAAGGCATAGGGCGGGCACCAGCCGATGGCACCGGTGGCTACCAACACAACGCCCAACCAACCCCAGACACCGATGTTGCCGGTGAGCGTCAGGCCTATCAGCACCAGACCGACCACGATGCGCAGAATGCGGTCTATGCCGCCGACGTTTGAATTCATGAAAGCTCCTCAAAAAGTTGTTGATACGGGATTAGGCGCTTTGTTTGCCTCAAGGTCTGTGACTGAAGTCACGCAAGGCGGTGCTGTTGACGATTTGGATCTGTTCCCGGCCCAGTGTGACCCAGCCTTCCCGCTCAAAGCGGCGCAGCAGCCGGGTGACCATTTCGCGCACGGTGCCCAGCTCATTGGCCAGCGTCTGATGGGTAACGGCCAACTGCTGGCCGTGTCCAAGGAGAGCCGCCGCCAGCCGACGGTCCAGCTTGTGAAAAGCCACAGCGTCAATCAGACTGGTGAGGTCGGCCATGCGTTCGGCAAACAGCCCCAGCACCTCGTTGCGAAATGCGGGGGTTTCGAGCCAACGCATGAAGATGTCGGGCGCAATAAGAAGCAGGGTGCTGGCTTTGGTGGTGATGCCGTGGGCCGACAGCGGCTGGCTGCGAAACAGGCAGGCCGATGACACCAGGCACAGCTCGCCGGGCACGACCCGGTACAACTCCAGTGAACGGCCATCTGCCGAATTGCGCGATACCCTGATCTCGCCTTGCAGCACCAGCGGAAAGCCCTGGCAAGGCGTATTCTCACTGAACAAAACAGTGCCGGGCGGCACCGACAGCGGCGCAACCAACGGACCCAACTCGGCCAGCGACGGACGCACCTGCGCCAGCGCCGGGTAGAGTGTTGCGGGCAGCGCAGCAGCGTCCATCAGGTGGCGGGGCAGCAATGGCCGGCCAGGTCGTCCAGGATCGGGCAGTCGGGCCGCTCGTCACCATGGCAGTGGTCCAACAAGGACGCCAGCGTGCGTTGCATGGCCTGCATCGCCTCAATGCGTTGTGCCAGGTCTGTGACATGCTTTTGGGCAATGCGCTTGACGCTGGCACTGGCGCGCCTGCGGTTGTTCCACAGACCTACCAGTTCAGAGATCTCGGCCATCGAAAAGCCCAAAGCACGAGCGCGCTTGATGAACTGCAGGGTGCGTACGTCAGCTTCAAAATACTGGCGATAGCCGCTGTCTGTGCGGGCCACAGGTGTGAGCAGCCCGAGCGATTCATAGTACCGCACCATCTTGGCCGACACTTGCGAGAGCTTCGCCGCAGTGCCAATGGCCACCGGCCACGGCGTCTCAGGCTGCAACGGCGTAGCCTTCATCTGCAATCGCTTTGGCCAGCAGTTCACGGGCCTGCTCGGAAGCCACTTCGACTTTGCCGCTGCTGCGATCAATCTTGACCTCGGCTTGCGGGTCGACTTGTTTCACGGCGCGCGCGACTGCCATTTCGCAATGGCCGCAAGTCATGCCGGAGACGGTAAAGGTCTGGTTCATGGTAAAACTCCTGTCTATAAATGTAAATGAAAACAAATGCTTTGAAAGTCGGTGTATTTTGAACCTTACCATCAGGGTAAGGTCAAGCGAAATAAATAAATCTTGACATTACCATCATGGGAAGGATTAGGCTTGCGGGTATGGATACAACTTCAACACCCCTTGTTTTCTCCGCCCCATTGGACATTGGCATTGGCGGCATGACCTGTGCCTCTTGTGTGGCGCGGGTTGAGCGAGCGCTTAAAAAAGTACCTGGTGTGCAGGATGCCACGGTCAATCTGGCCACCGAGTCAGCCCGCGTTGTCTATGCTCCTTCTGAGCAAATGGAGGCCCGTTTGCGCCGCGCTGTGCGCGATGCCGGTTACGAGCCGGTGGCAGCCAACGCCGCGATTGACGCACAAGATACCTCACCCTGGGCCGGGTTCATGCCGGTCGCCTTCGGGCTTGCGCTGTCGGTCCCGTTGGCCCTGCCCATGATCGGCGACCTATTGGGCCAACACTGGATGTTGGCCGCCTGGCTGCAGTTTGCATTGGCGACGCCAGTGCAATTCATTTTGGGTGGACGCTTTTACAAGGCCGGCTGGCATGCGCTCAAAGGACTGACCGGCAACATGGATTTGCTGGTGGCCATTGGTACAACGGCGGGCTGGGCCCTGTCAACCTGGTTATGGCTGAGTTCAGTGTTTGGTGCTGAGCCCAACGTCATGGTGCACCTGTATTTCGAAGGTTCGGCCCTGGTGGTGACGCTGGTGCTGCTGGGCAAATGGTTCGAGGCACGGGCCAAACGGCAAACCACGTCCGCCATTCGCGCATTGCATGCCTTGCGCCCGGACGTCGCCCATCTTAAAGGGGTGGATGGCGAAGTGGATGTGCCGGTGGCCGAGGTGTTGGCGGGCGATCTGTTGGTAGTCAAGCCTGGTGAGCGTTTTCCGGTGGACGGCCGGTTGCTGGAGGGTCAAACACAAGTGGACGAGTCGATGCTGACTGGTGAACCACTGCCGGTTGTCAAAGACCTGAACGCGGCCCTGACCGGGGGCTCCATCAACGGTGAGGGTCGCATTGTGATGAAGGTGCTGGCAGTGGGAAATGAGACCGTACTCTCCAACATCATCCGACTGGTGGAAGACGCGCAAGCGGCCAAGGCGCCGGTTCAACGTATGGTGGACCAGGTCAGTGCGGTGTTTGTGCCGGTGGTACTGGCGATTGCACTGATCACCCTGCTGGCTTGGTGGCTAACCGGTCAACCGTTTGAAGTTGCGGTAATCCGTGCCGTGGCGGTACTGGTTATTGCCTGCCCTTGCGCGCTGGGATTGGCGACACCGGCGGCCATCATGACCGGCACTGGCGTAGCCGCGAAATTTGGCATTTTGATCAAGGATGCCCAGGCGCTGGAATTGGCGCACAAGGTGGATATTGTGGTGTTTGACAAAACCGGCACCCTCACCGTAGGCCGACCCACATTGACTGCCTTGCACACGGCACCTGGCATGACCGAAGACGAGGTACTGAAAGTGGCGGCCAGTTTGCAAAGCGGTAGTGAACATCCGCTGGCGCGGGCTGTTGTCAATCGGGCACAGATGATGGGTTTAAGTTTTGAAGTGCCAGACAACGTGCGCGCTGTGCCGGGCCGCGGCAGCGAAGGTAAAGTGGGTGCGCGCAGTTTTCTGATCGGCAGTCTGCGCTGGATGGATGAACTGGGCGTCAATATCACCGCTATGGCGAGCCAGGCTGGCGAACTGCAAGCGCAGGGTGCCACTGTATCGGCCATGACCGAACGGACCAGTCAGGGCCTGATCCTGCGCGCCTTGATGGCTTTTGGCGATGAACCCAAGCCAGGGGCAAAAGAAGCTTTAGCGGCTCTGCGCTCACGTGGTATCAAGACGGTGATGATGTCGGGTGACAACCGGGGCGCCGTTGAAGCTATGGCACGCCGCCTGGGTTTGCGCCCGCAAGAGGGAGAAGTCATGGCTGAAGTATTGCCTGGTGACAAGGCCGGGCGTGTCATGGCATTCAAAACTGGCGGCCATACGGTGGCCATGGTGGGTGACGGCGTGAACGATGCGCCGGCACTGGCTGCAGCCGACGTTGGCATTGCCATGGGTAATGGCACCGATGTCGCCATGCACGCAGCCGGTATTACCTTGATGCGGGGTGAACCGGCTTTGGTGGCACAGGCGTTGAATATTTCCAACCGTACCGTGCGCAAGATCCGGCAAAACCTGTTCTGGGCTTTTGCCTACAACGTGGCCGGCATACCGCTGGCGGCGTTCGGATTTTTGAATCCGGTGGTTGCCGGCGCCGCCATGGCCATGAGTTCGGTCAGTGTGATGGCCAACGCGTTGCTACTCAAACGATGGAAGCCAGAAAAATTTATCTAATATTAGTTTTTTCTTATCTATCTTCTTAAGTGTCCATTTAAAGATAGTAGTAGTAGATAGAGCACGGTCTGAATTGTGGATAAGTCACAATTTCACTTAATAATCAGGGGTTTGCACAAGTTCAACCCATGTAGGCTACTCTGCTTCTTTACTGTAGCGAGAATCTGAACAACTTTGGCGACTTGAACTTCTTTGTGGATAAGTAGCCGGTTGTACCAAATCTATGCACAAGGTTATTCTTTGACAGCGTTAGATATAGTGGTGCTGAAAACCCAATTCTGAAAAAACACAGCCGTTCAACAGGGAAGCTGGTTCTTCCCTGATTTGAGCCAATGGTTTACTTGATCAAACCCTCGGCGCGCAAGGCATTCTGAACGGCTGGACGAGCGCCGACGCGGCCTAAAAAGGCGTTTAGGTTAGTCAAGGTAGAAGTATCAATGGCGACATGCTTGGCCCAACCCGCCACAGTGAACAGATAGCCATCTGCCACAGTAAACGATTCGCCCATCAGATAAGGGGAGTTAACCAGTTGCTTGTCGACCCACTGAAGACGGGAAATCAATCGGCTTTTTGCGATGTCTTTGGCCTCTTCAGGCATACCGGGAGTGAACAGCGGTGAAAAGCCCTTATGCAATTCGGTACCAATAAAGTTCAGCCATTCCTGCAGTTTGTAGCGCTCAAAAGTACCGCTGGCAGGAGCCAGGTTTTTGGCGGGTACCTGGTCAGCAATGTATTGGACGATGACCGGGCCTTCACGCAACTGGGTGCCGTTGTTAAGTACCAGTAGCGGCACATAACCGAGCGGGTTGATGGTGTAGTAATCGGTGCCATCGGCCAATTTATGGGTCTTGGTCGGGGCGGCGATGGCTTCAAAAGACAGACCGGACTCCTGCAAGGCGATATGGGGTGATAGCGAGCACGCGCCGGGTGAGTAATAGAGCTTCATGATGGATTCCTGGTTAGGTCAAGAAAAACAAAAAAGTGTTCAAGCTCCGATGCTAGCTGGTGCCGAGAAATTTTGCGTTATTGAGGTTATTTGAACCCGGTTCACAGTCGGCCAACTCTTCAGTCTATCGGGCAAAATGTTCGCATGAACCGACTCATTAAATTGCTTTTACTGACTGCGATGTTGCTGATGCCGCTGTTGGCTGCGGGTGGTTGGACATTGCAGCACTGGATTGGGACAGAAGATTTCAGGATAAAGGCCGAGTCGCAAGTTAGCGCTGCATTGGGCGTGACAGCCGGAATTGATCGTATGGAGGTGGTTGTATGGCCTTTGCCTGCGGTGGTTTTGTCAGGCATCAAGATTCAGACTGATCCGGCGCTGAAGTTGGAGCGTCTTGAGTTGCGTCCTTCATGGCGCGCATTGTTGCTGGGGCGGCTCGAATTGGCGACAGTATGGGTACATGGCGCGATGTTGCCGCAGGCCGGCATCGATGCCCTGCTGGTCGTGCTGGCCAAGAGGAATCTTTCAGCGCCGACCGCACACGAAGCAGAGGGTGCGGGCAACACCACGTTTCAATACATTCCGCGTCGGACCATATTGGACAAGGTGACCTGGGTAAGCGTCAAGGGCACCAGCACGGTGTTGGATGCCGATGCATATTTAGACCAGCGGGGGATGCCAGAGGTGGTGTCGATCAAGGTACTGAAGGGGCAATGGCATGGCGCAGTCGCCGACCTGAAGCGGCAGGGTAAAGACTGGACCTTGCTGGTAAATGTAGGCGGCGGTACCGTGAAGGGCGCATTTCAATTGCAGGAATCGCCTCAGTTGGGCACTGCATTTTCTCTTGCTGGACAACTGCAAACCAAAGCCGTCGAAGTGGCAGCACTGTCCACCGCACCCCAGGCTGTATTGAGTGGACGGCTGGACGCTGTTACCACACTTTCAGTGCACGCCGCCAGTATTGGCGCTTTGGCTGACGGGTTGCAGACGCACAGCAAGTTCACGGTGGGGCAGGCCGTGCTGCATGGTGTCGATCTGGCGAAAGCGGTCAAGACCGTGGGCTTGAGTCGTGGCGGCGAGACCTCTTTCGACACCTTTGGGGGTCAGGTCATTTCCCGGGGCCGCACGGTCCAACTCACCAATCTGGCGGCGAGTTCGGGGGTATTGAGCGCCAACGGGAATGTCACCGTTGCCCCCAGCAGGGCTTTGAGTGGGCGGGTTAATGTGGATTTGGCGGCGGCCACTTTAGGTGGTGCCGTAGGTGTGCCGCTGTTGGTGGGTGGTACGCTGGACGCGCCAGAGGTGACGCTGGCTCATGGCGCATTGATCGGTGCGGCGATTGGTACAGCCGTCATGCCCGGCGTTGGCACCGGGGTTGGCGCTTCGGTGGGTGACAAGTTGGGCCACGGTCTGAAAAAAATCTTTGGCAAGTAGTAGTGGTTGGTCGGACTACGCAGTTAGTGTTGCAGTCGTCAATACCGTTTTGTCATATGCGGCTTTGATCATGTCAGAGGCTTTCTCGGCGATCATGATGGTGGGTGCGTTGGTGTTGCCGGAAACCAGTTTCGGCATGATGGATGCGTCCACCACCCGCAGGTTTTCCATTCCGTAAACCTGCAAGGTCGGGTCTACTACGGCCATCGGGTCGCTGGCCGGGCCCATCTTGCAGGTACTGCAAGGGTGATATTCAGTGTCCGCGCGGTCACGCAGAAATTGCTCGATTTGCTGTGGGTTGTTTCGTTCCATTGGGTAGAGCATCTCGCCGCGGTACGACGCAAAAGCCTGGCCTTGCATGATGTCGTAGCCGATTTGTGTTCCCTTGATGAGACTGGCCATGTCAGCCGATTCTGATAAAAAATTGGGGTCGATCAGAGGTGCATCCTTGGCGTTTGCACTTTGCAACGTGACGCTGCCGCGGCTTTTGGGTCGCATTAATGTCACGTGCAGTGTGTAGCCGTGACCCAGGTGGTTTTTGCGGGTGTGGTCGTCGACAATGCCGGTGCATAGCGCCAACTGGATATCGGGCGAGGGCTCTGTTTTGTCGGCAAACAAAAAGGCCTGCGATTCCGCGACGTTACTGGTGATGATGCCTTTGCGCAATTTGCGCCATTCAAAAATACTGCGAACAATCTTTACAAGTCCTGACCAGGAAAGCCCGAAAGTTGCCTCTTTGCGCTGCGTGCGGTAGATCAACACGGCGGTGACATGGTCGTGCAGGTTTTGCCCGACACCAGCAAGGTCGTGCACTACACGGATGCCCAGTTGGCGAAGATGGGCGGCGGGACCGATGCCGGAGAGCATGAGCAACTGCGGTGAACCATAAGCGCCGCCCGACAAAATCACTTCATGCTTGGCCAGAACTTGCTGAACTTGCCCGGCTCTGATGAACTCTGCGCCGACCGCACGATTGCCGTCCAGCAGGATGCGCTGCGTGTGCGCCTCGGTGATGACGGTGAGATTGGGCCGTCCCAAATGCGGCGTAATGTAGGCTTTGGCAGCACTGCAACGCTCACCATTTTTTTGTGTCACCTGCGCCGGTGCGCAACCTAACTGGGATGCGCCGTTGTAGTCATCGGTTCTAGGCACACCTTGCTCAACACAGGCCTCCAGAAAAGCCTGGTTGATACTGCTTGGGCTGCGCAGGTAGCTTACATTGAGAGGGCCCCCTGCGCCGTGATAGTCGTTGGCGCCAAAGCATTCACTGTTTTCGGCCCGCTTGAAGATGGGTAAAACGTCATTAAAAGCCCACCCTGGGTTGCCCAGAGCGGCCCAGTGGTCATAGTCCAGCGGATTGCCGCGGGTGTAGACCATGGCATTCACAGAACTGCTGCCGCCCATCACCTTGCCGCGTGGCTGAAAACCACGCCGCCCGTTCAGGCCTGGTTGCGCAACAGTGTTGTAGTTCCAGTTGTGAATTCCCAGAGCCGCGGTAGCAGCGAACCCTAAAGGTGCCTGGATGAAAGCTGAGCTGTCAGGACCACCCGCTTCAAGCAAGCAGACGGAGATTTCGGGGTTCTCTGTCAGGCGGCTTGCTACGACGCAACCGGCCGCACCACCACCAATAACGACGTAATCAAAAATTTTATTTTGCACTGGGAGATACCTTGTTGAGTGTGGATTACCTGGTGAGAAGATTCGGAGACTTGTTGGCAAATTTTCTGTAGGCTGGCCACAAGAATTTCACCGCGCTGAAAGACGCCCGGTAGAACGCTGATGGAGGGTTTTCTAAAAAATGAATTGAATAGCGCCAGACGGTAAGTCTTTACTTGACATTGAAATGTCAAAAATTTGACAATCTAGGGTATTTACCGGGAGAAAATAAGGAGTGCATTCCAAACTCAAGCTAAAAATCCCTGCTGCCATGCAAGCCAACCCCTGGTTTGGCAGTCTACCTGAGCGCAATCGTCAGTTGTTACTGGCTGCCGGCGAGCGACTCCTTTTGCGCTCCGGTGAAATGCTCTACCGCCAAGGCGATGCGCCTGGTGGATTCTTTGGCGTGGTGAGTGGCTCGTTCAAGGTGTCGACGCTACGGAAAAATGGCAAAGAAGGAATTTTGGCGTTGCTGGAGGCGGGCAACTGGTTTGGTGAGACGTCCTTGCTTGACGGTTTGCCGCGTCCGCACGACGTAACAGCGCTTGAGCCTGCTGAGGTGCTCATGGTGGGGCAGACGGCGTTTGAAGGGTTGATTGCGAGCCCTTCGTTTGCTCGCGCCATGATGGTTTTACTATCGACCAGAGTTCGCTTGCTGTACGGTTTGGTGGAGGATGCCATGTTGCGCTCTATCAGCACGCGTGTGGCGCGCCGATTGCTGGCCTTGTCACGTGGTGATGCCACCATGGCACGCGATTTTCGTCCAACGGTCATGGTCTCGCAGGAGGCGTTTGCCATGATGCTGGGGGTGACCCGGCAAACCTTGTCCAGGGAGTTGAAGCTGTTGGCGCATGATGGGGTGGTGACTGTGGGTTATGGCCGCATTGATATTTTGTCCTTGACTGCGCTGGAGGCGAAAGGCGCAACGGATTGATTTGTGCCGCGGGATTTTGATCCCCCGGTAAAATCATGACTTGCACAGCCGTGCACATGGCGCCACATTTTGCCCCGCAGCCATTCATAGTCATAACCATGTTTTATTCGCAGAATTTCGATGTCATCGTTGTCGGTGGCGGGCATGCCGGAACCGAGGCAGCGCTGGCGGCTGCCCGCATGGGCTGTAAAACGCTGCTACTCAGTCACAACATTGAAACCTTGGGACAGATGAGTTGCAACCCGTCTATTGGCGGCATCGGTAAGGGCCACCTGGTCAAGGAGGTGGATGCGATGGGTGGTGCCATGGCAGCAGCCACAGATGAAGCCGGTATCCAGTTTCGCATCCTTAACTCCAGCAAGGGTCCGGCAGTGCGCGCCACACGAGCCCAGGCGGATCGCATTTTATATAAGGCCGCGATCCGTCGCCGTTTGGAGAACCAGCCCAATTTGTGGTTGTTTCAGCAGGCGGTGGACGACTTGCTGATGGAGGGTGATCGGGTGGTTGGCGCGGTAACGCAGTTGGGTATCAAGTTTCGGTCTAGAACGGTGGTGCTGACGGCAGGCACTTTTCTGGATGGCAAGATACATGTCGGTTTGAATAACTACGCGGCGGGTCGAGCGGGCGATCCACCGGCGCTGCGCCTGAGCGCCCGGTTAAAAGAACTAAAGCTTCCGCAAGGCCGATTGAAGACCGGCACACCGCCGCGCCTCGATGGCCGCTCGATTGATTTCAGCAAGTGCCTTGAGCAGCCTGGTGATGGCATGCCTGGCGGAATGAGCCCGGCAACGCCGGTGTTCAGCTTCATGGGCCGTGTTGAGCAACACCCACGACAAATGTCGTGCTGGATCACGCACACCAATGAGTGGACGCACGACATCATCCGCAGCGGCTTTGACCGCAGCCCCATGTTTACCGGAAAGATCGAGGGTGTGGGACCGCGCTATTGCCCTAGCGTTGAGGACAAGATCAACCGCTTTGCCGACAAAGATAGCCATCAGATCTTTCTGGAGCCAGAAGGCTTGACGACGCACGAGTATTACCCGAATGGTATTTCCACCAGTTTGCCTTTTGACGTTCAGTATGCTTTGGTGAGATCAATGGTTGGACTGGAGAATGCCCACATTCTGCGGCCAGGTTACGCCATTGAATACGACTACTTCGATCCGCAGCAACTCAGGACCAACTTTGAGACCAAAGCTATCAGCGGTTTGTTTTTTGCCGGGCAGATCAATGGCACGACGGGCTACGAAGAGGCGGCTGCTCAAGGCTTGTTTGCCGGCGTCAATGCTGCTCTGAATGCCGGGGTCGCAACAGCCTGGTCGCAAGAAACCTGGGTGCCGGCTCGGAATGAGGCCTATCTGGGTGTACTGGTTGATGACCTGATCACCAAAGGTGTCACTGAGCCCTATCGCATGTTCACCAGCAGGGCTGAGTTCCGGTTGCAGCTGCGGGAAGACAATGCAGATGCTCGCCTAACTGAAGTTGGGCGACAGCTGGGTTTGGTGGATGACCAGCGCTGGGATGCGTTCAGTCGAAAGCAGGACGTGGTTTCACGTGAAACAGAGCGCCTTCGTTCAATCTGGGTAAACCCCAAGAATTTGAGCGCAACTGAATCGGAGCGTGTGTTGGGCAAGGTTTTGGATCATGAATACAACCTCGCCGATTTGCTGCGTCGACCGGATGTGAGTTACGCCGACCTGATGTCCCTGAATGACGGCAAATACGCCAATCTAGAACTGGACGCAAATGTTTCACGTGAAACAAGTGACCCCCTTTCGGCACAGGCCATGTTTTCGGCGCTGGTGATCGAGCAAGTCGAGATCACAGCCAAGTACTCGGGCTATATTGATCGTCAAAAAGTTGAGGTGAGTCGTGCGCTCCACTATGAGCAGCTCAGATTGCCGAAGGAGTTGGACTATATGAATGTGTCCGCTTTAAGTATCGAGGCCAGACAGAAACTGGACAAGCTGAGGCCGGAGACCTTGGGCCAAGCATCGCGCATTTCAGGTATCACACCCGCCACCATTTCCTTGCTGTTGGTTCACTTGAAGAAAAGCAAGTCAAAGGAGTTTGTGTTGGCGAGTGAGCGGAGCTCATCTGGCGGGACTACGGATGAGGCGCTTGCTTGATGGGTGGCATGGAAATGAGGCTGCGCCAAGGGTTGATCGATCTGACACTGGCGCTGGATGATGCACAAATTGGCGCGCTGCTGGAATACCTGGCTTTAATCCAGAAGTGGACTCGGGTCTATAACTTGACGGCGGTGCACAATCCGGCCGAAATGCTGACGCACCACCTGCTGGACTGTTTGGCCGTGATAGCGCCGCTGCGAGCGCAGTTGGCGGGCGGGTACCACAGCGCATTGCTTGATGGTAATGTTTCAGACGCAGAAAAAATTCACTTGCTTGACGTTGGCTCGGGTGCTGGTTTACCGGGTGTGGTTATCGCAATTTGCTGCCCAGATGTGCTGGTGGATTGCGTCGACACAGTGACCAAAAAAGTGGCATTTGTTCGGCAGGCGGCTGCCGCATTGAAGCGACCCAATTTGCGCGGCGTGCATGCGCGGGTCGAGAGTCTGTCGGACAACTACCACGTCATCAGCTCGCGCGCCTTTGCTTCATTGTCTGACTTCACGCGCTTGTCATCGGGAGCGCTGGCCAAGGAGGGATTCTGGTTGGCCATGAAAGGTAAGCGTCCGGATGGTGAAATCTCCGCCTTGCCTGCCGATGTGGGAGTGTTTCACGTGGAACAACTGACGGTGCCGGGGTTAAATGCCGAGCGATGCATTGTGTGGATGCGCAAAACGTAACGTAAACTCCCCTATCCTCTAGAGAGAAAAACCCCATGTTTGGTATCGTCGACTATGGCGCATTCGTCGTCGCAATCGTTGTTTTTTTATTGATCCCGGGACCTGGTAATCTGGCCCTCATCACCTGCACCAGCAAGGGTCGCGTCAGGGGTGGTTTGGCGGCAACCCTCGGTGTCATTTTAGGAGACCAGGTCCTGATGTGGTTGGCCGTTGCAGGTGTTGCTTCGCTGCTCGGCGCCTATCCCGCCGCGTTCAATGCCGTGCAGTGGCTTGGTGCCGCCTATCTCGCTTGGCTAGGCTGCCAGATGCTGCTGGCCAAACCGGGTGCCGCGCCGATACTTCATATTAAAGCGCATCACTATCTGCGACAGGCATTTGTGATCACTTTACTGAATCCCAAGGCGATCGTTTTTTACATGGCATTTTTCCCGTTGTTTGTGGATCCGGCCCGGCATCAAGGCACAACCACTTTTGCCTTTATGGCCGTGACCATCGCAATGTTGACCTTTGCCTATGGTTTGACCATGGTGTTATTGACTCGATTTCTGGCGGATCGCCTGCGCGCCAACCCAATCATCGTTAGAACATTAGAAAAGGTTGCCGGCCTGTTTTTGATCGGCTTTGGTGTCAAGCTGGCCTTGTCGCGCTGACTTTTGATTTAGTCTTCATTTCAACCTTCGTAAGTAACTCATGGCCAAAATATTCTGCATCGCCAACCAAAAGGGCGGTGTTGGCAAGACCACCACCACAGTCAATCTGGCGGCTGGTCTAGCCAAGGTAGGCCAACGCGTGTTGATGATCGATCTCGATCCGCAGGGCAATGCCACAATGGGTTCCGGCGTAGACAAGCGCAAGTTGGAACTGACTATTTACGACGTGCTGCTTGAATCTGCCTCTGTGGCTGAGGCGCGGCTTAAAAGCGACAAGTTGGTGGAGGGTGGTTGCAGTTACGACATCCTGGGTGCGAACCGAGAGTTGGCCGGCGCTGAGGTTGAACTGGTGGATGTTGAGCGCCGTGAAAAACGCCTCAAGCAGGCACTGAATGCGGTGGATCAAGAGTATGACTTCATCCTGATCGATTGTCCGCCGTCGTTGTCAATGTTGACGCTCAATGGACTGTGCTGCGCGCATGGTGTGATCGTTCCAATGCAATGCGAGTACTTTGCTTTGGAGGGGCTCACGGACCTGGTCAACACGATCAAGCAGGTGCATGCCAACCTGAACAAAGACTTGGCAATCATTGGCTTGCTGCGCGTCATGTTTGACCCCCGCATCACCTTGCAACAGCAGGTCAGCGAGCAACTCAAGACGCATTTCGGCAGCAAGGTTTTCAACACTGTTATCCCGCGCAATGTGCGCTTGGCCGAAGCCCCCAGTTACGGCGTGCCGGGCGTAGTATTTGATCCCGCAAGCAAAGGTGCACTGGCCTTTGTTGCATTTGCCCAGGAGATGGTGGAGCGTATCGAAAGTTTGTAGCTACATCGAGTCCAGTCAAGGCAACGACTGCAACGAGCTGCAAAAATGAAATGAAACCGCACAACATTTTGATATTGCCGGGCTGGCAAAGTTCCGGCCCCGACCACTGGCAAAGCCTATGGGAGCTAGCGCACGGCTATTTGCGGGTGGAGCAGCATGACTGGATGCACCCCCTGCGCGGTGACTGGAGCGCCCGACTGGAAGATGTACTGTTGCAGTGCGATGAGCCGGCCGTTCTGGTGGCCCACAGCATGGGTTGTCATCTGGTGTCTGCCTGGGCCGCCTGCTCGAACAGCACGCATCTTGTTAAAGCGGCGTTGCTGGTCGCGCCGGGAGACCCGGAGCGAGAAGAATTGCGCCGAGTCCTGCACAGTTGGCTGCCCGTCGCCCTGCAAAAACTGCCCTTCAAAAATGTTTTGGTGGCTAGTCGCAACGACCCTTATTGCAGCTTTGAGCGGGCCAATCAGTTCGCCACCGACTGGGGCTCCGATTTTATCGACCATGGCTGGCAGGGGCACATCAATGCTGAGTCGGGTCTGGATGGTTGGTTGTACGGGCATCAGATTCTTGATCAGTTGAAGCGGGAGCCTAGGGCCGACCCCGCAATTCTCAGCTAGGTCCCAAAAAGAGTTGATGATCTGGCTTGCAAATATTTAGGAAGGACAATTGAATGGTTTCCAAAAAACCCAAAGGCTTGGGCCGCGGACTCGAAGCGCTGCTAGGCCCGAAAGTGAATGATGTAGCGTCATTTGATGCATCCGCCGGTAACCCCATAAGCCCCGGTATGCCGGCGTCATTGCTGCTGACCGACATGCTGCCCGGCAGGTACCAGCCACGCACGAGAATGGACGAGGGAGCCCTATATGAGTTGGCCGAATCGATCAAGGTGCAGGGCATCCTGCAGCCGATTCTGGTGCGGCGGCTACAGGACGGCGAGAACCTGGGAAAGTTCGAAATTATCGCGGGAGAGCGCCGCTTTCGGGCTGCCAAATTGGCCGGCTTGGACAGCGTGCCGGTGTTGGTGCGGGAGGTCTCCAATGAGGACGCTGCCGCCATGGCATTGATAGAGAACATTCAACGTGAGGATCTGAATCCTCTGGAAGAAGCTCAAGGCCTGCAACGTCTAGTCAAAGAGTTTGGGCTCACTCACGAAGAGGCAGCGCAGGCCGTGGGACGTTCGCGTAGTGCAGCCAGCAACTTGCTGCGGTTGCTCAACTTGGCCGATCCGGTTCAAACCATGTTGATGGCCGGTGACCTTGACATGGGCCATGCCCGTGCGCTTCTGGTACTGGATCGGGCGACCCAGATTACAGCGGCAAATCAAATCAGCGCCAAGAAAATGTCGGTACGAGAAGCCGAGAGCCTGGCCAAGAAGCTCAGTGCCGAGTTCACATTGACTTCAAGTAAGCCGAAACAGGAGAAGTCGCGGGATATGAGGCGGGTGGAAGAAGAACTGTCTGACCTGCTTGCTGCTGCCGTCGAAGTGCGTGTGAAAAAACGTGTCAAACGGGCCGGGCGTATGGAGGAAATGGGTGAGTTGAGCATCCAGTTTGGTTCATTGGATGAGCTCAATGGCTTGATTGAGAAGCTGACGCGTTGCGCTGCGCGCTAGACGTTTCCGCAGTAGCCTAAACTCCGCATTTGCAGAACCATTGACTATCGGAGACCAATGTTGAACTCTTCTGACGACAGCCAGCACGGCGCCACCCAACCGGCGCTTGCGGCCCTGGCGGTGGCGGCATTTGCTATGTCCATACTGGCAGGAACCCGAGGTGGGCATCACATTGTTCGCGTCCAGCACTATGTAAGAATTTTGGCCAGGCACCTGCAAACGCTCCCGCAGTTTGCCGCGGTTTTAACAGAACCTTACATCGATGTTTTAATTCATGTCGCCCCCTTGCACGACTTGGGGTCGATTGGTATTCCCGACTGGATTTTGCTCAAACCGGGCAACCTGAACCCAGTTGAATACGCGATCATAAAAACCCACACCACGCAGGCGCGCGATGTGATCGAGCAAGCTGAAAAGAATTTTGGTTATCAGGGTGATTCGATCAAGACCTTGAAAGAGATCGTCTATTGTCATCATGAAAAATGGGACGGCAGCGGCTATCCGCAAGGTCTGTCGGGCGTGCAAATCCCGTTGGCGGGACGACTGCTGGCAATTGTGGATGCCTACGATACGATCACCTCGGATCACGTGTACAAACGGAGGCTGCCTCACGAGCAGGCGGTCGGAGAAATCTTTCATGGCCGTGGCAGCATTTTTGATCCCGACATGGTCGACGCCTTTATAGAAATCCAGGATGAATTCCGACCCATCGCCCAACGCTACGCCGACACCTCCCTGGACATCCAAAGAAAGATGGACTACATGGCCAAAGCAATTGCGGAGGAGGCCGAACAGCCTGTCATTTAAAGCGTAAAAATCTTGCCTGGGTTCATGATGTTTTTGGGGTCCAACGCGCGCTTGATGCTGCGCATCATGTCGACCGCGCCGACGCCGGTCTCGGTCACCAGAAAATCCATCTTGTGTAGCCCCACGCCGTGCTCGCCGGTGCAGGTTCCTTCCAGCCGCAGGGCGCGCGCCACCAGCGAATGGTTCAGCCTTTCAGCAACCTCACGCTCCCCGGGCTTGCCGGGGTCAATCAGATAACCGAAGTGAAAATTGCCGTCGCCCACATGGCCAACCAAAAAGTACGGAATGCCACTGGCGTCAGCCTCTGCCACAGAATCCAGCAGGCAGTCGGCCAGCCTTGAAATCGGGACGCAAGTGTCGGTTGAAATGGCGCGGCAACCGGGCTTTGACTGGATGGCCGCAAAGTAGGCGTTATGCCGGGCCGTCCACAGGCGCGTGCGCTCTTCTGGTGTGGTGGCCCATTCAAAAGCTTCGCCACCAAACTCGAGGGCAATTTCCTGCACCGCCTGGGCTTGCTCCTTCACGCTGGCCGGCGAACCGTGAAACTCCATCAGCAGCAACGGTGAATCCGACAAGTCCAGATGGGCGTAGGCATTAACCATGCGTACCGTGTTGCCGTCAATCAGCTCGACGCGGGCAATCGGAATGCCCATCTGGATGATCTGGATGGTGGTGCGCACGGCCGCCTCAATGCTCGGGAACGAGCAAATGGCGGCTGAGATCGCCTCCGGCAGTGGATAGAGTTTCACCGTTATTTCAGTAATGACCCCCAGTGTGCCTTCGCTGCCCACCATGAGGCGGGTCAGGTCGTAGCCGGCACTGCTCTTTTTGGCGCGGGTGCCAGTACGGATGATCTCGCCACTGGCGGTAACTACTTCGAGCGCCAGTACGTTCTCGCGCATGGTGCCATAGCGTACGGCGTTGGTGCCACTGGCACGGGTGGCGCTCATGCCACCAAGGGTTGCATCGGCACCCGGGTCGATCGGGAAGAACAGACCGGTGGATTTGACCGCATCGTTGAGCTGCTTGCGTGTCACGCCGGCTTGCACTGTCACCGTCAGGTCTTCGGCGTTGATAGCCAGCACTTGGTTCATGCGGCTTACATCGATGCTAATGCCACCTTGCACGGCGAGCAAATGGCCCTCAAGGGACGAACCGACGCCAAACGGAATCACCGGCACACAGTAGTGACTGGCCAGTTTGACCGCATCCGCGACATCGGCCGTGCTCTCGGCAAAGACCACTGCGGCTGGCGGTGGTGCTTCAAATGAAGACTCGTCCCGTCCGTGCTGTTCACGCACCACTAGGGCGGTGGAACAGCGCTCGGCAAAACGGGCCTTCAGCGCATCCATCAGCGCTGTGGGTACCTTGCGCTGGTTGATGCCGGTAATCAGGTGGGGTTGCGGGGTGTTCATGTCTTCTTGATCCGTTGGGGACAGGGCTTTACTGCAACAATAGCACCAATCGAGGAGCTTTCATGGGACAACGACTGACACAAATTGCCACTCGCACTGGCGACAATGGCACCACCGGTCTGGGCGACAACACGCGGGTCTCCAAAAACAGCCTGCGCGTGCACGCCATGGGTGAGGTCGACGAACTCAATTCCAACATTGGTGTGCTGTTGTGCGAAGACATGCCTGCTGAGGTGCGTTTTTTGTTGGTTGAGATTCAGCATCAGCTATTTAATCTGGGCGGTGAGTTGTCAATTCCTGGCTTTGAGTTGCTCAAGCCCGAAGCCGTGTTGGCGCTGGACGCTGCCTTGGACGAACACAACGCAGCGTTGCCGCGACTACAGGAATTCATATTGCCGGCCGGGTCCCGTGCTGCGTCACTGGCCCACGTCTGTCGCACCGTAGCGCGCCGCGCCGAGCGCGCGGTGGTGGCGCTGGAAGGTCAGGAAGTGCTGAAGGACACGCCGCGCCAGTACTTGAATCGCCTGAGCGATTTGTTGTTTGTGCTAGCTCGGGTGCTTAACCGTCATCGCACCGATGGCAGCGTGGGCGACGATGTTTATTGGCGCAGCGAGCGTCTTGCGCAAGCGGCTTCTGTGTAATCAATACTCAACCTGGCGCCAGCAGCCACTGTTCTTATCGCCCAAGCCGTATCACCCTTGACCCATGTCGCAAGCCATCACACCAGCTTATATTCCCCAGATTCGTCTCTATCAAGACTGGCTTCGAAAAAATCGCGGTCTCGCATTTGATTCGTATGCCGATCTGTGGCGCTGGTCGACGACCGATCTGAACGCTTTCTGGCAAAGTATCTGGGACTACTTCGACCTTCACTCACCGAGGCCCCACAGCTTGGTGTGCGACGCTGCGCCGATGCCCGACACCCGCTGGTTTGTCGGGGCACAGTTCAACTACGCACACCAGGTGCTGCGGCATGTCGACGCTGCTGATGCCGCCGGACTTTCGGCCATCATCAGCCACAATGAAAAAACCCTGGGTGATCAGCCGGCACGGCAGTTGAGTTGGCCTGAGTTGCGCCGCCAGGTCGCTTCACTGGCATTGCACTTGCGGGATGAGGGTGTGCAACCGGGCGACCGCGTCGCTGCCTACCTGCCGAATACTCCCGAGGCCATGGTGGCATTTCTGGCGACGGTCAGCATCGGTGGTGTGTGGAGCATCTGCGCACCCGACATGGGCAGCAACGCGGTGCTCGACCGCTTCCGGCAGATTGAGCCCAAGGTGTTGATTGCCTGTGACGGTATGACCCATGGCGGGCGCGATCTTGACCGCCGCGCGGTGGTGGCTGAACTGATTGCGGCGCTGCCATCGGTGCAGCAGGTGATCATGTACAAAAATCTGGGACTTGCCGCCAATGGCAGCGAAAACCGTGCGGACTATGTCGACTTCACTCTGACGACAGCCAGCGATGACGCCCAAACCCAGGCATTTGAACCGCTCTGGCTGCCATTCGACCACCCGCTGTGGATTGTTTATTCCAGTGGCACCACCGGCCTGCCCAAACCCATTGTGCACGGCCATGGCGGTACCGTTTTGGTGGCGCTGGCACTAAAGTGTTTGCACAATGACGTCGGCTGCAGCTATGCGCCGAACTCGTTGGGAGAGCGCTACCACTGGTACAGCTCGACCGGCTGGGTGATGTGGAACGCACAACTCAGCGGCCTGCTCAGTGGCACCACCTGTTGTCTATTTGATGGCAGTCCTGGTGGCCGCACCGTCGATGCAGCGGGCAACAAGGTGGCCCCTGACTGGACCACCCTGTGGCGTTTTGCCGCCGAGTTGGGTGTTACTTTCTTTGGTGCCGGCGCCGCGTTTTACGCCAATTGCCAGAAGGCCGGCGTCGACCTGACCGCCTGTGGTGACCTGTCCACCATCAGGGCGCTGGGGACGACTGGCTCACCTTTGAGTGCCGAGGCTCAGGCCTGGGGCACCGAACAATTTCGCAAGCTGCAGGTCGCGGGCGCCGGTGTGGGCGACCAATTTCGCGCCGGGCCGCCCCAAGTGAAATTAGCTCCCTCGGGGGGCAGCGAGCTACACGTAGTGGGTGAGCGTGGGGGCGACATTTGGTGGTGCAACATCTCGGGCGGCACTGACTTTTGCGGTGCCTTCATTGGCGGTAACCGCGAGCTACCCCTGGTACCCGGTGAAATGCAGTGCCGGCTATTGGGCTGTGCCGTGCAGGCCTGGAACGAGCAGGGCGAGCCGGTGACGGATGAAGTGGGGGAACTGGTTTGCAGTCAACCGATCCCCAGCATGCCTCTGTATTTCTGGGGTGACATCGGCAAGCAGCGCTACCTGTCGAGTTACTTCGACATGTACCCCGGCGTCTGGCGCCACGGCGACTGGCTCAAGGTCGGGCGCAACGGCGGCTGCGTCATCTATGGCCGCAGTGACGCCACCATCAACCGGTACGGACTGCGCATGGGTACCAGCGAGCTCTACAGTGCGGTGGAGGCCTTGCCCGAAGTGCTGGACTCCATGGTGGTCGATCTTGAATACCTGGGGCGCGAAAGCTACATGCCGCTGTTTGTGGTGCTGCGCGAGGGACTGATGTTGAACGATGTTGTGCGCAGCAAAATTGTGGAAGCCATTAAAACCGCCCTGTCGCCGCGCTTTGTGCCCAACGAGATCTTTCAGGTAGCGGAAATTCCGCGCACGCTCTCCGGCAAAAAGCAGGAGCTGCCGATCAAGAAGCTGTTGTTGGGGCAGCCAATTGAAAAAGTGCTTAACCGTGAAGCGATGGCTAATCCGGCTTGCCTGGACTGGTATGTTGCGCTGGCCCGGTCGCGGCAGTGAGGCGATAGTTCAAAATCAGGTCGCTCCGTTTGCCGGCCCGAAGGCAGGTTATAAACGGCGTGTACGTTGGACACCATGATTTCTTTTTCCACCAGCAAATCGACTGACGCCAGTGAGGAGGCATCAAAAGGCCAGATTCGCCAGGCCAATGAAGCCCTTATATTGGCCGCTGCCGAGCGCGTCTTTGCCGGCGCCGGCTTCGGCGGTGCCACCATGGCGGCGATCGCTGAAGCCTCGGGCTTGCCCAAGGCCAATCTGCACTACTACTTTGGCTCCAAGCAGGAGCTTTACCGTACCGTGCTGGCGCGCACACTGGAAGATTGGCTGGTGCCTACCCATGGCATTACACCCAAGGCCGACCCAAGGGTGGCGATTGAGCAATATATCCGCGCCAAAATGGCACTGTCAGCGCAGCGACCGCATGCCTCCAAGGTGTTTGCCAACGAATTGCTGCATGGCGCCCCGATGCTGAAAACCCTGCTGGGCACCGAGCTTCGGCAACTGGTCATGGCCAAGGCCGCCGTCATCAACGACTGGATTGGCGCCGGGCGCATGGCGCCGGTCGACCCGGTCCATCTGTTTTTCACCATCTGGGCAGCGACGCAGACCTATGCTGACTTTGACGTGCAGGTGAGCGCGGTGCTGGGCCACACGCAGTTGAGCGCGCAGGATTACGCCGGTGCCACCGAGCATGTGGTGTCGCTGATTCTTCGAGGTTGCGGTTTGCTGCACAGCCGATCAACAGAGGAGACATGATGCCAACACAGACAGCTGAGGTGGTCATAGTCGGCGCCGGTATCGCCGGCATTGTTTGCGCGCTGGAATTGCTGGAGCAGGGGCGACGGGTGCTCATGCTGGACCGTGATCAGCCGGAAAAATTCGGTGGCCTGGCGCGTGAAAGTATGGGCGGCATGTTTGCCGTGGATACGCCTGAGCAACGTCGTGCCGGGGCCCGTGACAGTGTCGCACTGGCGCTGGCCGACTGGTATTCGTTTGCCGAGTTTTCACCGGATGCGCACTGGCCGCGTCGTTGGGCGCAGGCTTATGTGACGCATTGCACGCAGCACATGTACTGGTGGTTGCGCGGCAAGGGTGTGAAGTATTTTCCGGTGCCGCACTGGGTCGAGCGCGGACAGTTCACGCCAGGCAACTCGGTGCCGCGCTTCCATCTGGTATGGGGCACCGGTGAGAAGCTGGTGACAATACTTATTGAGCATTTGCAGCAGTACCTGCAAAGCGGTCGGTTGGTACTGCGTTTCCAGCAGCGCGTGGAGGGCTTATTAAGCCAGGACGGTCGCGTGGTCGGTTGCCATGGCGTCGGTCAGCGCGACGGCAATCCGTTTGAGCAGCGCGCCGATGTGGTGGTGATTGCCGCCGGCGGCATCAACGGCAGCATCGACCGGGTGCGCGCTAACTGGCATGCCGATTGGCAGCCTGCGCCACAAACCATCCTGAACGGCTCGCATCAATACGCCGATGGCCGTCTGCATGACGCCGCGCAGGTTGCGGGCGCGCAGCTCACCCACCTGGACAAGATGTGGAACTACGCCGCCGGTGTGCACCACTATGCTTCCAGCAAGCCGCATGCCGGCTTGAGCCTGGTGCCGCCAAAGTCAGCGCTGTGGCTGAACGCCCAAGGAGCGCGCATCGGGCCACAGCCGCTGGTGACAGGCTTTGACACGCGCGATCTGGTGACGCAAATTTGCCGTCAGCCGGGCGGTTACTCCTGGCAAGTGCTGAACCACAAGATTGCGTTGAAGGAACTGGCGGTGTCGGGTTCGTCGCACAACCCGAGCATTCGCGACCAGAAGTGGGGTGCCTTTGTGCGCGACCTGCT
>JBAXBQ010000015.1:0-57771 GCA_037141865.1 Comamonadaceae bacterium | reverse complement strand
CGCAACACTCGCTCGAATTGCATTACGTCGGCGGCAAGGTCATCGGGGTGCGTGATGCTCATCCAGTCGATGTTGGCCATCTCATCCATGCTGCGCCCGGCAAGCTTGGCAAACATCGGGTTGACCATAAGGAACTGACCATTGAGCGAGTCAATCAAGGCGATGCCCAATGGCGCCTCATGGAACATAATTCTGAAACTCTCTTTGCTCTCGAGCAAGGCTGTCTCCAATTGCTTACGCTCGCTGACATCCATGATGAAGCAGTGCCACAGGACGCCCCCGCTGCTCTCGGCCTGTGGGATCCCGTTGCCGAGCAACCGGCGCACCGTGCCGTCGCTAAATTTCATTCGAAACTCATGGCACCACGGGCTCAGGTTCTTGGCAGAAGCTCGTAGGGATGCGATGGTGTGGTCGTGATCCTCAGGGTGAAGCAGGGCAAAGACCGCAGTTGCATCCTGGCTAACCTCCTCCGGGCTGACCCGGAAGATTTCACTGATGGCTTTGCTGACGAACGGGAAGTAGGAGCTGCCATCGGGGCGCAGGCGGTATTGGCAAATCAGACCAGGAACCAGACTCGCGATCTGGCGTATCTGGCTGAGCGCCTCGCGCAGCGATTCTTGCGCCGCGTGCAGGCGCAGCATGGCATCGATACGGGCCAAAAACTCCGGCTTGCTGAAGGGCCGCGCGATGTAGCCATCGACCAATCCGGCGTCCAATCCGGCGGCCTGATCCTCGCCCGAGGTTTTTAATCCGGAAAAAAGAATGATGAAAACGCTCGCCAGCGCAGGTTCGCTCTTCAACTGTCTGGCCACATCAATACCATTGCCATCGGGCAGCATCACGTCGAGCAGCAGAATCGCCGGTCGGTGGCGCCACGTCAGTTCCAGTGCCTGCGCGGCGCTTTCTCCGGTGACTACGTCGTAGCCCGCCTGCCTCAGCACGCGCGCCGTGGCGCGCAACACATCGGGATCATCGTCGATCACCACCAGCGTGGTCGCAGCAGGCTCAGTCATCGCTGTTCTTCCTGAATGGGATAGGGGTTGACTGCGCACGCGCCGCCCAAGCGGCCCAGAGGCAGCGTGAAGCCGAACACTGAACCGTGGCCGAGTTCACTCTGGACGAACATGCGTCCGCCATGGGCCTCGATAGCCTTGCGCGCGATGGCCAGGCCCAGTCCGATGCTACGTTCGCCGGTCGATTTGCGCGCGCCCTGTCCGCTGGCAAAGGACTGGAACAGGCGCTGATGTTGCTCCGGGGAAATTCCCGGGCCGTTGTCGGCAATCTGAACGCGCAACGCATCCGGCATCAAGTGGCTGGCGAGTGTTACGTGGCCGCCGGTCGGAGAGTGTTCGACCGCGTTGCTCAAGAGGTTGGTCAGCACCTGCTCGATTTTGGCTGCGTCCACCCACAATGGGCCAATGGATGCATCAAGATCAATGCTGATCTGAACCCCGCGCTTGGTGGCGACAAGCTTAATCAGCATCACTGCGGCACGAGCCAGTTCGCCGAGCTCTACCGGTCGCTCGTCGAGACTGAAGCGGCCCGCCTCGATCATGCTCGCATCAAGGAAATCATCCACTACGCCGCGCATGCGGTCCGCCACGCTGCGGATGGTGTTGAGGAAATCGCGGTGCTCGGCGCACAGGGTGTCGCCCGCCTCGTCGATGACGAACTCCGCATAGCTCAGGATAAGGCTGATTGGTTTGCGCAAATCGTGCGCAGCCATTCCGAGAAACTGGTTCTTGAGCGCGTTCAGCTTCGCCAACTCGTCGTTCTTGAGGGCGAGTTCGCGCGTTAGGTTGTTCAGTTCATGATTGAGTTCCAATACCTCGCGCCGCAGGCGCGTCTGCTCCGCCGCATTGATTTCGCCGAACAAAAGGTAATCTTCCCCTGAAGGCTCGACCGTGACTTCGAGCGTCGGTGGTAGGCCCGCGGCGGTGCGCATATTGAGCAGGCGCGGCCGCGCCGGATCGGCAAGCCAGTCGGCGAACGGCGTAATGCCAGTGAAATTGAGCAGCATGTCGTGCCAGGGCCGCCCCACCAGCGGCGCGCCGACCAGGTCCACTGCATGTCGGTTCGCCGCGAGGATCGTGCCCCCGGAATTCACGCGCACCGCCATGACGCTGCTGCTATCCCTGAGGAAACACCAGCCGGGGCCGTCGGAAAATGCCGAGGGGTCAATGCTCATAGGCCTCCATGCTTTGTTCCAGTTCATCGAGCGACTCTATGTACTTGGCATTCGGATAGGGCTGCAGGGCGGCCTTCGCGCCCCAGCGGAAAGCCTGCCCGCCGACCAGGATCGGCAGATCTGGAAATCTAATGCTCACGGCATCGAGGGCCTTGAGCAAGGAAGGCAGGTTGAAAAAAATGCTCAAGGACAAACCGAGCAAGTTCGGTCGGCGCTCCTCGATTAATTGCAGCAGATCCGCCAGCGGGGTGTTGGCGCCCAGGAAGGGGGCGCGCCAGCCACGCAGTTCACAGAAATCGGCAATCATCCTGCCGCCCAGTTGATGATATTCGTCCGCAACACAGGCAATAATGATGGTGCGGTCGCGCGCCGCTCCGCTTAGCACCAGGGGGTGAACCAGACTCAGCATCCGCTCGGTGATGGCAGTGGCCAGATGCTCTACGGCCACCGAAATGCGTTGGGACTCCCAAAGTTCGCCAACCCGGTACTGACTGCGCCGGAACAGGTCTGTGTAAAGGTGCTTGAGCTGCGTGCCCGCTGACACGAGTTCCTGCACGATCCGGGCACACTCGGCGCGGTTGCCCGCCAGCAGGGCGCTGAGGTACTGCTGGTAAGTTGTTTCGTCGATGGTGTGGGCCATGGTCTGTCCTTTATGCGCTGGCCATCTGGCGCGCCGTTGCCAGCGTGGCCTGCCAGGCGGCATCGCTGCGAGCAAAGCGGCGCCCGCGCTCGCCGTAGCGCTGCTCAAAATAGGGAAAGCGCTCCCAGCAAATATCGCCGGCCCGTATCGAGGCCTGGAGTTCGCGCGCATCGGCGGGCACCGGGTGGCGTCCGGCTTCGGGGTTGATGGAAGTGACCAAATAGGTCTTGGACTCCGGCTGGAATGGGTAGAGCGCTCGAAACACCGCCTCCAGTGCGGCAAACAAGTCGTTGGCGGCGGCAATCATCTGGGCGCGCTCCGGTGCGCTCAAATGCAAGGCGTTCATGCGTTGCTGGTACTGCGCCCAGTGCTGGCGCACCGCAGCGCCGTAGCTGTGCAGATAGACCAGTCCGTCCTCGCCGCTGAGCACCAGGGCGCGCGCCACCATCGGGCTCACCACCTGAGCGCCCAGCGTCGAACCCTCCAAAACATACAGCCAACCCAACAGCGCGAGCGGTTCCTCAAGCGATTGAACGCGCAGCTCGGCGGCGGTTTTCAGCGCTGCCTGCACCGCCTCCTTGATGTCCGCCACCGTACGCGGCTCAAAGTAGTCCAGGTCCTTTTGCAGCAGGTGGAGCTTGCCCATGTCGGCATGCCATACCGAGGCGATGCGTTTGTCGCGGCTGCTTGCCAGAGCCGGCTCGATCACCCCATGAACGGCCAACAAGGCGCGCAGTTGCCCGACGTACGATTCCAGCGGCAGCTCGCAGGCCGCCAGCGCCTGAAACATGGGCGCAGTCTGTAGCCGTGCATGCGCCGAAAACGTCTCTGCCTTGAGCTCTTCCATCAAGCTTAAGTGTTGTCCGAAAAGTGGCGTAGTCATGGTGATCCTTGGTGTTGAACAACCGGGCAACGGTAATGGCCTGTTCTTAGTACCCCACTTTCCTAATCTTATTGTGTCATAAGATTAATCTTAGACTTACCCACTTGCAATGAGGGCAGTGCCCCAGAGCGCTTGCGAGTGCAACGCTCAAGTGCAGGCGCAACGTCGTGATCGAGTGCGCCACGTGACGCTGCGCGCGCCGGCGAACAGGGACGCGGTTTTGCCGTAGTTGCTACAGAAGTCCGCTCCCTGGCCGGCCGGTCAGCGAGCGCCGCCAAAGAAATCAGGTCGCACATCAGTGCCAGTGTGGACCGCGTTGATCAGGGCAATGCAATGGTGAGCCAGGCTGGTGGCACCATGCAGGAAGTGGTCAACAGCATACGGCGAGTGACCGACCTCATGGGTGAAATCAGTGTTGACAGCGACGAACAAAGTGCTGGCGTTTCACAGGTAGCGGAAGCCCTTTCCCAGTTGGATCATGGTACCCAGGAAAATGCAGCCTTGGTCGAAAAGATGGCCGCTGCCGCTGCCGGCCTGGAGTCTCAATTGAAGAAACTGGTTCAAGCAGTGGCGGTGTTCAAACTTGGCGGCGCTGCAGACGGCACGATATGAGTAGCATTCCCAGCCTATGTGCCAAGGCGGGTGCCTGAAAGACCGCTCGTGAAGCGATGTTGAGGCATCTCTTGCGACTGCTTTGGAGCGAGCAGTTCTGAAAGTCCAAGGTCGGGTATGTGTCTGATGCCGAATTTCCGAATCAACCATTGAACGTCGGCTACGTCGCAGGACCGGTCCGACCGTCGTAGAACGCCGGTAGATTCTCCCAAGCGGCTGCCATCACCTTGGTCACCCCGCCAGACACCGTCTACTTCAAACCCAGGGGATCGTTGCCCTTGCCGTCGCCGATCACTTGCCCCATCTTGAAGATGCCGCTGACGCGCAAGGCGGGTTCACCATCAGCCGTGACCAGACCCTGGCCAAACAGCATGTTGCGCGTGGTGCGAAGTACGTCGGCCTCGCCCTGTATCCAGGCACCCAAAGGCGCTGGGCCCATGTAGTCAATCTGCAGGCTGATGGTCGGCAAGAAACGCCGCTCCATCTCGTTCTGGTACATCGAGGCGCAGGGAATCAGCATGTCGACAAACGTCGCCAGCATGCCGCCATGACACATCTTGAGCGGGTTGGTATGACGCTCTTCCACGCGAAATCCCATCAGCAGGCGCCGCCCGGTCCACTTGCCGTACAGCGGGCCATTGTGGAAAATAAATAGACCACCCACTTTGACAGGGCGGAATCCTTCAGGGATGTTCGGGGCGGCGTCTGCCGCGACATCGTCGAAATTAACTGAGGTGTAGGTCATAAGCGCTATTGTCGCGGACCACGCCACATCAGGACCACAGTACCTTCATGGTTTGCACAAAATCCTGTGCCAGTTGAAGCCAAAGGTCCGTATTCGGCTCACATGCACAAACCCGCCCCGCAACCACCCGCTGCTCGCCAGCAACAAAAACCTGACGGCAGCGGGCATCGGGGCTGGAGAACACCAGTGCGTCTAGCAAGTTTTCAGAAGGCACACCCAGCAGCGCGGGCGCCTGATCGTCAAGCACCAGAAAATCGGCGCGGTTTCCCAAGGCAATGGTACCCAGCGGTCGAGCCGTGGCGCTGCCACCACCGGCCAGAGCGGCCTCGAACAAAGCGGCTGCGGAGCTCTCAAGGGTGCCGGCTTGCGCGGCCACATTGCGCCGGCGTTGCGTCAGGCGCTGTGAATACTCCAGCAGGCGAAGCTCTTCGGTCCAGCTGCGGGTAACGTGGCTGTCGGAACCAATAGACCAATGGCCGCCGATGTTGGCATAGCCCGAAAAATCAAACACCCCGTCGCCCAGATTCGCTTCAGTGCTGGGGCAAATGACGATGGACGCGCCACTCTGGGCTACTGCCTTTAGCTCGGCCGCGGTGGTGTGGGTGGCATGGACCAGGTTCCAGTGGGCATTGACTGGCAGGTGCGCCATCAGCCATTCGATGGGGTGCTGCCCGGTGTGATTGATGCACTCCTGCACCTCCTGCATTTGTTCCGCAATATGGATGTGGACGGGAAGACTCTGCTTGGCAGCAAATGCCGCCACCTCCTTGATGGCCGCCTCATCTGCCGCACGCAAGGAGTGCAGCGCAACACCGACGTTGATATTGGCGTACGAACGAATTTGGCTCTGCACACCTTCGACCAAGCGCAACACACTGTCGGGCGTACCGGCAAAGCGGCATTGATCCTCACGCAGACCGGTGGCAGCAAAACCGGAACGCATGTACAAGGTGGGCAGCAGCGTCAAGCCCATGCCGACCCGTTGTGCGGCCCGCACCAGCGCCAGCGACATCTCGGCCGGGTCGGCATAAGGTTGACCATCCCCCGCGTTGTGCAAGTAGTGAAACTCACACACTTGCGTGTAGCCACCGGCCAGCAACTCGGCGTAAAGCAAGGCCGCAATGGCTTCCAGTTGATCGGGCGTGATGCGTCTGGCGACGCCGTACATGCGGTCGCGCCAGCTCCAGAAATTGTCGTTGGCACCCAGTGCGCTGACACGCTCCGTCAAGCCGGCAATGGCGCGTTGAAACGCGTGACTGTGGGCGTTCACCAGGCCCGGCAACACGGGGCCGTCGAGAACAGTAGCGCCCTGTCGAACTGCCAGCGACGCATTGGCCTGGATACCACTCCACGCGCCACCAGCGTCGACCGTCAACAGCACGTCACGACACCAACTGCCATCGACCCAGGCCTGCGCAGCGAAGAAGCGTTTCACCTCAATGCTCATACAGACCTCTGCAGGCCGCAACGGCACTGTTCATCATCGCCTTGAGCAAAGGCTGGATTTGTCTGGCCTTGTCCAGGTCGTAGTCAAACGGTGCGTCCTCACGCATGTACAGGTAGCGGCACATCTCCAGTTGCAGGGCGTGCACCTGATTGCGCGGGGCGCCATATTGCCGTGTGATGTAGCCGCCCTTGAACCTGCCGTTGAGCACGTGGCTGGGTCCGTTGGCGGCGGCACAGACACGCTCCACGGCAGAGGCAATCGACGCGTGGGCGCTGGCGCCATTGGCGGTGCCAATGTTCAGGCCCGGCAGGGTGCCCGCAAACAACCATGGGAGTTGCGATCGGATGCTGTGCGCATCCCATAGCAAGGCATAACCGTGCTGTGCCTTGATGCGCTGCAACTCCGTGGCCAGGGCGGTGTGATACGGCAGCCAATAGGCATCGCGGCGCCTGCTGCGCTCTTCCATCGAGGGTGCGCAGTCCGGCTTGTAGAGCGAATCGCCAGTGAAGAATCGGGTCGGGCACAACTCGGTATTCGCCGCACCGGGGTACATGGGCGCATCGTCGGGTGGGCGGTTCAGGTCGATCACGTAACGCGAATAACACGGTTTGAGCAAACTGGCGCCAAGCTCGGGCAAAAAGTCATAGAGCAGGTCCAAGTGCCAGTCGGTGTCTTCCACGGCCAGGGCACGCGGTACATAGGCATCCTGCAATTCCGGCGGGAAGTCGGTCCCGATATGGGGCATGCTCACCAACAGCGGCGCGCTGCCGCAATGCAACGTAAAAATCATCGTGGTTCACCATTGAAAATCGTTTGAATGCAGGGATTGGCACCCAATGCATAACTAAGCTGGGCCGGACGCTGAACGTCCCACAGCACAAAGTCGGCGCGCATGCCAGCGGCCAGCACGCCACGGTCGCGCAATCCCAGCGCCTGCGCGGCATGGCGCGTCACCCCGGTCAGTGCTTCTTGCGGGGTCAACCTGAACAGGGTGCAAGCCATATTGAGCATCAACAAGAGTGAGCTGCAGGGTGAGCTGCCGGGGTTGCAATCGGTAGAAACGGCTATCGGTACCCGGTGACGGCGCAGCAGATCCACCGGCGGCAGCCTGGTTTCACGCAAGAAATAAAACGCACCCGGCAATAAGACAGCGACGCTGCCGGCAGCCGCCATGGCCTGCGCGCCCTCTGGCGACAACCACTCCAGGTGATCGCAGCTGAGCGCACCAAAACTGGCCGCCAATTGCGCGCCACCGCTGTCGCTGAGTTGCTCGGCATGCAGTTTCACTGGCAGCCCCAGGGAACGCGCCGCCGCGAACACGCGCGTAATTTGCGTCGGGCTAAAAGCGATATGTTCACAAAACCCATCCACTGCATCGACCAGACCGTCGGCGTGAAGCAGCACCATCATGTGCAGCACCTCGTCGATGTAATTGTCCGGTCGATCGGCAAACTCCGTCGGCAACGCGTGGGCGCCCAGGAACGTGGTGCGAATGGCGAGCGCGTTCTCTCGCCCCAGATCGCGGGCCGCCTGCAGGCACTTGCGTTCATGTGCCAGCGCCAGACCGTAACCCGACTTGATCTCCAGCGTCGTCACGCCCTCGGCCAGCAACTGTTGCAAGCGCACCCGGCTTTGCGTCTTCAAGTCCTCCGGGCTGGCGCTGCGGGTGGCCTGCACGGTGGACGCAATGCCGCCGCCCTTTCGTGCAATCTCCTCGTAAGAGGCACCATTCAAGCGCAACTCGAATTCATCCGAGCGGTCGCCAGCGTAGACCAGATGGGTGTGACAATCAATCAGCCCGGGCGTGATCAACGCCCCGCCCGCATCATGCTGTTGCCCGCAACGCTGGACCCATTGCGGCGGCAAGTCGCGCCGCGAGCCGACCCAACGCAGCGTGGCACCCTCTACCACCAGCGCGCCATCCTCAATCAGGCCGTAAGGCAGCGCAGCGTCGGGCTGCATCGTCGCTAGCATGCAGTGGGTCCAGAGTTTCAGGCTCATGGGTCAATCTCCATCCACAAAGCGCCTTCTGTTTTGAGCTGCACGGTAGACCCTGCCGGCAGGGCTTGCCAAGCCAGGCTGTGCGCCGCCAACTCGAAAGAGTCTTGCTCACAAAGCACTTGAGTGCCCTCCCCTGCAGCGTAGACCGCTACAGTTTTCGGCGCATCCAGAACCATGTTGACGGTACCTGAAATTCTCTTCATCTGTGCCGCAGCCTTGTCAGCGTGCAGCATCAGGTTGAAGTCCTGCGTGGCACCATCAAGCAACTGGCATTCCACGGCGCTGGCGCCGTCAAAGCACAGGGGTTCGCTATCGCGTGTCAATTCATGTGCGTGTCCACCCAGGGTCAGCCGCACGCCAGCACCACCCAGCACGGCAAACCAGCGTTGCACCCCGTCAAAGCGTGAGAAAGGTCCACTGCGTGCAACCTCGGCCACCGACATGCGCCAGATCCAGTCGTGCGGGATGGGCCAGGCAGCCAGTTCACGTGTCACACCGCCGCCATTGCGCCAGGGGCTGGGCAACACATCGGCCAGGCGAACTGTCTGCCAGCTCACAGCTGAAACTTTCCGTTGAAACTGTAGCGCAGGCCAGGGTACACCAGCCGCACCCAACTGGCCACGTGCATGCCACTGATGGTGCGCCGGGTCATCACCAGACAGGGCTCGCTGCGTTTGATGGCCAGGTGTTTTGCCTCCTGGGCACTTGGCAAAGAGGCTTCTATGGAGTAGCTGGCTTCGGTCAGCGGTGCGTGTTCCAGCAGGTAATGGGTTGGCGTCCTGGTTTCGAAATCATTGCCGAGATAGTGCGGCGCCGAGGCAGGATTGACATGACGGTCTTCAAACTGAATCGCCACCCCATCCTCATAGTGAACCAGTACCGAGTGAAAAACTCGGGTCCCGGATCGCAAATTGAGAACCCGCGCCAATGCCGCATCGGCGCGCACGCTTTCAAGCAAAACGATTTTGATGCTGTGCGCATGGCCGCGTTCCAGCACTTCTTCGTGAATATCGCGCACCGCCAGCGTACTTGAGATGCGATGCAGTTGGGCCACCACTGTGCCGGAGCCCTGGACCCGGGTCACCAGGCCTTCCACCGCCAACTCCTTGACGGCCCGATTGATGGTCATGCGGCTGACGCCAAACTTCTGCTGCAATGCGGCCTCGCTGGGCACGGCATCACCGGGCCGCCAAACGCCCTGGGTGATCTGGGCTTTGACGAAAGCCTTGACCTGTTCGTAGGCCGGCAGTTTGGCAGGGGTCAGGTTTGGCATGGCAAAACTTTTTTCATGAATCAGGGTTTCCCCCATATTATATAAGTTGTATAGACAACTATACTATCCAGACAAACCCTTAACCGATACCCGAGTTCAACCATGTCTGATCTCCAAAAAACCCCATTCGCAGAAAGCAAGGCACGCCCGGTACGCGCACCCCGGGGCACCCGTCTGACCTGCGCCAACTGGCAAATTGAAGCAGCCTACCGCATGATCCAGAACAACCTGGACCCGGAAGTTGCCGAAAACCCCGATGAGCTGGTGGTGTATGGCGGTATTGGCAAGGCGGCCCGAAACTGGCCATGCTTTGACGCCATCTTGGATTCACTGAAAAAGCTCAAGGAAGACGAAACCCTGCTGGTGCAGTCCGGTAAACCGGTGGCTGTTTTTCGCACCCACGCCGGGGCACCGCGTGTGCTGATCGCCAATTCCAATCTGGTGCCCAAGTGGGCAACCTGGGAACACTTCAATGCGCTCGACCGCGCCGGCTTGATGATGTACGGTCAGATGACGGCCGGTAGCTGGATTTACATCGGCTCGCAAGGCATTGTGCAGGGCACCTACGAGACTTTTGTCGAGGCCGGCCGCCAGCATTTTGACGGCAACCTGGCCGGGCGCTGGATACTGACCGCCGGGCTGGGTGGCATGGGCGGCGCGCAGCCGCTGGCGGCCACCTTTGCCGGCGCCTGTTCTCTCAACATCGAGTGCCAGCAGTCCAGCATTGACTTCCGTCTGCGCACCCGCTACCTGGACAAGCAGGCCGCCAACCTGGATGAAGCCCTTGAGATGATCACCCACCACACCAGCCGCAAGGAGGCGGTGTCGATCGGCCTGTGCGCCAATGCGGCGGACGTGCTGCCGGAACTGGTGAAGCGTGCCCAAGCCGGAGGTATCCGCCCCGACATCGTGACCGACCAGACCTCGGCGCACGACATCATCAATGGCTATTTGCCCTCGGGCTGGAGTGTGGCGCGCTGGCGCACTGCACAGCGCGACCCGGCGCAGCACGCCGAGCTGACCCAAGCCGCCGGTGAATCGTGCGCCACCCACGTGCGCGCCATGCTGGCTTTTCATGCCATGGGCATCCCGACCGTGGACTACGGCAACAACCTGCGGCAGGTGGCCAAAGACTACGGCGTAGCCAACGCGTTTGACTACCCCGGTTTTGTGCCGGCCTATGTGCGCCCGCTGTTCTGCCGCGGGGTTGGCCCGTTCCGTTGGGTCGCGCTCAGCGGCGACCCCGAAGACATCCGCAAGACCGACGCCAAGATGAAGGAACTCTTCCCCCACAACAAAGGCCTGCACCGCTGGCTCGATATGGCCGAACAGCGCATCAGCTTTCAGGGCCTGCCGGCACGCATTTGCTGGATCGGTCTGGGCGAGCGGCACCTGGCCGGCCTGGCGTTCAACGAGATGGTGCGCACAGGCGAGCTCAAAGCCCCGATCGTGATTGGGCGGGACCATCTGGACAGCGGCTCGGTGGCATCGCCGAACCGCGAGACCGAAGCCATGAAGGACGGCAGCGATGCCGTCAGCGACTGGCCATTGTTGAACGCGCTGCTCAATACCGCCAGCGGCGCCACCTGGGTCAGTATTCACCACGGCGGCGGCGTCGGCATGGGCTACTCGCAGCACTCCGGCGTGGTGATTGTTTGCGACGGCACCCCGGAGGCGGCACAGCGCGTCGAACGCGTTTTGTGGAACGACCCGGCCACTGGCGTCATGCGACACGCCGATGCAGGCTATGAAATTGCAGAAAACTGCGCACGTGAACACAGCATGAACATGCCCATGAAAGGACAATAAGATGCTGACCGGTTTCACCATCAAGCCAGGCCATCTCACCCTGGAGCAACTGCAAGCCATCCATACTGGCGTCCAGCAATTGGCACTACCGGCGTCCAGCCGCGACATCATCCGTGCCAGCCAGCGCGTGGTGCAAGGTGCCGCCGACGGCGACGCACCGGTCTACGGCGTCAACACAGGCTTTGGCAAGCTGGCCAACCAGCGCATCAGTAAAGCCCAGTTGGAGACACTGCAACTGAACCTGATTCGCTCTCATAGCGTCGGCGTCGGTGAGCCGCTGGCACCTGAGGTGGTGCGGCTGATGCTTGCACTCAAGGCCGCCAGTCTGGCGCGTGGTTATTCGGGTGTGCGCGAGGTGGTAATCGACACCTTGCTGGCGGTGCACAACGCCGGTTTGGTGCCTTACGTGCCGTCGCAGGGTTCGGTCGGCGCTTCGGGCGACCTGGCGCCGCTGGCGCACATGACACTGGCGCTGATCGGCGAAGGCGACATGCTGCAGGATGGCAAGCGCGTACCGGCGGCCGCTGCACTGCAAAATGCGGGCATCGCACCGCTCACGCTGGGCGCCAAGGAAGGCCTGGCCTTGATCAACGGTACGCAGACCTCTACCGCCCTGGCGCTGCACGCCCTACTCAGTTTTGAGCCGGTACTGGAAGCGGCCCTGGTGATTGGCGCGCTGACAGTGGATGCCGCCCGTGGCAGTGACGGGCCATTTGACCCGCGTATCCATGCGCTGCGTGGCCAACCGGGCCAGATTGACGTGGCCGCCTATTACCGCGCGCTGCTTCAGGGCAGTGCCATTCGCCATTCCCATGTTGACGGTGATGACCGGGTGCAAGACCCTTACAGCCTGCGCTGCCAGCCGCAAGTGGTGGGTGCCTGTCTGGACCAGCTGCGCCACGGCGCGCTGGTGCTGCTGCGCGAGGCCAATGCTGTGACCGACAACCCGCTGGTGTTTGCCCCGAGCGACACCGGCGCGAGCTCTTCGGACCATGGGGCAATGGTGTCGGGCGGCAACTTCCACGCCGAACCGGTGGCGCTGGCAGCCGATGGCATGGCGCTCGCCATTGCCGAAGTGGGCGCCATTGCCGAGCGCCGCATCGCCATGCTGATTGACGCTAGCGTGTCGCGCCTGCCGCCGTTTCTGACCTCTGATGCCGGTCTCAACAGCGGCTTCATGATCGCCCATGTGACCGCTGCCGCATTGGCGTCCGAAAACAAATCGCTGGCTCACCCGGCCAGTGTCGACAGCCTGCCCACCAGCGCCAATCAGGAAGACCATGTGTCGATGGCCACCTTTGCCGCGCGACGCCTGCAAGCGATGATCAGCAACACAGCCAACATTCTGGGCATTGAGCTGCTGGCGGCGGCGCAAGGCATTGAATTTTTGCGCCCGCTGCAAAGCTCCGACGCACTGGAGCAAGCCCACACGCTACTACGCCAGCAGATACCTGCCATGGCACAGGACCGTTTTCTGGCACCCGACATCGAACACGCCGCCACCCTGGTGCGCAACGGTTCGCTGTCGCGGATTTTTCGCACCTTACCCGACTTGCCAAAACTTTGGCTCGCAGCTTAGGCAGACAGATCGCGGGTGGTGTTTTTAGTAAGCAACTCCACCGCCAGCTTGGGGGGTATACCCAGCGTCACGTCAACCTTGATCCCGGTGACCGGGAGCTCGCTCAACTGCTCCTTGAAAGTGCCCGCCGTGCGCAAGACCTCCAGGATTGCAATGAGAGTCTTCTTGTCTCGGTGCTGTTCCATGAGATCCTTGATTTTGTCAGGCTCCAGCGCTTCAACAGACCCGGTGAAGGTGGCTTTGATCTCTGGCACAAGTCCCATCCCGAAGGAGATATTGCTGACCGAAAGGCCCAGCGCTTTGAGGGTAGGAAGGGTGTTGTTGAACTCTTGAAGCACTTCGTGAGCCTTGTTCGCTACCGCACCCGCAGCTCCTTCCTTAAGTTTTTCAAACATCGTTCACCCCCAGATACGAAAAGTAGATTGCCGGTCGGTTACTTTGCCGGGTTTGCCCTAAATTTCTGGTAGCCGAAACACATCTTGCCGGGTGAATGATGCTACTTTTACCGGGTAGAAATATCTTCCCTCCCGATAACCACAACTGCGTGGTGGATTTAAACCTGAGTAACCTAAATCACAAAACAGTGGCATATACACCGGAACAGTTGACACTGACAAACACGTCAGGCACACCAAGACGGCCTTGATCGATTGCGACAATCCGCTGCCTCAACGGAGAAAGTCGTGTAGCTGCGCATCCAAAGTTGAAGCCATGTACGATGCGCCCATGATCAGTGGTCCCACCCTATGTTCGCCAACTTTATCTCTGTGCTTTCCGATTTAGCGCAGCGGGCTGCGGACGATGTGCTGGCGTCTCCGCAACAGCTCATTGCGCATGTGGCGATGCTCTTGGCAGTGGCTATGGTCATGGCGGGCGCGCTGATGCGCACCATGATGCCGTTGCGCTGGCTGGCCGTCTGCAGCAATGTGGGGCTGATGGCCTTTGGCGTCTTGCATCCGTCGTTGTCGACGCTGGCGGTAGCGGTTGTGCTACTACCCATCAACGTCTACCGCGCTGTGGAGATCACACGCTTGACACGACGTGTCAGCCGGGCTGAGCTGGCGGCGGACCAGGCCGGGCTTTGGCTCAAACCGTATATGAAGGCGCGCAAGTTGAAGGCCGGGCACATCCTGTTTAAAAAGGATGACAAAGCCGAACATCTGTACCTGCTGGCGCACGGACAAATGGAGCTACTGGAAATCGGCAAGCCGGTAGAGCCCGGTAGCATCCTTGGCGAGATCGCGCTGTTCTCGCCCGGTGGCTTGCACACCATGACCGCGAGCTGCATTAGCGCCTGCACGGTACTGCAAATTCACGAAAGCACGGTCAAACAGTTGTACTACCAGAACCCGTCATTCGGTTTTCATTTGATTCATCTGCTCGCCGGGCGTCTGGGCGCTGACATCGTTAGAGCCGAAGCCCGGGCGCGCTCTGACACAGCAAAATCCGCAACCCCCTGATCCGCAAACAGGCAGCAACGCCGTGAGCAGGACCTGGCTGCGGCCCTTTCGATCAATAGCGACGCGTCAAGAAGCGCGAGTCAGGCGAACGAGAAACTTGGCCTCGCCGGCATTTCCAAGAACATGGCCATTGCGAAAATCGACCAACCAGGCATTCAGGTTGTCATTCTTCTCTGGGCGGTCGGCCCAGAATATTGTCGCCATGGTATTGGGGAATGCCTCTTTGTTGATGCTGGTCTTCTTTCCTGTCTTTTCCAGCAAACTGATCAACTCTTCCTTATGTGGTACGCGCCACTGCGCACCGGCGGCTGCAGCAATTTTTTTGGCCTGTGCGAACGTTACTTTGATCGGTTTGCCGGAGCACGCTTTGCCGTCCCATTTCTGGCCGTAGGTGCAGCGCTGCCAGACCAGTTTGGTTTGCGTGTCGGTCACTTCCTGTCCATCACCAGACACCTGGTAGCGGCCCTGATCTGCGTTGGCAAGTCCAATGGACAGCATGGCACAAACAACAAACCCGCTACGGCACAAAACGGCCGCGGCCGAAGCAAATGATTTCATCAGTTTTCCGATCTTGGTTGAAATGCAATAGCTGCCAGCCTGACGGGTCTCAAAGTCACCGCAAGTTGACAAGCAAAATTGTAGCCATTAAATGAAAAACAAGTCGAGCGCAGACAGGTCACCCCCCGGCAAACTCGATTTGGCCGATAGCCGTCCTTGCGTCGCATGAGGCTTTTACATCCGGATAGTATGGTTGACTTTCAATTTGCCCGGATATAGTTTGACATCATTCAATGAGCGAAGAAAGAACCCAGTGGACGAATCAGCTTCCCGCCATGCTTAAGCCCCTGCGCTCCCGTGACGCCGCGATGCCCTTCATCATGCTGACCGTGTTGATCGATATGGTGGCCATCGGATTGATTATTCCTGTGTTGCCCACGCTGGTTGGCAACTTTTCCGGTTCGAAATCCGATCAGGCATATTGGTACGGCGTCGTCGCCTTTTCCTTTGGTATTTCGAATTTCCTGATGTCGCCGGTACTGGGCGCCCTGTCCGACCATTTCGGTCGCAGGCCCGTGTTGCTGTTGGGCTTTCTGGGTTTGGGCGTCAGCTTTTTTGGCACCGCATTCGCCACGGCGCTGTGGGTCTTGATTGTCGTGCGGGTGGCGGCCGGTGCGATGCAGGCCAACGCGGCTATTGCAAACGCCTACGTGGCCGATATCACCCCACCCGAGCAACGCGCAAAACGGTTCGGCTTGCTGGGAGCCATGATGGGGCTAGGCTTTATCGTCGGTCCGGTCATGGGTGGGTTGCTGGGCGCGATCGACTTGCAGCTGCCATTTTTCGCGGCGGGTGTTTTGGCGATGGTCAATTTGCTGTATGGCTATTTTGTGCTGCCGGAGTCGTTGCCCGTTTTGCAGCGCAAACCGTTTAGCTGGCGCGCCGCCAACCCGGTGGTTTCCTTGCGCAAGCTGGCACAGCTCAAGGGCGTTGGCCCACTGGTGGGGGTGGTCGCGTTCAGCGGCCTCGCGCAGTTTGTGCTGTACACCAGTTGGGTACTCTACACCAGCTTCAAGTTTGGCTGGGGTCCGCTACAGAACGGCTGGTCGCTAGCCATGGTTGGTATCGTGTCGGTCGCCGTGCAGGGGTTCTTGCTGGGGCCTTTGCTCAAACGCTTTTCCCCGCAGCGCCTGGCCGTCTTCGGCCTGATCTCTTCGGCCCTCGCCTATGCCCTGTGGGGTGCCGCCACTGAAGGCTGGATGATGTATGTCGTCATCGGCGTCAATATTTTTGGCGTCACGGTTGCCGCATCGGTTCAGAGCTTGATTTCATCGGCGGCCGACAGCCGCAGCCAGGGTCAGACGCTGGGTGCCGTGAGTTCCCTCAACAGCCTGATGGCGGTGGTGGCGCCGATGCTGGCGGCACCTATGCTGGCCGCGGTCTCGCACTACCCCACGGGCGACTGGCGAATTGGAGCGCCTTTCTATTTTTGCTCGGCACTGCAGCTTGCGTCGCTGTGTTTGGCCGTGCTCCACTTTCGTCACCACCGTGCCAGCCTGCGCGCGACTTCGCACTGAGCAAAAACACTCGAACATCACTCAACAACAACTTTCAATCATGCCAAACACCGTTATCCCTCATGAATCTGCCCTGCAACACGCGCTGAAGTCGGCACAGTGGGCGGGTCTGCGTTATTCAAGCGAGACCACGACCCAACGAACCGTGCGCAATGACCGCCCGGAGCGAAATCAAACTTGTCTTGAAGTAGGTGCGATGTGTGAAGTGTTGCTTGACGGGCACTTTGGTTATGCCGCAACTGCCGATCTCAGCAGCGCCGGTTTAGAGCGCGCCTTCGAGCGTGCCATTGCCACCACCCGCGCTACCAGCGGCCACAAGGTGCACGCCTTCGATTCCAGCCAGCGGCCAATTGCGAGGGGCAGCTACCACAGCCCACGCGAACGCGATCTGGACGCCGCCAGCCTGGCTGAAATTACTGACTGCCTGATGGCTGCTTCGCAAGCCATGAAGCTGTCAGATTCTCTGGTCAACCGCAATGCCAACGCGATGTTGATCCAAACCCAGATCAACTACTTTTCCTCCAACGGGTCCGATATTCGCCAGAGTTTTGACATGGTCGATATCACGCTGTCTGCGACTGCCGCCGAGGGCCTCGAGTCGCAAACGCGGAGCTGGTCACGCACCGGTCAATTTGGCGGTGAGGTTTTTGATCGCGCCATGCTGGTACGCCAGGCCCAGCATACCGCGGAGCAAGCATTGGCGCTGTTAAACGCCAGCAACTGCCCTTCGGCGCGCATGGACTTGATCTTGCTGCCGGACCAGATGATGCTGCAGATCCACGAATCGATTGGCCACCCATTGGAGCTTGACCGCATCCTCGGTGATGAGCGCAACTACGCCGGCTGGAGCTTTGTCAGGCAACAAGACTTCGGCAACCTCCAGTACGGCTCGGCGTTGATGAATGTGTCGTTCGATCCGACCAAGACCCATGAGCTTGCCAGCTACGCCTTTGACGACGGCGGCCACCACGCCAGCAAAGAAATGCTGATCGAGAGCGGGGTTCTGAAGCGCGGTTTGGGTTCGCTCGAATCGCAGGTGCGCTCGGGCTTGCCCGGTGTAGCCAATTTTCGCTCTGCCTCCTGGAACCGGGCGCCGATTGACCGCATGGCCAACATCAACCTGGAGCCTGGCAGCGCTTCGCTCGATGACTTGATTGGCCAGGTCGAGCATGGCGTGCTGATGACTACCAATCGGTCCTGGTCGATTGACGACTACCGCAACAAGTTCCAGTTCGGTTGTGAACACGGTCAGTTGATCGAGAACGGGAAACTTGGCAAAGTGGTGCGCAACCCCAACTACCGTGGTGTCACGGTGGATTTTTGGAACCGCCTGGCTGGCGTCGGCCGCGATGCAGCCACCCATGGCACCGCCTTTTGTGGCAAGGGGGAGCCCAGCCAGGTAATCAGGGTTGGCCATTCTTCGCCATCGTGTCTGTTTCGCGATGTTGAAGTGTTCGGAGGTCAATCATGAAGGCGCCCGATTTCGTCACCCGAGTGCACCTACATTTCGACCAGCTCTGCACCCATCTGTTGGCAAAGCTGGCGACTGGCGAAGAGGCCACGATCAACATCACCGCTGAAGAAACACTGTTTGTGCGTTTCAACCGCAACCGGGTGCGCCAGAACACCGACGTGGAGCAGCTCAATCTGGCGTTGCGCCTGCAAAGCAATGGCCGCACGGTGGAGCAAAGCCGAACACTCACGGGCCAAAGCGAGATCGATCAGGCTGCGATATTGCGCCTGCTGGAGAGCTGTCGCCAGGAGGCTTTGATTCTGCCGGTCGATCCCAACCAGGTGACTATCGAAAACCATGGCTCCAGCAGCGAAGAGTTCCGAGGTTTGCTGTTGGCGCCCGAAGAGGTCGTGCGTGCCGTGGTGGGACCGGCCCAGGGTTGTGACCTGGCAGGTCTGTACGCCGGGGGTGTGGTGATTCGTGGCAATCGAAATTCCAAAGGCCAGAGCCACTGGTTTGCCACCGAAACTTTCTTCCTGGATTATTCGCTTTACAACGGGCCGCAAGCCGCCAAGGGAAGTTACGCCGGGTCGCATTGGAATGCCGCCGATTGGGCGACCCAGCTGCACCGCACCCAGGCCTTGCTGCGCTTGCTGAGCAAACCACAACAGAATGTGAAGCCGGGCTCATACCGCACCTACCTGGCACCACGGGCGTTTTCTGATCTGATGGGTATGCTGGGCTGGAATGCCCTTTCCGGCGCCGCCTGGAAACAGGGCCGAAGTCCCTTCAAAAAACTGGCTGAAAAAGAAGCAAGCCTGTCGCCGCTGTTGCATGTTGACGAGAACTTCAAGCTGGGCCTGACGCCACGCTTCAATAGCCTTGGAGAGGTTTCACAGGCGACTTTTCCACTGATCGAGAACGGTGAGCTCAAGACCATGCTGGTAAGTTCGCGCACCGCAAAAGAGTACGGCCTGCTGGCCAACGGTGCCTCGGAAACTGAAGCACCACGCGCCATGGATGTGCGTGCCGGATCGCTGGCAGAGAAAGATATCCTGAAGGAACTCGGCACCGGGCTGTACCTGTCCAATCTTCATTACCTCAACTGGAGTGACCCGGTATCAGCGCGCGTTACAGGCATGACCCGCTACGCCTGTTTCTGGGTGGATGGTGGCGACATCGTCGGACCGATCAAGGACTTGCGCTGGGACGAGAGCCTGTACAACGCATTAGGCAGCAAACTCATGGCCTTGACGACGCATGCCGAGATTGATCCCGCAATCGATACCTACTTTCAGCGCGCTCCGGGCGGCGCGCGCACGCCCGGCGCACTGATAGATCAATTCACGTTCACGCTTTAACTGAACACGCTGCCCTATTAGTGCACTACCCGCTCGAAACTGAATTGTCCGGGCGAGCGGATCGGATCGACATCGACCGGTATCACGTCTTTGGGAAAGAACTTGCCTTCCAGCAGCAACTTCGATAGCGGGTTTTCGATGCGTTGCTGAATCGCGCGCTTCAAGGGTCGTGCGCCAAACACCGGGTCGAAGCCGACCTTGGCCAACTCGGCCAGCGCCGCCGGTGACACTTCCAGCGTCAAATCCATCTTCGCCAGACGCGCTTGCAACACCTTGATCTGAATGCCGGCGATCTCGGCAATATGCGTTGCACTCAAGGCGTGGAACACAACCGTCTCATCGATTCGGTTCAAAAATTCGGGCCGAAAGTGGTTTTTTAGCTCGTCCGTCACGGCGTCCTTGATGTCTTCGCTGTCCTGGCCCACCATGCTCTGGATCATGTGCGAGCCAATGTTGCTGGTCATGACGATGACAGTGTTTTTGAAATCCACGGTGCGCCCCTGACCGTCGGTCAGGCGACCGTCGTCAAGCACTTGCAACAGCACATTGAACACATCGGGGTGCGCTTTTTCGACCTCGTCGAGTAACAGCACGCTATAGGGCTTGCGGCGTACCGCTTCGGTCAAATAGCCGCCCTCCTCGTAGCCCACATAGCCCGGCGGCGCACCAATCAGACGGGCCACCGAATGCTTCTCCATGAACTCGCTCATATCGATGCGCACCAGATGGTCTTCTGAATCAAACAGGAATCCGGCCAGTGCCTTGCAGAGTTCGGTCTTGCCGACACCCGTCGGGCCCAGGAACAGGAAACTCCCAGTCGGACGATTGGGGTCACTCAGGCCGGCGCGCGAGCGGCGAATGGCGTTGGCCACCGCCAGAATGGCTTCGTCCTGGCCGACCACGCGCTGGTGCAGCTTGCCTTCCATTTGCAGCAATTTGTCGCGCTCGCCCTGCAGCATTTTGGAGACCGGAATGCCGGTGGCTCGGCTCACCACTTCAGCGATTTCCTCGGCACCGACCATGGTGCGCAGCAACTGCGGGCGGCCGCCGTCTTTGGCATTTTTTGCCTTGCCAGCTTCCTGCGCCTGGGCTTCCTTGAGCTGCTTCTCCAACCCCGGCAGCGTGCCGTGTTTGAGCTCACCAACCCGGTTGAAGTCACCCTTGCGCGTGAACTCCTCGATCTGGAACTTGAGCTTGTCGATCTCCTCCATGATGGTCTTGGAACCTTGGGCCTGGGCCTTTTCTGCCTTCCATATCTCATCCAGATCAGCAATCTCTTTTTGCAATTTTCTGATCTCTTCGTTGATCAGTTCGAAACGCTTTTGCGAAGCCTCGTCCTTCTCGCGCTTGACCGCTTCACGCTCAATCTGTAGCTGAATCAGGCGCCGATCCAGCTTATCCATCACCTCGGGCTTGGAATCGAGCTCGATCTTGATCTTGGAAGCCGCTTCATCAATCAGATCGATCGCCTTGTCGGGCAGGAAACGATCGGTGATGTAGCGGTGGCTCAACTCAGCCGCGGCTACGATGGCCGGATCGGTAATTTGCACGCCGTGGTGAGTTTCATACCGAGCCTGCAGGCCGCGCAGAATCGCGATAGTAGCTTCCACCGTCGGTTCACCCACCAGAATTTTCTGGAAGCGGCGCTCCAGAGCGGCGTCTTTCTCAATATATTTTCGGTATTCGTCCAGCGTGGTGGCGCCGACACAGTGCAGTTCGCCGCGCGCCAAAGCGGGTTTCAGCATGTTCCCCGCATCCATCGCACCTTCGGCCTTGCCGGCGCCCACCATGGTGTGCAACTCGTCGATGAAAACGATGGTCTGGCCTTCATCCTTGGCCAGATCCTTGAGAACGTTTTTCAGGCGCTCTTCAAACTCACCCCGGAACTTGGCGCCGGCCAGCAATGACGCCATGTCCAGCGACAACACGCGCTTGCCCTTGAGGGAATCCGGCACTTCGCCGGCGACGATGCGCTGCGCCAATCCCTCCACAATGGCGGTCTTGCCGACACCCGGTTCACCAATCAGAACCGGGTTGTTTTTGGTGCGGCGCTGCAACACCTGAATGGCGCGTCGGATTTCATCGTCCCGGCCAATGACGGGATCGAGTTTGCCCAAACGGGCGCGCTCGGTCAAGTCGACACAGTACTTTTTCAGTGACTCGCGTTGATCTTCGGCGTCGGCACTGTCGACGCTCTGGCCGCCGCGCACAGCGTCAATGGCGGTCACCAAAGATTTTCGGGTCAGGCCATTCTCCTTGGCGATTCTGCCGATGTCCTGTTTGCTGTCGGTCAGCGCCAGTAAAAACAGCTCACCCGCTACAAACTGGTCACCGCGCTTGATCGATTCTTTCTCGGCCGCTTGTAACAGTATGCCCATGTCGCGACCCATCAATACCTGTTCCTGGCCCTGAACCTGAGGAAGATTTTTGATGGCGACCTCAGCGGCAGCGAGCAGTCCCTGAACACTGACGCCGGCCCGTTGCAGCAAGGCCTTGGGGCCGTCATCCTGGCGCAGCATGGCGGCCAGCACATGAACCGGTTCGATGTAGGCGTTGTCGTTGCCCAAAGCCAAGGTCTGGGCTTCGCCCAGGGCTTCCTGAAACTTGGTGGTGAGTTTTTCGATTCGCATGGCAATCCTCTTTTTCTGGCTAGACGTTCACCTTGGGTTAAGCGCGGACATTTCAAGTGCCCAAGCGCTTGCCAAGTCTGACTAAAATCAAAACATGTCGATTCACCAATTGCAAGCCAGCTATGTGACGGAGCAAGACCGCATTCTGGTCCGCTTGAACACGCATGCCGGAGAGGAACTGCGGCTTTGGCTGACGCGGCGCATGGTGAAGAACCTGTTTCCTCACATGATTAAAGTGACCACAGAACTGGTTGCGACCCCTACTCAGAACAGCGGCCGCGATGGCAGCGATTCCAAGGCATCGGTGCAATTCAAAATTCAGGAATCCCTGCGTCAAGCCGACTTCGTAACGCCATTCAAAAGCCAGGCAACGACGCTGCCTATCGGCGAGTCACCCTTGTTGGCCACTACCGTCCACATCACCCCCAGCGAAGGGGGTGGGCTGCGAATTGGATTTGAGGAAAAAGTTCCGGATCAGGCGGGCTCCCGGAGCTTTGAAGTCACACTGGGACAAGACTTGCTGCACGGCTTCATGCATCTGCTGGAAGCGGCACTGCAACACGCCGACTGGGGCATAACCCTGAATCAGCTTGATCCGCGCACAGACGCCGAGGTGGCGGATGTCTTTACCGCCGCCGAGCCACCTCAATACCTGAATTGATCAACCGGAATTTGACGCTGCGATGCCCCAGCGTGCCAAGGCAGCGTCATCGCTGACGCGCGCATCGACCCAGCGCGCACCCTCGGGGGTTTCTTCTTTTTTCCAGAACGGTGCTTGGGTTTTGAGGTAATCCATCAAAAATTCGCAGGCCCTGAAACTCTCGCCACGGTGAGCTGAGGTCACCGCCACCAGCACGATCTGGTCCATTGGCTTGAGGACACCGACACGGTGAACGACCCGGGCTGCACAAATATCAAAGCGGCGCTGCGCCTCGTCGATCATGCTCTGGATCGCCTTCTCGGTCATACCAGGATAGTGCTCAAGCTCCATGCTGCTGATGCTGCCGATCAATCCAGCATGGCGGTCACGAACCGTGCCGATAAAACTGCAAATGGCACCGACGCGGGGGTCATTGGCGCGCAGGGCACTGATCTCCTCGCCGACGTCGAAATCCTCGGCCTGAATGCGAACGCGGGAATCACTGGCGAGATGCGAATTCATGCCTACCTCAGCCGCCTGTCACAGGTGGAAAGAAGGCAACTTCGACACCTTCAGAAAGGGCTGCGGACTCGTCACTCATCAACTGATTGAGCGCCATGCGCACGGGTCGCCCGCGTGCCAGACTGTCGGCATAACCACCTCCCGAGGCAATCAACTGGTCACGCAATGCCGCCAGTGTCGACGCTGTGGTCTGCACCGATTCACTGGACACACCAATAGTTTCCCGGATCGACGCGAAATACTTGACTGTCACCTTCATCCCAGCACCTCCGCAAAGGGAATAAACCGAACGATGTCCCCGTGTTGAATGGTCTGACCCGGTGGGTTGTCCACCATGCCGTCAGCCCAAACGGTGGAGGTCAACACACCTGAGCTCTGATTGGCAAACAAATCCAGGCCTCCCATCGCATTGCGCCTGGCACGCAGGAATTCACGGCGCTTGTCTGCTCTCGCCCAGTTGAAGTGTGCCGGCAAAGCGACTGATGTGGTTGCGAGCTGGGTGGCGCCCTGAAGCTTGAGCAGGAATGGACGCACCAACAACAAGAAGGTGACAAAACTCGACACCGGGTTGCCAGGCAGGCCAATAAAATGGGCATTCCGCACTCGCCCATAGGCAAAGGGCTTGCCGGGCTTGATGGCCACCTGCCACAATTGCATCGAGCCCAATGACAGCACGGCCGGTTTGATGTGGTCTTCTTCCCCAACCGATACGCCGCCACTGGTCAGAATCAGATCGTGCTGTTGAGCCGCCCCTTGCAGTGCCTCTACTGTGGCATCCAGCCGATCCGGCACGATACCGAGATCGCTCACAGCACAACCCAGACGCACTAGCAAAGCCCGCAGGAAGAAGCGATTGGAGTTGTAAATGGTGCCAGGTTTCATCTGTTCCGGCGCCACGTCTCCGGGCATCATCAACTCATCACCGGTGGAAAACAATGCCACCCGCGGGCGCCGCGCCACGGACAGCAAATTCATGCCGATACTGGCGGCCAGACCGACAGAAGCGGGTGTCAGGCGCTCTCCTTTGGACAGCACAACTGTGCCACGGGTGATGTCTTCTCCGGCGCGTCGAATCCATTGGCCCGGTGTTGGCTTGGTCTTGATGCGCACATTGTTGCCATCAACCGCATCGCACTCTTCCTGCATCACCACCGCATCGGCCCCGCCCGGCACGGGCGCCCCGGTAAAAATTCGGGCTGCGCTCATGGGCGCCAACGGCTCACCTTGCGAGCCCGCCGCAATGCGCTGCGTCACCGGCAGCACGCCTTGCGAATGCGTCTGTGCCAGCGACACTTCGTCGCAACGCACGGCATAGCCATCCATGGAACTGTTGTCCTGCGGCGGCACGTGCAAGGCAGACACGATGTCTTGGGCCAGCACCCGGCCATCGGCGTCAAACGGAGCCACCGTCTCGACGCCCAACTGACCGGTGGCAAACTCCAGCAATTCAGCCAGTGCTTCATCCAGTGATTTCAAAGGTAGCTGTGACATTTTCATGAAAACATCTCCGACCGATACTCAAATCTGGTTTCGCTGGCAATCAACCAACTCACCACTGCCTCTGCATCGTTGAGGTCCAGCACTGGTCGTTGGGTCGACTGCGGCAGTTGATCAGGCGAGTCAGTGGCAATGGCTACGATGAAGTCGTCATCGACATAGCGCGCAGGTTGCTTCGACAACGCCCGCCACACTTCCAGTTTAGGCAAGTCCGATTCCTTGAAGCCTTCTACCAATACCCAGTCAACCCCCTCGTAAAGCTCAGCTATCAAATGGTGCACTGAAAGTTGTGCCGGTTGTTCAAACTCTCGCATCAGGGCAAGCCGGTGTTTGGAAGCTACCACGACTTCAAAGGCACCTGCTTCACGATGACGGTAGGTGTCTTTACCTGCATGGTCAATGTCAAAACTGTGGTGGGCGTGCTTGACGACCGACACTCGCAGACCATGGAGCCGAAAAACCGGAATCAGGCGCTCCACCAGCGTGGTCTTGCCGGAACCGGAGTACCCTGCCAGACCGACCACCTTCATGGGCAATGCTGCGCGATATAGGCTTTAATTGCAGCCACATCAGCCGCCATGCGAACCACCCGTTTGGGCAAGTCTTCAATGCCTTGAAACTTGGCAGGACGATCTGGTTCGCGCCCAAGTGCTTCCACAATGGCGGCGGCAAATTTAATGGGTAAGGCGGTTTCCAGCACGATCATCGGCTGGTCCTGTTTTTGGTGCTCGCGTGCCACCTTGACCGCGTCCGCCGTGTGCGTGTCTATCATCACGCCAAAGCGCTCAAACGTATCGCGTATGGTGGCCAGTCGATCGGCATGGCTGCTCTTGCCGCTTTCAAACCCATAGCGCGAAACAAGTTGCGCAAACGCCGGCTCAGTGCTCAAGTCAAAACGACCGGTCTGGTTCAGATCGCTGCCAAACAGTTCTTTCACCCGCGCGCCATCTCGACCGAGAAGGTCAAACACAAAGCGCTCAAAATTCGACGCCTTGGATATATCCATCGAGGGACTTGATGTCTCGTGCGTATCGGCACTGCTGCGCACCCGGTAGACACCGGTGCGGAAAAATTCGTCCAGAACATCGTTCTCATTGGTGGCGACCACCAGTCTATCGATTGGCAAGCCCATCATGCGCGCGACATGGCCGGCACAGATATTGCCGAAGTTACCCGATGGTACGGAGAAACTTACTGCGCGCACGCCCACGCTGGTCGCTTGGAAATAGCCAGCAAAGTAATAGACAAGCTGCGCCATCAAGCGCGCCCAGTTGATGGAATTGACGGTACCAATCTTGTACTTGCGTTTGAAATCGAGGTCGTTCGACACCGCTTTGACCATGTCCTGGCAGTCGTCAAATACGCCGTCCACGGCAATGTTGTGGATGTTGGCGTCCATCAGGCTGAACATCTGCGCCTGCTGAAACGGGCTCATGCGGCCAGCCGGACTGGTCATGAAGACGCGCACACCTTGTTTTCCGCGCATGGCGTACTCGGCCGCACTGCCGGTATCGCCGCTGGTAGCGCCAAGGATGTTGAGTTGTTCGCCACGGCGGGCCAGTTCATACTCAAACAGGTTGCCCAGCAGTTGCATCGCCATATCCTTGAATGCCAGGGTCGGCCCGTTGGACAGGGCTTCAAGGTACAGCACGCTTCGCGCTGCAGCGGTCGAAGCGTCCTGCAGCCTGGTCAGCGGCACAATCTGGCTGGTACCAAAGACGGCCTCGGTGTAAGTCTTTTGGCAAATGGCTTTCAGGTCTGCAGCGGGAATGTCATCGATGTACAGGGACAGCAATTCGAAGGCAAGTGCGGCATAGCCCTGCTCGCGGTAGACCCCACGCCACCGCCAGAGCGTGGCCTCATCGACCTGCGGGTAATGCTCGGGCAGATACAGACCACCATCGGGCGCCAGGCCTTCCAGCAGAATTTCGCAAAAACGTTTGCGCCCGGTCAAGTCACCGATTGCACAACGAGTGGAAAGGTACCTCATCCGGCCAGCTCTTCCTTGCGAATGCGGGTGATGGGCGCCAACACCGTTGGCAGCGCCTGTATCTGATCCATGGCAGCATTCATTCTGACTTCCAGACAGTCGTGCGTGAGGATGATGAGGTCGGTCTGCGCTACTTGCGAGCCGCCTGCGGCGCGGCCCTCGCCCGCGCCCTCCACCTCATCCGCTTCACGCTGAAGGATGGCGTCGATGCTGATATCCAGCGCCGCCAGAATGCCAGTCACCCTGGCCAAAACGCCGGCCTCGTCGGCCACGCGCAAGCGCAGGTAGTAGCTGGTGACAACGGCACTCATGGGCAACACGTGCAAATCACTCATGGCATCGGGCTGGAACGCCAGATGGGGCACGCGATTCAGCGGATCGGCGGTGTGCAGGCGCGTGATATCCACCAGATCAGCGATGACGGCACTGGCGGTCGGCTCGGAACCCGCGCCCTTGCCGTAATAAAGCGTGGTGCCGACGGCGTCGCCCTGCACCATGACGGCATTCATGGCACCTTCGACGTTGGCGATCAGACGTTTGGTGGGCACCAGGCTGGGATGCACGCGCAGTTCGATGCCTTTGTCGGTACGCTTGGTAATGCCCAGCAGCTTGATGCGGTAGCCCAGTTGCTCCGCATATTTAATATCGACAGCGCTTAGCTTGGCAATGCCTTCGACGTAGGCTTTGTCGAACTGCACCGGAATACCGAAAGCAATGGCCGACATGATGGTCGCCTTGTGCGCTGCGTCCACACCTTCGATGTCGAAGGTCGGATCCGCTTCGGCGTAACCCAGACGCTGCGCTTCTTTCAGTGCCACGGCAAAGTCAAGACCCTTGTCGCGCATCTCCGACAGGATAAAGTTGGTGGTGCCGTTGATGATGCCGGCAATCCACTGGATGCTGTTGGCAGTCAGCCCTTCGCGCAATGCCTTGATGATAGGGATACCCCCCGCCACCGCCGCTTCAAATGCCACCATCACCCCTTTGTTGGAGGCAGCAGCAAAAATCTCCGTGCCGTGCACTGCCAGCAACGCCTTGTTGGCCGTCACCACGTGTTTGCCGGCCGCGATGGCTTCCAACACCAGTGTTTTCGCAATGCCATAACCGCCGATCAATTCAATGATGATGTCGATGTCAGGGTTTGCAATCACCTTGCGCGCGTCATTGACGACTTGAACGCCTGCTCCGACCAGGCTTTGCACCCGAGCCAGATCAAGATCGGCCACCATGGTGATCTCGATGCCACGCCCGGCGCGACGTTTGATTTCCTTTTGATTGCGCAGCAGCACATTGAAAGTGCCCGAACCCACCACACCCATGCCCAACAGGCCTACTTGAATCGGTTTCATAAAGTTATCGTTGTCCAATTAGTTGCCGTGCCGTTTACGGTAGCCTTCGAGAAACTTGGCGACGCGACCAATCGCTTCGCGCAAGTCGTCCTCATGAGGCAAAAATACAATTCGAAAATGATCCGGCACCGGCCAGTTGAAACCGGTCCCCTGCACCAACATCACCCGGGTCTGCTGCAACAACTCCAAAAAGAATTGCTGGTCATCGCCGATTGGGTACAGCGTCGGATCCAGGCGCGGAAACATATACAGCGCCGCGACCGGCTTAACGCATGTGACACCCGGGATGGCAGTGATCAACTCGTAAGCCAGGTCACGCTGTCGGCGCAAGCGCCCGCCCTCGGCCACCAGGTCATTGATGCTCTGGTAGCCCCCCAACGCCGTCTGAATCGCCCATTGGCCGGGAACGTTGGCACACAGACGCATGTTGGAGAGCATGGTCAGTCCCTCGATGTAGTCCTTTGCCGGTTTCTTGTCGCCCGACACGATCATCCAGCCGGCTCGGTAGCCACAGGAGCGATAACTTTTGGACAACGAGTTGAAGGTCAGCGTCAGTACATCATCGGAAAGACTGCCAATAGCCGTGTGGTGGGCACCGTCGTACAACACCTTGTCATAAACCTCGTCGGCGAAAATAACCAGTCCGTGCTCACGGGCGATCTGGACCATCGCTTTGAGCAACTCATCGGAATACAGCGCGCCGGTCGGGTTGTTGGGATTGATGACGACAATACCACGGGTACGCGATGTGATTTTGGCGCGAATGTCATTCAGGTCGGGCATCCAGCCCCTGGCTTCGTCGCACAGGTAGTGCACTGGCGTCCCGCCTGACAAACTGGCAGCCGCAGTCCACAAAGGGTAATCAGGCGACGGCAGCAGCAACTCGTCACCATTGTCAAGCAGCGCGTTGGTGGCCATCACAATCAGTTCACTGGCACCGTTACCCAGATAAATGTCGTCCAGCGTCACCGCCTTGATGCCTTGTTGCTGGGTGTAGTGCATCACGGCCTTGCGCGCCGCAAAAATGCCCTTGCTATCCGAGTAACCTGCCGAGTTTGGCAGATTGCGAATCATGTCCTGCTGAATTTCTTCAGGCGCATCAAACCCAAATACGGCCAGATTGCCAATGTTGAGCTTGATGATCTTGTGCCCTTCTTCTTCCATCTGGCGTGCCGCGTCCATGATGGGGCCGCGAATGTCATAGCAGACGTTGGCCAGCTTGGCAGATTTTCTAATGGTCTTCAAAGTCTCTCCGGAAGTAGGTGACACGCGGGGAAACCTATAATTTGACCACATTTTCTTTCGTGAGCCCTGGCAGCTGGTACGTCGTGTCATCCACATTCGACCTTTTCAACATGAAGCTTCATCCTGACGTCATCATCGTGCAGTCCATCAGCGGTTATGGTCCGGGCTGGGTAGGCATCGGTAGTGAAAAAATTAGCACCAGTGTGGTCATTGGATCGCGCGGCGAACGCTTTATCTGGGCTTGCACCTGCTTCGATGACCTCAGCGCTGCACATTTTGCCCAAATCGCTGCGATGAATACCGAACTCGTTGTTTTTGGTAGTGGCAATCGGCTCAGGTTTCCCCAACCAGCATGGATCAAACCCCTGATCGACAAGCAAACCGGCATTGAAACCATGGACACCCAGGCGGCTTGCCGCACCTACAACATTCTTGCTGGCGAAGGACGCCACGTCGCACTTGCACTGCTGCTTGAAACCGCAACGCAATGACATGCGCGACCTGGGTAAAGAATCGTGACCCATTTTCAGGGTAAAATCTTAGGTTGCGGTCGAGGGTGCAGACGTTGTCAAAGGATAGTGCCCACGACTTGAGAGAACGACGCATCCTGTCACACGAGATTTAAGAACTATGGCGATTGTTGTCAATAAACCCATCCCTGAATTTGAATCGAATGCCACCAGTGGCATCAAAGTCTCCAACACCTCTCACCTCGGAAAAACAGTCATACTTTACTTTTACCCGAAAGACAACACGCCGGGCTGCACCACCGAAGCAATGCAGTTCCGCGACAAGTACAAAGACTTCGTAAAAGCCGGCGCCACAGTCTTTGGCGTGTCCCGTGACAACATGAAATCGCATGATGAATTCAAAGCCAAGCTGGAACTTCCTTTTGAATTGATCGCTGACACAGAAGAAAAAATGTGCCACATGTTCGGCGTCGTCAAGAACAAGATCATGTACGGCAAAAAGGTCAAGGGCATTGAGCGCAGCACATTTTTGATCGGTGCCGATGGCCTGCTGAAGGAAGAATGGCGCGGCCTCAAGGTGCCGGGCCATGTCGATGACGTTCTGAAGGCGGTCAAAGAGCTCAAGAAAACTGCCGCGCTGGTTTGATGGCGCAGGCCTGCCAGTCTGATGCAAAACAGGCCGTTTGGCGTTGAAATCTGCAGTCTCAGGTAAACACAAAGCCGCCCTGCTACCCAGGCGGCTTTTTCGCTTATAAAGCGCCCCATTCTTCACATTTTTGCGAGCAACCTTTCCCATGCCATTGCCAACCGCCCCAGCCAAACGTGCCGCGCTGCTGTCCGAAAAAGACTATGACGTACCAGCCACGATTCAACCCAGGGCACGCAAATCTGAATCTGCCAGAGCAGAGCACCCTGTGACGGACAAGCTCTTGCCGCGCGCGACTGCCCAGCGCGCTGAAGTTTCGGCACAAGGAGTCGCCTTCACGGAACGAAATGAACCACAAAGTCGCGCCAAAGTTCGTCCGCCGGTAGTTTCCACCGGGCCAGACCACGCTGAAACGCCAGCGCCAGCGTTAACGAAAATCAAACCAAAAAAGACAAAGCACAACGGTCCGCCCAAACTGTTTGTGCTCGACACCAACGTGCTGCTGCACGATCCGATGTGCCTGTTCCGTTTTGAAGAGCATGATATCTTTCTTCCAATGATCGTTCTGGAAGAGCTCGATGCACACAAAAAAGGCATGACCGAAGTTGCCCGAAATGCACGACAAACCAGCCGTACGCTGGACGCACTGGCCGGTCATCAAGACTCTGATATTGCCGCTGGCCTGCCACTGAACGCCACGGGCCACCGGGAAGCCGGCGGCAAGCTGTTCTTTCAGACGCAGCTTTTAAATTACACCTTGCCCACAAGTCTGCCGCAAGGCAAGGCAGACAATCAGATTCTGGGTGTCGTAGAGGCGCTGCGCCAGCAGCACGCCCAGCAAGGTAGCACATCACATCCAACAGCGCGTGAAGTGGTGCTGGTGTCCAAGGACATCAACATGCGGGTGAAAGCGCGCGCGCTGGGACTTGCTACCGACGATTATCAGAACGACAAAACACTGGAAGACGGCGACTTGCTGTACGCAGGTTCGATCGCACTTCCGGCTAATTTCTGGGCTACTCACGGCAAGACCGTTGAGAGCTGGCAACAGGGCGCGCACACTTTTTACCGCGTCACCGGTCCGATCGTCCCCAACCTGTTGATCAATCAGTTCGTTTATTTCGAGTCACCCGGTGAGCCCAGCCTGTACGCACGAGTGACCGAAATTCGTGGCAAGACGGCTGTCTTCAAAACTCTCAAGGACTTCACGCACTTGAAGAATTCAGTTTGGGGTATCACGGCGCGCAACCGTGAGCAAAACTTTGCCTTGAACCTTTTGACCGATCCTGAGATTGACTTTGTTACTTTGACCGGGACCGCCGGCACCGGCAAAACACTGATGGCTCTGGCTTCCGGTCTGACACAAGTACTGGACGATAGACGCTACACCGAGATTATCGTAACCCGCGCCACTGTCAGCGTTGGCGAAGACATTGGTTTTCTGCCAGGCACTGAAGAAGAAAAAATGGGCCCCTGGATGGGCGCTCTGGACGACAACCTCGAAGTATTGGGCAAGACCGATACCAGCGCCGGCGAATGGGGCCGTGCCGCCACCGGTGAACTTATTCGCAGCCGCATCAAGATCAAAAGTATGAACTTCATGCGCGGGCGCACTTTCCTCAACAAGTACGTCATCATCGATGAAGCACAAAATCTGACTCCCAAGCAGATGAAAACTCTGATCACACGAGCTGGCCCGGGTACAAAAATAATTTGTATGGGAAATCTGGCACAGATCGATACCCCTTATCTGACGGAGGGGTCATCCGGATTGACGTTTGCCGTGGACAAATTCAAAGGCTGGCAGCACGGTGGCCACATCACCTTGGCGCGAGGTGAACGATCCCGGTTGGCTGATTTTGCCAGTGAAGTTTTGTGAGCTTCAAAAATCTCCGCCACCGCCACGAGCAAGGCTTTCAAACTTGGTAATAGGTTTGAGGAAAGCCAGTTTGACCATGCCGGTCGGCCCGTTGCGCTGCTTGGCGATGATGATCTCGGCCACACCCGGCTCCTTGCAGGCATCCTTGGTGTAATAGTCATCACGGTAGATGAACATGATGATGTCTGCATCCTGTTCAATGGCACCGGATTCGCGCAGATCACTCATCATGGGACGTTTGTCGGTGCGAGTTTCAACACTTCGATTGAGCTGCGACAAGGCCATCACAGGGCATTGCAGTTCTTTAGCCAGCATTTTGAGACCACGCGAAATCTCACCGAGCTCGGTAGCGCGATTTTCGCCATCGCTGCTGGAGCCACTCATGAGCTGCAAATAGTCGACAACAATCAGACCGAGCTTGCCGCATTGACGCGCCAGGCGTCTGGCATTGGCGCGCAGTTCACTGGAGGTCAAACCGGCGGTTTCATCTATGTGCAAGGATATATTGCGCAACCGCTCGATCGCCTCGGTCAAACGTGGCCATTCCTCGTCGGTCAGTTTACCGGTGCGCAGGTGACTCTGGTCAATACGGCCAATCGAGCCAACAATGCGCACCGCTAGCTGGGCAGCACCCATTTCCATCGAAAACACGGCGACTGGCAAACCCTCATTGAGTGCCACATGCTCGGCAATATTGATGGCCAGTGCAGTTTTACCCATGGACGGACGCGCCGCCAGCACAATCAGATCGCCAGCCTGAAAACCGGCCGTCAGGCGGTCCAGATCATAGAAACCGGTGGGCACGCCGGTCACGTCGTTCGGGTTGTCGGCCATCTCCTGGACCCTGTCAAGCAGGGCGACCACCAGTGAATTCATCGCCTGAAAACCTTGTTTAGAACGCGCGCCCTCTTCCCCGATGTTGAATATTTTTTGCTCCGCTTCATCCAGAATGGTGGCCACCGGACGGCCATTCGGGTTAAAGGCGTTGGTGGCGATTTCATCACTGGCGCTGACCAGCTTGCGCAGGATGGCGCGCTCTCGAACGATCTCGGCATAGCGCCGAATATTGCCAGCACTGGGCACATACTGGGCTAACGAATTGAGGTAACTCAACCCGCCGATTCCTTCCGCCTTACTCTGGCTTTGCAATTGTTCAAAAACAGTGATGACGTCGGCTGGTTTGGAGCCATTGATCAATGCGCCTATCGCGCCAAAAACCATGCGATGCTCAAAGCGGTAGAAATCGCGCTCCGTTAACAGGTCGGCAATTCGGTCCCAAGCGCCATTGTCCAGCAGCAAACCACCCAACACGCTCGATTCGGCCTCGATGGAGTGCGGCGGTACGCGCAGTTGCGCCACCTGACGATCTTGACCGAAATCGTCACCTACAGCAGAAAGTACAGCAGACATGAAAGTTTCCTTTAGGGCTTTGATGCTACGCCAGCAGACGCCCGACGTCGAGTGAAATACTGGGTACAAACCTCTTAAAGGCTGTGCACAGCCTGTGGGAATTATGGGTACAAACAGCGAGATCCAGGAGTGCGCCCATGCTGGGCGCACCATAAAAAAACCGCCGGGGCTTACACCCCGACGGTTGCACAGCAAAGAGTCAGCGAATTAAGCTGTTTCGCCGTACACGGAGACCGTTATTTCCACCACCACATCGGTGTGCAATGCCACACTGACAGTGCTGTCGCCAACCACTTTAATGGGTCCATTGGGCATACGAATTTGTGCCTTGACCACTTTGAAACCGTTCTTGGTCAATTCTTCGGCGATGTCGGCATTGGTCACTGAACCAAACAAGCGACCGTCGACGCCGGCCTTCTGGGTCAGCTTGGCAACCGTGCCGGCCAATTTTTCGGCCACAGTCTGTGACTCGGCCAGCTTTGTTGCAGCAGCTTTTTCGAGTTCGGCGCGCTTGACTTCAAACTCCTGTTTAGCCGACGCTGTGGCGCGACGGGCGCGCCCTGATGGAATCAAGAAGTTACGTGCATAACCGTCTTTGACGCGAACGATCTCGCCGAGATTGCCAAGGTTCACGACCTTGTCGAGCAGAATAATTTGCATGGTCGTATTCCTTAGATCTTGTGCTGGTCGCTGTACGGCAGCATCGCAAGGAAACGCGCGCGCTTGATAGCGGTGTTGAGCTGACGCTGGAAAATGGCACGGGTGCCGGTCAGCCGAGCTGGAATGATCTTGCCATTTTCGGCAATGAAATCGCGCAGGGTATCGATGTCTTTGTAGTCGATCTCTTCAACACCGGTCACTGTAAAGCGGCAAAAGCGTTTGCGCTTGAACAGCAGGTTCTGGGCTGGGCGCTTGGGGCGCTTGTCTTTATTGTTGAAACGTTTTGGTCCGGCCATGATGGACTCCTTAAAATTTTACGAATTCGTTAATCTTGCTGAAATTCTTGAATGTGAAACACAATGTTCTTGCCGTTGCGAGGTGTTGCCAGAAAACCGTTGAATCTCCAGGTACTGCCAATGGCTTGTTTGACAAGCCGTTCAGCCATAGCACCAAAAGCCACCGCTTTGACTGCTGCCTTAACCTGTCTTGGCTGCCCTGCTTGCTGAACTTCAGACTCATGCTCAAGTCGCATATTCAGTGCCGGCAATCCGGCTGGGGTGTAGCGCAGCGCATCAATCTCGGCGATACAGGCAGTCAGAACAAGCTGGTTGACAACGTGGTTCACACTCCTTGTTTGCAAAATACCGGTTTACCTGAATCAGGCTTGGTACTCAGCCTGTTGGGTTTTACGGGCGTCTTCACGCTCGACAGTTTTCATCATTGAAGAAGGACCGGTGTCAGCCTTTTTCTTCAGAACGGTCAAGTGACGCAACACGGCATCATTGAATTTGAACGCGTGCTCAAGTTCCGCCATCACTGCCTGGTCGGCTTCAATATTGACGCAAAGATAGTGAGCTTTTGCAAGTTTGTTGATCATGTAGATCAGTTGCCGGCGACCCCAGTCTTCAACACGATGCACTTTGCCGCCGCCGGCGGTGATCATGCCCTTGTAACGTTCCAGCATGGCCGGAACTTGTTCGCTCTGATCCGGATGGATCATGAGGATGATTTCGTAATGACGCATCGATACTCCTTGTGGATGGCCTAGTTGGGCCGAAAAGCCGCCCTCAGCGTCTAATTGAGGTACGGCAAGGTGAAGCCCGACATTATATGCCATCATGGCCAATGCGAGGGTCGTTGAACTTGGCGGATGGCGGCGTGTGGGACAGCAGGCTCATCAGCACAGCGACCGCCAAACCCGCAAAAACGCCAAATACGCCAGCCGACACCGGCTGGATACCCAGCCACAGACCGGAGCCCTCCAGGCCCAAGGCAGATCTGACAGGTGCCGCATTGATTGCCATATAGTAAATTGTCAGGCCCAGGCCCGTCACCATTCCTCCAACCGCCGCATTCTTGGTGGTTCTGTCCCAAAATATGCCGAGTACCATTACCGGAACAAATGCCGCGCCGGCCAAAGAAAATGAAGAAGACACCAGATAAAGAATGTCTGCCGAGTGTTGCGCTGCCACGTAGGCGGCCGCAAGCGCCACCACCAAAAGGGCGAACTTTGACAACATCACGCCACGCACGCTATGAGCTTTGTTAGCTTCACCATGAAAAAAGAGGTCGTGCGACAAAGCATTCCCAATTGTCAACAACAACCCATCTGCCGTGGAAAGTGCCGCGGCCAACCCTCCCGCTGCCACCAGACCTGACACAACATAGGGCAAGCCGCCAAGTTCAGGCGTCGCCAACATCACAATATCAGATCCCAGCTTGAGCTCAGAAAACTGGAGGATATGATCCCCGTTGACATCGCTTACCGAAATCAAGGTCGGGTCAACTTTGGCCCATTGCGCGATCCAAACCGGAAGGGCATCGAAATTCTGCCCCACCAGATGACTCATGATCTCGAATTTGACGAGCACCGCCAGCGCCGGTGCCGCCAAGTACAACAAGGCAATGAAAAACAAGGACCAGGCTACGGAAGTACGCGCCTCTGCCACTGTGCGGGTGGTATAAAAACGAGTAAGCAGATGCGGCAATCCAGCGGTCCCCACCATTAAACAAAACATCAATGCCAAAAAATTGCGCCGTGAAAGCTCAAACTCGCGTTGTTCGGTTGCGTCGCCCTGCGGGTCGCCAGCAAATGGTTTGGCGTGCGGCGCCATACCACCCAGCGGCCGGGCACGCTCCAGGTTATCCTGCATGGCCCGCGTCCAGCGCTCGCGTGCATTCACCACGTCTTTGGGCAGGGCGGCGAGTTCGCGCCGCGTGGCAAGGATGGTGAATTCGTCCACTCGAAGCTCGTTCAATATGCGAATCTTCTCGCGCAGCGCTGTGCGCTCACTTTCCAGCGATGCAGCTACGTTTCGCAGCTTCAGTTCGTAGTCACTGGCGCGCCTGGCATATTCATTGATCACCTGCAACTCTGCGGGTGATTGCACCAGTTGGTTCTCCATGACAGTGATGGCCTGCAGTTGCTGACCGTAAACGAAAGGGGCCAACGGATTGCCCAACTGCTTGTAAGCCAACCACGAGACCGGAATCAGGAAGGCCAGTATCAGAACCACATACTGAGTGACCTGGGTCCAGGTTACCGCCCGCATGCCACCCAAAAATGAGCACGCGAGGACACCCCCAAGCCCCAGCAAAATGCCAATCTCGAACTGAACGCCAGTCAAACGCGAAGTGATCAGCCCAACACCGTAAATTTGTGCCACAACATAGGTAAATGAACACAGCACTGCGGCTATGGCTGCGATCATCCGGGGCCAGCGGCCTCCAAAGCGAGCACCAAAATAGTCGGGAACCGTGTACAGACCCATTCGTCTCAAATAGGGCGCAACCAGTAGCGCAACCAGGCAGAAGCCGCCAGTCCACCCCAGCACATAAACCAACCCACCCGGTTGTGAATCGGTACCGGAAAATCCTTGCAGGTAAAGCCCGCCGGCCATGCTGATGAATGACGCCGCGCTCATCCAGTCCGCTGCTGTCGCCATGCCGTTGTAAAACGCCGGGATGCTGCGTCCCGCCACGTAATATTCCGAGGCTTCCGAGGTACGGTTATATATGCCAATCACGGCGTACAGGCTGATTGTGGCAAACAGAAAGATGGCGCCGACCCAGGTTTTCTTTAACCCGACTTGCTCCGCCAGTGCCATTGCCAGCAAAAACAGCAGCAGACAAACCACGTAGGCGGCAAATTTCCGATGCAACTTGCGCTGGTAGTCGATGTACACAGCATCGACTGCGGTGACTTCGGCGTCGCGTCGGTTGGCAAGCCAGGCAAAAAGCGCAACGATCGCAATAAAAACGAACACGCTACCTTGCGCCGCGAACCAGTAACCCAGTGGCCAACCGCCGACAACCATCTGTAGCTCGCGGGCAAAAAAGACAACCCCAAACGAAGCTGCAAACCAGATCGCAAGAAGCCAGCCGTGCAAGCGAAAACCGCCAACCATTGGCCCGATACCATTCGTCTGCGCTGACAGTTTCACCATGCCGACATCATGACATCCGCCGATGCCACCGGCCATAGGTGTTTGCGACTAACCGGCCAGCCTTTGCCAAGTGGCAATCACGGAGTCGGGATTCAGGGAAATGGATGAAATGCCTTCGAGTGTCAGCCACTCGGCAAAGTCCGGGTGATCGCTGGGGCCCTGGCCACAAATGCCAATGTATTTCCCCTCTTCCTTGCAAGCCGCGATGGCAAGGCTGATGAGAGTTGTCACCGCAGGGTCGCGTTCATCAAAATCGGCAGCCAATAATTCGAGACCGGAATCACGGTCGAGTCCCAGGGTGAGCTGCGTCAAATCGTTGGAGCCAATCGAAAAACCATCAAAATATTGCAAAAAATCTTTCGCCAAAATGGCGTTGCTGGGAATTTCGCACATCATGATGATCTTCAAGCCGTTTTCGCCACGACTCAGCCCATGCGCCGACATTAGTTCAGTCACTTTTTTGGCTTGACCAACAGTTCTGACAAAAGGCACCATGACCTGGATATTCGTCAAGCCCATATCCTGGCGAACCCGTTTTAGCGCCTCGCACTCCATCGCAAATGCTTCGCCAAAATCAGCGCTGATATAACGGGCTGCTCCGCGGAACCCAAGCATTGGATTTTCCTCTTCCGGCTCGTAGCGGCTGCCACCAATCAGTTTGCGGTATTCGTTGCTCTTGAAGTCCGACAGACGCACGATGACAGGCTTGGGCCAGAATGCGGCGCCGATGGTCGCGACCCCCTCGGCCACCCGATCGACATAAAAAGCACGCGGCGAAGCATGACCACGTGCAACCGATTCAACTGCTTTTTTCAGATCGGCGTCAATGTTTGGATAGTCCAGAATCGCCTTCGGATGCACCCCAATGTTGTTGTTGATGATGAACTCAAGCCGCGCCAAACCGACACCTTCGTTGGGCAACTGGCAAAAGTCGAAAGCAAGCTGTGGGTTACCAACATTCATCATGATCTTGACGGCAATCTCCGGCATTTCACCGCGCTGAACTTCGGTGACTTCCGCCTCCAGCAATCCGTCGTAAACGAAGCCGGTGTCGCCCTCGGCACAGCTGACAGTGACCAGCATGCCGTCCCTGAGTACGTCGGTGGCGTGACCACATCCCACCACCGCCGGAATGCCGAGTTCACGCGCGATGATGGCAGCGTGACAGGTGCGCCCGCCCCGGTTGGTCACAATCGCCGAGGCCCGTTTCATCACCGGCTCCCAGTTGGGATCGGTCATGTCAGTCACCAGCACATCACCTGGCTGCACCTTGTCCATCTCACTGATGTTATGCACGATGCGAACCGGGCCGGTGCCGATCTTCTGACCAATCGCCCGGCCTTCGATCACCACGGCACTCTTGCCCTTGAGTTTGTAGCGATATTGAGCGCTTCCCGACGCCTGGCTCTTCACGGTTTCAGGTCGGGCCTGCAAGATATAAAGTTCACCGTCGAGTCCGTCTTTGCCCCATTCAATGTCCATGGCACAACCGTAGTGCTGCTCAATCACCAGCGCGTAAGAAGCCAACTTCTCGACATCGGCATCGGTCAACGAATAGCGGTTGCGCAGTTCAGTCGGAACGTCCGTTGTTTTAACCAGTTTGCCGCTGACAACCTTCTCTTGTGCCGTTGTAAATTGCATCTGAATCAACTTGGAACCCAAACTGCGGCGAATCAAGGCCCGTTTACCGGCCCTGAGCATGGGCTTGTGCACATAGAACTCGTCGGGATTGACTGCACCCTGCACCACTGTCTCGCCCAATCCGTAGCTGGAAGTGATGAACACCACATCGGCAAAACCGGACTCGGTATCGATGGTAAACATAACCCCAGCTGACCCGAGGTCTGACCGCACCATGCGCTGAATGCCAGCACTGAGCGCCACGTGCTCGTGCGCAAAGCCCTTGTGCACGCGGTAGCTGATGGCGCGGTCGTTGTACAAGCTGGCGAACACTTCCTTGATCTTGTGCAGTATCTCCTCGATACCGATCACATTCAGAAAAGTTTCCTGCTGACCGGCAAATGAAGCGTCCGGCAAATCTTCCGCCGTAGCAGACGAGCGAACCGCAAAAGACGCTTCACTGTTACCGGAACTCAGCGTGATGAACGCGTCACGAATGGCCTGGTCAAGATCGGCAGGAAAAGGCTGCGCCTCAACCCAGGCCCGAATTTCCGCGCCAGCCTGTGCCAGAGCTCGAACGTCCTCGGTATCCAACGCACCCAGGCGGGCATTAATCCGACCCACAAGATCACCATGAGAGAGGAAACTTCGAAAGGCGTGTGCGGTGGTTGCAAAACCAGTCGGAACTTTGACGCCCAAAGGCAAATTTGAAATCATTTCACCGAGACTGGCGTTCTTGCCGCCGACCGACTCGACGTCAGTCATTCTCAGGTTTTCAAACGGGACGACCAGGGTGGTGGGATCGAAAAGTGCAGACATGGTGAAGCTCCAGAAGTTAAAAGCGGTTCAACACATGAATCCAGGCACTCCGGCGCACTGGCCATGCCCACGCAAGCAGTCTGACTTTGTGATTGTTTTGGTCGTTCAGTGCAGCACATGGAAGAATTCGGTTAGATTAGCAACATTGTAGGTGGCGAACCGGCTCTCATTGCTGTTGCCATCCAGACAGAACGCCAAAATCGCACTCAGTTTTCAGCACCCAAGCTCTCATGTCCAATCGAACTGTTTTTTTTGTTTCCGACGGCACCGGCATTACGGCGGAAACCTTTGGCAATGCCATCCTTGCCCAGTTTGAGACCAAGGCGCGTTATATCCGCCTGCCGTTTATCGATTCTGTCGACAAGGCACACCAGACCGTACGCCAGATCAATCACGCCGGCGTTGTGGATGGATACAAGCCCATTGTTTTTACCACTTTGGTGAATGTGGAAGTGCTCAAAGTCATCACCGACGGTTGCCAGGGCATGTTGCTGGACATGTTTGGCACCTTTGTACATCCACTGGAAACGGAACTCAACCTCAAGTCCAACCATCGCATTGGCCGCTTCAGTGATGCCAGTAAAAGCAAAGAGTATCAGTCACGCATTGAGGCCATCAATTTCTCTTTGGCGCACGACGACGGGCAGTCCAACCGCGACCTGGAACAATCGGATGTGATTCTGGTGGGCGTCAGTCGCAGCGGCAAAACGCCCACATCGCTCTATCTGGCCATGCAATACGGGCTCAAAGCGTCCAACTACCCGCTGATTCCAGAGGACTTTGAGCGCCGTCATTTGCCGCCCGCACTAAAACACCATCAGAACAAACTCTTTGGGCTGACAATCCAACCTGAACGTCTGAGCGAAATCCGAAATGAACGCCGACCGAACTCCAAATATGCTTCACTGGCAAACTGCCGTATGGAAGTGAGTGAAGCGGAGGCCATGATGCGCCGCTCCGGCATCCGCTGGTTGTCCACCACAACCAAATCCATTGAAGAGATTGCAACCACCATCCTGCAGGAAATAAAGCCCGAGCGACTGGCCTATTGATTTGCCGCAGTCTCAGTGACCCAGTGCCGCAATGCCGGCCCGCGCAATTTGGGCATCTTCGCTGGATTTCACGCCGCTGACACCGACCGCGCCAAGGCACTGGCCATCTTTCATGACTGGCACACCGCCTTCGAGCAGGCCCTTGATATCCGGCGCACTCAAAAACGAGCTCCTGCCACCATTCACCACCTCTTCGTACCACTTGCTTTCGCGCCGACCCAACGCCGCCGTGTGAGCCTTGGCGGGTGCGATGTGGGCGGAAAGTGCAGCCGCGCCATCCATGCGCTGCAACCACAGCAAATGGCCACCGTCATCGACGATGGCGATGGTGACAGCCCAGTTGTTGTGCAAGGCTTCAGCTTCGGCGGCGGCGGCGATGATCTTGACTTCAGACATTTCGAGAAAGAGTTTGCTTTTCATTGGGTAAACCCATTTTTTAAAGAGGAAACCAGCATAACTGAGGTCGGGCCTTGATGCAGCAACTTGACCGGTAAATAAATCCTTACAAACAGTAGGCACCGGCCTGAATGATTTTGATGCAAGCGCTTGATTCCCGTAGAATCCGCACCATCTGCTAGCCTGCAAGTGACAACACCTTGCCGGACAAACCGCAGTGACGTGAAGTGAAGCAGCGCTGTCCCCACTTGATTTAGGAGAATTGACGATGACTGAAAATATTCAATCGATTGACCGTGGCTTTGGCGATCTGGCATCGGCCGAGCAACGCAACAAAGTGTTGCGCAATACCTATTGGCTGCTTGCTTTGAGCCTGGTGCCGACCGTGCTGGGCGCCTGGCTCGGCGTGGCCACCGGCATCACCCGCTCTCTGGGTGGTGGCTTGGGCATGCTTGTGTTTTTGGGTGGTGCTTTTGGTTTTATCTATGCCATCGAGAAAACCAAGAATTCAGCAACCGGCGTCCCGGTTTTGCTTGGATTCACCTTCTTCATGGGCTTGATGCTGTCGCGCATGATTGCCATGGTGTTGGGCTTCAAAAACGGTCCTGACTTGATCATGACCGCGTTTGGCGGCACGGCTGGCGTGTTTTTTGTGATGGCAAGTCTGTCCAGTGTCATCAAGCGTGACCTCTCCGGCATGGGCAAGTGGCTGTTTGTGGGAGCCATTGCGGTGATGGTCGGCGGCATCATCAACGTGTTCGTCGGATCAACCGCTGCCATGATGGCAATCTCGGTGGCGGTCATTGGGATTTTCAGCGCTTACATGCTGTACGACCTGAAGCGCATCGTGGACGGTGGTGAAACCAACTACATCAGCGCCACGCTGGCTCTCTATCTAGACATCGTCAACGTCTTTCAGGCCTTGCTGGCGCTGCTGGGCATTTTGGGTGGCGAACGCGATTGAAGGCAGCCTTCAGACACAAAAAAAGACCCTCCGGGGTCTTTTTTTTTGACCCTCATTTATGCCACAAGATCAAACACCGCCATGCTCTCCACATGAGCCGTATGTGGAAACATATTCACCACACCGGCAGCGCAACACCGATAGCCCGCCTGGTGTACCAGCAGTCCCGCATCACGGGCCAGGGTTGACGGATTGCAGCTGACATAGACAATCCGCTTTGGCGCTGCCCAGCTGCCGGCACCTGGAGTCGGTGGATGATTGGCCGGATCCAGCTTTTGTTGATGCAAATCGGCCAAAGCCTGAATCAGGGCAAAAGCCCCTTCACGGGGCGGGTCCAGCAGCCATTTGTCGGCCAACCCATCCTGAACCAATGCAGCAGCAGTCATCTCAAACAGGTTTCTCGTCGCAAAATAAGTTGGGCAAAGCGCTCTACCCCTGTGCGTCATCGCTGTATTTTTCAAATAGTTCTCGCGCGATCTCGCCACCAGCACCTCGCTACCCTCAACGCCAAGCACTTCACGCGCTTGCGTCGCAAGCGGCAACGTGAAGTTTCCCAAACCACAAAACCAGTCAATCACGCGTTCATCCTTTTCCACCCGCAGCAGCCGCAATGAACGTGCCACCAGGACCCGATTGATATACGGATTGACCTGCGTGAAGTCTGTCGGTCTGAAAGGCATCGTGATGCCAAACTCCGGTATCTCATAACTTAGCGACTCAGTTGCTTCATCCAGCAGTTGCGCTGTCTCTGGTCCCTTCGGCTGCAGCCACCATTGCACTGGCGCATGGGTCACGGCAAATGCGCGCAACTTTGCCAGGTCATCCTGGCTTAAGGGCTCCAGATGCCGCAGCACCAAGGCGATCACCAAGTCACCACACGCCAGTTCGATCTGGGGACAGGTTTCAATGGCATCCATCGACAAGATAAGAGACCGCAGTGGCAGCAACAAAGCACTCACTTGAGCGGGTAGCACGGGACACTCTTTCATGTCCGCCACATAGCTGCTTTTGCGCTCATGAAAACCCACCAGCACAGTACCTTTCTTGCGCACATGACGCACCGAAAGACGTGCCCGGTAACGGTAGCCCCAGGCCGGACCTTCTATTGGCCGCAAAATATGATCAGCTCTGACTTTGCCCAGATGCCAAAGATTGTCTTCCAGCACGCGCTGCTTGACTGCCACCTGCGCAGCCACATGCAGATGCTGCATCTTGCAGCCGCCACAGGCACCCTCATGCAAGCCAAAATGGGGGCATCCTGGTAGTACCCGCTGCGAAGACTCGCGGTGCACTTCTGTCACCGTGGCCTGTTCCCAATGGCTCTTCTTGCGGTTGACCTTGGCACTGACCAACTCAAAAGGTAGTGCGCCTTCAATGAACACCACCTTGCCGTCGGCCGAACGCGCAACTCCCCGGGCTTCCAGATCGAGCGATTCCACCAACAGCCAGCCAGGCTGAAATTCGTCAGTTTTTGTGTTTTGGTCAGTCATGAAGTATTGTCTCAGGGCCGGACCGACTCCTACTCATCTCAATCGCCGCATCAAGTCTGAGCGGCGCTGGCCACCTTGTCCGTCACAACACAACTTGCTGAGTGATTCCGCGTCTTAGCAAATGGCGCTTGAGTTTGGACAGCGCCTCACTTTGAACCTGCCGCACGCGCTCACGCGTCAAACCCAGTCGGGTGCTGAGCACTTCGAGGGTCTCGGTGTCACGGTCATGCAAACCATAACGGCCCTCAAGAACTTCTTTTTCGCGCTCAGACAAGGCACCCATCCAGCCTTCCAGCAAACGCTCTACCTCATGTGCTTGCGTCACACCCAGGGGATCGAGCGTCAGGTTGTCCACCAGCGAATCACCCAGAGTCTGATTTTCACCGGCCCGATCCATCGTCGCATCGAGCGACTTGGGGGCTTCAGCCAGTGCCAGCAGGTCGGCCACTCCCGACGTGTCGCGACCCAGCAAGGCAGCAATATCTTCTACGCGGATGCCCTCCGGGCGCCTGGCCAGGAACGTCACGTCGTTCTCAAGTACGCGGCGCGCGCGCAGCACTTTTTGCAACTCCCGAACCACGTTCACCGGCAGACGAACCGTCCGCCCCTGATAAATCAGGGCGCGTTCCACCGATTGACGTATCCACCAGGTTGCATAGGTGGAGAAACGAAAACCGCGTTCCGGTTCAAATTTGTCAATGGCATGCATCAGGCCCAGGTTGCCCTCCTCGATCAGGTCTGCCAGCGGCACGCCGCGCCCGAGATACGACTTCGCAATGCTGACCACGAGTCGAAGATTGTGTTCAATCATGCTCTGGCGAGCTTCGAAATCGCCGGCGCGCGCCCTGGTCGAGAACTCCAATTCTTCCGCTACAGTAAACAGCTCTGTTCGCCGCACGTTGCGCAGGTAGACGGTCAGCGTATCGCCCGCATCACCGGTCACATCGCCTGCGATTGCAAACTCCGAGAGCGCCTGGTTTACTGGAAAATCAGCGTCCGTTGGCGCAACATCCACGGCGACCGAGAACGAATCATCTTGGTCGGGACGGCCACCGCGCGAAGCCGGTCCGACCGAAGAGTCTTTGCCGTTGGCGGGGGGTTTCTTCACGTTGCGCCCCGGTCACCTGACGGGAAGGTACTTGACCGGGTCCACCGGTTTGCCCTGACGCCGAACTTCAAAATGCAGCTTGACGCGATCGGTATCGCTGCTACCCATCTCGGCAATCTTCTGACCCTTGCGAACCGACTGATCTTCTTTAATCAGCAGCGTCTGATTGTGGGCATAGGCGCTCAGGTAGGTATTGTTGTGTTTCAAGATGATCAGGTTGCCATAGCCGCGCAAACCAGCCCCTACATAAACGACACGTCCGTCGGCTGCCGCCAGCACCGGGTCACCGGCACTACCGCCAATATCCAGCCCCTTGTTTTTGATCTCATCAAAACCAGCCAGCACGGCGCCATTGGTTGGCCAAATCCAGCCCATTTCTTCGTCCGCATTTGCGGCCACGGTCGCAGCAGCGCTAGCAGCCGCGGTTGGCGCAACAGTTGCAGGCTGTTTGTCAGCGCTCGCCGAACGCACCGGCGCCGTCGCATTCGCATTCGCAATCGGCGTGACGTTTGCCAACGTCACAGGTTTCGTTACCACGCCGCTGACAAGTGGTGGTTCGACGCGCAGTACTTGGCCCACTTCAATCCGATTGGGGTTGTCCACGCCACTCCAACGAGCGATGTCCTTGACACCTTGTCCATGGTCCAGACCAATTCGAATCAGAGTGTCACCGGGTTTCACCGTGTAGTAGCCGGGCTTGCCGGCATTTTCAAATCCCGGCGGCTGTTTGACCGCCTGGCTCGGCGTCTCGACCACCACTCCAGGCGTCGCTCTGCCCACTGCTGCGCCGCGTTCTTCCACCGGCGCACGGTTGATCATTTTCGACCCACACCCGGCCAACATGGCAGCCGCCACCAGCATCGCTAAAACTGAACTCAAGCGAGCACCGAAACCAAACATAAGACATTCCTTTATGCGACGCCCGATTTTAAGGGGACAAAACGAACCGTCTCCAGCATCGTCTGGCGCACACCCTGTGGCGTTTTATCAATCACCAGCAAAGCTTGCTGTCCACTGGCGGCAGCGTCGGTTGAAACCGGTGCCACAAGTCGTCCACCGACGGCCAGTTGATCGATCCACGCCTGGGGCACGGCCTCACCGCCAGCTGCGGCGATGATGGCCACGTAGGGCGCACCCTTGAGATAGCCCAGTCTGCCGTCCCCAAACAAGAGATGCAAGTTGGCCAAGCGCAAGTGCCGCAGATTCTCGCGTGCTTTCTCATGCAGACCGCGCAGTCGCTCCATGCTGTACACCTCAGTGGCCAGATGACTCAAAACGGCGGCCTGATAACCACAGCCGGTTCCGATTTCCAGCACCCGCCCCAATCGCCCCGATGCGCCTTGAAGCAGGAGCTCGACCATTCGAGCCACAACACCGGGCTTGGAAATGGTCTGGCCCAGGCCAATGGGAAGACTTGTGTCCTCATAGGCTTGATTGGCCAACGCAGTATCGACGAACCGATGACGCTCGATTGAACCCATGGCCGACAGCACCCAGGGGTCGGTGATACCTTGTCCGCCCAGTTTTTGCACCATGCTTTTGCGCAGCGCACTTGAATCCATTGCGCCCCCTGCTGAACGCACTTTGCCGGGTGCGGGAAAGCCTGCATTCAACTTATCCAGACCGACCGGGAAAGACGGGCGCATTTTCATACGGCGTTCATGCCGGGTTCGCCAACCTGGCAGCGGTCTGTGCCCAGTAGCTCAAGCTGTCATGATCCGTCAAGTCCACCTTCAGCGGCGTCATTGAAATATGACCTTGCGTGGTGGCATGAAAGTCCGTGCCATCGGCGTCATCCTTGCTGGCGCCAGCCGCGCCTATCCAGTACATGGTGTCACCACGTGGGCTAACCTGCGTGATGACGGCTTCGGCCGCGTGGCGCCGCCCAAGTCGACACAGCTTCACGTGCCCAAGCTGATCATAGGGTCGGTTCGGAATATTGACGTTGAGCAGCCACGGGTTACCGGCAATCAGTTTTTGACTGGCCATCTGCAAAACCATATCACGCGCCTTGCGGGCGGCTGACTCCAGATGCGTCCAGTTCTTCTCGACTTGCGAAAACGCAATCGCCGGTATGCCAAACAAAAAACCTTCCATGGCCGCGCCTACCGTGCCCGAGTAGATCGTGTCATCACCCATATTGGCACCATTGTTGATGCCCGAGACCACCAGATCAGGCCGGTAACCCAGCAATCCGGTCAGTGCGATATGCACGCAGTCTGCCGGTGTGCCATTGATGTAGCGAAAACCGTTGCTGGCACGATTGACATAAAGCGGGGAATGCAATGTCAGTGCATTCGATTTGGCGCTATTGTTCTGTTCCGGCGCAATGACCTCGACTTCGGCCAGGTCTTTCAACGCTTCGTACAGAGCCACCAGGCCCGGCGCCTGGTATCCGTCGTCATTGGAAATTAATATTTTCATATACAGTCAAAGTGAGCTTTCATTGTAGGTGTCTGATCTCTCTATCAACTGCGGTCACGCGCGAGACTTTTTTCAAATTCGGTTGCCATATGATTCACACAACTTCAACGGAGATTTCCCCATGCATGCCTGGCTTTGCGAAAACCCCACCGGCGTAGACGCCCTGAACTGGAAAGAAATTCCAACGCCACAGCCGAAGGCGGGTGAGGTGCTGATTGAGATCAAGGCGGCCAGCCTTAACTTTCCTGATCTGCTGATTGTGCAAAACAAGTACCAGACGAAACCGGCCCTGCCCTTTGTACCCGGCTCCGAATATGCCGGCGTGGTTCAAGCGGTGGGTGACGGCGTGACCCATCTGACAGTCGGTCAGCACGTGGCCTGTCTGTCCGGCACTGGCGGTTTTGGTACCCATACATTGGCACCTGCGGCACTGTGCCTGCCACTGCCTCCTGGTTTTCCCTTTGTCGATGCTGCGGCTTTCATCATGATCTACGCCACCTCCTACCATGCTCTGGTGGATCGGGCCCAGCTCAAGGCCGGTGAAACCGTGCTGGTGCTCGGGGCCGCCGGCGGCGTCGGTAGTTCGGCGATACAAATCGCCAAGGCTTGCGGTGCCAGAGTCATCGCGGCGGCTTCGACCGATGAAAAATGTGCGCTGTGCAAGTCAATCGGGGCTGACGCCAGCATCAACTACAACTCTGAAGATCTGCGCGAGGCCGTTAAGTCACTCACTGACGGCAACGGACCTGATGTCATTTATGACCCGGTGGGCGGCGACTACACCGAGCCAGCTTTCCGCTCAATTGCCTGGCGTGGACGATATCTGGTCATAGGTTTTGCTGCCGGGAAAATACCGGCATTGCCCATCAACCTGCCACTGCTCAAGGGTGCTTCTATTGTGGGCGTATTCTGGGGCAGCTTCGCCAAGCATGAACCGAAGGCCAACGCCGCCATGATGCTGGAACTTGCCAAAATGTATGGTGCGGGCAAGATCAAACCGGTGATTGACCGCACCATGCCGATGGCGGAACTTAAAGCTGCCTTCGCCCACATGGGATCGAGAGGCGTCATGGGCAAGTTGGTGATGGTGAATTAAGGGTCACCCTTGGGTTTTCCGAAATTTCACATGCCGACCGCCGCCGCATCTGCCAACTCGGCAGTCACGTCGCTGGACGGTGCCGATGCGAGCACGACCGAGGCGTTGTATCGCGCTGCCATTGGAACGGTCAACATTGACTTTTACCTACCCATCTTTTCACGCTTTGATGCAAACAAACGGTCGGGCTCAAGTTGGAACGGAGCCGCCAGCCAGTACACGCTGAATTGGCTGATTTTTCGCCGACTATGGCGAGCCGCACTGATTTATGTTGTCGCGGTGAACGCCACCCTGCTGGCAGCATATGGCATTGACCGACTACTTTTTCATTTTTCCCAACCGGTGGAAATCGGCCTGGCTGCGGCATTGGCGATCCTGTACTTTGTGGTCCCGGGTTTGTATGGCAATGCCCTGCTGTATAAAACCAGCCGCAAGAAAATGGCACACGCGCTGGCAACCAGCAAGAGCTTGTCCGAAGCCTGTGCCACGCTGAACCAAAAAGCCAGTTCGCGTGACCGTTTTATCCGCCTGTTGCTGGCCAATGTGGCTCTGCTGTGCGCTGTGGCTGCTGGCTATACAGCATTGCAAGGAAGCAATTCGCCACTCACCGGTCAACAAGTAAGCGCATGGATGCATAACCTGGTTGCAACCCCGGCCAACAACGCGGCACGGCTAGAGGCAACTGCAGTCGCGGCGACAGGCCCGACGACACACCCCGCACCATTGCCACCGCCGCTGCAGACAGCGGTAGATCAAGGCACTGCAATTGCAGCTTCAAGCGGGGCGGCTTCGCAACCCGTGACGTCACTATCCGAGCGCTCCCCAGAAAGCACGCTTGAACCCAGTTCAGCCAAGACCGCGACCCAAGCCACAGCATCGCCACTCAAGGTTTCAGCCGCGCAACCCGTGAAGCATTTCTACATCAATGTGGGCCTGTTTGCGGAGCGCGAGAACGCACACAACGCACGCCGCAAACTGCTTAAGGAGGGTTTCCCCGCTGTCACCAAAGAGCTGAATACCAAAGATGGATTGCGCACCAGGGTGCGGGTTGGACCGTTCAGAACTCGCTCGGAAACGGAGACGGCAGTGGCGAAAATTCACGCTTTGGGGTTGGAGGCAATTGCAATCCAACGATAACCGGTCAGCAAACTCGGGGTTCAATCCCACGGTGTGATTCGAAAAACATCGCTTGGCACACATGGAGCGCTGAGTTCAGCGATTCAAATAACAGTTGGGTTACTATGCGGGCCATTGACCTTCGTGAAAAGGAACCGGTATGTGGCGAATTATTCTCGCACTATGCGGCGCGCTCACCCTGGCAAGTTGCGATAAAGCGCCACTTCCAGCAACAGATTCTGTCGGCTCTGAAGTACGCCAGAAGGTCACTGTGGCCTTCACCAGCCAGCCGCAAAGTACCCTGGTTCACGTTGCAGTGAGCAAAGGGTATTTTTCAGTTCAGGGCCTTGATGTCCAGCCGCTCCTTCATTCTTTTGGTAAAGCGGCGCTGCAATCGCTGCTGGATGGCAAGGCAGACTTTGCCACGGTGGCAGAAACCCCGGTCATGTTCAGCGTGCTCAAGGGTGACAAAATCTTTGTCATTGCCAACATCGAGTCCAGCAATAGAAACAACGGAGTAATGGCAAGAACCGACGCCGGTATTGCCCGCGCCGCCGACTTGAAAGGCAAACGCATCGGCTTCACGCCGGGGACGACGTCAGACTTTTTCCTGGACTCGTTTTTAACCGCGCAGGGCTTGACGCGCAAGGAAATCACAGTCGTGCCCCTGGCACCCGGCGAAATGCAGGACGCCCTGCAGAGCAAGAAAGTTGACGCCGTATCGACCTGGAACTATCCGTTGACCCAGATCAGACGCGCGCTTGGGTCGCAGGCGGTTCTCTTTTACGACCAGGAAATCTTTACCGAAACCTTCAACATCGCAGCCAAGCAGGATTTTGTCCGGCAAAACCCGCAAACCGTCACCCGCCTCTTGCGCGCCCTGATCCAGGCAGAGGATTTTGTCGCAACCCATCCGCAGCAGGCGCAGGAGATCGTGGCTGCGGCCATCAACATTGACAAGGAACTGGTCCAGGAAGTGTGGAGCGCGTTCACCTATCGGGTAAGCTTGGAACCTACCCTGCAGATTACGCTGGAAGACGAAACGCGATGGGCGATGAAGAACAAGCTGACCGACAGGACCGCCATGCCAAACTACCTGGACTACATTCACGAAGGCAGTCTCAAGGCGCTCAAGCCCGAGGCCGTCAAGCTGGACCGATAGGCACATTGTGCGCATTGCGACCCGACTTTGGCTCAGCGCGGCGGCGACTGTTACCGCCTTGGTTCTTTTGATACCGGTGCTGGTTTGGAGCTTCTCCGATTATGTTGAGAGACAGAACGACACTGCTCTTGTCAAGTCGATCCACGACAACTTTAACCAACGTACTTCATTCAGAGATCAGTATTTTCTCTACCGCGAGGACCGGGTCCGGATGCTTTGGGAGGAAAGCAAAGTTCAGTCTGATCAGCTGCTTGTGCTGGCCAAGTCTCAGTTGCGCGACCAGGCAGATCAAAAGGAGCTGGAGCGGATCGGTCGGGCCATAGAGAACACGGCGCTTGTTTTCCGCCGTGTCGTTGACAACAGCCAGGCATTGAAGTCAACCACTGACAAGCGGGATGTCTATGCGGAACTCGACAAAAGACTGTACAGCCAGTTGCTGTTGAAGGCTGCGGATGTTCGGCGGGCGATCGAAGTGCTGCAAGGTTCGATGGGAAGGCAGTTGCGGCAGGCTTATCAGCGCTTTACTTGGATTTCTGGCGGATTCGTGCTGTTGCTGGGCTTCGTCATTGTGCTCAATGCCGCGCAAATCGGCAGCCTGCTGCGCAGGCGTCTCGTGACGCTCCATGAAGGTGCAACCCAGATGGCCAATGGGAACATAACGCACCGGATCGCACATGAAGGCGTCGACGAAATTTCGGAAATCTCCGGCAGCATCAATCTCATGATGGATTCGCTGGAACAGCGCGAAAAGGCAATCAGGCAAGCATCGCACTACGCGCGCAGTCTGCTCGAAGCCAGTCTGGATCCGTTGGTGACGATCAGCGCCGAGGGCAAGATCACCGACGTCAACGAGGCCAGCGTCAAGGTCACCGGGGTCGAACGCGAGGCACTGGTTGGCACCGACTTCGCCAGCTACTTTACCGACCCGGAGAAAGCCCGCGAGGGCTACCAGCAGGTCTTTGCCAAGGGCTTCGTGACCGACTACCCGCTGGCCATCCGGCACAGATGGGGCCTGATCACCGATGTGCTCTACAACGCCAGTGTCTATCGTGATGAAGCGGGTGAAGTGCTGGGTGTTTTCGCTGCCGCGCGCGATGTGACCGAGCGCAAAAAGGCGGAGAGTTACATCCAGGCCGCCAGCGTCTTCACCTTTGCCCGTGAGGGCATCATCATCACGGACCCTGAAGGCACGATTGTCAATGTCAATGATTCCTTCACCCGCATCAGCGGCTATGGCCGTGAAGACGTCTTGGGCAAGAACCCGCACATGCTCAGCTCAGGACGCCATGACAAGGCGTTTTACGCCGCCATGTGGCGCGACCTGCTCGACAAGGGGCACTGGTACGGCGAAGTGTGGAATAGGCGCAAGAACGGTGAGGTCTATGCCGCAATGCTGACCATCACTGTAGTAAACGGTGCGGATGGGACGCCGCAGCAGTATGTGGCATTATTTTCGGACATCACTTCCCTCAAGGAACAACAGGGCGAGCTGGAGCGCATGGCGCACTTCGATCCCCTGACCAACCTGGCCAACCGCTTGTTGCTGTCAGATCGCCTGCGCCAGGGTTTGGCCAACGCGCATCGACGCGCTCAAAGACTGGCGGTGGCTTACCTCGACCTCGATGGTTTCAAGGCCATCAACGATCAACACGGGCATGAAGTCGGGGACCAGTTGCTGACAGCCCTGGCTGAGCGCATGAAGAATGAACTGCGTGAAGGAGACACACTGGCCCGAATCGGCGGTGACGAGTTTGTGGCTGTTCTGATCGACCTGGCCGATGACGTCAACAGTGTGCGGCTGCTGGATCGGCTGCTGGTGGCTGTGGCACAGCCGGTGCTGTTGGGTGATCTCAGTGTTCAGGTTTCAACCAGCATCGGACTGACGTTTTACCCACAGGCACAGCCCATCGACGCCGATCAATTGCTGCGTCAGGCAGACCAGGCCATGTACCAGGCCAAACAGTCTGGCAAGAACCGCTTTCACGTCTTCGACGAGGCGCATGACAGCAGCATCCGGGCCCACCACGAAAACCTGGAGCGTCTTCGCGTGGCCATGGATAAGCGCGAATTCATCTTGCATTACCAACCCAAGGTCAATATGCGAAGCGGCAAGCTGATCGGCGCCGAAGCCTTGATCCGCTGGCAACATCCGACGCGCGGTCTGCTGGCCCCATCCCAGTTTTTGCCGGTGATCGAAAACGATGCGCTGGCCGTCGTGATCGGCGAATGGGTGATCAATACCGCACTGACGCAGATCGAACTATGGCGTGCCGACGGACTGGACATTGCTGTCAGCGTCAACGTTGGAGCGCGACAGTTGCAGCAGCCGGACTTTATTGACCGCCTGCGGCTCATTCTGAACGCCCATCCACAGATCACACCATCCTGTCTTGAACTGGAGATTCTCGAAACCAGCGCACTCAACGATGTGACGCAAGTAGCACAGCTGATTGAATTCTGTGCGCAGCTTGGGATTGGCTTTGCGCTGGACGATTTTGGCACTGGTTATTCGTCGCTCACCTACTTGAAGCGTCTGCGCGCCAACACGCTCAAGATCGACCAGAGCTTTGTCCACGACATGCTCGACGACCCCGATGATCTGGCGATTCTGCAAAGTGTGATCGGTCTCGCCAAAGCCTTTCAGCGCCAGGTTATTGCCGAGGGGGTGGAGACCGTAGCGCATGGCACTAAGCTGCTGCAGTTGGGTTGCGAACTGGCCCAGGGCTACGGCATTGCGCGCCCGATGCCAGCCAGCGAAATGCCAGGGTGGGCAGTGGCCTGGCGGCCAGAGCCCGAGTGGGTGCAGTAGCATGGAAGCACCCTGCAAGGTTGGTCTGGACCAAAACCGCAAACAGTCTTGCCATCTGCAACCGTGGCAAGCGGGGCTGCCCCTGTCAGGGTTTAGGCGTATCGCTGTGGGAGACTTCGAAGCCATCGGCGACGTAGGCCGGGCCCTTCATGAGCCAAACAATGACACAGCCAATGGTCAGCGTCAACACCAGTGTCCAGATTAAAATCAGCAACCCGATCATCAAAAAATCAAACAGTTGAATGCGGCGGGCCAACTCTGCAACGTTGCCCTCGGTGATCAGATAACGCGCCATCAAGGCCATCAGCAGCGGCAACAGCGTACCCGCCACGCACACAGTCGGCATCAGGCGCAGCAAGCGCCATTCAAACCCATAAGGCGTTTGCTGGAATCCAGGCAGTTTTTGGAGCCAGTTCATTGGGAGATTTTATCGGTTGAGGCCTTGACCCGCTTCCCGGTAGGTGCATCCATCACCGATGGAATAAATGCTTAAAACTTAAGCATTGTTTTTTCTCCGGGTGCTTTGATCTAACGCACAGTACCGCGTCGCATCTGCGCCTAAAAAGACGCGGCTTTGATCCAGAGCAGGCGGGTGTCGGGCAATCTTTGGTGGAATTGGACGCGGGAATCTTCCTGTTCAAAATAAGGTATTCAATCATGACCAAAAAAATTATCGCCGCCGTTGCCCTTGCCGCAGCCACCTTGGTGTGCGGTAGCGCATTCGCCCAAGCGGGTTCCTATATGGTTCGCGTTCGCGCTGTCAGCCTGCAGAGTGCCAACAGTGATTCCACTCCACTAAACCTGAGTATCAATGACAAAACCATTCCCGAAATTGACTTCAGCTATTTCTATACCAAGAACCTGGCCGTAGAGTTGATTTTGACGGTGCCACAGCAGCACGACCTGTCCGCGGGCGGAACAAAAATCGGAACCGTGACCCATCTTCCACCGACCTTGCTGCTGCAGTACCACTTTGACGCGGGCAGCTTCAAGCCTTATGTGGGCGCTGGCCTGAACTACACGGTGTTTACGGACTCCAGCCTGCCGGCTGGCGTAAGCATTGGTCGCAGCAGCTTTGGCGGCGCGTTGCAAGTGGGTGTCGACATCCCATTGTCAGGCAACATGTACCTGAACTTCGACGTCAAGAAAGCTTATCTCGGTACCGACGTGTCAGCGGGCGGCGTCAAGCTTGGCAGTTTCAAGGTTGACCCTTTGCTGATTGGGTTGGGCATTGGCTGGCGCTTCTAAGCGCGCTGCCGTGCATCGGGCGAGATTGGATTGATTCGGGCGCTGCCGGAACGGTTTTTGCGAAGCGTGGCGACGGCAAAGCCTGACCCCATTTTCGCCGACATCCGACTATGGAACTGTTGATCAACCCGGTGCCAAAAGTTGGTACTTGTGGCGACATAGCGGCTGGAAAAGCAAGAAAGCGGCCTCGAAAAAAAAGCCTGCTAGCAATTAAGTAGCAGGCTTTTTGTCCCTTGCGGGCTTTACTTGGGGTGGCTGATGGGGAGCCACGAGCCACATGCCAAACCCAGCATCCCTGCGGGTTCCAAGAGGGTTGTTACACAGCCTTGTGTAACAGGTAGTGTAACAAGTTGAGCCAAAAATACCAGCCATTTTGAGGCCCCGGCTGCACCCATTCTGGCGAAATATGAAGCCACAATTCAGCCGGGAAATTCGTAGTCGCGTTCTTTGAGTGCCCTGACCCATCGCCTGATACGCGCGCGCATGTCTCGCTTGGTGGCGTCATTCACCGGCATCAGAACCACCCTGTCGATTGCCTCGTCGGTCTTCACCTACCCATAGTGCAACAGGGCCATGTTGAATTCACGGTCCTTTTCCCGGTTCGCAGCAAGCTTGGCCATAAACAGGTCGAGCACGTCCAGGCAGTAGCCCACTTTGCCCTCTGTTCCCTCGTTCTGCACTCGCTGCAGCCGGTTCTTCAGTCAAAGGGAGTCGGTTCAAGTGGATTGCCGCCAGATTGTGACGCCATTTGACGCGAATCACGCGCCGCTTCTCGGTTCAGATGCAATGGCAGCGTGACTTCGACCACCCTAGTACCCGGCCAAAAGTAGCTGCCGCCGCGCTTTGGCAATCAAGGCAACGCCCTCCGTCACATGACCAAAGCCGCGCACGCTCTGCGGCAAACGGGCGAGTGCCAACGCGACTTCGAGTCCCTGCCCAGACAACCCTTCGGCAACCCGTTACATCTGCGTCTCGAAGTCGCCGATGGCCTAGCTGGCGCAGGTGACGGTCGACTGCGGGCTCAATGATTATTGAAATCGCCGCCCATTGCTGCCGGTCAGGTTACCGGGGGAATGTCGGTTATACGGCGAGCAATCTGCAAAGCTCTATGACGGCTCCCGCTGCCCAAGAGCCGGACAGATTCAAGATTCGATTTCCTCGGTTGACCGACCGCTCTTGAAAAACCTGAGCTCTCAATGACTCCTATCGATTACAGACGCCGGTGACCGGACCTGGTCGAGTCGAGTCCACTGGCTCCGGGAATTGTTGGCTCCGCACAGGGCAGCCGTTGATGACTTCAGTGAACGACGAGTTCGACGGTTTTCCCCGTGCGCAAGAGCATCGTGACGAGCGTATCCAATGAAAAGCGGCTGAGCTTTTCATTGACCAGATCTGAGACACGCGGGCGTGAGACATCGAGAATCTCGGACGCGGCGACTTGGGTGAGTTTTTCGGATTGCATCCATTGGGCAATCGCAATGGCCGCGTCCCTTTTCAATTTCTGCGACTTGGCAATACGTGCATCGGCTTGCTTCAACATTGCTTTTGCTTGTTTCGGTGAAAACCCCAAATCGGCAAACACGTTACCGTCGGCGGGTGTGATGTGACCACTCTTCAGATCACTCTGAGCGTGCGTGGTTTTCATTTAGCTTTCCTTTCGATCAACACCGCGCCATAGCGGCGCTTGGCAATATCTTTGTCACCCTGCGATGTCTTGTTGGTCTTCTTCTGAAAAGAATGCAAGACTTACAAAGCCTCTTCGAACTTCGCGACATACATCACTCGAAACCATCCATCGGTTGTATCCACAATGACTTCGTTCACGCCAGTCCCGATTTCAGGCATCGGTTTGAATTCATCAGGCTGATCCCCCTGCTGGATCTTGCGCAGTTGATACCCAGCTCTGTGCTTTGCGTCATCGGGGAACGCTTGGAGGTCCTTGAGGGAGCTTCCTCGCCAATCGATAGGTTTCGCCATAGGTGTATAAGTAAGTGTACATCAAGATTGCTGTGCAACATGAAGAATCGCCGACCAACGACAGCTAACTGGAAATCGGGCAGCCCCAATGTCGGCAATGGAGAATTGAGGCGGCTGTCCGTTGATGGTCCAGTCTTCAAATTTGCAGTCACGATTGAGTGACCACAAAGTCGACATAAAAATCAGGTTCCCGAACTGCGGTCACCGGTGGGCACGAGCTTTGTGCCCATTGCAGCCAGCCACGAAAAGTCAGAGCCGACATTCATTTTCGAGTTGGGAAATAGACAGCGGACGGTCGAGGAGCAGGCATCAACTTTCGGTTTGGCTGACTCTTGAGCAGCGTAACCCGCCAGTCGTCGCGATCCAAGCGTTTATGATTAGTTCTCAAGACCGGTCATTGCCACCGCCGGTCCAATTTGGGCATTTGGCGGCCCCTGGAACTCGGCAGCGGTCATTCGCCCGACGACTGCGGTTTTCCTGGCTGGTAGGCTGTTGTGCAGGGTGTCACGCCGTTCAAGACGGACGGCTTTCGGGTGACCCAGGGTTACGTCGGTCATTGAATTCACCAGCCAGGGTAAAC
>JBAXBQ010000014.1:0-57816 GCA_037141865.1 Comamonadaceae bacterium | reverse complement strand
CTGTTTGAAATTCCCACCCGCCTATCCATAAGATGAGTGACATTCGCGCCCTGCTGCTGACCGACGTGGTGGACAGCACCAAGCTGTCGGAGGCGCTTGGCGACGCGGCAATGGCCGACGCCTGGGCAGCCCACGACCGCTGCGCCCGTGATCTCCTGCCGATCTGGCGTGGACACGAAATCGACAAGACCGATGGCATGTTAATGCTGTTCGAGGTGGCGGCCGACGCGGTCGGCTACGCAAGGTCTTACCACCGTGCTCTCGCAGCGCTGCCGGTCCCGCTGACGGCCAGGGCGGGTCTGCACGTTGGACCAGTCATTCTTCGCGCGAACAGTGTTGCCGACGTTGCGCGCGGCGCCAAGCCGCTTGAGTTGGACGGTCTGGCCAAACCCACCGCTGCCCGGGTTATGTCGCTCGCGCGTGGCGGCCAGACCCTGCTGACGACTGCCGCGCGTGAAACCCTCGGCGAGACGAGCCTGGAGGTTAGGTCGCACGGCCACTGGGTCATGAAAGGCATTGCGGAGCCGGTTGAACTGTTCGAGGTCGGCGATGCTGACACGCCGTTCGTGGCGCCGCCGGACGGCGAAAAGGGCCACCGTGTCGTGCGCAAAGGCGAGCGCTGGCTTCCCGTCAAGGAGGTTGCGAACAACCTGCCACAGCAGGTCACATCGTTCATCGGCCGGGAACGCGAACTTGACGAGATCAAAGCGTACCTGAAGAGAGTGCGAATGCTGACGTTGCTCGGCATGGGCGGCCTCGGCAAGACTCGTTTGTCGCTGCAGGTGGCCGCCGAGCTGCTGGCCGAGTTCCCCGACGGTGCCTGGTTTCTCGACCTGGCACCGATTCGCGACAATGCACTGGTCGTCGGTGAAGCGGCCCAGGTGATGGGGGTGCGCGAAGAACCCGGTCGGCCGCCGCTCCAGACCCTTTGCGAGCACCTGAAATCGAGGCGGGCGCTTCTGATTCTGGACAACTGTGAACACTTGATCAGTGCCGCGGCGGAACTCGCCAACGCGTTTTTGCGGGCGGCACCCTGTGTCTACATATTAGCCACGAGCCGCGAGTCACTGCGCATTGCCGGTGAGCAGAGTTATCCCGTTCTGCCTTTGCCGGTTCCGGGGCGCGGGGACGGGGTCGAGGCGCTGTCGCGATCAACGGCAGTCCGTCTGTTCGTAGAGCGGGCGCAGCAGCACAAGCCGGCCTTCGCCCTTAGTGCGCGCGAGGCGCCCGCAGTGGCCGAACTGGTGGCGAGGCTGGAGGGCATTCCTCTGGCGCTTGAACTCGCCGCGGCGCGGGTTCGGTCTCTAACGGTGGCCGAGATCAACGCGCGCCTCACTGACCGTTACAAGGTCCTGACCGGCGGCGCTCGCGCATTGCAGAAACGACAGCAGACGCTTCGGGCACTGGTGGACTGGTCTTACGACCTCCTGAACGATGCCGAGCGTACCGTCCTCAGCCGTCTGGGTGTGTTCGTGGGCGGCTTTGACATGGCGGCGGCCGAGGAGGTGTGCGGCGCAGAGCCGCTCTGCAGCGATGACGTCGTCGACCTGATCGGCTCGCTGGTTGAGAAATCCCTCGTGACGTTGGAGGAACACGACGAGCGCGCGCGATACCGAATGCTGGAGACCATTCGCGAATACGCGCGCGAAAGGTTGGAGGATGGCGGCGAAGCAGCCGCGACGGCAGCCCGGCATTGCATGCACTATTTCGGGATGGCGAAAGCCGCCAACCAGGGTTTGCAAGGCCCAGAGCAGGCGAGCTGGGTCTGGCGCGTCGAAGTCGAACTCGACAACGTCCGCAGCGCGACAGCGCTGGCGCTGGCCGGCGGTGTCGACCCGATCATCGCGGTCAAGATCGCGGTCGCGATGCAGGGTTTCTGGGTCTTGCGTGGCTACTCGACCGAGGGCCGCGCACTGGTCAGAGCGACGCTGGCGCTGCCGGCGGTACAGGCATCGGATATCGCCCGTGCCCACGCCCTGTACGTGGGCGCGGCGTTAGCCGAGAGCCAAAGTGATCACTGCGAGGCCTCGACAATGCTGGAAACCTGCCTCTTGCTGCGGCGCGAAATCGGCAACCCGGTCGACATAGCCGCAACGCTGTCGACGCTGGCGCAGGCTCGACTTCAGCTTGGTGACGCGGCACGAGCCGAGGTCGGGGAGCGCGAGGCGCTTCAGATCTTCCTGCAACTGAGCGACCGTGTCGGGGAAGCCATCGCACTGCAGCACCTCGGGCTGATCGCGCTCCATAGCGGCGACGATAAGCGGGCGACATCGCATCTGGAGCAATGCCTGGCCATTGCTCGCGAGCTCAAGAACCAGGAGATCGAAGGCGAATGTGAACTCATCCTGGGTCAGATCGTTTTCGAGATCGGCGACCGGGCACAGGCCTGCCTTCGGTTCAAGCGCTCACTCACCGTATGCCGCGAGTCCGGTGACAAGCGCGGCGCGGCCAATGCGCTGTGGTGGCTGGGCAAGGCCGATCTTCAAGGCGGGGATATATCTTCAGCCCGCACTCGACTCGGTGAGGCAATCAGAACGTTCCGCGCATTCGGGATGTGGGGAGAACTGCTCGGCTGCCTTGAAGATCATGCGGTTCTGGCACATATCGAGGGTCGAGTCGCCATCGCGCCGGGTCTCGCGGCGGCGGCCACCATGTCGCGGGATCGACTTCGCATCCTGAGACCTCAAAGAAGCGAACAGCGCTGGCAGATGCACCTCGATGAGATACGCCAAGTGAATAACGGTGCAGGATTCGATGCTGCGTGGAACGAAGGGCGTAACTGGAATGTCGACCACGCCATAGGCACAGCCCTGTCGATGCAGAGCGAGTCGGTCAGAGTTTGGTGACTCGATGGTGGTCAGTAAGAGAAATCAACTTCAATCTTGCTCTGCGGCCGACCCGAAACCAAACATCTTGCGGGAGGTCCTGATTTCGCGAGTGCCATTTTTGCGGACACCGACAGCACACAACCACGTGCGAATGCTTTTCTGGATGGAGCTTTCGACCGCGCAGACCTTCAAAACAACATCGTCACGTGTACGCAGTCTTGATCTTTTTCAACCGAGACCTTGTCCGAACCCTTTCGTGCCAGAGCGATCATCTTGGTGTTTTCAAGCAATATTTCGGCAACAAAGCCACGCAAGCCCCGCCCTTTTGCATGCTCCACCATACGTTGCTGTAACGCGCCACCCAGTCCCGTGCCCTGCCATGCAGGATCGATCAGAAATGCTGTTTCAGCCATGTTGGTCGTCGGAGAGACAAAATAGCACGCTTGTCCGACGATCACTTCCAGCTCACGTGGCCCGGTGACGGCAACAAAGCCGACCTCGTCTTCGTAACTGAAATTGCAAAGGCGCTCAACGTCCTTGTGGGAGAGAGCCTGAACGCGGCGGAAAAACCGGGTATAGATGTCGGTCGCAGGAAGCTTGAAGAACAGCTCCCGAATGCCGTCGGCGTCGGAAGCACGCGCTGGCCGAAGCGTCACTTGTTTGCCGTTCTTCAGGCTGACCACCCGCTCTTCCTCGACCGGATAGGCGCGCATGTTTTGCAGCGTTTGGTCGGCGGCAAGATAGCCCAGCCGCTTGGCTTCTTCAAGCAATTGTTGACGAAACTTGGGGTGTGCCAGCTGAATGAGGGCGATGGCGCGCTCGCGCATGGGCTTGCCAAAAAGGTAGGCAATGCCGTACTCGGTAATGACGTAGTGGACATCGGCGCGCGGCACAGTGACGCCTTCTCCGGCCAGCAGCACCGGACGAATGCGCGAGGTTTCACCATCCTCGGTGGTGGCGGCCAGACAGATGATTGGCTTGCCACCCGGTGAACGTGACGCACCCCTGAGGAATTCGGCCTGCGCGGCAATGCCGCCGTAGAACTCACCCGCGAACTGGTCGGAACAAACCTGACCAGTCAGGTCCACTGCAAAGGCCTGCGTCACGGATACCATCTTGCGCTGCGCCGCAATAGTGTAGGGGTCGCACACAACATCAATAGGCTCAAACGAGAACAGCGGATTGAGGTCCAGAATGTCATACAGCTTGCGCGATCCCATCGCCAGACTGGTCACGATCTTGCCCTTTTGCAAGGTCTTTTTCCGACCGGTCAGAATGCCTTTTTCGAGCAAAGGGATAACGGCATCGGTAATCACATCGGAGTGGATACCGAGGTCCTTGCGGTCCTCCAGGTATTTGAGCGCCTCATTGGGAATTCGACCAAGACCGATTTGCAGGGTGGAACCATCTTCAATGGTGCTGGCAACGTAGCGGGCAATTTGCTGAACGACCACTTCTTCGGAGACATGATGCACATACTCAATCATCGGAGTAGCTACTTGCACCAGGTAGTGAATTTGACTGACATGGACGGCCGAGTCGCCCATGGTCCGCGGCATGTGTGGGTTAACTTCGGCGATAACCAGCTTGGCGTTTTGAACGGCCGCCGCAACCACGTCTACCGACACCCCCAAACTCATGTAGCCAAACCGATCCGGCCTGGAAACCTGAATCAGCGCCACGTCCAGTGGAATGCGTCCCAAATTGAAAAGTTCCGGGACGCGTGCGATCGAAATCGGCAAGTATTCGGCCATCCCATGCTTGATGGCCGACCGAACGTCTGAACCGACAAAAAAGGTGCGGTGCCGGTACTTGGTCAGCGGCTTGCCGGACTCGTCGTGGGGAATTGCGCCGTCTGTAAAAAAATGAATTAGTTCAACGTCGGCCGGCGCAAGGGGCAACTCCTCCAATGCCTTGACGAGGGTGCGTGGAGTGGCGCAAGCAGTACCCACAAAAATCCGGTTTCCTGGCCGGATCTTTCGCGCAGCTTCCTGGGCCGAGCAAAGTTTGGAACAGTAAGGTTCTGTTTGTAGTGAGTCCATGGCATTAGCGTCGAGGCGATAAGGCGATCGAAAGGCAGTGCAGGAGTATGAAAAGGTTTCAGGCACTTTCCCTTTTCCGTTTCCGCGATCCCCCACGGACTTTAACTGAAAGCATTTGTCAAAAACTCCCCTTGCCGGCTCATACCTGCAATTGAGTGTCAGTCGTCGCCTCGGGCGTAGGCTGTTTGCACATGACAACAGAACAATAACCAGAAACAACAATCGCTGTACTTCAAGCACCGCGTGCCATTTTGGGCGACGCAATAGTGGACACCGCCGCTGCGTGCCTACGCTCCAATCTGGCGTCCCTGGCCACCGTGACTTTGTCGGCGGCGGCGGCAGTTCCTGCCCAGACCCTCAAACAAGCCACCACGCCGAGAGGGTCCTGGCAGCCCGATCGGGTTGGGGCGAACATATATGCATTGGAGGTCGGTAATGTGGCGTTGAGTTCATCAAGTTGCGCACCTGGACGTGTATCAAGGCTGTTCCTTATCGTCCTTGGCATGCCACTGCTGGAGTTGCTCCCGCCAGGCGGTCCAGTCGTAAGGTTGACCCGTTTCAAAGCGCGTTTGTAAATTCTTCAGGACGTTTGGCCAGGCCTTTTCAAAGTAGGCGCGCGCCTTTGGCCATTCGCCGGAGGTTCCCCACCCCAGATGGGTCAGTGTCAACTCGGTGTTGTCTCCGACCGCCGCAAAACGCAGGATGACTACCGTGCGCTGCACGCGCGCTTGCGGCAAATGGGGAGGTGCATTCCAAGTGAATGACAGCATTTGTTCGGGATCCAGCGCTAGCATCTGCATGGTGTCTGCACCCTTCATGCCGGGCTTGCCGTAGGGGTCCATGTAGATATGAAACGCGCCGTCCGGGCGAGCGTCCACCTCAGCCTCCGGGGCAAAGAAGCTGGTCAGCCCCTCGTTGGTGGTCCAGGCTTTCCAGACAGCACTGACCGGTGCCTTAACCGTGACCCCGAGGGCGATCACGGGCTCGGCCGCTTGCAGCGTGCCGCCTGCCACTACGCCTATCGAAAAAAGTACTTCTTTCAACATGGAGTGCTCCCAGCATGATGAGGAAACGCGAGGATACCCGAGAACCGGGGCCCGTGGTCATCTGGTTACGATGCAACCCGGACACCCGTCTCAGACGCACTACCGGCATACCTACCTCCCCATGGCAGGCATCCAACTTTGCAAGCCTTCAGAGCAGTTCAGTCTGCTCCACCGGGCTGAAAGCCATGGCTTACCTTTCGCTGGGGCGAGCGAACGCAAGTCTTGCATCCAGCGAAAGTGGGGATGTCATATCACTTTGCGACAAGATCCGAGATGACCTGAGCAGCAATCTGCTGACTTGCACTGGTAAAGCTAGTGTCTAGAAAGTCGCTTGTTTCGTCCAACCACGCCACCATGGTGCCAAACGGAGTGGCGTATTCGTAGGTCTTTTGGTTCCTCCCCACTTCGCGACTGGCAGCGGTCTCTCGTTGTGAGACCTGGATTCGCAATACAAAACGGAGCTGCTCGTCTCGCGTGGCGTCAACCTCAATTTCCTGTACTTCAACAGTAACCAATGGTGTTGAAGTTTCCGATGTGAGTGTCCAATACTTTTGTGCCCGGTCCTCAAGATTGCGCCTGAGCCCAGCCAGCAACGAGTGACCTTGTTCCAGGCGCACCAAGCGCTGCTTGACTTGCTCTACCTTCTCTGGTGGCAGGACGCCAGTTAAGCCCACTCCGACCCCCGCAGCGCCGCCTACGAGCATGCCACCAATGGCACCCAACGGCACACAAAGTGGTGCCCAAGGCCCACAGCTCAGGCCCCACATCCCACCCGCCAGACCGCCGGATCCGCCTCCAACAACTGCGCCATCTTTTATAGCAGTGTTATGAATATTAATAGAGCCGAGGTACTTCTGATTCGCTACGACAGAGATCGAAACTACTTCCCCCAAAGCAATTGGCCTGAGAGCGGGCACTGTTGCGCAACCGGACAACACAATAGCGGAAAGGAGCATCGAGACAATGCGAGCGAACAATTTTGATTGCCTTCTGCCAGAACCGGCTATGTGAACCAAGAATGCCCCAAACTCTGCCACCACAATCGGTACCTTGCCCATGGTTGCTAGCGAATAATTCTTCGCAAACTCACATATTGCGCCGGTACTGCCCGCCGACCTCAAACAGGGCATTGGTGATCTGGCCCAGCGAGCACACGCGCACGGCGTCCATCAGCACTTCAAACACGTTTCTATTTTCGATCACGGCTTGCTGCAGACGTTTCAGCAAGGCCGGTGATTCTTTGGCGTGCAGCGCGTGAAAGTTGGCCAGGCGTTTGAGCTGGCTCTGTTTTTCTTCATCGGTGGAGCGGGCCAGTTCCAGTTTGTCCAGCACGGCGTCGCCATGCGGGTTGCGGAAGGTGTTGACGCCGATGATGGGCAGCTCGCCAGTGTGTTTGAGCATCTCGTAGTGCATGCTCTCGTCCTGAATGCGCCCGCGCTGGTAGCCGGTTTCCATGGCGCCCAGCACGCCACCGCGCTCGGCGATGCGCTCAAACTCCAGCAACACGGCTTCTTCCAGCAACTCGGTCAGCTCTTCGATGATGAAGGCGCCCTGCGACGGGTTCTCATTCTTCGCCAAGCCCCACTCGCGATTGATGATGAGCTGGATCGCCATGGCGCGGCGCACCGAGTCTTCGGTCGGCGTCGTGATGGCTTCGTCAAACGCGTTGGTGTGCAGGCTGTTGCAGTTGTCGTAGATGGCGATCAGCGCCTGCAAGGTGGTGCGGATGTCGTTGAACTGGATCTCCTGTGCGTGCAGGCTGCGCCCGCTGGTCTGGATGTGGTATTTGAGCTTCTGGCTGCGCTCGTTGGCGCCATATTTCTCTTTCATGGCCACCGCCCAAATGCGCCGCGCCACGCGTCCCATCACGGTGTACTCGGGGTCCATGCCGTTGGAGAAGAAGAAGCTCAAATTGGGCGCAAAGTCGTCAATGTGCATGCCGCGCGCCAGGTAGGCTTCAACGAAAGTAAAACCATTGGACAAGGTGAACGCCAGTTGGCTGATCGGATTCGCACCAGCTTCGGCAATGTGATAGCCGCTGATCGAGACCGAGTAGAAATTGCGCACGCGGTTGTGCACAAAATACTCGGCAATGTCGCCCATCACCTTCAGGCTGAATTCTGTCGAGAAGATGCAGGTGTTCTGGCCCTGGTCTTCCTTCAGGATGTCGGCCTGCACGGTGCCGCGCACGTTTTCCTGCACCCACTCCTTGATTTTCGCCAGTTCGGTATCGGTCGGCTCGCGCCCGTTGTCGGCTTTGAATTTGTCGATGTTCTGGTCTATGGCCGTGTTCATGAACATGGCCAGAATGCTGGGCGCCGGGCCGTTGATGGTCATCGACACCGAGGTAGTCGGGCTGCACAGATCAAAGCCCCCGTACAGCACTTTCATGTCATCCAGCGTGGCGATGCTGACGCCGCTGTTGCCGACCTTGCCGTAGATGTCAGGACGCGGATCGGGGTCGTTGCCGTACAGTGTGACCGAGTCAAAAGCCGTCGAGAGGCGCTTGGCCGCCATGCCCGAGCTCAGCAACTTGAAGCGCGTGTTGGTCCGAAACGCATCGCCCTCGCCGGCAAACATGCGGGTTGGGTCTTCGCCTTCGCGCTTGAAGGCAAAAGTGCCGGCGGTGTACGGATAACTGCCCGGCACGTTGTCCAGCGCCAGCCACTTCAGGATCTCGCCGTGGTCCTCATACTGCGGCAACGCCACTTTGCGAATGGTCGTGCCGCTGAGGGACTTAGTGGTGAGAGCGGTGCGGATCTCCTTGTCGCGAATTTTGACAACGTATTCATCGCCTGCATAAGCCGCCTGCATGCTGGGCCACTGCGCCAACAGCTTGCGTTCCGCAGCGCCCAGGTGCGCCTCACGCTGCCCCGCCAGATCCATCACGGCCTGGAAGGCGTTGCTCTTGTTGGCGTCGTCCAGTTTGAGCATACGGCCGGTTTCCCGCAGTTGCTGAATTTCGCGCGCTAATCTGGCTTGGCTGCGGGCGCGCTTTTTGTAGCTGCGCACGGTGTCGCTGATTTCAGCCAGGTAGCGGGTGCGCGCCGCCGGCACCACCGGTGTCTGATTGGTGCTGTGCCGCACCGCCACGCTCGGTAATCGAGACGCTGAAGCCACCTTCAAACCCAGCTCAGCCAGGCGGGCTTTGAGCGCCTGGTACAGGGCGGTGACGCCATCATCATTGAAGCGCGCCGCCATGGTGCCGAACACCGGCATTTGGTCTGCGGGCGTGGTGAAGGCCTCGCGGTTGCGCTGCACCTGCTTGGCAACGTCGCGCAGGGCATCGAGTGCGCCCTTGCGGTCAAATTTATTGATGGCAACAAACTCGGCAAAGTCCAGCATGTCGATTTTTTCGAGCTGGCTGGCGGCGCCAAACTCGGGCGTCATCACGTACAGCGGAACATCCACATGCGGCACGATGGCCGCGTCACCCTGGCCGATGCCGGACGTTTCCACCACGATCAGATCAAAACCCGCCACCTTGCAGGCGGCAATCACGTCGGGCAAGGCGGCGGAAATTTCCGAACCAAAGTCGCGTGTGGCCAAAGAACGCATGAAGACTCTCGGACCCTGGCTCCAGGGTGAGATGGCATTCATGCGGATGCGATCCCCCAAAAGGGCGCCACCGCTCTTGCGTCTGGACGGGTCAATGCTGATCAGGGCGACGCGCAAACTGTCATTCTGGTCCAGCCGCAGACGCCGGATCAGCTCATCGGTCAGGGATGACTTGCCGGCACCGCCGGTGCCGGTGATACCCAGCACCGGTATCTTCTTGGTGGCAGCCAAGGCTCTGATTTCATCCACCAAAGCGGTAAACGATGCCCCCGGTGCACCCTTGTTTTCACCCGCCGCTTTTTCATTCTCCAGCGCCGTGATGAGTTGCGCCAGCGCGCGCCAGCTCATCTCGCTGTGACCCTGAATGGCTTTGACCTTCGCCGGTGCGTAGCTTGAGAGGTCCTTGTCGCAACGCATCACCATCTCGCCAATCATGCCGGCCAAGCCCATGCGCTGGCCGTCTTCCGGACTGAAGATGCGGGCCACGCCATAGGCCTGCAATTCACGAATTTCAGGCGGCACGATAACGCCGCCGCCACCACCGAAAACCTGTATGTGAGACCCGCCACGGCTCTTCAGCAGATCCACCATGTACTTGAAATATTCGACGTGCCCGCCCTGGTAGGAACTGATGGCGATGCCCTGCGCGTCTTCCTGCAAGGCGGCGGTCACCACTTCTTCGACACTGCGGTTGTGCCCCAGGTGAATCACCTCGGCACCCATGCCCTGCAGAATGCGGCGCATGATGTTGATGGCCGCGTCGTGCCCGTCGAACAGACTGGCGGCCGTTACAAAGCGCACCTTGTTGACGGGGCGGTAATTGGCAAGGGCCTTGAAATCAGCAGACAGATCGGTCATGGTGGTGCTCCGGACGTGGCAATGTCATTGTGCAGCGATGCGACAGAGTTCGCATCAGAATCGACTTTGCTGACTTGACGTTTACGTAAACGTCAATCTTAGCGTTTTTCTGGGTTTCGCCGCGCAGTTGCCCAAACTTTGTGTCACAACCGTTTGAAAAGTCATTTGTCACCAACCATGGCGCGGGTGCCGATCGTGGTGGCAGAGGTTGCGGCATCCTTGGTTCACATGGCAAGTTGATTTACCCGAGGGACAAGCCTGCCAGCGTTAGCGGTCTTTCATGCTGGATGATGTGTGGGCGCCGAAGACGCTGGGGCAGATGGCTCCGCTCATGTCCCCCGGCCTGTGCTGCGTCCGGTCCTCCTCCTTGACTTGGCAAAACCCCAAGTCCACGCTGCACCATCCACCCCAGCGTCTTGGGCAAGCAACCGTGTTGGCTTGCAATGACTCAATACCCTTGCGTACCCACAACACGGGCTGACTCAGGACGGCGTGGCGCTCAGCACAGTGAGGTCAAGGAGGAGGCGGCAGGCCGGGGGACACGAACGGAGTTGAGTGCCACGCCGTCCTGAGTCCTGACCTGCCTGAGTCCAGGCGTCTGAAATTCATTTCGAATGACCGAGTTGTGTCTGAAACCGTAGCTCACACCGCTGCCCAATGACCAGATTGAATCCGGATCAAGCAACAACGCAAGGCGGGGGTGGGGCGGATGTTGGACCGCGCCATCCCCGCCAACTCTGATAAGCCGCTTATCCCCCCAGGTACGCGGCCTTGACGGCGGGGTCGTCTTTCAGCTTGTCAGCCGGCCCGTGCACTGAAATACGGCCGTTTTCAAGCACATATCCATAGTCCGCCACCTTCAGGGCGGCGGCCGCAAACTGCTCGACCAGCAACATGGTGACGCCCTGGCTTTTGAGCCGGGAAATGATGTTGAATACTTCCTCCACCAGAATCGGCGCCAGACCCATGGACGGCTCATCCAGCAGGAACACCTCGGGGTTGAGCATGACGGCGCGCGCCATGGCCAGCATTTGCTGTTCGCCGCCAGACAGCGTGCCGGCCAGCTGGTGCGTGCGCTCCTTGAGCCGCGGAAACATCTCCAAAGCTTTTTGCAGATCAGACTCGACATCGCCTTTGGGCCGCGCGTTGGTGTAGCGCACGAACGCCCCCAGACGGATGTTGTCGAGCACGCTCAAAGTGGGAAACACACGCCGGCCTTCGGGCGAGTGCGCCAGGCCGCGCTTGGCGATCTGGTGCGAGTCCTGACCGGTAATATCCTGCCCGGCGAGCGTGATCTTGCCGGACTCCGGCTTGATCATGCCGGATATGGCGCGCATGGTGGTGGTTTTGCCAGCCCCGTTGGAGCCGATCAATGTGACAATTTTTCCTTTGGGAACGGTGATCGAAATGCCGTGAAGCACTTGCACCTTGCCATAGCCAGCTTGTAAATTTTCAATGGTGAGCATGATGAATCTTCTTTGCAATCAATGCGCATCGGCGCTGCTGCCCAGATAGGCCTCGATCACGGCCGGATTGCGTTGTACATCGGCGGGTTTGCCCTCGGCAATCTTCTGGCCGAAGTCGAGTACCGACACAATGTCTGAAATCCCCATCACCACGTCCATATGGTGTTCGATCAGAATCACGGTGATGCCGTGGTCACGGATTTTCTGCACCATCTTCATCAGTTCTGGCAAGTCCGCTGGCGGCAGGCCGGCCGCTGGCTCATCGAGCAACAGCAATCTCGGATTCAAGCCCAGTGCACGTGCAATTTCCAGCATGCGCTGCTTGCCATACGGCAGATTTCTCGCCTGCTCCTGGCTCATGTCCGTCAAACCGACAAAGCCCAGCAATCTGGCGGCCTGTTCGCGCGCTGCAGCGTCTTCCCGCAGATAACGTGGGGTGCGCAAGGCGACGTCCAGGATATTGCTTTTGTAAAGGTGATGCAGGCCAACCAGCACGTTGTCGGTGGCCGTCATCTCACCAAAAAGCTGGACGTTCTGAAAAGTCCTCGCGATGCCTGACAGCGCTATGTTGGAAGGCGTCTGGCCCGCCACCGACTGACCGTTGAACAGCACCTGACCGGAGGTTGCCTGGTAAATCCCGGTGAGCACGTTCATCATGGTGCTTTTGCCGGAGCCATTGGGTCCGATCAGGCCGTGAATGGATCCGCGCATGACTTTCAGGTCGACCTGATTCAGGGCTTTGAGGCCACCGAACTGAATCAGCACCTTCTTGGCTTCAAGCAACGGTTCGGCACCGGTGTCAAGGGTCGCATGCCCAGTGGTCCAGGCACGAACTTCAGCGCCGAGGACTTTGTCGCTGGCGCCTGCGGCAGGCTTGACAAAACGCAAAAACAAATCGCGCGCAAAACCAACCACGCCATCCTGCAGGTAATACACAACAAACAGGGTCATCAGACCAAAGATGGTGAGCCGCCAATCAGTGATGTTTTCCAGCCTGAAGGAGAAGGCCGCCATGGCCACAGTAGCGATCACGGGCACCGCCAACTCGCGCACGGTTTTGACTTTCTTGAAGTAGTTGTAAGCCGCCATGGCGCAGACCGCGACGGCCAGCACGGTTGCGATCTTGCGAAAGAGTTCAATGTCCGACAACAAGCTGGGCAGCATGACCACAATGACGGCACCAATCAAGGCGCCTGAGCGGGTTTTGCGCCCGCCCATGATGACCGCCAGCAAGAACATGATGGTCAACTCAAAATTGTAGGTATTGGGAGAAATATATTCTTCCGAATAGGTGTACAGCGCGCCAGCCAAACCGGCCAGACCAGCGCTGATGACAAACGCATAGACCTTGTAGGCATAGACCGAAACACCCATGCAGTCGCACGCTACCGGGCTGTCGCGCAGCGCTTCAAAAGCACGACCCAAGTGTGATTTCAAGATGCGATGCACCACCACCAGGGCCAGCACCATCAGGACGGCAACCACATAAAAATAGTCCACCTCATTGAGCTTGTGGCCAAAGAAAATGGGCTTGGCCACCTTGATGCCGATCGGGCCCTCGGTCAGAAACGTCATCTCATTGATGAGAATTTGAAGAATGGTGCCAAAGGCCAGCGTCACCATGGCCAAATACGGACCAGTTACGCGCAATGCCGGCAGTGCGAGCACCGCACCAAACGCGGCGGTAACGCCAATGGCAGCCGGGACGGCCAGGAAAAATGGCACGCCCAACTTGAAAAATAGTGCTCCGGCGGTGTAAGACCCAACGCCAAACAGACCGGCGTGCCCCAGTGACACCTGACCGGTGTAGCCGACCACAATATCCAGTCCGAACAACAGAATGGCGTAGATCAGAATGGTTTCGACAAGGTGGATGTAATACGGGTTGGGCACCAGCACCGGGAACAAGCCCAGTGCCGCCAGCCCCAGCGCCATCAGAAGATAAGAATTACTTTTGTTTTTCATGATTGCCCAAATCCGTCAAACCTTCTTGATGGCGGTTTTGCCAAACAAGCCCGCCGGCTTGATTGCCAGCACAAGCAATAGCAGCACCAACCCCGGCACGTCCTTGTAGCCGGTCGAGATGTAGTAGCCGGTCGTGGTTTCTGCAATGCCCAATATCAGGCCACCCGCAATCACACCGACACCCGAAGTCAGACCACCAATAATGGCCACCGCAAACGCCTTCAGCCCGAGGACCGAGCCCATGGTGGCGCCGGTCAGCGTCAGCGGCGCCACCAGCACACCGGCCACCGCTGCAGTGACGGACGACAACGCGTAAGAGAAGGTGATCACGGCACCGGTGTTGATGCCCATCAGCGACGCCGCATCACGGTCGTTGGAGGTGGCGACCACGGCCTTGCCGTAGATGGATTTGCGATTAAAAATCTCGACGATCGCCATCATGGCCAGCGCACCCACCACCACCACGATTTCCATTGGCAGCACATTGGCGCCGAAAAGTTTCATGGGCGCCTCCGGCAACGGCGACGGAAACTTCAGATCGTCCTTGCCCCAGATGTTTTCAGCCACATTCTTGAAAATGATGGCCAGCGCAATGGTCGACATGATCCAGCCGAACTCGCTCTTGATCTTGATAGCCGGACGTACTCCAATCCACTCCACCAGTGCGCCTTGGGCCGCGCCGAATATCACGACCACGGGAATCATCACCCAATAGTTGAGGTAGGGGCCACCGTGAATCGTGCCGGCCAGCGACAGACCGACCAGGGCTCCCAGCATCAACGCCTCGCCCTGACCAAAATTCAAAGTACCGGAGGTCGCGAACGTCAGCTGGTAGCCAAAGGCGATGACGCCGTAAATCATGCCCAGCGCGACGCCGCTGTAGATCAGTTGTAAGAAAATATTCATGTCCAGGCTCCCAAAAAACAGCCGAACGCGCGTTCGACAACAGACCTCGCCGAACACCAAAAAAGCCGGGTGGGTCCCGGCTTTCTCTGCAACTCAGGCGAGCCCTGAAGACTGCGTTTACTTCTTGACGGCTTTGGTGCGAACTTCGCCACCCTTTTTCTTGTCTTCGTCATAGGCGTAGACCACATGACCATCCTGCACCTTGCCGATCACAGGCATGTTGATAGTGATGGCTTCGTGGTCGGTTTTTGAGAACGGTTGGTTGTAAGTGGTGACGACACCTTCCACCGGCGCCTTCAGATTTTCCAGCGCGGCCAGCACCTTGGGGCCATCGGTAGAGCCGGCCTGCTTAATGGCTGCGGCCAGCAAGTAAATTGAATCGTAGCCCTGCGCGGCAGAGACCGGCGAAGAAATGCGGGTCACCTTGTAGGCCTTCTGGTAGGCATCAATAAAGCTCTTGCGCTTGGGGGTATTGGGCTCCTGGATGAAGGTCTGCGGCATCAGGGCGTCATCTGCATTTTTTCCGGCATTGTCAATGAAGTTGCCCATTGACAGCGTCCAGGAACCCATCATGGGGACCTTCCAGCCGAGCTTGATCATGCCGTTGGCAATTTGCGCCAACTCCGGCCCAATGCCGTAGGTGATGACAACTTCAGCACCCGCTTCCTTGGCTTTAAGCAACTGGGGCGTCATGTCGACGTCCTTGATGTTGTACTTCTCGATGGCGACGGCAGTGATGCCCTTGGCCTTGAGCGCTTTCTCCAGGTCTTCACGGCCCAGTTGACCGTAATTGGTCGAGTCGGCCAGGATGGCGACCTTGGTCAGCTTCTTGTGACCAATCAGCTCTTCCACGATCATGGTGGACTGGATCGTGTCGTTGGCCGAATTGCGGAAAACATAGTTTTCGGGCTGGTCCGCAAACTGCTTGGTGATGGTGGTCGCGGTAGCCACGTTGTTCATCACAGGGATCTTGGCTTCCTGGTAAAAACGCTGCGAAGCCAGCGCCACGCCAGAATTGATGTAACCGACCGTGGCCACCACTTTTTCCTTGTTGATCAGTTCCTGAGCAATTTGAACGCCACGCTCGTTTTTGGCCTCGTCGTCACGCTCGATCATCTCGATCTTGCGCCCCAGCAAGCCGCCCTTGGCATTGATTTCGGTGACCGCCAGCTTGGCACCATCGCGCATCGAAACGCCCATTGGACTGGAGCCACCGGTCAGCGGCCCTTGCAAACCAATTTTGATAGTGTCAGCCGCGAAGCTCAGGGCAGCGACGGCAAGGGCAACGGAAGTGAACGCCAAATTTCGCACTAGTCTCATGCAAATCTCCAAGTAGTTATGTAATGACGGCAACGCGGAAGCACCGCTATCCGTCAGATTGTCGGGCGATCATAGCTCGCGCTTCTAAGTGAAAACCCTTGACGCAAATGGCTTTTGCTAACAAGGTTTTTTAATTTATTTCATCCGCTCCAACGCGTAAAAGTTTGACCCGCTGGGGAGGGCTAAACTGAGCACCGGGCAACCGGCGTAGCCGGTCGCCGAAACCTTCAATGATGTCGCGCCAGTGACAGCTACCGGGAGACAGACGATGACGATGGACAGACGCAATTTTTTCCAAAGCTCAGCGCTGGTCACGACCGGCGCTCTCGTCGGCTGCGTCACACCTCCAGTAGCACAGCAGCAGATCAAGACGCCGTTCCAGGTGCCGACGACCTACATCCCCATCGTCGGCTCGGATGAGATGTTCCCGGTGCGTCGCATTTACTGCATCGGTCGCAACTACGCGGCGCACGCCCGCGAGATGGGATCCGATCCAACGCGTGAACCCCCGTTTTTCTTCCAGAAGCCAACCGACGCCATCCAGTATGTCGCTGCCAACACGGTGGCCGACCACCCCTACCCCAGCCTGACCAAAAACTACCACTACGAGGCTGAGTTGGTGGCGGCAATCGGCAAGGGCGGACGCAACATTGCGTTGGACAAGGCGCTGGAGCATGTCTACGGGTACACGCTGGGCCTGGACATGACGCGGCGCGATTTGCAGCGCGCTATGGTCGACCAAAAAAAGCCCTGGGAAATCGGCAAAAGCTTTGACAAATCGGCGCCCATCGGCGCCATTCACAAACTGGCGCAGACTGGCCACTTCACTCAAGGCGCTATCTGGCTCAAGGTCAACGGGCAGACCAAGCAGAGCGCCAATCTGAACCAGATGATCTGGTCGGTGGCCGAGCAGATTGCCAAGTTGTCAGAGGCGTTTGAGCTGTTCCCCGGCGACATCATTTACTGTGGTACGCCCGAGAACGTGGGGCCGGTGGTGGTCGGCGACGTCATTGACATGCACGTCGATGGTTTGCCGAACCTGAGCGTGAGAATCGTTTAGCCATGGCACAGGATTACGCTGGCGACGTTTCGCCGAAAACAGCATTTGACTGGTGGCAAGCCGGTGACGCGGTGCTGGTTGACGTTCGAAGCGACGCCGAACGTGAATGGGTTGGTTATGTACCGGGCGCGCTGCCGCTGGCCTGGAAGCAGTGGCCCGGCATGGTCATGAACAGTACTTTTGACGCGGGTCTTGTGGCTGCGGTTCCGAACGGCAAGAAAGTAGTTTTTATGTGCCGCAGCGGCGTTCGCTCCGTCGCGGCGGCCAAGCGTGCCACCGAGTTGGGTCTGGAGGCCTACAACGTTCTGGAGGGATTTGAGGGCGATCCGGATGCCAACGCGCAGCGCGGCCACAAAGGCGGTTGGCGCTATCACGGCCTGCCCTGGCGTCAGGGCTGATTCTTTTTAATCAGACGACGGGGGTTTACGCATCAGCACATCTTGCGCCACCTGCTCATAGGCGTGCGCCAGTTGCAGCAGTTCAAAATCACCGCGTGGCTTGCCGATCAACTGCAGGCCCATGGGCAAGCCGCGGGTATCAAAGCCGACCGGCACGCTGATGCACGGCAAGCCGGCAAAAGTGGCGTAAATCACCACCTCCATCCAGCGGTGGTAAGTGTCCATCGGCACACCATTGATCTGGCTCGGCCAGCGTTGTCCAGCGTCAAAAGGCCAGACCTGCGACACCGGCAGTGCCAGAAAATCATGGGCTTCAAAGAGCGTGAGCATGTGCTGGTAAAAAGCACTGCGCTGCACGCTGGCGCTGACGAGCTCGGTACCGCTGAGTAGCCGTGCCTGGTCGTGCTCCCACAAAGCCTCGGGCTTGATCAGCGCGCGGTTTTTCGGGTTCAATAGAAATGGCGCAATGCGCGCCGCCACCAAAGCGCGGCGCCAGACCAGCCAGGCCTGCCAGATTGCTTCGGGCGGCGTTCCGAGTTGGATCGGTTCCACCGCGCAACCCAGGTTTCCCAGTCGCCGCAAACCTTGCTCACACACCGACAGAATGCCTGGCTCCATGGCAAGGTAGCCTGACAGATCGGCCAGCCAGCCAATGCGCACGCTTTTGCAATCCAAGCCATCCAACGGCGCCGTGAAATCGACACCATCGTCCAGTGAAAGCGGCGCCCGCGAATCAAAGCCGGCCTGCACCGTGAGCAGCCGCGCCACATCCTGTGCGCTGCGTCCCATCGGCCCTTCGGTGCCCAGTTGGCTGACCCAGACGTCCTGCGCCGGCCACATCGGCACGCGGCCCTGACTGGGGCGCAAGCCAAAAACATTGTTCCAGCCGGCCGGATTGCGCAAACTGCCCATGAAGTCCGAACCATCGGCCACCGGCAGCAGGCGTAGCGCCAGCGCTACCGCGGCGCCACCGCTGCTGCCACCAGCCGAGCGTGTGGGGTCATAAGCATTTCGGGTGACGCCAAACACCTCATTGAAGGTATGGGACCCCAAGCCAAACTCGGGCGTGTTGGTCTTGCCGACGACGATGCAACCGGCCGCTTTCATGCGTTGCGCCAGCAAGCCATCGTGCTGGGGCACAAAGTTGCGCATCAGAGGTGAACCCAGCGTGGTCGCAATGCCCGCCGTATTGGCTATGTCCTTGATGGCCTGCGGCATGCCATGCATCCAGCCCAACGACTCACCGCGCGCCAGTTGCAAGTCGCGCTGGTCGGCCTGGCTTAGCAGATGATCACCGTCTTGCAGACTGACAATGGCGTTGTAACGGGGGTTCAGATCAGCGATCCGCGCCAGGTAAGCTTGCATCACTTCGCGACAGGAAACTTCCCCGGCGTGGATCGCGCTTGACAATGCATTGGCGCAGAGTTCGGTGATGTCCATAAGTTCCCGATGATAATCACGGGATGAAGTTTCTGGCAATTGACGTTGGCAACACCCGCTTGAAATGGGCGCTCTACGAAGACCCCCATCGACAGGCGCCGTTGCTGGCGCAGGGTGCCGAATTTCTTGACAACATCGACAAACTGGCCGAAGGCGCCTGGTCTACGTTAGCGCCGCCACAACGTATGCTGGGCTGTGTCGTAGCAGGCGACGTCGTCAGACGCCGGGTCGAGGACCAAATGGAGATTTGGGACGCCGCGCCCCAATGGGTGGTATCCAGTGCCGCAGAAGCCGGCATCATCAATGGCTACGACTTTCCGGCACGTCTGGGTGCCGACCGCTGGGTCGCCATGATCGGTGCCTGGCACTGTGCGCTGGCTCAGGGCCCGGCACGGCCGATGGTCGTCGTCATGGTCGGCACGGCAGTGACCGTGGATGCCATTGACGCCAGCGGAAAGTTCCTGGGTGGTTTGATCCTGCCGGGCCACGGCATCATGCTCAAAGCACTGGAATCAGGCACCGCCGGGCTGCATGTGCCGACCGGCGACGTGCGCGAATTCCCCACCAACACCAGTGACGCCCTCACCAGCGGTGGCACCTACGCCATCGCCGGCGCGGTAGAACGGATGGTGCAACACGTCCGCGACCACTGCGGGGCGGAGCCGAAATGCGTCATGACCGGTGGCGCCGGCTGGAAAATGGCGCCCAGCATGTCGGTGCAATTCGAACTGGTTGACAACCTGATTTTTGATGGCTTGCTGGAGATGGCGGCGCGGCGCTTTGCCGTTTGAGTCCGCTCCCGCAAACCGGCCCACAGTGGGCAATGCGTGACGCTGCCGATCTAGGCTGAGAAAGCGTGCTCCAGCCGTTTACACAGGTGCGCCAGCACCTCAATGCGGGAAAACATCTTGTCGTCGGACGCCACCACATGCCACGGCGCCAGGTCAGTGGACGTGCGATCGATCATGTCGCCGATGGCGCGCTCATACTTTGGCCATTTTTCGCGATTGCGCCAGTCTTCATCGGTGATCTTGTAGTTCTTGTAAGGCGTCGCCTGACGCTCCTTAAAGCGTCGCAATTGCTCGTCTGCCGTGATGGCCAGCCAGAACTTCACGACCACGGCGCCCGATTCCGCCAGTTGCTCTTCAAACGCGTTTATCTCATCATAAGCGCGCATCCAATCGTTCTCGGCACATAAATCTTCCACCCGTTCGACCAGCACCCGACCGTACCATGAGCGGTCAAAAAGCACGGCTTGACCGTGACGCGGTATGTGTCGCCAGAAACGCCACAGGTACGGCTGGGCGCGCTCTTCCTCGCTCGGCGCAGCCACCGGCACCACCCGGTAGTTGCGGGCGTCCAGAGCCTGTGTCACGCGCCGGATGGTGCTGCCCTTGCCGGCCGCGTCCATGCCCTCGAACACCAGCACCAGCGAGCGCCCAGCCATGTGCGAGTGGCGCAGCAAGAGGTTGAGTCGCCCTTGCAGCGCGGCAAGTCGGCGCTGATAGGTCTTGGGCGCCAGGGTGCGGTCGTAATCGAAGGCGCCTAGCAAGGTGCGCCCGTCGATAGCGGGGGGTGGCACCGGTGCCGGAGCGGCCAGGCTGGGTTGCTGGCCCGCCAACCGCTGGCCAAGAGCGTCCAGCAGATATTGACCGGCCGTGAGCGAGCGGTAGGCTGGGTCACTACCGTCTATCACCAGCCAGGGTGCCTCGCCGGTGCTGGTCTTGCGCAAAGCTTGCTCCGACACTTTGACAAATCCGTTGTACTGCTTGAGTCGTTGCCAGTCTTTCGGCGTGACGCGCCAGGCGTTCTCGGGATCGGATTCCAGCGCCTTGAAATGCGCGCGCGCCGCCTCCTTGGACAAATGAAACCAGAACTTGATAAGCAGTGCGCCCTCGGCCACCAGCATGCGCTCGAACTGCCGGATGCGTTCCAGGTGCTGGGCAAAGCGTGTGCTCTTCTCGTGCCCCATGACATGGGCCAGGATGGGGTCGGTGTACCAGGAACCAAACAAAATGCCGATGTGGCCCTTGGCCGGCAACACCTGCCAGAACCGCCACATCTCGGGCAGACCGTGCTCACGATTGACCAAAGCGCCAAAAGCGTTGGTACGAATGTGACGCGGGTCCATCCACTCGTTGAGCAAATTCACCGTCTCGCCCTTGCCCGCACCGTCGACGCCATTGACCAGAATAATGACCGGAAATTTGGCCTGTACCAGCAGTTCATACTGGGCGTGGAGCAAGGCTTCGCGCAGCACCAACTCACGCCGTTTGTATTCCTTTTTGCCAATGTGGTGACCGATTTCAGCGGATTCAAACATGGGGAGCTCAAGTCATTTTCAACCACTCCTCCGCCAGGCGCACCCAGTAGGTGGCACCCAATGGAATGATCTCATCGTTGAAGTCATAACTGGCGTTGTGCAGCATGCAAGGGCCGCCACCGTGGCCGGATTCGCGGTGAGCGCCGTCGCCGTTCGCAATGAAGCAGTAGCAGCCGGGTTTGACTTGAAGCATGTAGGAAAAATCTTCCGCGCCCATGGTCGGCTCCTGCACCGACACGTTGGCTTCGCCGACGATACTCCCCATGACCTTGCGCGCAAACTCAGCCTCTGCTGCGCTGTTGATGGTGGGTGGGTAGTTGCGTACAAACTCGAACTCACAGTGCATGTCAAAGGCGGCGCAGGTGTGCTGGGCAATCTGCCGCATGCGCTGCTCGATCAGGTCCAGCACCTCCAGGCTGAAGGTGCGCACCGTGCCCTGCAACTCACAGCTGTCGGGGATGACATTGGTGGCCTCGCCGGCATGGATCATGGTGACTGAAATGACGCCGGCATCGACCGGCTTTTTGTTGCGACTGATGATGGTTTGAAAAGCTTGCACCAGTTGGCAGGCGACTGTTACCGGATCGAGCGCGTTATGCGGCATGGCCGCATGCCCGCCCTTGCCGTGAATGGTGATTTTGAACTCGTTGCTCGATGCCATGACCGGCCCCGGACTGACGGCAAATTTGCCGACTTCGGAACCGGGCCAGTTGTGCATGCCGAACACAGCATGCATCGGAAACTTGTCAAACAGCCCGTCCTTGATCATCTCTCTGGCGCCACCGCCACCCTCTTCGGCCGGTTGAAAAATCAGGTACACCGTGCCATCAAAATTTCGACTTTTCGCGAGGTGCTGTGCGGCGGCCAACAGCATGGCGGTATGGCCGTCATGGCCGCAGGCGTGCATCTTGCCGACGTGCTGGCTGGCGTGGCCAAAGGTATTGAACTCCTGCATTGGCAAGGCGTCCATGTCGGCGCGCAGGCCGATGGCGCGCTCGGATGTACCGCTTTTGATGATGCCCACCACACCGGTGGTGCCCATGCCGCGGTGAGTCTCAATACCCCACTCGGCCAGCTTGTTGGCCACCACGTCGGCAGTGCGGACTTCTTCAAAACACAACTCGGGGTGGGCGTGAATATCCCGACGAATACTGGCAATGGCCGCCGCCTCGGTCACGATGGAATCAATAATTTTCATGAGTACTCCTAAGCTGCTAGTCTATAACCAAGCCAAAATAGCTGCACATTTTGACGCCATACCCATGAACGAAACATCCTCACCCTTGGCTGATGCCACCACCCTGGGCGCCTGCCCGCACGACTGTCCGGACACCTGCTCAATGCTGACCACCGTCGCCGGCGGCATCGCCATCAAAGTGCAAGGCAATCCGGCGCATTCGCACACCGACGGCGCGCTGTGCACCAAGGTGTCGCGCTACACCGAGCGCACTTACCACCCGCAGCGTGTCCTGCACCCGCTCAAACGGATTGGGCCCAAAGGCTCGGGACAATTCGAACGCGTGAGCTGGGATGCGGCGCTGCAAGACATTGCCACCCAATTGCGCGCCATAGCCGGGAAAAGCCCTGACGGCGCCCAAGCCATCCTGCCCTACAGCTATGCCGGCACCATGGGGCTGGTGCAGGGCGACAGCATGTCCATGCGCTTCTTCCACAAGCTGGGCGCCTCCTTGCTGGACCGCACCATTTGTTCCTCGGCGGGTGGCGAGGCGCTGGTGCAGACCCTGGGTGGCAAGGTCGGCATGCGGGTCGAATTTTTTGCCGAATCGAAACTGATCCTGATCTGGGGCAGCAACTCGATTGCCAGCAACCTGCATTTCTGGCGCTATGCCCAGGCGGCCAAACGCATGGGCGCCAAACTGGTCTGCATTGACCCGCGCAAGAGCGAGACCGCCGACAAATGCCATGAACACATTGCACTGCTGCCCGGCACCGATGGCGCCCTGGCGCTGGCGCTGATGCACGAGTTGATCGTCAGTGACTGGCTGGACCACGACTACCTGGCGCGCTACACGCTGGGCTGGGACTTGCTGCGCAGCAGAGCCTTGCAGTGGCCGCCAGAGCGGGCCGCGCTGGTCTGCGGTATTCCACCTGAGCAGATTCGCTCTTTGGCCAAAGACTATGGTGCGTCGGTGTCGAGCCGCTCGCCGGCCGCCATCCGCATGAACTATGGCATGCAGCGTGTGCACGGTGGTGGCAATGCGGTGCGCCTGATTGCCTGCCTGCCGGCACTCATAGGCGCTTGGCGCCATCGCGCGGGTGGCGTGTTGCTGTCGAGTTCAGGCTCGTTTCCGATCAAAAAAGCGGTCCTGCAACGCCCCGACCTGCTGGCTGGCAAAACGCCACGTACCATCAACATGAGCACCATTGGCGACGACTTGTTGCGAGCGGCCAGCGTCGACTTCGGTCCGGCCATCGCAGCGCTGATCGTCTACAACAGCAACCCGGTGGCGATTGCGCCAGATTCGGCCAAGGTGGTAGAAGGTTTCTCGCGGGGCGACCTGTTTACCGTGGTGCTGGAGCATTTTCAGACCGACACTGCCGACTACGCCGACTACATCCTGCCCGCTACCACACAGCTGGAACATTGGGATGTGCATTCCAGCTATGGCCATACCGATGTACTGCTGAACCGCCCTGCGATTGCGCCGCTGGGCGAGGCCAAACCGAACGCACAAATTTTTCGCGAACTGGCGCAAAAAATGGGCTTCGCGGAGCCCTGCTTTGCCGACGACGACCTGGCGCTGTGCCGCATGGCCTACGGCGACGCCGTCAATTTTGATGAATTGCTGACCCAGGGTTTTGCCACGCTGACCAGCCCGGAAGCGCCGTTTGCGCAAGGCAACTTCCCCACATCCTCGGGCAAATGCGAGTTCTTCAGCGAGCGGCTGGCGGCCTTGGGTCTGGACGGGCTACCCGACCATGTACCGAATCATGAAACGTTCAATTCGTCATCGACTTATCCGCTGGCCATGATCTCGCCGCCGGCGCGCAACTTTCTGAACTCCACCTTCGTCAATGTGGATAGTCTGCGCGACATCGAAGGCGAACCCTTGCTGGAAATGCACGCCCAGGATGCAGCTGAGCGCGGCCTGCAAAGCGGCGATGTGGTGCGCGTCTTCAACCAGCGCGGAGTCTACCGCTGCAAGCTTGAAATTTCAAAACGGGCCAGAGTCGGCGTCGTCAACGGGCTGGGCGTCTGGTGGCGCAAACTCGGACTCGACGGCACCAATGTGAACCAGGTAACCAGCCAAAACCTCACCGACCTGGGGCGTGCGCCCACGTTTTACGATTGTCTGGTGCAGGTCGAGGCGGACATCCATCAATGAGTACCGCACACAATCACGACCACACCCCCGCCAACTTCAACCGGGCCTTTGCCATCGGCATTGCGCTCAACATCGTCTTCGTCGCCATCGAAGCGTTTTACGGCTGGCGCGTCAACTCCCTGGCCTTGCTGGCGGACGCTGGCCACAACCTGAGCGACGTGGCTGGCCTGGTACTGGCCTGGGGTGGCGCGCTGGCGGGCAAGTTGCGCCCAAGCGCCCGCAAGACCTACGGCTGGAAGCGCGGCACCATCCTGGCAGCCTTTGCCAACGCGTTGTTGCTTCTGGTGGCGATCGGCGCCCTGGTGTGGGTGGCGATCGGCCGTCTCATCACGCCGCAGCCTTTGCTGGGGGCACAGGGCCAGACCATCATGCTGGTGGCTGGCGTAGGCATTGCGATCAACACGGTCACGGCCATGCTGTTCATGCGCGGTCGCGACAGCGACCTGAACATACGCGGCGCCTTCCTGCACATGGCAGCTGATGCGCTGGTGTCGGCCGGCGTGGTAGTGGCGGGCGCGCTGACGCTTTGGATGGGTTGGGTCTGGCTCGATTCGGTGGTCAGCCTGGTGATTGCGGTCGTCATCCTGCTGGGTACCTGGAGTCTGTTCAGCCAATCGCTTCACATGTTGTTTGACGGTGTGCCCGACAGTGTCGATCCGCATGCGGTTCGGGATTGCCTTGCCGCACTGCCCGGCGTGACGCATGTGCATGACCTGCACATCTGGGCGACTGGCACTTCGCATATCGCCATGACGGCGCACCTGGTGATGCCGCAGGGACACGCTGACGACGCTTTTTTAAAATTTGCGACCGACCAACTGCACAGCCGGTTCGAGATCACGCATGTGACGCTGCAGGTGATGAACCAGGCATTCACCCAACCCTGTGCAGAACCGGTAGCGATCTCTGATCACATGCGGCCATAAGTCTTGCCGGCGTTGCCGTCGCAAGCGCTCAAAATTAAATTGCAACACTGTGTTTCACGCACTTTTTATCTTTGCGCAAACAGGGCAAAGACAAGCCTTGCCGCGAGACTCTTTTGGAATGGTTGAAAGCAGCTTGCTATCGAAATTGACATGGGTGCACCAACAGGGTGGTTGTGGCACTGCGCTGACACGTTTCTCTTCTATGGCACACTGGTTGACCTGTCCGCAGACAGGGCAGCGCGTGGCATCGACGGCTAAAATAAACGGCATGATGACCCTTCCGCATGGAGAATATCGAATGACGCAAAGTTTAGAGTGTCGAACTGACCGTGCATTCGGCGATGCTCGGACAACTCGGTTCCTGACGTAGTACATTCTCGGGTTATGGCCGCCGTCGATCTAGTTCAAACTGAAACACCCATCACCGCTCTACCGGGATTGGGCCGCGCCCTCGTTCTGGCCGGCAAACTTGGGCAAAAATCAGCCGAAGAAATCTACCGCAAGGCGCAAAACAGCCGCACCAGCTTTATCGCGGAACTGACCGGTTCCGGGGTGGTGTCTGCGTCTGATCTGGCGCACACCATGTCTTCTGCGTTCGCGGCGCCCCTGGTGGATCTGGATGCAATTGACACCAAGCGCCTGCCACGAGGCGTGCTAGACAACAAGATCTGCCACGACTACCGTGTCGTGGTCCTGAGCAAACGAAACAACCGCCTGATTGTTGCCACGGCTGACCCCTCTGACCAGCAAGCGGTCGAGAAAATCAAGTTTGCCACCCAGTTGGGTGTTGACTGGGTCATCGCCGAATATGACAAACTGCTTAAATTGGTCGAAGCCAATGCAAAAACCGCAGCCGAGACGATGGAAGGCATCATCGGCATCGAGTTTGAGTTTGAGGAGGAAAAGTCGGAGAGCGCCACCGAAAGCCCGGAAGCCTCATCTTCCGAAGTTGATGACGCGCCGGTTGTCAAGTTCTTGCACAAGATGCTGCTCGACGCCTTCAGCATGCGCGCCTCCGACCTGCACTTTGAACCTTATGAGCACAATTACCGGGTGCGCTTCCGGATTGACGGTGAACTCAGGGAAATCGCGGCGCCGCCGATTGCCATCAAGGAAAAGCTGGCGTCTCGCATCAAGGTCATTTCCAGAATGGACATCTCGGAAAAGCGCGTGCCGCAAGATGGGAAAATGAAGCTGAAGATCGGCCCGGACCGCATTATCGACTTCCGGGTGAGCACCTTGCCCACGCTGTATGGCGAAAAGATTGTGATCCGGATACTTGACCCCAGCAGCGCGCGGCTGGGGATTGACGCACTGGGCTACGAGCCGGCCGAAAAAGAAAGGCTGCTAAAGGCGATTGACCGGCCCTACGGGATGATATTGGTCACCGGCCCGACCGGTTCCGGTAAGACCGTCTCGCTGTACACCTGCCTGAACCTGCTGAACAAACCCGGTGTCAACATTGCCACCGCGGAAGACCCGTGTGAAATCAACTTGCCCGGCGTGAATCAGGTCAATATCAACGACAAGGCCGGGCTTACATTTTCGGCGGCACTGAAATCCTTTTTGCGCCAGGACCCCGACATCATCATGGTCGGTGAGATTCGAGACCTTGAAACGGCCGACATATCGATCAAGGCCGCACAAACCGGCCATCTTTTGCTGTCCACGCTGCACACCAACGATGCGCCGACCACGCTGACACGCTTGCGCAACATGGGCATTGCGCCTTTTAACATCGCCTCCAGCGTGATCCTGATTACGGCACAGCGCCTGGCACGACGTCTTTGCCCCAACTGCAAAACGCCGGTCGAGATCCCGAAAAAGGCGCTCTTCGAAGCCGGCTACAGTGCGGACGAACTTGAACAGCCCTGGGTTTCCTACCGCGCCGTTGGTTGCTCCATGTGCAACAACGGTTACAAAGGCCGTGTTGGTCTTTACCAGGTCATGCCCATCAGTGAGGAAATCCAGCGCATCATCCTGCGCGATGGAAACGCCATGGAAATTTCGGAACAGGCACAGCGCGAAGGCGTGCGCACACTTAGGCAGGCCGGTCTGCACAAGGCAAAACTGGGTTTGACTACACTGGAAGAAGTGCTCGGCGTGACCAACGAATAATCTATTCATCCGAGAAACCACATGGCAACTACCAAGTCAAAAATCGTCTACGAGTTTGTCTTTGAATGGGACGGCAAAGACCGCAACGGCAAAGTAGTCCATGGCGAAACAAGAGCTTCCGGAGAAAACCAGGTTAAAGCGACCTTGCGCCGTCAGGGCGTGATCCCGACCAAGATCAAAAGGCGCCGGATGCGCTCCGGAAAAGCCATCAAACCAAAAGATATGGCCATCTTCACGCGTCAGCTTGCCACCATGATGAAAGCCGGTGTTCCTTTGCTGCAGGCCTTTGACATCGTGGGGCGCGGCAACCCCAACACCAGCGTCACCAAGTTGCTCAATGATATTCGTACCGACGTGGAAACCGGAACATCGCTGAGCGTTGCGTTCCGCAAGTTTCCGCTGTATTTTGACAATCTCTATTGCAACCTGATCGAAGCCGGTGAGGCGGCCGGTATTTTGGATCAGTTGCTCGATCGGCTCGCGGTTTACATGGAAAAAACCGAGGCCATCAAGTCAAAAATCAAGTCCGCCCTGATGTACCCCATTTCGGTCTTGATCGTGGCCTTTGTCGTCACCGCCGTCATCATGATTTTCGTGGTGCCGGCGTTCAAGGAAGTGTTTTCCAATTTTGGTGCCGACCTGCCAGCACCAACGCTGGCCGTGATTGCCATCAGCGAGATCTTTGTCAAATATTGGTGGTTGATTTTCGGCGGTCTGTTTGGCGGCTTTTACTTTTTCATGCAGGCCTGGCGACGCAATGAAAAAATGCAGCAGGTGATGGATCGCCTCCTCTTGAAGATGCCTATTTTTGGTGTGCTGATTGACAAATCCTGCATCGCGCGCTGGACTCGAACCCTGTCCACCATGTTCGCTGCCGGTGTACCGTTGGTGGAGGCGCTGGATTCGGTGGGCGGTGCCGCCGGCAATTCAGTGTACGAGATGGCGACCAAGAAGATTCAACAGGAGGTGTCCACCGGCACCGCGTTAACCGTTGCCATGACCAATGTCCACCTCTTTCCGACCATGGTTTTGCAGATGTGCTCGATCGGTGAAGAGTCCGGTTCGATCGATCACATGCTTGGCAAAGCGGCCGATTTTTACGAAGCCGAAGTGGATGATATGGTGGCCGGTATTTCGAGTTTGATGGAGCCCATCATCATCGTGATTCTGGGCACCGTGATTGGCGGTATTGTGGTCGCCATGTACCTGCCGATCTTCAAGCTCGGACAGGTGGTTTGATGCAGCTGGCGCAATGGTTTGATGCCAGCGTTTTTGCTGTTCTGGGTCTATTGATTGGCAGCTTTTTGAATGTCGTCATTTACCGGCTGCCGGTCATGCTCGATGCGCAATGGAAAGCCGAGTGCGCCGAGATGTCCGGCACTGTCGCGCCGGTGGCGGAAAAGTTCAACTTGATGGTGCCGCGTTCACGCTGTCAGAAATGCAACCACCCCATCAGCTGGTACGAAAATATTCCAGTCGTCAGTTACCTTATTTTGCGCGGTAAGTGCTCGGTCTGCCATACACCTATCAGCTTGCGCTATCCCTTGGTGGAGTTGGCAACCGGCCTGCTGTTTTTCTATTGCGCCTGGCGCTGGGGTGCTGGCCCGAGCGCGCTGGTCTGGAGCGCCTTTGCCGCATCGGTGCTGGCTTTGGCGTTTATCGATTGGGACACCACACTTTTGCCGGACGACATGACTTTGCCACTGCTTTGGGGCGGCTTGATTGCGGCTGCACTGCACTGGACCCAAGTGGCACTGTCGACTGCGGTCTGGGGCGCGGTCGCTGGCTACGTGTCACTGTGGCTGGTCTATTGGGCATTCAAGCTGATCACGGGCAAAGAAGGAATGGGTTTTGGTGACTTCAAACTTTTTGCAGCGCTGGGCGCCTGGTTCGGTTGGCAGGCGCTGGTGCCCATCATTTTGATGGCTTCCGTCATCGGGGCGGTCGTCGGCATAGCCATGAAGTTTTCCAGCACTTTGCGCGCCGGCGGCTACGTACCGTTTGGCCCCTTTCTGGCGGGTGCCGGGTTGACGGCCATGATCTTTGGCCCAAGCGCAATTCTTGGTGTTTTCGGACTCTAAAGCGTGGCACCCCTTGTCCGACTCGGACTGACCGGCGGCATTGGCAGCGGCAAAAGCACGGTTGCCAAACTGATGGCGGACAACGGTGCCGGCGTGGTCGATGCCGACGCCATCTCCCGCAATCTGACCGCACCCGGTGGCACCGCCATACCGTCGATTGTTGCCAAATTTGGGCAAAATTTCATCACTGGGGCGGGTGCCTTGGACCGCGACACCATGCGATCCCTGATTTACACCGATGCAAGCGCCCGGCACCGACTGGAATCCATCATTCATCCCCTGGTAGCGATCGAAACTGAGCGACAAGCAGCGGCCTATGCTGGCGAAGGGCGGCACTGCATCGTGTTTGACGTTCCGTTACTGGTTGAATCGCCGAGTTGGCGCCACAAAGTGGATCACATCCTGGTGGTCGACTGCACACCGGAAGTTCAGATCGAACGGGTGATGGCGCGCAGTCACTTGAGAGCCTCGGAGATTGAAAAAATCATAACGGCCCAAACCGCGCGCGTGCGCCGTCTTGGCGCCGCCGACAGCGTCATTTTCAACGTCGAACTGTCGCTTGATGAACTGGCCGCCGAGGTGCTTCAGATTTGGCCTCGCTTCGGGCTATCATCTGGCTAGCAACCGGCTTATCGAATTTTTCAGCGTGATCCTTTACGAATACCCCTTCAACGAGCGCATTCGCACTTATTTGCGACTCGAACACCTGTTTCTTCGTATGACAGAACTGGTCGGCCGCGACTCGGCCCTGGACCACCACTTTGCCCTCACCACGCTTTTCGAGATCATGGATGTGGGGGCTCGTGCCGACCTCAAATCCGATGTACTGAAAGACCTGGACAAGCAAAAACACATTCTGGACGGCTATCGGGGCAATCCTGCCATCGCTGAAAGTGTTCTGGATGACGTCGTCAGACAGCTCGATGTCTGCTTCCAGGCGTTAAGCAGTCTGGCCGGTAAGGCGGGGCAGTCCTTAACCGAAAATGACTGGTTGATGAGCATCCGCAGCCGCATCGGAATTCCCGGTGGCACCTGCGAATTTGACCTCCCGGCCTACTACGCATGGCAACAAAAAGCAGGCGCCCAGCGCAGAGAAGACCTGGCCCGTTGGGTCAGCAAGCTGACGCCCCTGGCTGACTCGATCCATCTGTTGCTGAAATTACTGCGGGATTCCGGTGCGCCGCAAAAAGTCATTGCCAACGGCGGGCAATTTCAGCAAAACCTGCCGCAAGGCAGAACCTTCCAATTGCTACGCCTGGCACTGGCTTCGACGCTCGAGCTGAGTCCCGAGATCAGCGGCAATCGCCTCATGGTGTCGATCCGGCTGATGCGCCATGGCGACGATGATCGGCTTCACGTCAGCAGTGAAGACACCGCATTTGAACTCGCCTTGTGCTCATGAAATCGAAAGCTTCTGCCTCCCATGCGACGACCAAACTCGTCACTTGTCCGACCTGCGGTGGCGACAGTGTTTTCGCGACCTCCAACCGATTTCGCCCATTTTGCGGTGAGCGTTGCAAAAATATTGATCTGGGCGCCTGGGCCAGCGAAAGCTTTCGCATGCCGGCAACGGGTCTGCCGGATGATCAAATCGCGGATGATGAACCGCGCTCTTCGGCGAGCCACTGAAGCACCGGAACCGTACCCGGCAACACCGGTGTCACCTGCACCGGCAGGTGTTGCCAGGCAAACGACTGTGCTTCGCGCATCTGCAAGTCGCCGCTCCATTTGAAAACCTTGCAAAAATTCAGCCGCACCAAGGCGTGGGGATAATCCACCACCTTGACTTTCCAAGGCAAGGCCGCGCCAACCACGATGCCCAGTTCCTCGTGCAGTTCACGCTGCAAGGCTTGCGTCACCGTTTCACCCGGCTCCAGCTTGCCGCCGGGAAACTCCCAGTAGCCAGCGTAGACCTTGCCCGCCGGTCTGGAGGTGAGAAGGAAGTCGCCGCTTGGTCGAATCAGCACACCCACCGCGACATCGACCAGCACCCGGTCGGCGCCGCCTTGGCGCGCAAGCTCGGCATCAGCCCGCAGTATCGCGCTGCTCATGCCCGGCTGGCATGCTGGCCCGCATAGTCGCGGGCAAACTGGTAGGCGGCCCGGCCACTGCGCGAGCCCCGCTCCAAAGCCCACACCAGTGCTGCCGGTCGCGCAGCTTCAATGGCTTGTGACACGACGCCGAACGAGGACAGCCACTGCGCCACGATGCTCAAGTATTCATCCTGGGTAAAGGGGTAAAAGCTGACCCACAAGCCGAAGCGGTCCGACAGCGAGATTTTTTCTTCCACCACTTCGCCGGGGTGCACCTCTCCGTCATCGGTATGCGTATAGCTGAGGTTTTCCTTCATGTACTCCGGCAACAGATGGCGCCGGTTGCTGGTGGCGTAAATCAGCACATTGGCAGTGGTGGCGGCGACCGAACCATCCAGGATTGATTTGAGCGCCTTGTAGCCCGGCTCACCTTCTTCAAAGCTCAGATCATCACAAAACACAATGAATTTCTCGGGTCGCTCGGAGACTACGTCCACGATGTCGGGAAGATCAGTCAAATCTGCTTTGTCGACCTCAATCAGGCGCAAGCCACGGTCTGCGTATTCGTTCAAACAGGCCTTAATGAGCGACGATTTTCCGGTACCGCGCGCTCCGGTCAACAAGACATTGTTGGCTGGTGTGCCAGTGACGAACTGCAAGGTGTTGCGTTGGATCTTTTCTTTTTGTGGTTCAATTTCCTTGAGATCGCCCAAGCGCATGACGCCCAGATGACGCACCGGTTCCAGCACAGCATGACCCGAGCTTCGTTTGCGATAACGATAGGCGACCGAGACCGTCCAGTCCGGCGGTGATAGGGCTTGCGGCAGGACCGTTTCAATGCGGCTGATGAGTTGCTCGGCGCGCAGCAGCAAATGCTCGAATTTCTGGTTCATGAGCGGTAGTCTGCATTGATCGAGACATAGTCGTGGCTCAGGTCACAAGTCCAGACCGTGTCGACTGCAGCACCGCGCCCCAGCACGACACGCACCGCGATCTCGCTTTGCTTCATGACACGCTGACCGTCTTCTTCGAGGTACAGGGGATGGCGACCCCCCTGCGTTGCCACATGAACATCGTCCAGGTACAAATCGATGCCGGCCTGGTCCAGGTCATGGATGCCGGCGTAGCCAACCGCGGCCAGGATGCGCCCCAGGTTTGGATCACTGGCAAAGAAAGCTGTTTTCACCAGCGGTGAATGGGCAATGGCGTAGGCCACCTGACGGCACTCGGCCTGAGTCTTTCCGCCTTCCACCTTGATGGTGATGAATTTGGTCGCGCCTTCACCATCCCGCACAATGGCTTGCGCCAACTTTTGCGCGATTTTCAGCATAGCTGCTTTGAGTTCACGCCCCGGCGCGCTGTCCAGCGAATCAATCACTGCATGGGCCGCCTTGTTGGTGGCAATCACCATGAACGAGTCGTTCGTCGAGGTGTCTCCATCGACCGTTACCCGATTGAATGATCCCTGCGCCAGTTCTGTGGCCAACTGCTGCATCACAGTCTGACTGACGCAAGCATCGGTTGCCATGAAGCCCAGCATGGTCGCCATGTTGGGGCGAATCATGCCGGCACCTTTGCTGATGCCGGTAACGCTGACCAGCACCCCTTCAATCATTACCTGCATCCCAAACGCCTTGGGTTGGGTGTCAGTGGTCATGAGGGCCTCGGCGGCGCGCAACCAATTGTCTTCGCGCGCATCGGCCAATGCGCCGTCAAGCCCTGCTTCAATAGGTTCAACCGGCAACGACTCCATGATGACGCCGGTTGAAAAAGGCAGCACCGCTCCAGGCAAAACCCCAAGCTTGTGGGCCAGCGTGGCACAGGTTCTGAGGGCGCGAAGCCGTCCATCTTCACCGGTACCGGCATTGGCGTTGCCGGTGTTGATGAGCATGGCTCTTATACCTATGCCGCTGGCAAGATGTGCACGACATAGCTGCACCGGCGCCGCACAGAACCGGTTCTGTGTGAATACCCCGGCAACCGAGGCACCCTTGTCAATCAACAGGATGCTCAGGTCTTTGCGATTGGCTTTGCGTATGCCAGCCTCGGTGACACCGATGCCGAGCCCCGCGATGGGATACAGTTCTGCCGAATTGGGAAGGGGCAGGTTGACGGCCATATCAAGCCAGCTTGCCGTGGCAGTGCTTGTATTTTTTACCACTGCCACAAGGGCAGGGCTCATTGCGACCGACACGAGGAACACCGCCACCTCGGTTCGGCAAGTTCTTGATGATCGTCTCTTCGTCCACTCGGGTTTCGACGTCACCGGTTTCGGTCGGGGCGCTATAGGTCACATTGGCGATTCTTTCGGCCCGTTGCTCCATATCCACCGCTGCCTGTTCCAGTTGTTCACTGGATTGAACCTTGACCGACATGAGCACCTTGGTCACGTCGTTTTTGACCGCGTCCAGCATCTGGCCAAACAGCTCGAATGCCTCTCGCTTGTATTCCTGTTTCGGCTGCTTTTGGGCATAGCCGCGCAAATGAATGCCCTGGCGCAAGTAGTCCAGTGAGCTCAGGTGTTCGCGCCAATGCGTGTCTATGCTTTGCAGCAGCACCATGCGTTCGAACTGTGTGAAGTTCTCACTGCCGACCTGTTCCACCTTGCCCGCAAATACCTTGTTAGCCTCAACCCGCACACTGTCAAGCAAGTCCTCATCGGTAATGGCGCTAGCCGCACTCACCTGGTTTTGCAAAGGCAAATTTACCTGCCATTCATCGGACAAAACCCTTTCCAGTGTCGCGATATCCCACTGCTCCTCGACCGATTCAACCGGCACGTACTGGCGCACCAGGTCACCAAAGCAGCCTTCACGCAAGGACGTTATTTGAGCCGACAGATCGCTGGCGTCCAGAATCTCATTGCGCTGCTGATAGATGACTTTGCGTTGGTCGTTGGATACGTCGTCATATTCCAGCAACTGCTTGCGCATGTCGAAATTGCGGGCCTCTACCTTGCGCTGGGCGCTTTCAATTGAGCGCGTCACAATGCCGGCTTCAATCGCTTCACCGTCCGGCATCTTGAGCCGGTCCATGATGGCCTTGACCCGGTCTCCAGCAAAAATGCGCATCAGTGAATCATCAAGACTCAGGTAAAAACGCGAAGAGCCGGGGTCACCCTGGCGGCCGGAACGACCACGCAACTGGTTGTCTATGCGGCGCGACTCATGGCGCTCGGTCGCAATAATGCGCAAACCCCCCAAGGCCTTGACCTGCTCGTGGTCTTGCGACCACTGAGCCCGCATGGCGTCGATTTGTTGCTGCTTTTGAGTAGCGTCCAGTGCTGCATCAAGCTCGATCGCTTCCACTGCCGGGTTGATATTGCCGCCCAGCACAATGTCTGTTCCGCGGCCCGCCATATTGGTGGCGATAGTGATCATTTTGGCGCGTCCAGCCTGTGCCACGATATCGGCTTCACGTGCGTGCTGCTTGGCATTGAGCACCTGGTGTGGCAGCTTCTCTTTGTCCAGCAACTGGGAAATGACCTCTGAATTTTCGATCGAGGTCGTGCCAACCAAAACTGGTTGACCTCTTTCATGGCATTCCTGGATATCTTTGATTGCCGCTTCGTATTTTTCCCGCGTGGTCTTGTAGACGCGGTCCAGCTGATCCTCGCGCCGGCTGGGGCGGTTATACGGCATGACCACCGTCTCCAGGCCATAAATTTCCTGAAATTCATAGGCTTCGGTATCAGCTGTACCGGTCATGCCGGCCAGCTTGCCGTAAAGACGGAAGTAGTTCTGGAAAGTGATCGACGCCATCGTCTGGTTTTCCGGTTGAATCGTCACCCCTTCTTTGGCTTCCACGGCTTGATGCAAACCTTCGCTCCAGCGCCGACCGGTCATCAGGCGTCCGGTGAACTCGTCGACAATCACAATCTCGCCTTCCTGCACCACGTAGTGCTGGTCGCGGTGATACAGGTGGTTGGCTCGCAGGGCGGCATACAGGTGGTGCATCAACGTGATGTTGGCCGGGTCGTACAGCGTGGCTCCCTCTGGAATCAAGCCCAATTCAAAAAGTATGCGCTCGGCACTCTCGTGCCCTTGTTCGGTGAGGAATACCTGGTGGCTTTTTTCATCCAGCGTAAAGTCGCCCGCCTTGGTGATGCCTTCGCCGGTGCGCGGATCCTCTTCGCCTTCCTGCTTGGTGAGTGACGGAACCACCTTGTTGATGGCGATGTAAAGGTCGGTGTGGTCTTCTGCCTGGCCGCTGATGATGAGCGGTGTGCGCGCTTCATCAATCAGGATCGAGTCCACCTCATCAACAATGGCGTAGTTAAGTCCGCGCTGGACGCGGTCCGCCGCCTCATAGACCATGTTGTCGCGCAGATAGTCAAAGCCATATTCGTTGTTGGTACCGTAAGTAATGTCGGCACGGTAGGCCGCCTGTTTTTCGTCGCGCGCCATGTGCGGCAAATTGATACCCACCGACAAACCCAGAAAGTTATAGAGCTTGCCCATCCACTGCGCATCCCGATTGGCCAGGTAGTCATTCACCGTCACCACGTGAACACCCTTGCCGGTCAACGCGTTGAGATAGACCGGCAAAGTGGCGGTCAGTGTTTTGCCTTCACCGGTTCCCATTTCAGAAATTTTGCCGTTGTGCAAAGACATGCCGCCCAGCAGTTGGACGTCGAACGGGCGCATTTTCATGACCCGTTTGGATCCTTCACGCACCACGGCAAAGGCTTCGGGCAGCAAGGCATCCAGCGACTCACCCTTGGCGATACGCTCCTTGAACCCTTGCGTCTTGCCGCGCAGCGCTTCGTCGGACAACTTCTCCAGTTCGACCTCCATCGCATTGATGCGCGCTACGCTGGTGCGGTACTGCTTGAGCAGGCGGTCATTGCGACTGCCGAAAATTTTGGTAAGGATATTGGTGGCCATGAATGCAAAACCGACCCGTCAACCCCCGTGGGCCAACAGAACAGCGCAGTCCTTTTTTAAACTAAGTAAATTGGGGTCACCAGCGCGAAATGCAATCGTTTGAGAGCAGTGCGCCGCGCCGAGGTAACCTACCCCCTGATTTTACCTTTGGCCGGGGCGCCGTCCTTGCGCCGGGCTCACCAGCTTGGCGAAGCGCTGCGGCTGAAGGTTGCGCCCGGCCGCTAAAAACTTCAGCGGATCTTGCGGAATGCCCTGCACCAGGACTTCAAAGTGCAGATGTTTGCCGGTGGAACGTCCGGTGCTGCCGACCTCGGCAATTTTCTGACCCCGCTTGATCAAATCACCTTTTTTTACCAGCGTTTTTGACGCGTGGGCATAACGTGTAATCAGATCATTGCCATGATCGATCTCGATCATGTTGCCGTATTCAGGATGAAACTCCTGGGTTACCACGATACCGCCGGCAGCAGCCAAAATCGGAGTTCCATAGTCAGCCTGGAAATCGACCCCCGTGTGCAGTGCGGAGCGTCCGGTAAACGGATCAATTCGCCAGCCAAATAGCGAGCCCAAATTGCCATCTGCGACCGGTTGCTGGGTAGGCACCATCATGTTGCGAATTTTTTGATCAAACAGGCGTGACTCAATGACCGTCATCAAATCAGTACGCTGGTCGGTCAGCTGGTCAAGGCTTGCCAGCGTTGCCTGCAGTTCGTCCATGGATAGAGGCCTACCGGACACCAGGGCGCCACCCTGACCTGGTTTTGATTTGATCTCGTCCGGATTGACACCGGCCAACCCGGAAACCCGCTCTCCAAGCGACTCAAGCTGGGTCATCTTGGCCTGCATTTCACCCAGCTTGCGTGCCAGCATGTCGAGGTTTTCACGCATAAAGCGATCGCGTTGTTCAAATTCATCCTTGATCACCATTCTGAGCAGCGACCCCACCACCGGCCAACCCTCCCTAGCACCCTTCAGGAACACCCAGTTGTACAAGCCAACCGCCACCAACATCATGGTGAAAGATGCCAGCAGTGCTGCAACAACCAGCTTGGTACCGCTGAGATGAAGGGCACGGCTCTTTGCAAGCCATGCATCCGTGATAATCAATTGCATTCGGATACCCTTTTACTACCTGTTCATGAACCGCCGTCACCACTCAGTCACACTGTTGCAAGCCAGTCAGGAATCGCCAACTCTGGTCAGATTGAATGAACTCTCCCGTGACTCGGTGGCACGCCTCAAGGCCATTGAATCCCTTATTCCGGCATCGCTACGCACGGCGGTCAAGGCGGGTCCTATCGAAGGGCCGGTTTGGTGCCTGATCCTGGACAACAACGCCACGGCGGCAAAAATTCGCCAAATTTTGCCCGCTCTTGAATCACATTTGCGTGTCAACGGGTGGGAGGTTAACTCAATTCGGCTGAAGGTTCAAATCACTCGTTAGGCCTGATTAACCATGGACGATTTGATCTGCTTTTTCCGAAAAAATGGTGCCGATTATCGGATTCGAACTGATGACCTACCGCTTACAAGGCGGTTGCTCTACCAACTGAGCTAAATCGGCACGTTATCAAATTTTACCGGACTACTTGAGCCCTGCTGCGAAACGCAACTGCTATTTCACCCGTTTCAGGGCCGGTCTGGAACCCGTCGCCGAAGGTCGCGGCGGATCAGGCTCGTCTGCGGGGTCCTCGGTTCTAACTTCCGTGTCGACACGGGTCAGTGAAAATGTTTTTTGATCAGTCGCGACTTCGGAGACATTTGCCGGGACAGAAACCAGACTGGTGGCAGACGTCTCAGACAGTTGAGCAAGTTGGGGGCTTGCCAGGGGAAACGCCATGCCTTGTCCATTTTCACGGGCATAAATGGCAATGACCTGACTGACAGGCACCATGATCTCACGGGCGGTCCCGGCAAACCGTGCTTTGAACTCAATGAAGTCGTTACCCAGTTTGAGCGAGGTGGTGGCATCAAAACTGATATTGAGAACAATCTCACCGTCTTTCACGTACTCGCGTGGAACCTGCACGTGCTCGTTCACCGACACTGCAACATAAGGCGTCAAGCCGTTGTCCGTGCACCACTCGTATAGCGCCCGAATCAGATACGGACGAGTCGAGGTTGTGTCTGGAGCGTCAATCATCAGTGCCAGGCGGGTCTACTTGCGCATTACTTTTTCGGACGGCGTCAAAGCTTCGATATAGGCCGGGCGCGAGAAGATGCGCTCGGCGTACTTGAGCAACGGCGCTGCATTTTTGCTGAGATCAATGCCGTAGTAATCGAGACGCCATAGCAATGGGGCAATGGCGACATCCAGCATGGAGAAGCCGTCACCCAGCATATATTTGTTCTTCAAAAATACCGGGGCCAGTTGCGTTAGACGGTCCCGAATATGGGAGCGTGCCTTCTCCAGCACTTTTTCGTTGTTCTTGACGGCACGGGATTCGAGGGTTGATACATGCACGAACAGTTCTTTCTCAAAATTGAGCAGGAACAGGCGCACTCGAGCCCGATCGACAGGGTCGCCAGGCATCAACTGAGGGTGCGGAAAGCGTTCGTCTATGTACTCATTGATGATGTTCGATTCGTACAAAATCAAATCGCGCTCGACCAGTATGGGCACTTGACCGTACGGATTCATCACGTTGATGTCTTCCGGCTTGTTATACATATCAACGTCGCGAATTTCGAAGTCCATGCCTTTTTCAAACAGGACAAAGCGACAGCGGTGGGAAAATGGGCAGGTAGTACCTGAATACAACACCATCATGGTGGGAACTCCTAAAAATGAAAGAGTGGGTTGCTGCGCGCAGTCCCACTCCGAAATGTCTGAACCACCCTCGGCAGAGCGCAGCCCAGACTGTAGGTACTTGCTACTTGATGTCTTTCCAGTAGGCAGCGTTAAGTCGCCACGCGAAAAGTGTGAGCACACCAAGGAACAGTAAAACCCAGACGCCAACACGAACACGCGTATTTTGAACCGGCTCGCTCATCCATTGCAAATAGCCCACCAGGTCGCCTATGGCCTGATCATATTGAAGAGGTGTCATGCTGCCCGGCGTAACTTGCTCCCAGCCTTTGAGGACATGAATCACTTCGCCATGTTCCCTGGCTTCTTCATAGACCGGACGGCGCGCACCCTGCAGTTCCCACAGCACATGAGGCATGCCCACATTGGGGAACACGAGGTTATTCCAGCCAGTAGGCTTACCCTCGTCTTTGAAGAAGGTCCGCATGTAGGTGTACAAATAGTCGGCGCCCGATCCACCGGCACCAGCGCGCGAGCGGGCAATGACGGTGAGGTCGGGTGGATTGACCCCAAACCAGGCTTTAGCCTGCTGCGGATCAATGGCGGCCTTCATGGTTTCACCAATCTTGGCATTGGTCACCAGCAGGTTGTCCTTGATTTGGGCCTCGGTCAAACCAATATCCTGCAGGCGGTTAAAACGCATGTAGGCCGCAGAGTGGCAATTCAGACAATAGTTGACAAAGAGCTTGGCGCCATTTTGCAGGGCTGCCATGTCGTTGGTCTTGTTGGGCGCCTTGTCCCACGCCGGACCACCGGCGTTGGCTTGTGCACCCGCTATCAAACCCATCGCCAGCATCAAACCGAGAATGAATTTATTTGTGAAACCGATGGTTTTCATATTTTCTTCCCCAGTTCAATGCGCCGTGAAGGTGACGCGATCTGGCACCGGCTTGGTCTTTCCAACACGACTCCACCAAGGCATCAGAATAAAAAAGCCAAAGTAATACAGGGTTCCAATCTGCGCGATACGACTGCTAATGACGGATACCGGTTGCGTGCCCAGGTAGCCCAGCACCAAAAAGTCGATGACAAAGATCGCATACAAATATTTGTGCCAACTCGGGCGGTAGCGGATCGACTTGACCGGGCTGTTGTCCAGCCACGGCAAGAAAAACAGAATGACAACGCCGCCGCCCATGGAGACGACGCCCCAGAATTTTGCATCGATTGAAATCATCATGGCCACAATCACCAGCGCCGCGACGACGATCACTCCCTTGAACAAGTTGGCCATCTTCACCTTGGCCACAGCCAGCACGCTACCCACCAGCACACAGGCAATCAGCGCGTACATCATTTCGCTGGTGACAGCACGCAGCAAGGAGTAATACGGCGTGAAATACCAGACCGGAGCGATGTGCAATGGTGTCTGGAATGGATTGGCCGGGATAAAGTTGTTGTATTCGAGGAAGTAACCGCCCATCTCTGGCGCAAAGAAAACGATGGCCGTGAACACCATCAGGAACACGCAGACCGCAAACACGTCATGCACCGAGTAGTAGGGATGAAACGGAATGCCATCCAGCGGGATGCCTTTGGCATCTTTGGTTGCCTTGATCTCTATGCCATCCGGGTTGTTGGAGCCGACTTCATGCAAAGCGATGATGTGTGCTACCACCAGACCTAGTAACACCAGTGGCACGGCGATCACGTGGAAGCTGAAAAAGCGGTTCAACGTGGCGTCACCGACCACAAAGTCACCGCGAATCCACAGGGATAAATCAGGCCCAATAAAGGGGATTGCAGAGAACAAATTCACGATCACCTGGGCGCCCCAATAGCTCATCTGGCCCCAAGGCAGCAAATAACCCATGAACGCCTCTGCCATCAAGGCCAGAAAAATGGCGCAACCGAAAATCCAGATTAATTCACGAGGCTTGCGGTAGCTGCCGTAGATCAAGCCCCGGTACATGTGAAGGTACACCATCAGGAAAAAGGCGGAGGCACCGGTGGAATGCATGTAGCGAATCAACCAGCCCCAGGGAACGTCGCGCATGATGTACTCAACCGAGCCAAATGCCAGCGCGGCATCCGGCTTGTAGTGCATCGTCAAAAAGATGCCGGTAACAATCTGCAGCACCAGCACCAACAAAGAGAGCGAGCCAAAAACGTACCAGATATTGAAATTCTTTGGTGCGTAATACTCGCTCATGTGCTCCTTGAAGAGCTTGGTCAACGGAAAGCGGTTGTCGACCCAGTTAAGCAGTTTTTGAGCCGCAGGCGCGTTGGGGGAGATTTCGTGGAATTCAGCCATGTTGTTGGTCCTTAGGCTTGCCTGTCTTCACCAATGAGCAACTTGGTGTCGGAGAGATACATGTGGGGCGGTACCTCAAGGTTGTCCGGTGCCGGTTTGTTCTTGTAGACCCGACCAGCCAGATCGAAGGTTGAACCATGGCAGGGACAAAAGAAGCCGCCCTGCCAGTCATCGGGCAACGAGGGCTGGGCGCCGGATTGAAACTTGTCTGAAGGCGAACAACCCAAGTGCGTGCAGATACCCACTGCAACCAGATATTCGGGCTTGATGGAGCGGGCTTCATTGCGCGCGTAAGCCGGCGCCTGTTCGGCGGGTTTGCGCTCGGATTTCGGGTCGGCCAATTGCGAGTCAAGTTTTGGCAGGGCGGCCAATTGCTCTGGCGTGCGACGCAAAATCCACACCGGTTTGCCGCGCCATTCCACCGTCATCTTTTCGCCCGGCTTGAGTGCCCCGATATCTGCTTCTACGGCTGCACCAGCCGCCTTGGCCCTTTCAGAAGGCTGAAAGCTGCTGACAAAGGGGACGGCAGCGGCGATACCGCCTACGGCACCAGCGCAACTGGTGGCAATTAGCCAAGTCCGCTTGCTGGCGTCGAACTGGCCACTGTCGGCAAGGGTTTCACTCATGGGAATCCTCAATGAAAGACGTCATTATTGGGGTCAACCCGCGATTGTAACTGACCGCTAGACCGAACTCAGGACGGCGCCGGCACACGAAACTTGCCCAAGATCACTTTTTCGGCAATACTCCCACCGTCTAATTCAACAACGGAGACTTGTTACATGGGAATGGTGCAGGATTTCAAAGAGTTTGCTGTTAAAGGCAATGTCATGGACCTCGCAGTAGGCGTCATCATTGGTGGCGCTTTCGGCAAAATCGTCGATTCAGTGGTCAGTGACCTGGTGATGCCCCTGGTTGGGGCACTCATTGGGAAAATTGATTTTTCGAGTCTGTTTGTCGTGCTGGGGCAAGCGCCAGCGGGAACCGCCATGACACTGGATGCCCTGAAAAAAGCCGGCGTCCCGGTATTTGCTTATGGCAACTTCATCACAGTGGCCGTCAACTTTGCGATCCTGGCATTCATTATTTTCATGATGGTCAAACAAATCAACCGCCTGAAGAAGGACTCGCCACCGGCACCGGTGGCCGTCGCTGCAACCCCTGAAGACGTATTGCTGTTGCGCGAAATCCGCGACAGCCTTAGAAAGTAGCGTCACACAATTGGCGCGCCATTCGAATTGCCTCAATCAGGCTTGACGGATCGGCTTTGCCGGTTCCGGCAATGTCAAATGCCGTGCCATGATCAGGACTGGTTCGCACCAGCGGCAAGCCCAGCGTCACATTGACGCCTTTTTCAATGCCAAGGTACTTCACCGGAATCAAACCCTGGTCGTGGTACATGGCCACCACCACGTCAAATTCACCGGGCTTGTCGCTGCCGCTGCGTGCGCGCATGAACAGCGTGTCCGGGGCAAACGGGCCACTGACTTGCAAGCCCTGAAGGCGCGCCGTCAAGACGGCCGGTGCAATGACATCAAGCTCCTCGCGGCCAAACAGACCAGCCTCGCCGGCGTGCGGATTCAGCCCGGCGACGCCAATGCGCGGTGATCGTCCCAGCAGGGCGCTGAGTGACTCGTGTGTGACGCGAAGGGTCTGCAACACATTAGAAAAGGTGACTGTGTCAATTGCCTCACGCAAAGAAATATGAATGCTCACCAATACCACTCGCAACTGGTCATTCGCCAGCATCATGCGCACCGGCATATCGGCCAGCGATTTTTTGCTGTACGCAGCCGCCAGCGCCTGCAACATTTCCGTGTGACCGGGATAATACGAATGGGGTGCACCAGCCAACGCCAAAGCCGCCTTGTTGAGCGGTGCGGTCACCAGCGCCGCAACATCTCCGCGCAAAGCCGCCTGGGCCGCCCAAACCACACATTCGGCTGCCAGCCTGCCAGCGTCGGCGTTCAAACAACCGATCGGCAATGCTGCTGGCAGGGACCCGACCTGCAACACTGGCAGACAGCGCGGCGGCATGTTTAACGCCTCGGCCGGCGCCTCGATCAGGGCAACGGCAAGTGGTATCTGATCGGGGCTGGTAAGTTGAGCCGCGCGTCGCATGGTGGCCACATCGCCCACCACAAAACAGCCCCCGGTAACTTCCGGCGCATGTCTATACGCCTTGGCAATGATCTCAGGGCCGATCCCGGCCGGGTCACCGAGCGTGATGGCAAGCGGTTTTTTCATCATCAAGCCGGATTATCAATATCAACAAACTCGTGCAACAAACCGAGCTGTTCCGCCACATGCGCCGCTACCGCAGGCGCGCCATAGCGTTCGCTGGCGTGATGCCCACAGGCCAGATAGGCGACACCACATTCGCGCGCATAGTGCGCCTGTGGTTCTGAAATCTCACCGGTGATAAAAGCGTCAGCTCCAGCAGCGATGGCGGCTTCAAAGTAGCTCTGCCCGCCGCCGCTGCACCAGGCTATCTTTTTGATCGGGCGTGACGCGACGTTGACCAGCGCCACCGTCCGATTCAATTGACCCTTCAGGTGTTGCGCGAGGACGTCCACGTTTTCGAAAAATCCAGCATCAATGCGCTCACCCAGGAAACCCAGCTCCTGTTCGCCAAAACGGGCAGTGGCTCTCAAACCCAGCTTCAAGCCCAGTTGTGCGTTATTCCCCAGTTCGGGGTGCGCATCCAGCGGAAGATGATACGCGAACAGGTTGATGTCATGCGCCAGCAGGAGCGCAAGACGCTGCTTCATCCAACCCGTAACAGACCGGTCCTGACCGCGCCAAAACAGACCGTGATGCACAAAAATCGCGTCAGCCCGGACCGCTATGGCGGCTTCAATCAACGCCCGGCTGGCGGTTACGCCGGAGACTATTTTGCTAACGGTTGCGGCACCTTCCACCTGCAAGCCGTTGGGTCCGTAGTCACGAAAACGCTCTGGCTGGAGCAGCGTATCAAAAGTCTGCAAAAGCTGTGTGCGGTGCGTCATGGTGGGCATGCCACATTGTCAACGAGTATTTGAAGCACCCTGTGCACCTCGCATTAAAATCCCTGCCGCTGCCGGGTCTCTGCCCGACGCCTACAATTTGCGGGCTCTGCTGCTGATTCATCCACTGACCGAGAGGGCGTTTCGCCCCCAAAATCCTCATGAAACGTTTCTGGTTTTTGTTCTCGCAAACTGTCACCGTCCTGCTGGCGGCGTATTTTGTGGTGGGCACTCTCAAACCAGACTGGTGGGTGAACCGGCCCTCCCACTCTGGCACACTGTCCATGCTTGAGGCACCCGCCGCCAGTGCAGCTGTGGTGCCACCCGGAAGTTTCAGGCTGGCGGCACAGAAAGCTTCGGCTGCAGTGGTTAGCATCAACACCAGCAAAGCGGCCAAAAATAGTCCGCACACTAGCGACCCCTGGTTCAAATTCTTTTTTGGTGAACAAGGCAACGAACCTCAAGTCGGCCTGGGCAGTGGCGTCATTGTGAGTGCCAGCGGCTACATTCTCACCAACAACCATGTAGTCGAGAGCGCCGATGAAATTGAGGTCATCCTCAACGACAGTCGCCACGCGCCAGCCAAAGTGATTGGAACCGACCCGGATTCCGACCTTGCCTTACTAAAAGTTGACATGGACCGGCTGCCGGTCATTGTGCTGGGCAATTCTGACTCCCTGCAAGTGGGCGATCAGGTGCTGGCCATCGGCAACCCCTTTGGCGTTGGGCAAACGGTGACGGGCGGCATTGTCAGTGCACTGGGGCGCAATCAGCTGGGAATTAACACCTTTGAGAATTTCATTCAAACCGATGCTGCCATCAACCCCGGCAATTCGGGCGGTGCCCTGGTGGATACCAATGGCAATCTATTGGGCATCAACACCGCCATTTATTCGCGCTCGGGCGGCAGCATGGGCATTGGCTTTGCTATTCCGGTGTCTACTGCAAGGCTTGTCATGGAAGGCATTGTGAAAGATGGACAGGTGACGCGCGGATGGATTGGCGTGGAACCGAATGATTTATCGGCTGAGCTGGCGGAAACTTTTGGCGTCAATGTCAAAAGTGGTGTGATCATTACCGGCGTACTGCAAAATGGACCGGCAGCCCAAGCAGGCATCCGCCCCGGCGATGTTATTACCAGTGTGGCAAGTAAGCCGGTGCGCAATGTGTCGGAATTGCTGACCGGCGTGGCCGCCCTGAAACCAGGCACGGCATCGAAATTCAGTCTTCTGCGCCGGGATCAGCGAATTGACCTTGACGTGACACCCGGTGTGCGGCCCAAACCACGAAGGCAGACTCAATAAGTTAAGTTTTCGCAGTGTCAGATTCGTCCGGCGCCTGTGTGTGCTTGATAAACAACTGGGCCGCCAGAATGCCCAGCTCATACAGCAGGTACATCGGTATCAGCAAGGCAATCATGGACACAGGATCGGGCGGTGTCACAAGTCCGGCGACTGCTGCGGCGCCAACTACAAAGTAAGTACGATAGGACTTGAGCTGCGCAATCGTCACAACCCCCAGGCGGGCCAGGATGACGACCACAATGGGCACTTCAAAGGCAACACCAAAAGCGATGAACATGGTAATGACAAAGTCTAGATAGGCCTCAATGTCGGGACTGACAGCTACCGAGAGCGGCGCCATTTTCTGGATCGCCGGAAAGGCCTGCCCGAACACAAAGAAGTAGCAAAACGCCGCGCCCAGGTAAAACAGGATGGTGCTGGCTGCCACCAGCGGCAGCACCAGTTTTTTCTCATGCTTGTAAAGACCCGGCGCCACAAAAGCCCAAATTTGGTAAAGAATCCAGGGCAAAGCCAAACCCATGGCCGCCAGTACCGACACCTTGATCGGCACCAGAAACGGCGACACCACGCCCACCGCAATCATGTGCGAACCTTCCGGCAGCGTCTTGACCAGTGGCATGGCCAACCAATCGTAGAGTTTGGAAGGACCCGGGTAAAACAGCAACACCGTCAGCACGGCTGCGATGCCATAAAGCGAACGCAGCAGACGGTCGCGCAACTCGAACAGGTGCTGCACGAAAGGCTGTTCGGTGCCGGCCAGTTCATCTTCTTTGTTGACAGGATCAGTCATCAGCTAACTTTGGGGGGTCGAAAGCGGGCCACCCGAGCAGCGCCCGACAAGGCTCTGGAACGCGTTCCGGTGCGGGCTTTGTACCAGCTTGGGGTGGCACCTTGCTTCAGGCGCCACTTCTTTTTGGGGTGTTGGTAGGCTGGAAAGTTTGCGTGTAAATCGCCAGATTGCTCATTTGACGCCGGTGCCGCAGTATCCGTCCAGCTTTTCTCAAAATCGCTGGCACTGGTCTGGATTGAAGTCTCCACGTCACGCGCTGCGCTTTCTACCGTTTCCTTCATTTTTTTGAGCTCGTCAAGCTCCATGGATCGGTTGACTTCGTCTTTCACTTCGGCCACGTAGCGGCGCGCCCGTCCCAGCAGGGTGCCCACCGTCTTGGCCAGACCAGGTAACTTTTCAGGGCCAATCACCAGCAGTGCTATGGCGCCAATGATGGCCAGCTTGGTGACCCCAATATCAATCACTTAAAACTGTCTCGGCGACTCGAACCAATGCGGTCAGGCTTTCGTCTTGGCTTCAACATCGATCGCTTCTTTGCTGGCAAGAGGCGCCGAGCTCACCTGTTGAACGGGAGCTGTCGGCGGTGTGTCAGCCGCCTTGTCGGCACTGTCTTTCATGCCATCCTTGAAGCCTTTGACAGCGCCACCCAGGTCTGAACCGATGTTGCGAAGCTTCTTGGTGCCAAATATCACCACAATGATGACCAAAAAAATAATCAGATGCGTTGTCGAAAGTCCCATGCGTATCTCCTAGCAAATTAAGGTAATTTTAGTCGGCAAATCAACCCCTGAGCCAGGGTCTCGGACCACCCATCACGTGAATGTGCATATGCTGCACCTCTTGTCGCCCTTCAGCCCCCGTGTTGCACAGAACACGAAAACCTCCCTGCGGGTAAGGGTTGCACCCTTGCTGCAAAGCCAATTGGGGCGCCAGCGCCATCATGCGTCCCAGCAAGCCCACGTGTTCGGCACCGACGTGCGCCATGGATGGAATATGCATCCGGGGGATCATCAGGAAATGCACGGGTGCCCATGGGTTGACGTCGTGAAAGACATAAAGTTCCTCGTCCTGATAAACCACTCGAGACGGGATTTTGCCAGCGACAATTTTGCAAAACAGGCAATCGGGGTCGCTTTGAACTGTTTCCGCTTTCATGCCGCAAACTCCATGGCAAGCCCCTTGTTCATGCGAACCATGCCGCTCACGATGCGGTAGAGAAACCAAACAGAAATGACGCACCAGGCGATCCAGCCCGGAAAAATAAACAGAAACCACAAGGGCAGCGTGACTGCATAAAGTAACGCCGCGATGACGACGGTGCGGATGCGCCAGCGAAAATGCGAGGCATGCCAGGTGCCCTCGGCATCCGGTCGTTTCACCATGTCAATAATCAGTGCGGCAATCAGGAGCACCGGGCCAAACTGTCCGCCTGGTATCAGGGCGCCAATAGCCACGATTAAATGCAAAATGTAGCTGACAGTACCCACCGTGTTGAGCGATTGAAGCCTTTGCAAATTGACTGAGTCAATACCTGCGTTTGCAGGGTCTGAATAATCCTGGGTCACTTGCTCTCTCCCTCGCGTGCCAGCGCCTTGCGCAAGGCTTTTTCTTCAATGCCACTGGTGCCGACACGGCGATCCAGTTCGGCCACTACATCTAAAGGACTCAAGCCGTAGTGCGCCAGCGCGATCATGCAGTGAAACCACAGATCCGCCACTTCGTTGACAATTTTTGACTTGTCACCGCCGAAGTCCGCGTCTTTCGCCGCCATCACCACTTCGGTGGCTTCCTCGCCGATCTTTTTCAGGAACGCATCCGGCCCCTTGTGCAGCAGACGGGCCACATAACTGGCGTCCGGATCGCCACCGTTTTGAGGCAAGCGGCTTTCAATCACTCTTGCCAAAGCAGCGAGTGAATCTGGAGTGGAAACGTTGGACGGCATGGGTACCTATTTGTAGATGGTTTGTGGGTCTTTCAAGACCGGTTCGGTCGCTTTCCAGTTGTCATTTTCCAGCAGACTGAAAAAACAGCTGTGGCGTCCGGTGTGGCAGGCAATGCCGGGGGTGTGCCCAAGCTGCGTGACCTTGAGCAAAATAACGTCCTGGTCGCAGTCCAGACGAATTTCATGCACTGTCTGCACATGGCCTGACTCCTCGCCCTTGAACCACAGCTTGCCACGCGAGCGGCTGAAGTACACAGCGCGCCCCAAATCTGCTGTTTGCTGCAAAGCCTCACGATTCATCCAGGCCAACATCAAGACGTCGCCGGAGGTGGCTTCTTGCGCGATGACCGGCACCAGCCCGTGGGCGTCCCATTGGATGTCGTCCAGCCAGTTCATGGGGTGATTCGCACTGGAATGCCGCGCTCCGCCATTCTCATTTTGGCCTGCGCGACAGTGAATTCGCCATAGTGAAAAATGCTGGCGGCCAGCACCGCGTCGGCGCCTCCAAGTTGGATGCCATCGGCCAGATGGTCCAGGGTACCGACGCCACCGGAGGCGATCACCGGCACGTTCACGGCGTCGCTGACGGCACGAGTGAGCGCCAGATCGAAGCCGGCTTTAGTGCCATCGCGGTCCATGCTGGTGAGCAAAATTTCGCCGGCTCCGCACTCCGCCATCTGGCGCGCCCAGGCGACCGCGTCCAGAGCCGTGTTGTTGCGCCCCCCGTGGCTGTAAACGTCCCAGCCCGGTCCGATCGCAAAGCCATCGGCCGCAAGGCGCCTGGCGTCCAGATCGGTGCGGCGTTTGGCATCAATCGCCACCACGATGCACTGGGCACCGTACTTGCCAGACGCGTCTCTGATGACCTGTGGGTTGGCAATGGCGGCCGAGTTAAAGCTGGTCTTGTCAGCGCCGGCGTTGAGCAGTCGGCGAACATCATCGACCGTGCGCACACCGCCACCCACTGTCAGCGGAATAAACACTTGTGACGCCACCGCCTCGATGATGTGCAGGATCAGGTCGCGCCCGTCGCTGGTGGCGGTTATGTCAAGGAAAGTCAACTCGTCAGCGCCCTGCTCGTTATAGCGGGCCGCAATCTCCACCGGGTCACCGGCGTCGCGAAGTTCCACAAAATTAACGCCTTTGACGACACGCCCGCCGGTAACGTCGAGACAGGGAATGATGCGTTTAGCGAGCATGATTGCGCAATTGGTGGAAGCCATGTTTTGCCGCCGGGCCGCCCCTAGGCAAAACGCGGCCCCATCGGGGCTGAGCACCGCAGCTCCGGGCCTGCCTGCGCAAGCCGGGACGGTGCGAAGAGCCGCTGACTCTGGAAGCGGCATGTACAGGGAACCACACGAAGTGGGTGACCGTGGGGGTCATATATTCAGCCGTTCAGCTCATCAGCCAGTTCTTGCGCAGCTGCAAAATCCAGATCGCCTGAATAAATGGCACGTCCGCAAATGACACCTTCTATGCCTTCGTCTTCAACCGCGCACAAGGCCTCGATATCTGCCATGGTGGAAAGGCCGCCGGAGGCGATCACCGGAATGGTCAGGGCTTGAGCCAACTTGACGGTCGCCTCCACATTAATGCCGCTTAGCATGCCATCACGACCGATGTCGGTATAGATGATGGATTCCACACCAAAATCCTCAAACTTTTTGCCAAGGTCAATGACGTCGTGGCGGGTTAGCTTGCTCCAGCCGTCGGTAGCTACTTTGCCGTCCCTGGCATCCAGCCCGACGATGATGTGGCCGCCAAAAGCAGTACATGCGTCCTGCAGAAAACCGGGGTTTCTGATAGCAGCCGTGCCAATGATGACGTAACGCAGCCCGGCATCCAGGTAGCGCTCGATGGTGTCCAGATCACGGATACCACCGCCCAGTTGCACATCCACCTCACTACCCACTTCCCGCAGGATTTTGCGAATCGCCATCTCGTTTTTCGGATGCCCGGCAAAGGCACCATTCAAATCCACCAGGTGCAGACGTCGCGCACCTTTGTCAACCCAACTGCGGGCCATTCCAACTGGATCCTGTCCAAAAGTGGTGGCTTGGTCCATATCGCCTTGTTTGAGGCGAACGCAGTGGCCGTCTTTAAGGTCAATTGCAGGAATTAAAAGCATGATGCTTCAAAAGTGATGGAAGGGGAAAAACAGGACTTCGGCGGGCTCGGTCCGAGCGGTGTGAAAAGTAATCTTTTAAGGCTTCCAATGAAGGAAATTTTGGTATAAAGACAAGCCGTGCTCGGCACTTTTTTCGGGATGAAATTGCGTTGCGAAAATATTATCGCGCGCAATGGCAGAACTGAAGCGACTGCCGTAGTCTGTCTCTCCAACGCTGTGGCGCGCATCCGACGGTTGCGCGTAAAAACTGTGAACAAAGTAGAAGTAGCTGCCGTCGGGCACCTCCCCCCACACTGGATGCGGCGCGCCGCCATGGTTGTTGCAATAGACCTGGTTCCATCCCATTTGCGGCACTTTATAACGACTGCCATCCGGCTGAAACTGGCCGGCCAGGTCAAACTTGAGCACTTCACCGTGAATTAAACCGAGACCTGGGGTGCCCACATCCGGCGGCCCCTCAGCGCTGCAGTCCAGCAACATTTGCATGCCTACGCAAACACCAAACAAGGGCTTACTGTTGGCGGCTTCGAGCACTGACGCTTGCAATCCCGATTCACGCAACTCCCGCATGCAGTCCGGCATGGCACCCTGCCCAGGCAGCACCACTCTCTCACAGGCGCGCACTTCGTCGGGGTCGGCAGTAATCACCACCCGGTAGCCAGCGCCAACAGCAGCGACTTGAACTGCCTGTGATACCGAACGCAAGTTACCCATGCCGTAGTCAACGACAGCGACCGTCTTGTTGCGCACAGAATTCATGGCTGGCTAAGCAACGATGACATGCTCTGGAGGCCCATTGATTTTAAAAACTAGAGGGACCCTTTGGTCGATGGGATGACACCCAGCGCCCGCGGATCGAGTTCCAGTGCGACCCGCAGTGCGCGGGCAAACGCCTTGAACACGGTTTCGGCCTGGTGGTGCGCGTTCTCGCCACGCAGGCAGTCGATGTGCAACGTAACAAAAGCATGATTCACAAAACCCTGGAAAAACTCGTGCGCCAACTGGCTGTCGAAAGTACCAATCATGCCACTCTTGAATGGCACGTTCATGACCAGTCCGGGACGCCCGGAAAAATCTATAACGACCCTTGAGAGTGCTTCGTCGAGTGGCACATAAGCGTGACCGTAGCGGCGAATTCCTCTCTTGTCGCCGACCGCCTGATGTACCGCCTGACCCAGCGCGATGCCAACGTCTTCGACTGTGTGATGACCGTCAATATGCAAATCTCCGTCTGCCTGAATTGCCATGTCGATCATGCCGTGGCGTGCAATCTGGTCCAGCATGTGGTCAAAAAAACCGATGCCGGTGTGCAGCTTGGCCTGGCCAGAGCCATCCAGATTGACCTTGACCGTGATTTTGGTCTCTGCGGTGTTTCGGGATACTTCTGCAATGCGATTCATAGTGTCATTGTCCACCGTTACAAAGATTCTTTCAGGGCTTCCAGCATTTTTACGTTTTCGTCGGCGGTTCCGACGGTCACGCGCAGGCAATTGGCCAGCAAAGAATGCATTTTGGAAACGTTCTTGACCAGCACCTGACGCGTCTTCATGGCTTCAAACGTTTTGTGTGCATCGGCCACCCGCAGCAAAATCATATTGGCATCGCTGGGATAGGCCCGGACACCGGGCCAGTTCGCCAGCGCTTTGAAAATGATAGCTCGCTGGGCACGCAAATCGATAGCTTGAGCCTCAAATACCTGTTGATGCTCAAGTGCAAACAAAGCGCACTCATAGTTCAGTACGCTGACGTTATAGGGTGGGCGCACTTTATCGATCTCGGTGATCAACGCTTTGGGACCCATCATGTAGCCCAGACGCACGCCGGCCAGACCAAATTTGGAAAGTGTACGCAACAGCAGCACATGGCTGTGACGGGTCAGTCGATCAAGGTAGCTGTTACTGGAAAACGGCTGATAGGCTTCGTCCATCACCACCAGGCCGCCCTGCTCGCCGACCGCAAGGATGATGTTCTCGACCACGGCGTCATCCCAGAGATTGGCGGTCGGATTGTTGGGGTAGGCCAGGTAAGTGATGGAAGGTTTGTGCCTAGCAATAGCGGCCAGCATGGCGGCTTCGTCCAACTCGAAATCGGCAGTAAGCGCAACGCCGTGAAACGCCATGCCTTGCAACTGTGCGCTCATGGCGTACATGACAAAACCCGGCACTGGCGCAAGAATACTTGCCGGTCTGAAGTCGTTGACCACGCTCGGTGGCACATCGCAGGCGAGTGCCAACAGACTGATCAATTCATCGGAGCCGTTACCCAGCATGATGTCAAACCCCTCAGGCATGTTGGCGTAAGCAGCCAGCGCGTGGCGCAGCTCATTGACACGACCATCAGGGTAGCGATTCAGCGCCAGCGCGCCCAGGCGCCGCCCCAGAGCAGTCTGCAGCCCAGGCGGCAATCGATGCGGGTTCTCCATGGCATCCAGTTTGATCATGCCGGCCGAGTCCTGAATCGCATAGGCGTGCATGGACTGGATGTCCTGGCGGATGCGTTGCATTTGGCGCGGGTTGACCAAGCTCATTTGACTTTGCGCATGGCAGGTATCTGGGTCAAACGCAACTCCGCCGCTCGGGCGTGCGCCTGCAGACCTTCGCCGTAAGCCAGTTCAGCGGCAATGAGGCCCAGCGTCTGCGCGCCGACCCTGCTTACTTCGATCAGGCTGGAACGCTTCTGGAAGTCATAAACGCCCAGGGGAGAACTGAAGCGCGCGGTACCACTGGTGGGCAGCACGTGATTCGGTCCGGCGCAATAGTCACCCAAAGATTCGCTGGTGTAGGCGCCCAGAAAAATCGCGCCCGCATGCTTGAGCAATGGCTCCCAGCGGTGCGGTTCACGGCTGCTGACCTCCAGATGTTCCGGCGCGATCACGTTGCTGATCTGGCACGCTTCTTCCATGCTGCGAGTATGGATCAACGCGCCACGGCCGTTAAGCGACTTGGCAATGATCTCGACCCTCGGCATGTCGTTCAGAAGACGCTGGATAGCGGCTTGCACCTGGTCGATATAGGCCAAGTCAGGGCACAGCAAAATACTTTGTGCTAACTCGTCGTGCTCAGCCTGGCTGAATAAATCCATCGCGACCCAGTCGGGTGGGGTTGTACCATCCGCCAGCACCAAAATCTCGCTCGGGCCGGCAATCATGTCGATGCCAACGGTGCCAAAAACACGGCGCTTGGCGGCTGCCACATAGGCGTTGCCGGGTCCAGTGATCTTGTCCACCTTCGGGATCGTGGCTGTGCCGTAGGCCAGGGCGGCCACTGCCTGGGCGCCGCCGATGGTGAACGCGCGGGTCACGCCGGCAACATGGGCGGCAGCCAGCACCAGCGCATTCTTTTCGCCCTTGGGGGTCGGAACCACCATGATGATTTCAGCAACCCCGGCCACGTGCGCCGGGATGGCGTTCATCAATACTGAGGACGGATAGGCCGCCTTGCCACCTGGAACATAAATACCGACCCGATCCAGTGGCGTGACCTTTTGACCCAGCAGTGTGCCATCTGCGTCAACGTAGCTCCAACTCTCGCCGTTGGCTTTTTTCTGCGCTTCATGGTAGCTGCGCACCCGTTGCGCGGCGGCTTGCAGGGCATCGCGCTGGGCCTGCGGGATAAAGTCGAACGCGCTCTTGAGCTCGACCTGGGTCAGCTCCAGCGCCGCCACCGACCTTGCGTCCAACTCGTCAAACCGCCTTGTGAAGTCCAGCAGCGCCGCATCTCCGCGGGCTTGGACATCCGCCAGTATGTCCGCCACCTTCTGCTCAATCACGGCGTCGGCCTCCGCAGACCAATGCAGGCGCGCCTTGAATTCAGCGTCAAAAGTGCTGCTGGCAGTCGACAGGCGGGCTGGAGAAGCGATAAAACTCATTGCATTTTCTCGAATCAATTCATGCATGCCGCGCCACGCTAAGCTCGCGCTGGCGAATGGTTGCCAATGGCAGCAGCAAAGGCATCTATGATTCTGCGGATTGGCGCCTGCTTGAGTTTGAGCGCTGCCTGATTGACCACCAGACGCGAGCTGATCTCCATGATGTGCTCGACCTCAATTAAGTGGTTGGCCCTGAGCGTATTGCCGGTGGAGACCAGATCCACAATGGCATCAGCCAGCCCCACCAGCGGTGCCAGTTCCATGCTGCCGTAGAGCTTGATCAAGTCCACATGGACGCCTTTGGCGGCAAAAAATTCGCGCGCTATCGCCACGTATTTGGTGGCTACCGTCAGACGCGAACCCTGTTTCACGGCCGACGCATAGTCGAAATCTGCGCGCACAGCCACACTGATGCGGCACTTGGCGATTTGCAGATCCAGCGGCTGGTACAAGCCCTGGCTGCCGTGCTCCAACAGGGTGTCTTTTCCGGTAATGCCAAGGTCAGCACCGCCATATTGCACATAGGTGGGTACATCGGTAGCGCGCACCACCAACACCCGCACGTCGCTTTGATTGGTAGCGAGTATGAGTTTGCGTGACTTCTCCGGATCTTCCAGAACCTCGATACCGGCCGAGCGAAGCAGTGGCAAAGTTTCTTCGAAGATACGGCCTTTGGAAAGCGCGAGAGTAATCATGGTGAGCTGACTCGTCATTTGATGCGTTCAATATCGGCACCCAGGCCACGCAACTTGGCCTCCATCTGATCATAGCCACGGTCCAGATGGTAGATGCGGTCGACTACGGTTACACCGTCGGCCACCAGACCCGCAATCACCAGACTGGCAGAGGCCCGCAAATCGGTCGCCATCACGGTAGCGCCCGAGAGCTTGGGCACACCTTCGAGCACGGCCACCTTGCCATCGATCTGGATGTTGGCGCCAAGCCTGACCAACTCATTAACGTGCATGAAACGGTTCTCAAAAATGGTTTCAGTCACCTTGGCTGCGCCCTGCGAAATGCAATTGAGTGCCATGAATTGCGCCTGCATATCAGTCGGAAAACCCGGGTACTCGGTGGTGCGAAAACTTTGCGCCTTCAACCGACCCTGGGATTCAACACGAATACCGCCGTCAACTGCCGTGACCGTGGCCCCCGCATCACGCAGCTTTTCCACCACGGCTTCCAAATGATCCATCCGACCATGACGCAACAACACAGCGCCGCCGGTAGCGGCCACCGCGCAAAGAAAAGTGCCGGTCTCAATGCGGTCCGCCACCACTTGGTGCTCGCAGCCATGCAGCGTGTCGACGCCCTCAATACGAATGCGGCTGCTGCCATGCCCTTCAATTTTCGCGCCCATCTTGATTAGCATTTCAGCCAGATCGGCAATCTCTGGCTCTTGCGCAGCGTTCTCCAGAATGGTCTCGCCAGCGGCGAGTGCTGCTGCCATCAAGAAGTTTTCAGTACCGGTAACAGTCACCATGTCAGTGGCTATACGCGCACCCTTCAAACGCGTCCAACCCTTGGGCAATTTGGCGATCATGTAGCCATGCTCCACCACTATCTCGGCGCCCATCGCGCGCATACCTTTGATGTGTTGGTCGACTGGTCGCGACCCAATGGCACAGCCTCCCGGCAGGGACACCGTGGCCTCGCCAAAACGGGCCAGCAAGGGGCCTAGTGCCAACACCGAAGCCCGCATGGTCTTGACCAGCTCGTAAGGTGCTTCGGGTGAAGACAGCGTGCTGGCGTCTACCTTAACGACACCCGCATCACTGCGTTCTGCGACAACCCCCATGTTGCGAATCAGCTTGAGCATGGTGGAGACATCCTGCAAGCGTGGCACATTGGTAAGCGTCACCGGCTGCGCCGTGAGCAGGCAAGCGCAGAGTTCTGGCAAGGCAGCATTTTTGGCGCCGGAGATGAAAACCTCACCGTGCAACTGGTGGCCGCCACGAATCAATAATTTATCCATAGTGTCTGTTCACCGCATCCAGCGGTAGCGGCTCGCGCTGCCGAGTCGGTCCTTGATCATTGCGGCAAGGCCGACCATTCGGCCGGCGTGTAAGTTTTCATCGACAGGGCGTGCACCTCGTCGTTTTGCATTTTTGAACCCAGCGTGGCATACACCATTTGGTGGCGCTGTATGGCACGCCGACCTTCAAACGCCGACGACACAATTGTGGCAAACCAGTGGCGGCCATCTCCAGTCAGCGTGATGTGCTCACAAGCCATGTTTGCGGCAATCAAATTTTTAATCTGGTCAGCAGTCATATCATGAATCCAAAATTGAAAAGTCTCAGCTACGAATTTTGTAGCCAGTGCGAAGCAGCAGCACAGCAACCGCACTCACCAACATCAGGGCAACACCCACTACGCTCAAGCTCAGCCAGGGCGATACATCGCTTGCTCCAAAAAAGCCGTAGCGAAAGCCGTCAATCATGTAGAAAAAGGGATTCAGGTTGCTCACCTTTTGCCAGAACGGCGGTAACGAATGGATCGAGTAAAACACACCGCTCAAAAAAGTCATGGGCATGACGACAAAATTTTGAAATGCCGCAAGTTGATCGAACTTTTCGGCCCACAGGCCTGCGATCAACCCCAGCGTACCCATCAGTGCAGCGCCGGTCACGGCAAAGGTCACTATCCACAGCGGCGCAACAAAACTGACGTCGGTAAACAGGGCGGAAACCGCAAACACGCCTACACCTACGATCAAACCCCGAACGACAGACGCCCCCACATAGGCAACAAACCAATTCATGTAGGACAGCGGTGTAAGCATCAGAAACACCAGGTTGCCCATGACCTTGCTCATGATCAGTGACGAAGAGCTGTTGGCAAATGCGTTTTGCAACAGGCTCATCATCGCCAGTCCCGGCACCAGAAAAGAGGTGTAGCTGATTCTGTCGTAGACCTTGACGTGAGCCTCCAGCGCATGGCCAAAAATCAGCAAGTACAGCATCGCCGTCAACACCGGCCCTGCCACCGTCTGAAACGCCACCTTCCAGAAGCGCAGGACTTCCTTGTACAACAGGGTTTGCCATCCGTTCAAGATATTGCCCCCACGCTTGTCGCTTCGCGTACTGCGCTGCCCCCCGAGGGGGCGGGTTCGC